>NZ_JBEZYY010000015.1:0-258313 GCF_040638975.1 Amycolatopsis sp. NPDC024027
GGCTGCGGGCCCATCGAGTCCAGCGAACCGGGCGCGGACCCCTGCGGCAGCTGCGAACACGCCGGGCCGAACACGTCGGCGTTGGTGGTCACGCCGTTGGCGGCACCGGAAGCCATGCTGGACGACGGCGCCGGCACCGAGGACGACGGCATCGAGCTGCTGGAACTGCCCGACGAAGCGGTGTCGCTACCGCTGCACGCGGTCAGCGAAAGGGCGGCGACGGCGGCAACGCCGATACCGGCGACACGGAGCTTGGTCACAAAAATCACTCCCATAAAGCGGCTGAGAACTGCTTCTTACTTTGGATTCGGAACTACGGAGAAACCGGATTGCCCCCATTCGGGTGATCCGGGTCACCGGGCTGTGAAAGCGATCTTGTGCCCAGCCGATGGCGCCGTCGGGGACGGTTCCGACCCGCATTTCGACCTGCGTGTAAACGCTTTCCAGCCGCCTTTCAGCCAATACGCCTGCCGCGCCCCCAGGGGCGACTTCGAGGTGGCTCGCGAACGCACCGAGATCGGGCCTGCCAGCGACCCCGGCAAGCGCCTGCTAGGCAAGGGAAATCCTGGTGATGGCGGGGGTCGTCGGGCCGGCCGAACCGCCGGCGGGCTCGACGGTGATCCCGATCCGGTCGACGTCGGACGGGAGCTCGGCCACGAGCATCCGCTGCGACGCCTCGGACGTCATCAGCCCGGCCGACCGCGCGCCGCCGCGGCCGATCAGCCACACCTGGTAGACGTGGCCGGCGTCGAGGGCGGGCAGGTCCGACGCGAGCAGCACGGCCTGGTTCCGGCTGCGCGAGACGACGAGCGTGGCGTGCCCCTCGCCGGCCCCCTGGATCGCGGACGCGTCCGGCGCGCTCAGCACCGAGTCGACGGGCGCGGGCGTCCTCGCGACGCCGAGCACGACCGCCGCCACGGCCGCGGCGGCCGCACCGGCCAGCGAGATGCGCAGCTGCCAGGTCTTGGCCCGGCTCAGCCGGCGGACGACCGGCAGCTTCGGCGGCAGCTGGCGGGTGCGGGCCACGTCGGCGAGCACCACCAGCTTCAGCTGCGGCGGCGGCTCCACCGCGGCGGCCACGGCCAGCCGTGCGCCGGTCGCCCGCAGCTCCGCCACTTCTTCCTGGCAGGCGGCGCATTCGCCGAGGTGGCGTTCGAATTCGGCGCGGTCCACATCGGACACCGCGTCCAGGGCGTATGCCCCGGTCAGCATGTGCAGCTCGGCGGTCATCGGTCCACCCCCAAGCAGTCGCGCAGGCGGATCAGGCCGTCGCGGATGCGGGTCTTGACGGTGCCGGGCGCGACCTTCAGCACCTCGGCGACCTCGGGGTAGGTGTAGCCGTTGTAGTAGGCCAGCACGATCGACTCGCGCTGCAGGTCGGTCAGCGCGGCCAGGCACTGCCGCACCCGCTGCTGCTCCAGGCCGGCCAAAGTGGACTCGGTCACCTCGTCGAACGGCCGCCGCACGTCCATCAGGCCGGCCCGCTCTTCCCGGTCGACCCCGGCCTGGTGCGAGCGCACGCGGTCCACGGCCCGGCGGTGGGCGATGGTCAGCACCCACGACAGGGCGCTGCCGCGGTCCGGCTCGTACCTCGTGGCCTTGCGCCACACCTCCACCAGCACCTCCTGCGCCACTTCCTCGGCCTGCGCGTGACTGCGCAGCACGCGCGTCGCGAGGCCGAGCACCGGACCGGCGACGAGGTCGTAGAGCGACGCGAACGCCGTCTCGTCGCCCGCAGCCACCCGCCGGAGCAGTTCTTCGGCGCTCGGCGCGAGCGCCGGCGCCTCGTCCGGTTGCAGCCGCAACCGCCCACGCTCACCCATGCCCGGCAACCCTCCACCTCATCCCGTTTCCCATCCGGGGTTCGAGGCCGGACGGGGCACCGGACTGGTGTGCGGTGCCCCGTCCCACCCGGACGGCGCAACTCCGGGGCCGGGACCCATCCGGCGGCGCCGCGGCTCCGAAATCCCCGCCCGAAGGTCGCGAATGACTCATTCGGGACCTCGGAGGTCCCGAATGAGTCATTCGCGGCAGCCGCGGCCGCGGTGCTCAGTGACGAACGCTCACCATGCGTGAGGAGACTGCCCTTTCGGCCACGCGGAAGGTGACCTCGGACACTTCTTGATCACCCTGGCGTGTGAAAGTTTTTCGGATCGCTGGGCGTTGAACTCACCATGGGTTATCCCTGGAACGAGAGCGAACCCGACCGACGAGTAGCAAAGGGGCCACCATGGCCGACCCGAACACCGTGACCACCGCCCGCATCGACTTCGCCCTCCGCACCTTCGGGGCCGGACCGCGGCCGGTGCCGGCCGAGCTGGAGTACGACACCCTCGACCCGTACGCGGTCGCCGTGGTGCTGCACGCCGGCCCGAGCGCGGTGCGGTGGCTCTTCGGCCGCGACCTGCTCGCCGACGGCCTGCTCGCCCGCTGCGGCGACGGCGACGTGCGGATCGGGCCCGCCGGCGACCCCGCGCTGGTCGTCGTGGAGCTGAGCTCCCCCGACGGCGCGGCGGTGCTCGAAGCGCCCGCCAAGGAGATCGCGGCCTTCCTCGACCGCACGTACGACGTCATCCCGGCCGGGAGCGAGAGCGACTGGTTCGACTTCGACGAGGAATTGGCGAAGCTTTCCTACCAGGACTGAGTACCGTCCCGGAGCGTGAGCTTCTTCCTGACGAAGGTCCTCGCCGCGCTCGACGACGGCGGTGACCGCGTCCTGTTCCACTCCGGCGACGGCGTCACCACCAGCTACCACCAGGCCCGCGACCAGCTGCGTCGCCTGCACGGCGGGCTGGGCGACGTCGAAACGCTCGCCGTCGACCTGCGCAACCGGCCCGAGACGGTCCTCGTCCAGCTGGCGGCCCTCCTGCGCGGCGCGACCGTGCTCATGGTCCCGGCCTCGGCGCCGGCCCGCGACCGGCTCGCCGCGGCGAGCGGCGCCACCGTCGTCACCGACCGCCCGCACGATTGGCCCGCGGGTGACGTCCGCACCCTCGAGGACCTGGACGGTGTCCCCGAGCCGCTGAACCCGCCGGAGACCGTCCGCCTGCTCTTCCCCACCGGCGGCACCACCGGCACCCCGAAGCTGATCCGCCACAGCGGCATCTACGACGGCATGGCGTACATCTTCACGCCGTCACCGGACGGCCCGGGCCGCACGCTGCTGGTCGCCCCGATGACGCACATGACCGGCAACGCCACCGTGCTCGGCGCGCTGCTGCGGCTGGACACCGTGGTGGTCCACGACGGCTTCGACGCAGGAGCCGTCCTTGACGCGATCCAGGCGCACCGGATCGACACGCTCTCGCTGACTCCGCCGCGGCTGGCCGCGCTCCTCGACCACCCGAAGCGCCCGGAAACCGACCTCGGCAGCGTCCGTTCGCTCTCCCTCGGCGCCGCGCCGCTGCCGCCGCACCGGCTCGCGCAGGCCCTCGACGTCTTCGGCCCGGTCGTCGGCCAGGGTTACGGCCTCACCGAGGCGCCGATGATCGCGAGCATCTCCGCCGCCGAGCTGCTCGACCGGCCGGAGCGGCTGGGTTCGGTCGGCCGGATCGTGCCGGGCATGGAGGCGCGCATCACCGACGGCGAGGTCGAGGTGCGCGGACTGTCCATGATGGACGGCTATCTCGGTGGCCCGGAGGTCGGCGCGGGCTGGCTGCGCACCGGCGATCTCGGCCGCTTCGACGACGAGGGCTACCTCTACCTGCTCGACCGCGCGGACGACGTCGTCGTGGTCGGCGAGCACGGCACGAAGGTCGCCACCACCGCCGTCGAACACGCCCTCGCCACGCACCCCGCGGTGCGGAGCGCGGCCGTCTTCGGCGTCCCGAGCGAGGACGGCCGGCTGCTGCACGCCGTGGTCGTCACCCGTGCGCCACTGACTCCCGAAGAAGTCCGCGAGCACGCGCGAAACGCCTTCGGCCAGGAGCACTACGTCCCGGCCGGTGTGGACTTCGTGGAGGCGTTGCCGCTCACGAGTGTCGGGAAGATCGACAAACGCGCGCTGCGAGCCGCGTTCAGCTCGTGACAGCGCCGTCCGAAGACGACTTCACGAGCTTCACGTACTTGCCGAGCACGCCCTCCGGGAACTTGGTCGGCAGCGGCTCCCAGCCCGCCCGGCGGGAAGCCAGCTCGGCCGCGTCGACCAGCAGGTCGATGCTGCGCGCCTTGATGTCGACGGCGATCCGGTCGCCGGTGCGGACGAACGCGATCGGCCCGCCGTCGACCGCCTCGGGCGCGACGTGGCCGATGCACAGCCCGGTGGTGCCGCCGGAGAACCGCCCGTCGGTCAGCAGCAGGACGTCCTTGCCGAGCCCGGCGCCCTTGATCGCCGCGGTGATCGCGAGCATCTCGCGCATCCCCGGGCCGCCCTTGGGCCCTTCGTAGCGGATGACGACGACGTCGCCGGCCGAAATCCAGCCTTCGTTCAGCGCGGCCATCGCCTCCTGCTCGCGCTCGAACACGCGCGCCGGGCCTTCGAAGTTCGCCGTGTCGAAGCCCGCGGACTTCACGACCGCGCCCTCGGGCGCGAGCGAGCCGCGCAGGATGGTGATGCCGCCGGTCGGGTGCAGCGGGTTGTCCAGGGTGCGCAGCACTTCGCCGTCGATCGGGTCCGGGTCGAGCGCGGCGAGGTTCTCGGCCACCGTCCGCCCGGTCACCGTGAGCGCGTCGCCGTGGATCAGCCCCTCGTCCAGCAGGGCCTTCATCAGCACCGGGATGCCGCCGTGGCGGTCGATGTCGTTCATGACGTACTTGCCGAACGGCTTCAGGTCGCCCAGGTGCGGGACGCGGTCGCCGACGGTGTTGAAGTCGTCGAGGGTCAGCTCGACCTTGGCCTCGTGCGCGATGGCCAGCAGGTGCAGCACGGCGTTGGTCGAACCACCCAGGGCCATGACCACAGTGATGGCGTTCTCGAACGCCTCCCGCGTGAGGATGTCCCGCGCGGTGATGCCCTTTTCCAGCAGGCCGACGACGGCTTCCCCGGACAGGTGGGCGTAGTGGTCGCGACGGCGGTCCGCGGACGGCGGCGCGGCCGACCCCGGCATGCTCATCCCCATCGCTTCGGCCGCCGACGCCATCGTGTTCGCGGTGTACATCCCGCCGCAGGCACCTTCGCCGGGGCAGATCGCACGTTCGATCCGGTCCAGGTCGTCGGTCCCGAGCTTGCCCGCCCGGCACGCGCCGACCGCCTCGAAGGCGTCGATGAGCGTGACGTCCTTCTCGGTGCCGTCGGTGAGCTTCACCCAGCCGGGGGCGATCGTGCCCGCGTAGAGGAACACCGACGCCAGGTCGAGGCGCGCGGCGGCCATCAGCATGCCCGGCAGCGACTTGTCGCAGCCGGCCAGCAGGATCGAGCCGTCGAGCCGCTCGGCCTGCATCACCGTCTCGACCGAGTCGGCGATGACCTCGCGGGAGACCAGCGAGAAGTGCATGCCGTCGTGGCCCATGGAGATGCCGTCGGACACCGAGATGGTGCCGAACTGCAGCGGGTAGCCGCCGCCGGCGTGCACGCCCTCCTTGGCCGCCTGGGCCAGCCGGTCCAGGGACAGGTTGCACGGCGTGATCTCGTTCCACGAACTGGCGACGCCGATGATCGGTTTCTTCCAGTCGCCGTCGCCCATCCCGACGGCGCGGAGCATGCCGCGCGCGGGCGCGGCCTCGATCCCGTCGGTCACCGTGCGGCTGCGGGGCTTCGGGTCGATCGTCATCGCGGGCCTCCGGATTACGACGTTCGGGCGCTGGTCATGTTACCAACGGGCGCGCGGTCCGCTGGCCGGAACGGTTTCCTGTCCGCGCCCCGGGCGACCGGCGAAAACTCGGCCGCATGATCGCCACAGTGGTGTGGGGCACGGGCAACGTCGGCCGTGCGGCAATCCGGGCCGTCGACGCCCACCCGGCGCTGAAGCTCACCGCGGTGCTCGTCCACGACAGAGCGAAGGTCGGCAAGGACGCCGGGGAGCTGGCCGGAGCCGGTGTGCTGGGTGTCGCCGCGACGGACGACATCGACGCCGTCCTGGCCGCGAGCCCGCGCGCGATCGTGTACGCCGCATCAGGGGACGTCCGGTTCGACGACGCGCTCGCCGACATCGTGCGGGCGGTCCAGGCGGGCGCGGTCGTCGTGACGCCCGCCCTGTACCCCCTCTACGACCAGCGGAACGCGCCCCCGGAGCTGCGCGACCCGGTGCTCGCCGCGATCAAGGAGGGCGGCGGCTCGCTGTTCGTCTCCGGCGTCGACCCCGGCTGGGGCAACGACGTGCTGCCGCTGCTGATCAGCGGGCTCGGCACGGACGTCGACGTGGTCCGCTGCCAGGAGATCTTCGACTACTCGACGTACGAGCAGCCCGACGCCGTCCGGTACCTGGTCGGTATGGGCCAGCCGATGGACTACGCCCCGCCGATGCTGATGACCGGCGTGCCGTCGATGGTCTGGGGCGGCCAGGCCCGGCTGATCGCGCGCGGCCTCGGCGTCGAAGTGACCGAGCTGCGCGAGACCCTGGAGCGCCGTCCTTTGGAACACTCCGTCACCACTCGGACCATGGGCGAGTTCGAACAGGGCACGCAGGGCGCCGTGCGGTTCGAGGTGCAGGGCATCGTCGACGGAGAGCCGCGGATCGTCATCGAACACGTCACCCGCATCCACCCGTCGTGCGCGCCGGACTGGCCCACGCCGCCCAGCGGTGACGGCGCCCACCGCGTGATCATCGAAGGCCGGCCGCGCATCGAAGTCACCGTCGAAGCGACCGACGAAGGCGAAAACCGGTCGGCGGGCGGCAACGCCACCGCCGTCGGCCGCCTGGTCGGCGCGATCGACTGGCTGGCCGCGGCGGAACCCGGCCTCTACGACGCACTCGACGTCCCGCTGCGCCCGGCAGCCGGCAAGCTCGGAAGGAGCCGTTCGTGAACATCGACATCCCCGCGGGCAAAGACCCGATCGGGTACGTCTGGGGCGAGATGGTGCCCGGCATCGGCATCGCCGCGTCGAAGTTCTCGCTGGCGGTGTACGAGCACACGACGCTGGGGCTGCGGGAGTTCGAGGCCGCGCGGCTGCGGATCGCGCAGCTCAACGGCTGCGTCTTCTGCCTCGACTGGCGCACCGAACGCGACGGGCAGAAGGTCGAGGCGGAGTTCGCCGACGCCGTCCTCGACTGGCGCACGACCGACCGCTTCGACGACCGCACGCGGCTGGCGGCGGAGTACGCCGAGCGGTACGCGACCGACCACCACAATCTCGACGACGAGTTCTGGAAGCGGATGGCCGAGCACTACACGCAGCAGGAAGTCGTCGAGCTCAGCATGAGCCTCGGCGCCTGGCTGGCCTTCGGACGGCTCAACCACGTCCTCGGCCTCGACACCGCCTGCGTGCTGCCGTCCCACCGGTAGTGAGGGGCGGACGCGCCCCTCACCACCCGCGGGCTCAGAAGTCCTGCGCGATGATCTTCTCGATGTTGCGTTCCGCCAGTGCGGTGATGGTGACGAACGGGTTGACGCTGGTGTTGCCCGGGATCAGCGAGCCGTCGATCGCGTACAGGCCCTGGTAACCGGCCAGCCTGCCGTAGTTGTCGGTCGCCTTGCCGAGCACCGCGCCGCCGAGCGGGTGGTAGGTGAGATGGTCGCCCCAGATCTTGTACGTGCCGAAGAGGTCGGTCCGGTAGATCGTGCCCTCGGTCGAGTTGATCTTGTCGAAGATGGTCTTCGCCATGTCGATCCCCGGCTGCTTCCACGCCGTCTGCCAGTTCAGGTCCACCGCGCGCGACGCCGGGTTCCAGGTGAACTGCGCGCGGTTCGGGTTCTTCGTGATCGACAGGTAGAACGACGCCCACGTCTCGATCCCGGTCGGCAGCGGCGCGACCTCCGCGAAGGCACCGCCCGCGGCCCAGTTGTCGATGCCGCCGCACGGGATGGTCGACTGGGAGGCTCCCGTCGGGTCCCAGATCTGGTTGGCGCGCCCGACCATCACGTTCCCGTTGTCGCCCCAGCCCTTTCCGACTTCGCCGTTGAGGTTCGGCAGCGCGCCGGTCGCCTTCAGCTTCACCAGCAGCTTGCTCGTGCCGACGCTGCCCGCGGCGAAGAACACCTTGTCCGCCGTGACGGTCTTGATCGCGGACACCGCGCCGTCGGTGGTGAGCTGCTCGATGGTCACGGTGTAGCCGCCGCCGGACGCCGGCACCACCTGCGTCACGCGGTGCAGCGGCGAGATCGTGACCCGGCCGGTCGCGGCGATCTTCGGCAGGTAGGTCTTCTGCAGCGACTTCTTGCCGTAGTTGTTGCCGAACAGGATTTCGCCGCCCAGCGCCGACTTCGTGGCGGTGCCCGCCGCCTCCCGCTCCATGTAGTCCCAGTCGTACACGTCCGGCACGAACACGAACGGGAAACCGGACCGCTGGGCCTGTTTCCGGCCGACGCGGGCGAACTGGTACCAGTCGGTGCTCTCGAACCAGGCCGGGCGGATGCCGGCGACGCCGAGCCCGGCGTTGGCGCGCGGGTAGTAGACGTCGTACATCTCGTTCGCGTCGACCGTCGGCAGGATCGCGCCGAAGTTCTCCCGCTTCGGCGTGACGGCCATGCCGCCGTTGACGAGCGAGCCGCCGCCGACGCCGCGGCCCTGGTACACGGTGATCCCGCTGAACTCCTCGGCGTCGAGGATGCCCGTGTAGCGCGGGATGTCCTTGTCGATCGGGAACCCGAGGAAGTTGGACAACGGCTGTTTCGTCCGGGTGCGCAACCAGAACGACCGCTGGTCCGGGTTGGGCGTGGTGCAGAAGATCTTGCCGTCCGCGCCCGGGGTGTCCCAGGCCATGCCCATCTCGATCATCTGCACGTCGACGCCGGCCTGGGCGAGCCGGAGCGCGGCGACCGAGCCGCCGTAACCGGAGCCGATCACCAGCGCGGGCACGCGGGCGCCGTCGGCGACGGCGGCCTGCCGCGGCGACGCGGCCGTGGCCCGCCCGGCCAGCGCGGCACTCGCCAATATAGAACCAGTTCCAGCAATGAAGAGACGACGGGATACGGAGCCAGAAGTTGTTCTCCACACGGGTTCGTCACTCATTTGGTGTTCCTCACCGTTGAGGTATTTAGAACAAGTTATAGCTGCGTGGTGCAGACAAGTCGACAAGTACTCACGAGTAACCTGGCGGGGTTGCGGGCCAGTGCCGCTGAATGGGCCATGATGGACGACTGTGGAGTCCACCCGAGTGGACCGCTGGCTCTGGGCGGTCCGGCTGACGAAGACGCGCCCGGACGCGGCGGCGGCCTGCCGCGGCGGCCACGTGCGCGTCAACGACAAACCGGCCAAGCCGGCGACCACGGTCGTCCCGGGCGACGAAGTGCGCTACCGCGTCGGCGGGACGACGAAGGTCCTCGACGTGGTCAGGGTGATCCAGAAGCGCGTGGGCGCCCCGGACGCGGCGACGTGCTACGTGGACCGCACCCCGAAGCCGCCGCCCGAAGCGGCGATCCCGGTCGCCCGCCGTGACCGCGGCGCGGGCCGGCCGACCAAAAGGGAGCGTCGCGTGCTGGACGCGTTCCGGTCCTCGCCGGAGCCTTAGGCCTTCAGGCAGCGTGCCCGCCGCCTTCCCCGCGTCCAGCAGCAGCGTGATGGCCGCACACACCGGCTCGTAGTACTCACCGGACAGGTCGGCGCGGGTGGCCGCCTCGACGGCCTGGGCCACGCCGTGCTTGATGCGGCCGTACGCCGCCAGGCGCTCGAACCACCGGCGGAGCGCCTCTTCGGGCGCGTGTTCACCGAGCAGCACCGGTGCCGCGTCGACGAGTTCGTCGAGGTCGTGGCGGTAGAGCGTGCCTGGCCGAACCCGGCCGCCTTCGCGATCGACTGCAGGGCGCCGGCCAGTTCGTGCAGACGGACTCGACCGCGGCGTACCGGACCGCGCCGACGATGGCGGTGTACGCGACCACGAAGACGGCGGTCCGCACGATCTCCGAAGGACTGCGCCAGGAGGCGGGCCCGGACCTGCGGCTGGAGTGGGGACGGCAGCTGCGATCAGCCGTCCCGGCCGCGCCTTCGCAGCGGTCGCGATCGGCCCGTTTGCGAGCGGTTTGATGGCGACCCGGCGCAAGGCCGGCCCGGACCGAACCGCGACCGGCGCCGAGCAGGCAGGCGGTCCCGGGCCAGGCCGCGGCCGGCGGGGCACCTGGACCCGCCGCCGCCCGCCGCACCGGCCACCCGTCTTCGACGACCCGGCGGGCCGGCCGCACAGGCCTGGGTCATCCGCCCCGTCGATCAACGGATCGTCGCCCTCCGCACGCCCTCCCCGGAAATAGCCGGGAATCCGCCGCGGGCAGGTCGGTCCGGGCGGAATGCGGGTAGTCCCCTGCCCGGAGGGAAGCCATGACGACCAGCACCACCCCGGACCACCTGCTCACCGCGGCGCGGCCACTCGTGGAGCGCTACTGCCGCGACCGGCTGGACCCGGACTCGGCCGACGATGTCGCCCAGGACGTCTGCGTGGCGCTGCTCAAGGCCCTGCCGCGGCGGCCACCGGAACGGCCCTTCCCGGACTTCGTCTGCGGCATCGCCCGTACCAAGGTCGCCGCCGCGCGGAAGGCGGCCGCGCGGCAGGACGAGCCGGTCGCCGAACTGCCCGACGAGCCCGACTCGTCGCTGGGGCCGGAACACCAGGCGCTCCGGCGCGAACTCCGCGAGCGGGTGGCGGAGCTGCTGCGGGTGCTGCCGCGCAAACAGCGGGAAATCGTGGTGCTGCGGGTGGTCGTCGGCCTGTCGGCGGAGGAGACGGCGGCCGCGGTGGGCTCGACGCCGGGTGCGGTGCGGGTGGCCCAGCACCGGGCGCTCGGCCAGTTGCGCAAGGTCGTGACCAGCGCGTAACGGCTACCCTGGCCAGGTGAGCGACAGCGAGAATTTCGAAGGGCGCGACGTCGGGTCCGGAGTCTCGGTCATCCGCGAAAGCACGGACGTCGTCGGCTCCGGGCCGCGGCTGCACCGGCATCCGTACACCGAGACGTTCGTCATCATCCGCGGGCGGGCGCGGTTCACCGTCGGCGACGAACAGCGCGACGGCGGCGCCGGGGACGTGCTCGTCGTCCCGGCCGGCACGCCGCACAAGTTCGCCGTGCTCGGCCCCGGGGTCTACGAGGCCGTGCACATCCACGAAAGCGACCACTTCATCACCGAATGGCTGGAGTGACGCTTCAGAGACCACCGGCCCCGATCATGCCGCGCAGCTTCGTCAGCGCGCGGTACTGCGTGATGCGGACGTTGCCGGCGGAGATGCCCAGCGCCTCCGCCGTCTCGTTCGCCGACAGGCCGGCGACGATCCGCAGCGACAGGATTTCCTGGTGCAGCGGCGGCAGGGACGCCAGCAACCGGCCCAGGCGGGCGCCGAGGTCGAGTTCGAGGACGTGGTTCTCCGGCTCGTTGCCCCCCAGCGGCCGGTCCGGCAGCTCCGGCACCGGCTTCGACCGGTCCCTGGCCACCGAGCGGAACGCGTCGGCGACCTTGTTCGCCGCGATCGCCCGCACCAGGTACAGGAACGAGCCCCCGCGGTCCTGGTAGTTCGGCAGCACCTTCAGCACCGCCAGGCACACCTCCTGGGCGACGTCGTCGGCCGAGAGGTACGACAGGTCCCGGCCGCCGATCCGCGCCCGGCAGTAGCGCACGACCGTCGGCTTGATGAGCCGCAGCAGCGCCTGGACGGCGTCGGGGTCGCCGTCGCGCGCCGCCGCCACCACCGGGTCGAGCTGCTCCTTCGCCAGGCCGCCTTCCGGCCTCGGCGAATCCGCCGGCACGGTGTAGCCGTCGACGGCCGCCGACGCCTCCGCGATCATGGTCTCCACGGGCCCTCCTCGTGTCCGCCACCGGGGCCGACGTCCGTCCACAACGGACAGTGTGGTGCCTCGACGTTCCCGGTTCGACATAGGCGTTATCGAGGTGCTGACCAGCAGCGTTGCAGCATGGTGTGGGTTGTCCAGCTATTGTCCGTTAACCGTTCACGACCCGACCGGAACAGCCGCCGGGCACCGGCGGAAGGCCGGACAAATCGTGGACAGATCCGGGAAAATCAGGTCCAGCGGATTCCGTACGCGAAGCCGGGAGCGAGGTTCCGGAACCGGACGTGCACCTCGCCGGCGTCGTCGGCCACCAGTGCGGTCCCGGTTCGCGACCGGTCTTCCACGCCGGCCGGGGAAACCTTTTCCTGGCGCACGATCCGATTCGGCACCCGTTCACCGAACCGGACGTGCAGATCGAAAAAATCGCACGGGTGCCGCGGTACGCAGACGTAACGGTGTTCGCGCAGGTTCGCCCGGAATCTCAGCCCGACCTCGTGCCGCGCGCCCCGGCGCAACGGCTCCGGCAACCGCAACGCGAGCCCGATCCGGTCACTCGATTCCCGCACCCGCCCGGCGAGCACCCCGCCGTGGAACACGTCGACGCCGAGATCCGGCTCGCGCGCCGAATCGCCCGATTCGCCGGTGACCGGCAACGTCAGCGCCAGGTCGAGCACGGCGATTTCGTCGGCGTCGGCGACCACTCGCCGGAATTCGAACGCCTCCGGCACCGGCTGGTCGAGGGCCAGCGTGACGCGCAGTTCTTCGGTGTGCCAGCCGCGCCCCGGATACAGCCGGGGCGCCGGCACGGCCGCCGCGACGGCCAGCGCGGCGATCTGCTCGATCCCCTCGTCGATCCGCCGCCGGACCGTCCGGTCGTCGCGGTCGAGCGTGATCGCCGCCCAGTGCACCCGCTCCTGGTAGAACGGTTTCCGCGCGCGCTCGTCGAGCGCGAATGCGGCGAGCAGGGCGATCTTCAGATCGTCCGGCAACGACTCCACCAGCGGGCGCAATCGATCGGACAGCTTGCGCCGCATCTCCACGGTTCCGTCTTCTTCGACAATGCCGCAAGCGGAACGCAATGCGGGGCCGATCCGGTCCGCGAGCGGTGTCGTGAAAATTGCCCTCCCTTTGCGCAGGGCCTTGAGTTCGCCGACCACGTCCGCCGCACTGAGACTCACCATCCCCTCCCCTTCCACGCACGGGGGTCAATGTTCGTCAGCGCCACCGCCGATGTCCAGTCGATCACGCTCCGGCAAACGGATCGTTATCCCGCGGTTTCCTTTTCCGCCATTCGGGTAATCGCCGATACTTGTTGGCGTTGTGTTGACAACGACCGCATTGCGCCGCAACGATTTCGCGCCGGAAACTCACGCGACGCAACCTGTCGAACGTGTCGAAATGACGAACGCGGGTTCGCCGCCGCACCGCGCTTTCCGGCGCGGCACGTTCACCCGGGCGGCGCACCACTCCCGCGGGTGAACGTGCCCGGGCCGTGGCCCGGCACGGGTTGGCGGCGGCCCGCCGCGGGTACTTGTTGATCATGAGCCCGAGGATGTGGCGCCTGCTGATCTCGGGGTCGCTGCGGCTGTTCCTGATCAGCGCCGTGCCGGCCACCGTGCACCTGTCCGTGCTCGCCGGGCTGGCGGCGGGGGTGATCGCGTTCCTCGTGCCGGCCCCGCGCAGCCGGCACGACGACCGCGCCGGCCCCGGCGGTTAGCGACCCCTCACCCGTCCTGCCACCGGTGGAGCTTCTCGGGGTTCCGCACCGCCCAGATCCGCCGGACCGAGTCGCCCGCCACCTCGAACGCGATGACGGCCACGACCGCGCCGCCCCGCCGCGCGAGCAGCCCCGGCCGCCCGTTGACGGTGGTCTCCTCGAGCGTCAGCGCCGGGATCCGGCCCGTCAGGTCCACGGCGTAGCGCGCTACCCGCTCGCCTCCCTCGATCGGGCGGCGAACCGCACTGGCGAGCCCGCCGCCGTCCGCGACGACCGTCGCTTCCGGATCGAGGATGCCGACCAGCCGCTCGATGTCCCCCGCCTCCCAAGCCAGCTTGAAGGCGCGGACCACCTCGGTACTCACCCGGGCCGGCGCCGGGGCGCGGGCGGCCCGGACGCGGCGCCGGGCGGAGGACGCCAGCTGGCGGCACGCGGCGGACGTCCGGCCGAGGACCGCCCCCACCTCGGCGAAGGGGTAGCCGAAGACGTCGTGCAGGACGAAGGCCACGCGCTCGGCCGGCGTCATGGACTCCAGCACGACGAGGAACGCCATCGTGATCGACTCGTCCCGCGTGACGCGGTCGGCCGGGTCGGCGAGCGCACCCGCCGCCCCGGGCAGTGGCTCCGGGAGCCACTCGCCGACGTAGCTTTCCCGCCGCACGCGGGCCGAGCCGAGCAGGTCGAGGCAGATGCGGCCGGCGACCGTCGTCAGCCACGCCCCCGGCGACTCGATCGCGTCCCGTTGCGGCCCGGACAGGGCGTACCACCGGCCGTACGCCTCCTGGACGACGTCTTCGGCGTCGCTCATCGAGCCCAGGAGCCGGTAGGCGAGGCCGGTCAGCTGCCGCCGCTCGGCCGTGATCGTGCCGGTCATGATCCCCCTCGGTCCGCGTTCGTCACCCCGGTGACGAATCCCGGGGGCGGACTGTGACACCTCGTGCTCACCCGCGGCGCCGCACGCACCGGCCGCGCAGCACCACCGCCGCCGGATCGGCCAGCTGGTCCGGGTCCGCCCGGGGATCCCGGTCGTAGACCACCGCGTCCGCCGGCGCTCCCGGCTCCAGACCACCCAGCCCCAGGTACTCCCGTGCGCTCCACGACGCCGCCGCCAGGGCTTCGTGGGGGCGCACGCCCGCGGCCACCAGCGCCCGGATCTCGGCGACGATTCCGCCGTGCGGCAGGGAATCCGTGCCCGCCAGCACGCGCACCCCGGCTTCCGCCGCGGCCGCCGTCAGCGCACCGTGCACCCGCGCGCCGGTCAGGTACCACGTCCGGGCCGGGCTGTCGGGCTCCTGTTCCCGGCGCCGCAGGCCTCCGGTGATCACCGACAGCGTCGGGGTCAACGCCGTGCCCTGGACGGCCATCCGCGCCAGCAGCTCCGGGTCCAGGCACATGCCGTGCTCGAGGGAGTCGACACCCGCCGCGACCGCGGCCGCGCCGCCCTCGGGGTGCTGGCTGTGCACCGCGACCCGCCCGCCGGCCGCGTGCACCTCCCGCACGACGGCCCGCAGCACGTCCACCGGCACCGCGGAATCCCCGACGCGCCAGTCCGCGATGATCTTCGCCCAGCCGGTCCAGGCGGCCTGCGCCGCCGCCAGCGCGGGCAGCTCGTCGTGAGCGGCGCGGCGGCCCCAGCCGTCGAAGAACTGGCCGTGCTGCGCCAGCCACGGCCCCGCGTGCCGGGCCCGCGGCACGTCGGGGTCCTCGCCGAACCACGGCGGCGGCTCGCCCGGCAGCCCGGGTGACCGGATCAGCGTGACCCCGGCGTCGACGTGCTGGTGCAGCTGCTCCCGGAGCAGTTCCGGGTCCATCGGCTGCCCCGGTTCCGCGGCGCCGGGGTGGGTGTGGGCGTCGACCAGGCCGGGCACCAGCCAGCCTTCGCCCACCAGGGTCGCGCCGGGTACCGGATCGGTCGTCCACCGGTCCCCGTCGGCGTAGAGGTCGGCGTATTCGCCGCTCGGCAGCGCGTACCCCCGGATGCGCGTGATCACCACGCCGACCGTACCCGCGGACGCGGCCGGCGGTGGTGCCGGTGCGCTTGTGCGTGATCACACCCGGTGTACTGTTTGCCGGTCCGACCGGCGTGCGTGACCGCGTGAGGTGCCATGACAGTGCGGCGGTACCCAGTCGCCATCCTGCTCGTCTTCGTCGTGGCGGCCCTGGTCGTGGTCAACGGCTTCGCCTTCTGGGGCGACACTTTCGCCCTCTGGGTCGACGACGCGATGCAGCTCAGCGCCGGGATCACCGGGGTCGTCTGCGGCATTGTCGTCGGGCGCCGGGTCCGCGCGCACCAGCGGTGGTGGCGGGTGCTGGTCGCGCTCGGCATGATCGGCTGGTCGCTCGGCCAGTGCGTCTGGTCCTGGTACCAGCTGATCGACGGCCGCGGGCTGCCGTCGCCGTCGCTGGCCGACCTCGGGTACCTGAGCTTCCCGGTGTTCGCCCTCGCCGCCCTCTTCGTCCTCGCGCACGCCCGGTCCCGGCCGGAGCGCGAACGCTGGCAGCCGGCCCAGTGGTTCGGCGTGGCGGTGGTGCTCGACGGGCTCGTCGTCACCGGATCGCTGTTCATCCTCACCTGGACCGCGGCGCTCGGGCAGGTGGTCCGGGCCACCGGGCCGGACGCGCTGACCTGGGCCGTCGCCATCGCCTACCCGCTGTCGGACCTGGTGGTCGTGGTCGTCGCCGTGCTGCTGGTGGTGTTCGACCGGGTCGACCGCCCGTACCGCGCGAACCTGCTGCTGGCCGCCGTCGGGATCGTCGCGCTGGCCTGCTCGGACAGCGTGTTCGCCTACCTGGTGAGCATCGGCGCGGAGAGCATGAAGCCGTGGTCGGACGCGGGGTTCGTGCTCGGCCCGCTGTTCATCGCTTTCGCCCTGCTGGTCACGCCCGCTACGCGGCGGCGTGACGACGCGGGCCAGCCGGTCGGCGTCGACTGGTGGCAGGTGGCGCTGCCGTACCTGCCGGTCACCGCGGTCGCGCTGCTGATCACCGTGCAGATCGTGGCGGGGGCGGGCCCGGACGGCGTCGAGGTGTTCGTCGGCGCGCTCGTGGTCTTCCTGGTGCTCGCCCGGCAGCTGCTTTCCTTGCTGGACAACCGGTTGCTGCTGCGCCGGGTGTACGAGGGCCAGCAGCAGCTGACCCACCAGGCCTACCACGACCCGCTCACCGGGCTGGCCAACCGGGCCCTGTTCGCCGACCGGCTGGACCGGGCCGTCGAGCAGGGCGCGGAGGGCGGGCACGGGCCGCTCGTGCTGATCTTCGTCGACCTCGACGACTTCAAGGAGGTCAACGACCGGTTCGGGCACGCGGGCGGGGACGTCCTGCTGCACGCGGTCGCGCAGCGGCTGCTGAGCTGTGTGCGCGCGGGCGACACCGTCGCGCGGCTGGGCGGCGACGAGTTCGCGATCCTGCTGGAAGGCGAGGTCGACACGCCGCAGGCGGTCGCCGACCGGATCCAGAGCGCGCTGCGGCGGCCGTTCGCGGTGCACGGCACGCTGGTGCCGGTCCGCGCGAGCATGGGCCTGGTCGTGCCGGACCCGGCCGAGCCGGCGATCACCGCCGACGTGCTGCTGGGCCGCGCGGACACGTCGATGTACGCGGGCAAGCGGCTCGGCAAGGACACGACGGTCGTGTACCACCCGTCGCCGGACGGGCCGCCCGACTTCCCGTCGGCACTGCGCCGCGCGGGCGGCGGTCTCCCGGAGGGCTTCGCCCTGGTGTTCCAGCCGATCGTCCGGCTGGCCGACGAGCAGCCGGTGGCGGTGGAGGCGCTGGCCCGCTGGACCGCGCGCGACGGCACCGCGGTGTCGCCCGAGACGTTCGTCCGCGCCGCGGAAGGCGCCGGTCTCGGCGCGGAACTGGACGCGCTGGTGCTGGACCTGGCCTGCCGCGAGATCACCGCGGCCGGGATCGACCTCACCGTGCACGTCAACGTGTGCGCCAGCCGGCTCGGTGCCGCCAGGCTGGAACAGAGCGTCGAGGCCGCGCTGGACCGGTACGGCCTGCCGGCCGAACGCCTGATCGTCGAGATCACCGAGACGGTGCCGGTGCCGGACCTGGCGGCGGGCGCGGCCGCGATCCGCCGCCTGCAGGACCTGGGCGTGCGGGTGGCGCTCGACGACTTCGGCGCGGGGTACAGCTCGCTGACGGTGCTGCACGCGCTGCCGGTCGACCTGATCAAGCTGGACCGCGCGCTGACCACGGGCGTCCGCCCGGACCGCGACGCGGCGCTGTGCCGGTCGCTGGTCGGGCTGTGCGCGGACTTGGACGTGGCGGTGGTCGCGGAGGGCATCGAGACGGCCGAGCAGGCCGAACTGGTCACCCGCGCGGGCTGCACGACGGCCCAGGGCTACCGCTTCGGCCACCCGGCCGGGCTGGCTTCCCTGCGGCTCTCGACGCTCTCCGCCGGCTGACCGCTGCCGCGAATGACTCATTCGGGACGTCCGAGGTCCCGAATGAGTCATTCGCGACGTTCGGGCCGGGCTAGCTCGCCTGGACCCCCGGCGGCAGCACGCCGAAGATCGTCGCCGTCGACCCCGCGCCGTTGCGGTTGATCGGGCCGCCGGCCAGCACCCAGGCGCCCGTCGTCGGCAGGGCCTTGAGGTTCGCCAGGATCTCCAGGCTGATCCGGTGACGGCGGTAGACCAGCTTGGACACCGTGTACGTCTCGTCGGTGCCGACGTCCGGGCTGAACGTGTCGGTGCCGGTGCCGCCGCGGCGGCCCAGCCGCCCGGTGTCGATCAGCCACTGCACCGCGGGGATCGAGAACCCCGGCTGGTGCAGGACGCCGTCCGCGCCGGTGTTCGGGTAGGCGGGGGTGCCCCACTTGGCGTCCCAGCCGGTCCACAGCACCACGACCGACTCGTCCGGGATCCGGCCGTGGCGCTTCTCCCACGCCTTGAGGTCGTCGATCGTGACCGCGTAGTCCGCGTTCGCCGCCGCCTTCGCGCGCACGTCGATCTTCACGGCGGGGCGGAACAGGTCGGCCGGGTCCATGTCGTCGGCCAGCGGTTCCCCGGTGTTGAAGTGCCCGGGCGCGCCCCAGTGCGTCCCGGTGTGCTCGCCTTCGCGGACGAACTGCAGGTAGTAGCCGTCTTCGGGGATGGTGGCGATGGTCTCCAGCTCGAAGGCCGGGTCGCCGGGGAAGACGTTGGTCGTGGCGGGGTCGTTGACGTGCGACAGGTTGACCAGGTTCAGCTGGTCCAGCCGCACGGGCGGCGCGGCTTCCGCGGCCTGGGC
Organism: Amycolatopsis sp. NPDC024027; assembly: GCF_040638975.1. Taxonomy (NCBI): domain Bacteria; kingdom Bacillati; phylum Actinomycetota; class Actinomycetes; order Pseudonocardiales; family Pseudonocardiaceae; genus Amycolatopsis; species Amycolatopsis sp. NPDC024027. The sequence continues at coordinate 18,755 of NZ_JBEZYY010000015.1, forward strand.
CGTCCGTCCGGACAACGCGGCGCCGAACACCCCGGCCAGTCCCGCGGCCAGCACCCTGCGTCTCATCGGCATGGCACTGTCATATCACCCGGGCTGGGCGCGGCCAACGAATTGCGCGAAGATGGGGCCGTGGACGACGACATCGAAGACAACGCCGACAACGGCATCCTCGACCCCGAGGACACTTTGGACGACCGCGACGAGCTGGCGGAGGGTTATTCACCGCCGGAACGCGCGCAGGCGACCGAAGGCTGGGGCACCACCGCGCACGAAACGGCGGAGGGTGAGAGCTGGGCGGGCCGGCTCGCCCGCGAGGTCCCCGACCTGGCCGACGACGTCGACGACGACGGGCTGGGCGACACCGGGGACACCGACGGCGAACTGGTCGACGACGAGGTCGGCGACCTCCGCGCGGGCCGCCTGGTCGCGACGGACGAAGGCTTCGGCGAAGACTCCGACGAAGAGCTGTACGCCTCGGACGCCGGCATCGACGGCGGCGCGGCCTCGGCGGAGGAAGCGGCCGTCCACGTGATCGACCCGTCCCGCCGCTGGTGAGCCGCGGTGGCTCCGGGTCAGCGGCCGGCCGGGTCGTACTCGCGGACCGCGGCCAGGTACTCGCTGATCGCGTCGCGGTTGCGCAGCAGGCATTCCGCTCGCCGGGTCATCCGGTCGCGCTCCGCCTCCAGGGTGGCGATCATCTCCGGCGTCGCGTCCGGGAAGTAGATCGTCCGGGGTTTGTCCAGGCAGGGCAGGATCTGCTTGATGATCCGGGTCGGCAGGCCGGCGTCGAGCAGGCCGCGGACCTGGATCACCCGGTCGACCGACGGCTCGTCGTAATCGCGGTAGCCGTTCGGGCCGCGGCTCGCGATGATGAGGCCCTGCTCCTCGTAGTACCGGAGCAGCCGGCGGGATGTGCTCGTGCGCTCCGAAAGTTCGCCGATGCGCATGTGTGCCACCTCACAGTCGCCGCGGTAGACCTTCACATCAATGTGAGGGTTCGAGCATAGCGGCATGACCGGCCTCCGCACCCGCACGCTGCCCCTGACCACCCTGCTCGCCTTGACCACCGCCGCGTTCGTCACCGTGCTCACCGAGGCGCTGCCCGCCGGGGTGCTGCCCGGGATGAGCGCCGGCCTCGGCGTCGGCGAATCCACGGCCGGCCAGGCCGTGACGATCTACGCGCTCGGCACCGCGCTCACCGCGATCCCGCTGTCCGCCGCCACCGCGAACTGGTCCCGCAAACGCTTGCTGCTCACCGGGATCGCCGGCTTCGCCGTGGCCAACACGGTCACGACGCTGTCCCCGGACTACGCGCTGACGATGGTGGCGCGCTTCGTCGCCGGGGTGGCCGCGGGCGTCGTCTGGGCCCTGCTCGCCGGCTACGCGCGCCGGCTCGTCCCGGACCACCAGGGCAAAGCCATCGCGGTCGTGATGGCCGGCATCCCGCTGGCGCTCTCGCTCGGCATCCCGGCCGGGACGTTCCTCGGCGGCCTGCTCGGCTGGCGCTGGGCGTTCGGCGTGATGTCGGCGATCGCGGCCGTGCTGCTCGCCTGGATCGCCGCGGCGGTCCCGGACCAGCCGGGACAGCCGGCCGGCCGGACGCCGGTGCGGCGCACGCTCACCGTCCCCGGCGTCGTCCCCGTGCTCGCCGTGACGCTCGTGTTCGTGCTGGCGCACACCGTGCTCTACACCTACGTCGCCGCCTTCCTCGGGCACGCCGGGATGGGCGATGCGGTGGACGTCGTCCTGCTGGTCTTCGGGATCGCGTCGATGGCGGGCATCGGCGTCGTCGGCGCCCGGATCGACCGCGCGCTGCGGACGCTGACGGTGCTCAGCACCGTCGGCGTCGCGGTGGCCGCGACGCTGCTGGCGGTGTTCGCCGGCAGCCCGGCGCTGGTCTACGTCGCCGTGGCGCTGTGGGGACTCGGCTGGGGCGGCGTCCCGACACTGCTGCAGACGGCGGCCGGGAACGCCGGCGGCGAAGTGGCCGACAACGCGCAGGCCATGCTCGTCACGCTGTGGAACGCCGCGATGGCCGCGGGCGGGGTGGCCGGCGGGCTCCTGCTCGACGCCGCCGGGCCGGCGGCGTTCCCGTGGACACTGCTCGTACTCCTGCTGCCGGTGCTCGCCGTGGTGCTCGGCGCCCGGCGGCACGGGTTCCCCGCTCGCTCCTAAGTGGACGAAGGGCCCGGACGCGGCTCGCGCCCGGGCCCTCCAGTTCGGGGGTTCAGCAGCGGCCCGCGATGGCCCGCAGCAGCTCGGCGTTCGCCGTGTCACCGGACAGCTCCCAGGCGAACACGCCGCCGAGCCCCTGCGACTTCGCGTAACCGGCCTTGGCCGACGCCGTCTCGGGCGTGTCGTAGCTCCACCACTGCGAGCCGCACTTCGCGTACGCTGTGCCCGCGACGCGGCCGTTGGCGGGGCACTTGGTCTTGAGGACCTTGTAGTCCTCGACGCCCGCTTCGTAGGTGCCGGGCGCCGGGCCGGTGGCCGTGCCGCCCGGCTGCTTCTGCGTGACACCGTCCCAGCCGCGACCGTAGAACCCGAGGCCCAGCAACATCTTCGCCGACGGCACACCCTGGCGGCGCAGCTTCTGGATGGCCGCGTCGGCGGAGAACCCGGCGGTCGGGAGGCCCGGGTAGGCGCGCAGCGGGGAGTGCGGCGCGGTCGGCCCGTTCGGACTCGCGCCGGCGACGAAGTAGTCGTAGGTCATCACGTTGTACCAGTCGAGGTACCGGCTCGCGGCGCCGTACTCGGTGGCGTCGATCTTGCCGTCCTTCGATCCGTCCGCGGTGATCGCGGCGGTGACCAGCTGGTGCCCGAACTTCGCCCGCAGCGCCTTGACCAGCCCGGTGAACGCCTTCGGCCCGCTCGTGTCGCAGGTGTTGCCGCAGGCGTTCGGGTACTCCCAGTCGACGTCGATGCCGTCGAAGACGCCCGCCCAGCGCGGGTCGTTGACCAGGTTGTAGCAGGAGTCCGCGAACGCGGCCGGGTTCTTCGCCGCCTCGGTGAACCCCGCCGACCAGGTCCAGCCGCCGAAGGACCACAGCACCTTGAGCTTCGGGTGCAGCTTCTTGAGCTGGAGGAGCTGGTTGAAGCTGCCGTGCAGCGCCCCCGGTTCGGTGCTGTCGGCCTGGCCGTTGACGCTCGTGGCGGCGTCGTAGGGCATGTCGTGGTCGGCCCACGGGTCGCCGACCGCGCAGCCGCCGCCCGTCACGTTGCCGAACGCGTAGTTGAGGTGGGTCAGCTTCGCGGCCGACCCGGACGTCTCGATGTCCTTGACGTGGTAGCCGCGGGCGTAGACGTCCCAGTCGGCGAAGTAGGCCATCACCTTGCCCTGGCCCTGCCCGGCGTCCGCGGGTGGCGCGACGACCGAGGCACCGGCGAGCGCGAGCGCGACGACGGCGATGCGTTTTCTCATGCGGAGCACGGGATTCTCCTCACCGGCCGGACAGGCGGACGTGCCGAGGCTAATAGGTCCAGACCACTGCGGACCAGAGGGAATCCGGGGTGGTCAGCGGGTTTCGGTGTACCTCCGCAGCCGGGTCCGGATTCACGCGTGCGATGATCGGCCGATGACCGAGTTCGGCTGCGCCCGCTGTTCCGGCGAAGACGCCCTGACCGCGCTGGCGTTCTGCACGACCCGGCTGAACAAGACCCATCGCCTCGTCGAGCGGTCGCACTTCAGCATTTCGCTGCGCCGGTGCCCGGAGTGCGGCCAGTCGTTCGCCGCGATCTTCACCGAGTTCGTCGACACCTCAGGCGGCGAAGACGCGCAGTACTTCGACTTCGTCCCGCTCACCACGGCCGAGGTGTCCACGCTGTCGGCGCAGGGCGCCCGCATCGACCTGGCCGAACTGGGCGCGCTGGGCAGCGTCCGCCGTCGCCTGTCGTCGAGCTGGCCCACCGGCGGCGAGAAGGAAATCGCCTGGCGGACGGACTCCCTCTCGGTGCGCGAAGGTCACTGACCGGCGCATCGACCGGCCAGGCGCAGGATCGCCGCGGCACTGCGGTCGACGTCGGCTTCCGTCGTCGACCAGCCGGACACCGAGATCCGCAGGTAGCGACGGCCGCGCCAGGTGGTGCCGCCCAGCCAGCAGGTGCCGTCGTCCTGGATCTTCCGGATGAGGGCGTCGGTGTCCCCGCCGAAGGACACGAGGACCTGGTTGAGGACGACGTCGTTGGCGATCTCGGCACCGCCTTCGGCGAGTTTCCCGGCGAAGCGGCGAGCCAGCCGGCAGCAGCGGCCGACGAGCTCGGCGACGCCGTCGCGGCCCAGTTCGCGCACCGCCGCCCAGACGGCGAAGCCGCGGGCGGCGCGCGAGGACTCCAAGGTCAGGTCGCCCATGCCGCCGACCTCGCCGGCGCCGGTGAGGTAGGCGGCCCGGTAGGCGATCGCCGCGGCGTGGACCTCCGGGCGGGCGCAGAAGACGAAACCGGAGTCGTACGGCACGTTGAGCCACTTGTGCCCGTCGCAGGCCCAGGAATCGGCGAGTTCGACGCCGTCGAGGAGCGCGCGGGTGCCCGGATTGGCGGCGGCCCACAGCCCGAAGGCGCCGTCGACGTGGATCCAGGCATCGCCGACGGCTTCCCGGGCGGCGCGCAGGTCGTCGCACGCGCCGGTGTTCACGTTCCCCGCCTGCAGGCAGACGATCAGCGGCCCGGTCCCGGCTTCGCGGACTTTCCGGAGGTCTTCGACGTCGATCGCGCCTTGCGGGCCGGCTTTGACCGGCTCGACGGCCCGGGTGCCGAAGCCGAGCAGCCGCAGAGCGCGGTCGATCGTGGCGTGCCGTTCTTCGCTCGCGACGACCCGGACACGCGGGGCACCGGCGAGTCCATCGCGTTCGACGTCCCACCCGGCTTCGGCGAGCACGTGGTGACGAGCGGCGGCGAGGCCGGCGGTGTTCGCGGCTTGCCCACCGGTGACGAACCCGGTGGAGGCACCGGCGGGAATGCCGAGCAGTTCCTTGAGCCACGCACCGGCAACGTCTTCGGCGGCGGCCGCGGCGGGCGAGAGGACGGCGTTGAAGCCGTTCTGGTCCCAGCCGGCGGCCAGAACATCGGCCGCGGTGGCGGCCGGGAGGGCACCGCCGATGACGAACCCGAAGAACCGCGGCCCGGCGGTGGCGACCAGCCCGGGCCCGGCGGCCCGGGCGAGCTGTTCGAGCACATCGGACGGTGGCGTGGGGTGCGCGGGGAGCGGGCCGCCGAAGGCTGATCGCAGGGCGGCGTGGTCGACGGGTGGGGCGACCGGCCGGTCCGCGAGAGTGGCGCGGTAATCGGCGGCGAGTTCGGCGGCGCGGGCCAGGAGGGGGTGCATGTCGTCCACGGAACCACTGTAGGCCGGGTTCTCGCCGGAGGTCGCGAATGACTCATTCGGAACACCAGAGGTCCCGAATGAGTCATTCGCGGCATCGCCGCCGGCGCCGTCCCGGGTGTGCCGGCTCGCTAAGCCGCCTTCGGATGAGCGGCCCGGCGGTTCTCCCGCGCCAGCTCGACCGTCGTCGCGATGCGGCGACGGCGGGTCTCGGGCCGCTTGGCCTTCGCGATCCACTCCAAGATCAACCTCCGCGACGAAGGCGGAAACCCCTCGAAACACCGCCAAGCCACGGCCTCCCCCGCGAAGGCACCCCGCAGCTCCGCCGGCACCACCCCGTCCTGCGCTTCGGCCAGCACGTCCCAGGTCCCGGTCCGCCGGGCCAGATCGACCGCCGCCTGCCCGGCCGGCGTCATCGACCCCGCCGCGGTCAGCCGCAGCACCCGCTCCCGGTTGACCCGGCTCCACGTGCTCCCCGGCTTCCGCGGCGTGAAGCACAGGTACGTGCTCTCGGCGTCCCGCCGCAGCGCCTTGCTGTCGATCCACCCGAAGCACAGCGCCTGCTCCATCGCCTCGTGGATCCGCACCCCCGGCGCCGCACTCCCCTTGCGCCGGATCACCAGCCACACCGATGTCCCGCCCGGCGCCGCCAGCCACGTGCGCCACTCGCGGGCCGATGTGACCTCCAGCACGGGGATACCTTCGATCTTCTCCATGTCCTCATCGTCCGCACCTAAGTGCTCATCTTCTGAGCACTTTCGCCCGGGAACAATCACCGGCCTCCCGGCGTAGCGTCCTGGTATGGAGACCCCGTTGAGCACCGACCGGCTCGTGATCCGGGACTGGACGGTGGACGACGCCGAAGCCGCGTTCGACATCTACGGCGCGGAAGACGTCACGCACTGGCTGACCCCGGCCATGGACCGCGTCGGCGACGTCGGCGCGATGCGCGCGGTCCTGCACGCCTGGCAGGAAACCCAGCCGAACCTGCCGCCGCCGCGCGGCCGGTGGGCCATCGAACGCAAGGAGGACGGCGTCGTGATCGGCGGCCTCGGCATCCGCCTGCTGCCGCCGTTCGAAGAGGACCTCGAACTGAGCTGGCAGCTCAGCCCCGGCGTCTGGGGCCAGGGCTACGCGTCCGAGGCGGCCACCGCGCTGATCGAGTGGGCCTTCACTCAGGACACCGAAGAGCTGTTCGCCGTCGCGCGGCCGAACAACACGCGGGCGATCGCGGTCGCCAAGCGGCTCGGCATGAACTGGGTCGGCGAGACCGACAAGTACTACAACCTGCGGCTGCAGGTGTACCGGCTCCGGCACACCGACCTCATCGGCTGACCGGCTCCAGCAGGAAGACGCGGATTTCGCGGTGCTCGGCCCGCAGGGCGTAGCGGTCGTACGCGGGCCAGTACGCCGCGACCGCGTCCCACATCTCCTGGCGCTCGTCCCCGGTCAGGAGCCGTCCGGTGACGTCGATGGTGCGCCCGTGCACGGCGATCGTCGCCTTCGGCTGAGCCAGCAGGTTCGCCGACCAGGCCGGATGGGCTTCGCCGCCCCAGTTCGAGGCGATCACGACGTACCCGCCGGCACGCTCGACGTAGAGCAACGGCACCTGCCGGGGCTCACCGCTGCGCCGCCCGATCGTCGTGAGCAGCAGGGTCCGCAGCCCGACCGCCGTGCCGACGCCGACCCGGCCGCCGCTGATCCGCAGCAGCACCCGGTCGGCGGGCACGAGCGCCCGCCCCAGCACCGCGAACGCCCGGCTCTTGCCGAACCCGGCGAAGACGCCCCGCAAACCAGTCACGGCGAGATCCTAGGTCTGGCAAGGTCTGCGAGCATGACCCGCCCCGAAACCGCCGCCGAGGTCTTCGACGCGCTCGGCACGGACTACGAACACGCCTTCCGCACCGCGACCGCCCAGCGCGCCGCGCTCACCGACCTGCTCGCCGCCCTCCCGCCGGAGGCGAAGGTGCTCGACCTCGGCGCCGGCACCGGTCGGCCGACCGCGGAACTGCTGGTCGCCGCCGGCCACGACGTCACCGGTTACGACGTGGCGCCGAAGATGGTCGAGATCGCCCGGAGCCAGGTGCCGGCCGCCCGGTTCGAACTCGGGGACATGCGCGAACTGTCCTTCCCGGACGGCACCTGGGACGCCATCACGGCCTTCTTCTCGATGCTGCAGCTCGCCCGGGCCGAGCAGGAAACCATGATCGGCCGTCTCGCGACCTGGCTGAAGCCCGGCGGCCTGCTCGTCTTCGCCACCGTGCCCGCCGACGTCGACGGAGTGGACATCGTGTTCATGGGTCACCCGGTCCGGGCGTACAGTTTCGCCACCGGTCCCCTCAAGGAGCGGCTGCGGGCGGCGGGCCTCGAAATCGTCCAGGAGGACGAGGCCGAGTTCGTCCCCGACCACCCGGACGCCGGCCCCGAGCCGCACGTCTACCTGACCGCCCGCAGACCGGCCTGAGCCGGCCGGCCCGCACGACGTCGATCCCCCGACGGACATGAATTTTGCTCAACTTCGTGCGTGTGCCGCGGTGGACCCGGGCTAAAGTGAGGAATGGGCATCGAAGCTCTGGCCAGGCCGGTACCTCGCGAACACCGCGAGCTGCTGCGCGAGATGCTGGCCAGGCTCCCCGAGTTCGCCGATCGCCTGGCCCGGCTGCTCAGTGAGCAGGACGAGTTCTACCGGCAGGTCGAGGACGTCGCCCCCGGCGAGCTGCGGCAGGTCTGCCGGGCCAACCTCGAGCGCGCGCTGACGGCGCTGGCCGAAGGCCACGGCCTCGCCCTCGACGCCGCCCGCAAGACCGGGCTCACCCAGGCGCGCCAGGGCATCCCGCTGCCCGCGGTGCTGCGCGCGTTCCGGATCGGCGGCACCTTCGTCTACGAAGGGCTCCTCGAGCTCGCCGGCCCGGAGTTCCTCAACCCGACCCGGACGATCGAGATCAACTCCTACGTCTGGAAGGCGATCGACCTCTACTCCGACGCGCTGACCACGGCGTACGAGGAGGTCGCGGCCGAGCCGTCGCACGCGAACGCGCGGCTGCTGGACGACCTCCTGCGCGGCCGGCTCGCCGGCCAGGCGGACATGGAGGCCGCGGCCCGCGACCTGGGCCTGCCGACCGCGGGGATGTTCGTCGTCGTGGTGACCGAGCGCATCGAGCCGGACGAGCACGACTCCGTCGAGGCGCTGCTGCGGGCGCGGCGCTGGCGCTCGGCGTGGCGGCCCGGCGGCGAGGCGGGCCTGGTCGCGATCGACCGGATCGAGGACGTCCGGCGGCTGCGCGAAGTGCTCGGTTCCCTGCCCGTGGCGGCCGGGATGAGCAAGCCGTTCACCGGGTTCCCCGACGTCCCGGACGCCCTGCACCGCGCCCGCATCGCCCGCCGCTCGCTACCGGCGGCGACCGCGGGTGTGGTGGTGTTCGGCGACTCGCCGGTGACGACGCTGGTCGCGGCCGCGCCCGGGATGGCCCGCGACGTCGTCCGGTCGGCGTTGGCCGGGGTGCTCACGTTGCCGCCCGCGGAGCGCAAGGTCCTGCTCGACACGCTGCTGGCGTGGTTCGCCGGCCACGGTTCGGCGAAGGAAGCCGCGGACCGGTTGTTCGTGCACCCCAACACGGTCCGGTACCGGCTGCGCCGCGTGCAGGAGCTGACCAAACGCGACCTCACCGACCCGGTCGACATCGGCGAGCTGTACGTCGCACTGGAGTCGGTACGCCTGGAGCCCGAGCCCGGGTGATCGTCTTTCGATCACTACCGATTGACTTTCGATAGGAAGAGCGCGATAGTCGGCGCATGGTTACCGAGAAGTGGGCCGTCGCCGCGCTCAGAGTCTTCCTCGTGGTGCTGTTCGGCGTCCTCGTCGTGTTCCAGACGCTCTCGCTGCCGGGCGGCATCGCCTACCACACGCAGCAGAACCCGCACGACGCTCCGCTGCGCTGGCCGTTGACCGCCATCGCGGTGTTCCTGGTGCTGTGCGTCCAAGTGGTGGTCGTCGCGACCTGGAAACTGCTGACGCTGGTCAAGAAGGACCGGATCTTCACCACCGCGTCCCTGAAGTGGGTCGACGCGATCGTCTGGGCCGTGGCCGCCGCCTGGCTGGTGGTCGCCGGCATGCTGCTCTTCGTCGGGTTCAACGCGGACGACCCGGGGATGCCGATGCTGCTGTTCCTGGTGACCGTGGCGATCACGGTGATCGGCCTGCTGATGGTGGTCATGCGCGCGCTGCTGCGCCAGGCCACCACCCTCCGGTCCGACATGGAAGCGGTCATCTGATGCCGATCGTCGTGCGCATCGACGTCGAACTGGCCAAGCGCAAGATGAGCGTCGGGGAGTTCGCCGAGAAGATCGGCCTCACGCCGGCCAACGTCGCCGTACTGAAGAACGGCCGCGCCAAGGCGGTGCGCTTCAGCACCCTGGAAGCGATGTGCCGGGTGCTCGGCTGCCAGCCCGGCGACCTGCTCGAGTGGGTCGAAGACGAGGTTTAGCCCAGGTCAGCGGCCCGGCACGCGACTTGCCGATGGCCAGGCCCTGCCCCTGCCCAGCCTGCCGCTGCCCGCCCCAAGCGAGTGGCGGGCAGCGGGCGGGTAGCGGCTGCAGCGGGCTGCGGGCTGCGGGCTGCGACGGGGCCGGCGACGGCGGGGCGGGCAGCGACTGCGGCGGGCGGGCTGCGGCGGCCGGGCCGCGGCGAGGCGGGTCGCGGGCCGGGCTAAGCCGCGTCGGTGTCGACCACTCGGGCCAGCTCCAGCAGCGTTGCCTCGAAACCCGGGCCCGCCGTCAGCGCCACCGTGAGCGGCCCGCCGCGCCGGTCCCGGCCCACCGGGAGGGTCACCGCCGGTTCCGTCCACTGCGGACGGTCCACACCGGCCGAAACCACCACGTCCGGGCGGGCCGGGCGATGCCGGCGGCCGCCCGCGTCGAGGTCGAGGACCACGTTGCCGTGCAACGAGAGCAGAGCCGCGACGTCCGCCACCGCGTCGCGCAGCTCGCGGTCGGCGATCGAGTCCGAATGGGCGCCGATCGCCGGGCGGGGTGGGTCGTTGTCGCGGGCCAGGCGGGGCACGATCGCGCCGAGGTCGCCCGAGGCGCACCTCAGCACCCGGATGCCGGGCACGCCCGCCTGGGGGTCGGCGATGCTGATCCCCGCGCTTGCGGCGGCCGCCACGATCCGGGCCCGCCAGCGCGCGGTCGCCGCGATGGCGACCATCGATGGGTCCTGGAGCAAAAGGGGAGTTCTCCTTCGCGGTCCGGCGCGGCGGCAGGGGGATCGTCCGATGGTGAGGCCGTGCCCGTTGTGCCCGGGAACAAACATGTTTGGTCGCTTGGTCCGAACGGCCGTGCCCATGCCGCCTTCCGGTCGCACCGGACATCTGTGACCGCCGGTCACACTTTGACGCGCGACGTGGCGCGGGCCACTATCCGTGCACCTGATTACCGCCGGGTAATTTGGGTGTCCGGAGTACGACCCAGGAGGACCGTTGCGACGAGCTTTGGGCCTGATCTTGCTGGCGCTGGGGGTCTTCGCGGTCGCCGGGGCGGTACTGTTGCCGACCTACGTCTACCCGAAGCTCACCAAGGTGCCGCTCGACCAGGATTCGACGTCGGTGCTGGAAGGCACCGCGAGCAAGGTCCTCGCCGTGACCGACAAGGGCACCGGCCCGGTCACCGAGATCCGCGAGAACCGGAAGCTGACCGCGACCGGCCACGTGCAGGCGAACTTCGCCCGGCCCGAGATGCACGAGGGCACCGACTACGCGGTTTGGCTGCTCGCGGTGCAGGTCAAGGACGACGAAGACGGCACGGTGCTCACCGCGAGCAAGCGGCAGGTCTGCTTCGACCGGCACACCGCCGAGGGCTACGACCCGCGCGGGGACGCCGACCCGAAGTGCACCAAGGAAAGCAGCTACGTCACCCAGCTCAAGGACAAGGCCGACAAGGACGGCGAAAAGCCGCCGGAGCAGAACATCTACAAGGCCCAGCCGGGCCTGAACTTCAAGTTTCCCTTCGGCACCGAGCAGAAGGACTACCAGGTCTACGACGACAACACCGGCACCGCCGTCACCGCCCGGTACACCGGCACCGAGGAGGTGAACGGGATCGAGACCTACAAGTTCGTCCAGAACATCCCGGACACCAAGCTCGAGACGAAGTCGGTGCCCGGCTCGCTCGTCGGCGTCGCCGACTCGAGCGTCGACGCGGACCTGTACTACCGCGGCGTCAACACGATGTGGGTGGAGCCGGTCACCGGCGTCGAGGTGAAGCAGCAGCAACAGCAGCACCAGGAACTGCGGCCCACCACCGGCAACCCGACCGTCGTGTTCGACGGGACGCTCGCCTACAACGGCAAGACGATCGCGCAGATGGTCGACCAGATCGACGAGAACAAGGGCAAGCTGGAGTTCCTGTCGAGCACCGGGCCGCTCTGGCTCGGCATCGGCGGCGGGGTGCTGATCCTCGTGGCGATCTACCTGCTGGTCCGCCGGCGCCCGGCCGCCCCGCCGGCCCCGCCGCGGCGGCGGCAGCGGGTGCCGGTCGGCGCCGACCGCTAAACCTTCCGCAGGACCAGAACGAGATTCCAGGACGCAATTTCACGAAGGCCGGGAATCCGCACGATCCACCTCGCCCAGCTCGGGTGGTACCGCGGGTACCCGGCCACGAAATCGGCGAGCGGCGTCGCCTTCGCCCAGCGAAGCGCGGCGCCGACCGAAACCGGGAACAGGCTCTCCCCGAATTTGTTCTTCGGCTGCTTCCCGAGTTTCCGCGCATAACGCTGCCGGGCGTAGTGGCCGCCGAGGAAATGCCACGGCGCGGTCTCGTGGCCGCCCCACGGCGAATACCACGGCGTGAACGAGGCGAAGACCGTGCCGCCGGGCTTGGTCACCCGGCACATCTCGGCGAGCATGACCCACGGCTCGGACACGTGCTCCAGCACGTTCGACGAGTAGCAGACGTCCACGGATCCGCTGCGCACGGGCAGTTCCGTGCCGCTGGCGCGGATCATGTTCTCCCCCGGCTCGCCGCGGGCGGAGAGCTCGCCGACGTCCGGGTCCAGGCCGAGGTAGACCGCGCCGGCCGCGCGGAAGGCGTCGGAGAAGTAGCCGGGGCCGCCGCCGACGTCGAGCACCGTGCGGCCGGACAGCGGAGTGTGCGCCGCCAATTGCCGGACGGAGTCGGCGGCGAGCGTGGAATAGAAGCCGTCCGGATCGGTCTGCTCGGTGAGGAATGTCCGGAACAGGGTCACCGAGCGGCGGAGCGTGGCGCGATGCGGCTGCGGCGTCGCGACGATAACCGGATTACCTACCATTGAACCGTCGCTTTCCCGAATACGTTCATCTAGGGTGTACGCACCAGTAACCTAGCACCGTCGCTACAGTTTGGATAACCCGATGGAACGTCCTCGTGTGCTCCTCCTCAACTGGCGCGACACCCGCCACCCCGAAGGCGGCGGCTCGGAGCGGTACGTCGAGCGGATGGCCGAAGGCCTGGCCAGAGCGGGGTACCGGGTCGAGATCCAGTGCGCCGCGTACCCGGGTGCGACGGCGGGCGAGTGGCGTGACGGGGTCCGCTACCGGCGGCGCGGCAACAAGTTCGGCGTCTACGCGCACGCGCTGCGCGCCATCCGCCGGGCCCGCGCCGATCTCGTGGTGGACGTGCAGAACGGCATGCCGTTCTTCGCCCGGCTGGTCGCCGGCTGCCCGGTGCTGGTGCTCGTGCACCACGTCCACAAGGAACAGTGGATCAGCGCGCTCGGCGAAACGCTGGGCCGGGTCGGCTGGTGGATCGAGTCGCGGCTGGCGCCGTGGCTGTTCCGCCGGTGCCGCTACGTCACGGTTTCCGAGGTCACCAAGGCGGAACTGGCGGAACTGGGCATCGGGCGCGAGCGCGTGACGGTGGTCCCGAACGGTCTCGACACGCCCCCGCCGTGCGCGTCCGAACGCGACCGCGAGCCGACGCTGGTCGCGGTGAGCCGGCTGGTGCCGCACAAGCGGATCGAGCACGCCATCGACGTCGTCGCGCGGCTCGCGCGGCGCTGGCCGTCCCTGCGACTGGAGGTCGTGGGCCAGGGACCGTGGGACGAGGTGCTGCGCGCCCACGCCGCTTCGCGCGGGGTCGCCGACCGGGTCGTCCTGCACGGCTGGGTCGACGAGCAGGCCAAGCACGAGATCCTCGCGCGCTCGTGGCTGCACCTGTGCCCGTCGGTCAAGGAAGGCTGGGGCATCGTCATCATGGAGGCCGCGGCGCACGGCGTGCCCTCGGTCGCCTACCGCGCCGCCGGCGGCGTGACGGAGTCCATTGTGGAAGGCCGGACCGGCCTGCTGGCCGACGACTTCGACGATTTCACCGCGCAGGTCGACGGCCTGCTCGCCGACGGCCTGCGGCGCGCGGAAATGGGCTTGGCGGGCGCCGAACGGGCCGGCAGGTACAGCTGGGACGTCAGCGTCGGCCAGTTCGAGTCACTGGTGCGGGACGTCTCCGGGCGGCCGGTCCCCCGGCCCCGCACCCTGGTCCCGGCGCTCGCCGAGCAGCCGACCTGATGCAGTGAATGACTCATTCCTGGCGTCCGACGCCAGGAATGAGTCATTCATGTCATTGCTGCGCCGCCTGGTCCCGTACCGCATCCCGGAACTCGCCCAGCAGCCGGGCGGCGGCCGCCGCGTCGAAGTCCTTGCGGCGGGCGCGCACGGTGACGGTGGTGGCCCCACCGGTCGTCGCCGCGCCGAACGCCACGCCTGAGCGGCCGCTCGCCGCCGGGTAGAACGCCAGCGTCCGCACGGTGTCCCCGGTGGACACCACGCCGAGGTTCGAGACCAGGAACGTCGAACCGAGCCTGCTCGCCAGCAGCCGGGTGCCCAGGCGGGCGAGACGGCTGCTGCGGGCCGGGAAATCCGGCTCCGGCGGCTGCGCCTTCAGCACTTCGGCGACGTCCGCGCCGCGGCTCAGCCGCAGCCGGAAGAACGCGCTGTCGTGCACCGGTTCCGGCGCGGCACCCGGCCGGCGCGACGCGCCCAGTGCGGCCACGACCCGCGCGGTCCGGGCCCCGCGCGCACGGTTCCAGCGTTCGGTGGCGCCGGCGGCCGCCGCGACGAACCCCGCGGCCCCCAGCCGCAGCCGCGGCTCGTGGCAGGCCACGAAGACGTCTCCCACGCCCCCGCGCCCCCGGTCGGGGGTGATCCGGCCCGGCGGCGCGAAAAGCGCCTCAGCGAGCCGCTGGAGGGCCGAAACCGCAAAGGGTTTGCCCCCCGCCCGCTCGCCGATCCCGCGCGCGGCCGAAGAAACCGGGACGTCGAGGAGGATGCCGAGCAGGGCGAGCAGGCCCAAGCCGTCGAGGGCGCCGTGGTGCGCGGCGATGAGGAGAGCCGGTTCGCCGACGGCGACGCGCACCAGCGGCGCGCCGCGTTCGTAGGGCGCCGCGGCGAAGCGGTCCCGGACGCCCGCGAGGTCGGTGATCCGCTCGATCTCGGGCACCGCACCGAGGTGCGGGTGCTGCTGGATCGCGGCCGCCAGCCGGGCGCGGAGCTTCTCCGGTTCCGGTGCGGCCGCGCCGAGTTCCGCTTCGAGGAGGATGCTCCAGGAAACGGTGGGGTCGCCGTAGAGCCCGACGACGCGGTGGGCGTGGTCGGAGGCGAGCCGGGTCACGCGCCTCAGCGGTCCCCGTAGAGCTTCAGCGGGTGGTCGGCAGGGTTGAACTTCACCTGCGCGTTGAGCTTCTGCTGCACCGGAGCGGCGGTGTCCGGGTCCGCGCCCTGGATGAGGGCGAACCCTCCCGCGGTCGCCGCTCCGCCGCCGATGATGACGGCGACGATCGCGCCGATGACCGTGCCCACGAGTCACTCCTTCCGCGGCGGGAGAATCCTGCCGCGGCCCAATGTACGCATGGGTAACATGCGGCACAACACTGCGACGCACAGCAATGTGAGCGCTACTCCGTTCGCCAACAAGACGGGCGTCCACGAGATCGCTTTCACCGCGGGCTCACCCGGGGTCCGGTACAGCGTCAGCCACTCACCCGACCACACCCGCGTCGCGCCGGCGAGCAACCGCGGGTCGACGTAGCCGGGTGTCCCGTGCTCGACGAGGATCCAGCCGATGCCCGCGTCGGTGAGCTCCTGCGCGGACGTCGCGGCGCGGACGTCGCCGATCCTCGGGTCCTCACCGGCGATCCGCTCGGCGCCGACCTGCAGGGTGTCGTCCATCAGCACGGGTTTCGGCAGCGCGCGCGGCGCCGGGTCGAGCTGGGTGCGGTCGTCGTTCCACGCGAACCCGCGGAACGCCGAGAGCGGCAGCGCCAGCACGTCACCGGGCCGGTCACCGAGCTTTTCGGACACCGCCGGCCAGTCGGCCGGGTACTGCGCGGTGCCGAGCCGTCCCCAGCCGCCCCACGCGAGGTCCGGCATGGTCAGCAGCGGGAAGACGACCGCCGCCGTCACCAGCCCGGCGCGTCCCCCCGCGGTCTTCAGCTTCCCCGCGGCGGCTTCGACGGCCAGCGCGAAGCCCACGGCGAGCGGCACCGCCCACCACGCCACCCATTTCTGGGCGTCCCGCAGCAGTCCGGCGCCGGGCACGTACCGCGTCGCGGCGGTGAGCACCCAGGCCCCGCCCGGCAACGTCGCCAGTGAAGCCAGGAGAACGCCCAGGACGCCGAGCGCGGTCAAGGAGCGCACCGGCGCCGTCCCCCACCGGCGCGCGAGCGGCCAGAGCCCGGCGATCGCCACGGCGACGATGACGAGCGTCAGCACCGGGACCAGCGGCACGGCCCGGCTGCCCGGCACCGTTTCGGCGTTCCAGATGCCCCCGAGGCCCAGCACGCTCAGCAGCGCGGGGCCCCAGCTTTCGGCGCGGGCGCTGAACGCCGTGACGCCGCCCGGGTCGGAGAACGCGCCGCCGGCGTTGAGGAACGTCGGGACCAGCCACGGCAGGTTGAGCACGAGCGCGAGCGGGACCGTCTGCCACAGCCGCCGCGAACCGGCGGCCGCGACCATGACGGCGGCCGCGAGGACGCCGCCCGGCGGGGTCAGCACGGCCGGGGCACAGGCGATCACCAGCTTCGGCAGGGCACGCGGTTCGTGCGCCCGGACGGCGAGCCCGGCGCCGACGATCCACGGCAGGGCCGCGTACGTCAGCAGCAGCGGCCAGTGCCCGATGAACAGCCGTTCGGCGAAGTACGGCGTCCAGGCGTAGGCCGTCGCCGCGACGAGCCGGGTGCCCAGGTGCTCGGTGGGCACGAGCCGTCCCGCGCCGAAAGCGGCGAAGAAGATGGCCAGGAGCAGGACGATCTTCTGGACGACGTCCCCGGGCAGCACGGTGGTGGCGAGCGCGACGGCGGCGTCCGCCGGGACGGACCGCGGCAGCGTGCTGCCGACCCCGAAGGCGTCCGGCACGAAGTACTGCCGAGGCGCGAACACCATGTCGTAGCTCAGGACGAACCCGCGCCCGAGCAGGGGCGCGCAGACGGCGAACGCCAGCGCGGCCGACAGCACGGGGAGGGCCGCCCGCCTGCTCGGTGCGTTCACGGCCCTTCCTTTCCGTTGCGCGCGCGGTTATGGTCCCTGGTCATTACCCGCCGGTAATGGGAGCCCGCCGTTGAGCGTAGACACCGAAGTCCCGGCCCGGACCGGCAACCGGGTCGCGGCGATCCTCGTCTCGCTCGCGCTCGCGGGCAACAACGCGGCCAGTTACGTGCTGAGCCTGGCGGCCGCGCGGATCCTCGCGCCCGCCGCGTTCGGGGAGCTGAGCTCGCTGCTGGCGGTGCTGGTGATCGGCGTCGTCCCGGCGATGGGCCTGCAGACGGTGGTGGCGCTGCGGGTGGCGCGCGCCCCCGGGCTTTCGCAGGGTTCGCTGTTCGCGCTCGGCCTGGTGACGAGCGCGATCGTCGCGACGACGGCGTTGACGCTGAGCCCGTTGCTGGTCCTCCTGCTGCACCTCGGTTCGCTGGCCCCCGCACTGCTGGTGACGGCGGCGCTCGGGCCGTTGACGCTGCTGGGCGTGTTCCACGGTCTCCTGCAGGGCAGCCACCGGTTCGCGGTGCTGTCCGGCCTGATCGCGCTGGAGGGCCTGGGCAAGGTCGGCGGTTCCCTGGTGGGGCTGGTGATCTCGGGGTCACCGACGGGGGCGCTGGCCGGCGCCGCGGCCGGGTCGCTGGCGGTGGTCGTGGCGGGCTGGCAGATCTGCGGCCGCCCGCGTCCCCGCTGGGCCGACCGCCACGGCGGCGAGGTGCTGCACACGGCGCAGACGATGCTCGCGCTGGTGCTGCTGGTGAACCTGGACCTGGTGCTGGCCCGCCACACGCTGCCGTCGTCGGAGGTGGGCGAGTACGCGCTGGGCGCGATCGTCACGAAGATCGCGTACTGGCTGCCGCAGGCGGTGGGGGTGCTGGTCCTGCCGCGGTTCGCGGTGTCCGACCGCCGCCGCCGGGTGCTGCCGGTGGCGCTGGCGGTTTGTGCTTGCCTGGACGCGGTGGTCCTGCTGATCTCGCTGGTGCTGGGGCCTTCACTGCTCGCGGTGATCGGCGGCGCCAAGTACACGGGGAGCACGATGCCGGTGTGGCCGTTCGCGCTGGCGGGCTCGATGCTCGCGCTGGTCCAGATCCTGCTGTACGCCCGCTTGGCCGACGGCGACCGCCGCGTGACGGTCTTGATGTGGTCCGCGGTCGGCGTGGAGGCACTGCTGATCACGACGTGGCTGCACGGCTCACCCACCCAGGTGGTCACGGCGGCGGTGTGCACCGCCGGCGCGTTGGCCGCGGCCGGCGCACTTCTCGAGCTCCGGCCCCGACGCAGGGAATCCCACCGCGGTGAATGACTCATTCCTGGCGTCGGACGCCAGGAATGAGTCATTCACTGCATGCGTGCCGGGAGGACCGGGCGGGTCAGGGGGCTGGCTCGGTGGGGTTTTCCTTGCGGGTGAACCAGTCCACGCACGTGGCCACCATCGCGGCCGCGGCCAGCAACAACGCCGCCTGGGTCACCGGGCCGTACGCCCAGTCCTGGCCGTGGCCCAGTACGCGGCCCGTCACCGATACGCCCGCCGCCACCGCCGTGCCGCCGAAGGCCAGGAACCTCGGTGCGCGCTCCGAGAACTGGCGGGCCAGCAGGCACGCGATCAGCAGCACCACCGGCAGCATCCCGCCCAGCGCGACCAGCAGCCCGATCAGCACGACCGGTGTCCAAGCACCGCCCGGGGAGATCGTGAACCGGCGCCGGTGCGCCGGCCACGCCACGCCCACCAGCAGCACCAGCACCGCCGCCGCGCCGATCAGGAGGCTCAGCCGGTAGTTCGCGTCCGGGGTGAACGCCAGCGCCACCACGCCGCCCGCGCCCGCCGGGACGATCCACGCCTGCTGCCAGCCGTCCACGCGGGTGCGCGTCAGCTGCTGACCGTCCAAAGTGGCCGTCCAGCCCGCGTTCGCGTTCTCCGGGACCGCCAGCACCGCCTCCGCGCCCGGCCCCACCGTCACCGACCGCGACGCCGCGTCCCAGCTGCCCACCTGGACCGCGCGGTGCACCGGCGGCGCGGTCGTACCGGACGGGCGCAGCCACAGGTCCTGGACCACGAACGACTCCGACCGGTCCGTCCGCAGCTCGTGCCCGCCCGCGGGCAGCGCGATGCCGCCCTCCGAGTCCCGGCACATCCCCAGCGCCAGCGGCCGGTGCGCGGTGAGGTCGGACAGCTTGCCCTGCACCGACGTCCGGTAGTCGAGCCCATCGAGGTGGACGTTCGGCCCCGAGCCGCACGGCACCGTGAACGCCGGGTCCGGCGCCGGGAGCAGGCCGTCGCTCCCGGACAGCGTCAGGCTGCCGATGCCCACCACCGCGCGCGCCGCCGGATCGTCGTCGTCGCCCGGCAGCACGATCTGCAGCTGGTCGGTGTCCAGGGGTTCGAAGGACGCGGACCCCCCCGCGTCGAGCTGCACCGGCCGCGTCCCCGACCGGCCCACCAGCTCCACCTGCCGCGGTGCCTTGGCCCCGCTCGACGGGGAAACCTCGAGGTGCAGCCCCGAAATCCGCTTCGGCGACGACCACCCCAGCGTCAGCGCCGGCCGCAGGTCGGTGACGTCCGGGCGCCACGTCGTGCCCGGATCGCCGTCCACGGCCGCCAACCCGGCGGCCGCCGGGTCGCCGCCCAGCTGGGACGTCGACGCCACGGTCACGCCGGGCAGCGACACCGGGTTGCGGCCGCCGCCCGCGGGCAGCACCGTGCCGCCGACCAGGTACGTCTCCTCGGCCGGGGTGCTGAACAGCCGCCGGATCCCGTCGGGTTCCTCGCCGTCGCGGGCCGCGGCGGCGTCACACCGCACGGCGGCACCGAGTGGCAGGCACGCGTACCGGGGCTGCGGACCGCGCGTGAACGCGAACCCGGGCGCCGGCCCGGCCGGCAGGTCCGCGGGCACTTCCAGGGCGCGCTGCGGCTCGGTGTCCGGAATCTTCAGCTCCGCGATGCCGACGTTCCCGTCCTGCCGCCCGACCACCAGCGACAGCAGCGTGATCCGCACCGTGCGGGTGACACCACCGGCGACGGAGTACTCGTGCGGCCCGGCGCCGCGGATCACCGGCTGCTCGACCGAGCCGTTGTCGGTCGTGATCCGGATCCGGGTGGCCGGCCAGCCCACCCGCAGGTCGTCGACCATCTGCAGCTCGACCGAGTTCACCAGCCGAGGGGTGTCCAGCTCCACCTCGAGCCACTGGCCGATCGGCCCGGTGAACGACGACGAGTGCCACGCCGTGCGCGGATCGCCGTCGATCGCGGCGAACGGCTGGTGCGACGGATCGGACCCGCCGAAGGCGTCGGCGAACGACGCCGCCGTCGACGCCGTCACCGAGCGGATCCCCCGGTAGGCGGCCACGGTCTGGTGCTCCTGGCCCGGGAACGGCAGCAGGTCGCCCGCCGCGCGCTGCTGGCGGTAGGCCTCGCCGGCGGTCAGGGTCTGGCTGAGGTTGTCGCGGACGCCGCCGACGTTCCGCTCGGCCCGGCGCAGGCCGTCGGTCACCAGCCGCGGGCCGCCGGGCGACCCGCCGTCGCCGGTGAGCACGGTGGGCGTCGCCGGGTCGAGCTGACCCGAGTCGATCAGGGGCAGCAGGTTCTCCGGACCGCCGCTCACCGTGGGGACGTCCGTTGTGGACGTCGCGGTGGCCAGCGGCACCGGCTTCCCCACTTCGTAGACCTCGAGGGGCCCGAACTCCGCGGCCTTGGCGATGCCCGGCGACCCGGCCAGACCGGCCCGCAGGGTCGCGATGGGGGGTGCGGTGTTCCGTTCCCGGTCGATGTCGTTGCGCAGCAGCAAGAACCGGTATCCCGAACGCGCGAGCAGCGCGGCCAGGCCGGGGTCGCCGCGGCCGTCGGCGAGCGCCGCGTCCACGGAGTCCATCAGCCGCGTGTTCCCTTCGGACCCCAGCGGCACCTGGTTGCGGACCGCCCACGGGCTCCGCGCGATCGCCTGCGCGGGCTCGTCGACCGTGCGGCCCCAGTCGTACTCGCCGAACCCGGTGGCCGGCAGCAGCAGCGTCCGCGCGTTCGGATCGGCCTTGCCGACGTAGGCGAAAGCGTCGTACCAGTAGCCGGGCACCGCGTCCCAGCCCGGGCCGGACCGCAGGTTCAGCAGCCACGCCGGTGCCGCCATCACCAGCACCAGCAGCAGGCCCAGCGCCGGGCGCAGGAACCGGCGCGCGGACGTCACCCTGGCCGGACTCGAGATGCCGTGCGCGAACGCCAGCATCAGCGGCAGCCGCAGCACCGGCTCGAACTTGTGCACGTTGCGCAGCGGCGCGAGCGGCCCGTCGAGCAGGTGCCGGACCTGTTCGGCCAACGGGCTGTCGAGCGTGCCGACGTAGCCGATGGTCAGCAGGGTCAGCCCGGTCACCACGCCGAGCACCAGGAACCGCCGCTCCGGCAGGCCCCGCCGGGTCAGCCCGAACAGGCCGACGCCGGCGACGAGCCCGGTCGCGAGCATCAGCACCGGGTTGTCGATCAGCGACCAGCCACCCGGCCACCACGGCGTGCCCTGCACGACGTAGGCGACCCACTGGTTGGTCCCGCGCAGCACCTCGAACAGCGACATCGGCGCGGTCGTGTTCGTCGCGGACTCGATGTAGTCCAGGAACGGCAGGCTGTATTCGCCGAGCAGCAGCAGCGGCAGGATCCACCACAGCGTCGCGCCGACGACGAAGACGAACCACCACAGCACCAGCTCGACGTGCGCCCGCGTCCAGCGGCGGGTGAGCAGCCACAGTCCCGGCAGGACGAGCGCCATCACGACCATCGCGCCGTTGACGCCGCCCATGCACAGCACGGCCAGCGCGGACAGCCCGGCGGCCCGCCGCGGCGAGCCGATCGCCCCGGCCCGCACCAGCGGCACCAGCACCCACGGCAGCAGCACCGCGGGCAGCATTTCCGCGGACAGACCGCCGATTTCGGTCAGCATGCGCGGCGCGAGCGCGTACCCGAGCGCGCCGATCAGCCGCGTGCGCTCGGTGCCGATCTTCATCGCCCGCGCCAGCAGCAGGGCGCCGCCGAACGCGGCCGACAGCAGCACCGCGCCCCACAGCCGTTGCGCGATCCACGCGGGCACCCCGGCGGCCTGGCACAGCGCGAAGAACGGGCCCATCGGGAACAGGTAGCCGTACGCCTGGTTCTGCAGCTCCCCCGCGGTGGCCTGGGGGTTCCACAGGTGCAGGGCGCGCCCGAGGAAGGCGAGCGGGTCGACGGCCAGGTCCAGCTTGGTGTCGAACGTCGTCTTCCCCGGCATCTGCAGGAACGACAACGTGGTCAGCGCCAGCACGATCCAGGTGCTCGGGCGGCGGAGGAACGCGCCCGGCGAGAACTTCCGGCCGCCGCCGGAGGGCGGGGCGTCGTCCCGGGTCCGTTCGCGGGTGGCGGTTACCATCCGGTAGATACTAGGCCGAAACCTGGCTACCATGTGCCGACGATTTTCCCCGGCCCCCGACTTCCCTGGGCAGGTGCGCCATCACTACCGAACTGAGCACGAACGGCTTCGCCGACGCGTGGGCACTGGCCGAGCCGGTCAAGGGCTGGATGACGCGCGCGCAGGGCGAAGCGCTGTGGCAGGCCGCGTGCCGCCTCGAAAAGGGTGACGTCATCCTGGAAATCGGCAGCCACCAGGGCCGATCCACGATCGTCCTGGGCGCCGCCGCCCGCACGGTCGGGGCCACGGTGATCGCCGTCGACCCCTTCGTGGACGGCCGGTTGTTCGGCGGATCGCCGACGCGGCAGCTGTTCGAGCGCAACATCCGCCGGGCCGGGCTGGACGACGTCGTGGAGCTCGTTGCCGGTTACAGCACGAAACTGCGCCCTGACTGGGATCGGGCCATACAGCTGCTTTACATCGACGGCAAGCACGACTACTGGACCTACACCGACGACCTGCGCTGGTCGGCGCACCTGCCGCCGGGGGCGGAAATCCTGGTCCACGACTGTTTTTCCTCCATCGGCGTCACGCTCGGCACGATCGCGAAGGTCCTCTTCGGACGGCGGTACAGCTATCTGGACCGGGCCACGTCGCTGGCGCGGTTCCGGCTGGCGCCACCGTCCACGGCGGACCGGCTGCGCGTGCTGGCGCAGCTGCCGTGGTTCGCGCGCAACGTCGGGATCAAGGTGCTGCTGCGGCTGCGGTTGCGGCCACTGGCCCGGCTGCTCGGCCACGACAGCCCCTACGACCCCTACTGAGTCACCGGCTTCCCGACCTCGACCCTGGGGACGCACACGGGTGCGCCCGGGCTCGACAGCCGTACGCCGATGTGGTCGAAGAGGCCGTCCACCGGCAGGTACAGCGAGTGCAGCCCGGGCTGGAACCACACCGGTGTCCGGTCGACCAGGCCTTCACCGCCGTCGCGGGTGAAGTAGTCGATCTTCAGCAGGTGCCGGCCGAGCATCGGTTTGTCGAGCGGGATGCTGAGCGGCGTTTCGCCGACCGTGTACCCGCAGTCCGCCAGCGGCCCCGCCGCGCCGCGGGACTCCGCGGCCACGCCGGTGATCAGGTGGGGCGTGCCGGTGGCGTCGAGCAGGTGCATCCGGTTCGTCGGCTGGTCGAAGTGCGTGCCGGGCACCAGGCCGGCGACCCGGGACGCCTGTGAATCCGCGCCGAACCATTCGTGGACCACATCGGACGGCACGAACGTGTCGTAGAAAACCAGATCCGGATCCGCCGCGACGGCCGCGCGCACATTGGCGAGGTATTGCCCGGAATGGTCGAACCGCATCGCGGGGGCCAGCCGGGAAAAAGCGATCGCGGAACTGGCGAGCAGAAGCACGCAGACGATTAGGGCGATCGGCCGCTCGCGAGTGACTCCGGATGGTCCAACCCCATCAGGCGTGAGGAAAGCGAACGCTCCGCAGAGGGCGGCCACGAACGCCAGCTCGGCGAGGTACCTCGGGTCGTCACCGGCGGCCGGGCCGACTTCGCGCAGCCGCGTCAGCGCCAGCAGCCCGACGTCCACCGCGAACAGCAGCCCGAGCAGCGCCCACGCCCGCCAGGCCCGGCGGCCGCCCACGCGCGCGCCGGCCACCAGCAGCGCCACGGCCGCGGCGAACAGGAGGACCACGACCGCGAACGGCGAGGGCGCCCAGGTCGCGCCCGGGCCGGGTCCCGACCACGGCCCGCCGGCCAGGCCGGGCAGGAAGGTGTCGCCGAGCATGCGGCCGGTGAGGTCGGCGACGGTGCCGGCGGTCATCGGCGGACCGCCGGGAGCCACCTGGCTCGACGTCAGCGCGAGGTAGCCCGCGACGAACGCGGCGAGCAGCGCCGCGTGTCCCGCCCAGTAGCGCCACCGGTCGCGGAAGGACTGTCCGAGCAGGACGGTCACCCCGGCCAGCAGCACCGGGACCACCACGGCCTTCTCGTAGAAGGCGAGCCCGAAGAGCGTCCAAGCGAACGTGCCGATCCACCACCGGCCGCCCTCGCGCAGGTAGCGGACGTGCCAGTACAGGGCGCCGGCGGCCGCCAGCACCACCGGGACGACCTGGGAACCGTAGGCCCACCACAGCGGCGGGACCAGCAGCAGCGTCGAGGCGGTGAACACGGTGAACGGCACCAGGATCGCCCAGCGACGGCCGAAGCAGCGCACCAGCAGGCACCAGAACAGCACGGTCGCCACGGCCCGCATCAGCAGCAGCGGCAGCATCATGAGCGGGAAGTTCAGCGGCGCCCACCAGGTCATCACGGCCGCGAGGAGGAACCCGCCGGGCATCAGGTGCCCGTGGTAGTCCTGGAAGAGGTAATCGAGGTCGAACGGCCCGGCGAAGGCGGCCCGGTAGGTCATGACGAAGTCGTCCTGGGCGAAGTTCCCGTGCAGCGCCGCCCAGGTGTGGAAGGCGAACGGCACCACGCCGGCGACGAACGCGGCGAGCACCAGCGCCGACGGTCTTCGGGTCACCCGGGGCGCGGGCTTTTCGATCTGCACCAACACGGGCGTCCTCACTTCTTGCAGGCGGGCGGCTGGCACATGAGCTTGCTCAGTGCCTGGTAGAAGACGTCGGAGATCTTGCGCGGGTCGGGCGTGGTGAAGGACTCGCCGCCGGTCGCGGCCGAGACCTGCCGCAGCTCGCTCGCGTCGATGTCCGGGCCGATGCCGATCCCGATCACGGGCAGCGGTTTCCGCGGGTCCTGCAGCCGGCCGAGCTCGGCGAGCAGGCCGGGCAGCCCGATCGAGTCGTCGTCCTCGTTGCGGCCGTCGGTGAGCACGACGACGACGTTGATCCGGCCGAGCTGCCAGCTCTGCCGGGCGTTCTGGTAGGCGGCGAGGATCGAGTCGTACAGCCCGGTCGCGCCGCCGGGTTTCGGCTTGACCGCCTGCAGCTTCGCCACCCCGCCCCCGGCGAGCTGCTGGGAGATCGGCAGCATCGGCAGCAGTTCCTTGTAGTCCTTGGCGCCGTCCAGCTTGGTCGAGAACAGCCAGAGGCCGATCTCGGTCGTCGGCTTGAACAGCCCGAGCCCCTGCGTCGCGGCTTCGAGCGTGAGCGCCATCCGGCTGCGGCCGGTGCCGGGCACGGTGGCGGCCATCGAGCCGGAGACGTCCAGCAGGACCTGGACGCGGGCGCTGAGGTTCGCCCCGGCCCAAGCCTGCAGCACGCCGTACATCGCTTCGGGCGCGGGCGGCCCGGCCGGGCGCGGTGCGGCGTTCGTGCGGGTGTCGCGCGGCCGGTCGCCGAGCAGCTGCCCGGACGGCGTCCGGAACCCGCCGTCCGCGAACGCCTTGGTGGCGGTCTGGTCGAGCAGCAGCCGCAGGAACCGCTCGGCCGCCGAGCGCGAGGCCTCCGAGGCCCGCGGCAGCACGACGTACGGGTAGTCGAAGCTCGGCACGCCGGCGGCGGGGTAGGCGGCGACGAGCTTGCGGGCCAGCACCGACTGCTCCGACGCCGGCCACGCGGTGAACGGCTGCTTCACCGCCGAAAGCCTGCGGATCTCCTCGGTGAAGGCGGCGGCCGGGTCGGGCGCGTCCTTGGTGACCTGCTGCAGGCCGATCAGCGCGCCGATGGCGGCCGGGTCCCGGCTCGGATCGGGCAGCCCGACCGGGCTCGCGGCGAGCACGTCCGACCACGACGGCGACTTCCCCGGCCAGCCGGCCTGCTTCGCGACGTCGTCGGTCAGCGCCAGCACCACCGGCGAGCTCGCCACCGGCTGGCCGGACTCGGGGAGGTTCCACGCGCCGCCGTCGCGGGCCTGCAGCAGCCAGGTGCTCGACTCCGGCACCCAGACGTCGGGGCCGTTCGCGCCGTTGGCCTCCAGCGCCGTCGCGGTGGCCGTCGAGGGGCTCGCGGTGACCTCGACGGAGTAGCAGTCCCGCTCCGGGACGGTCCGGGCGAGCCCGGTCAGCACCGGCGCGATGTCCGGCGCGGCCGTGACGCGCACCGCGGTGGTGGTGTCGCAGCCGCTGCCGGCCAGCCGGTTCTTCAGGTAGTCGAACCCGGCCCAGGCGAGCAGCGCGACCACGAGCAGCGCGCTCAGGACGATGACCCGGGCGTCGATGCGCCGGGCCCGCGCCGGGTGTGCCGCCAATGCACGTCCTTCCCTCGTGAGGTGCTGGCAGCTTGCCAGCCGGGTGAGCGGGAAGCCAGTACCGGAAGCAGAACGTCACCATCGGCGCGTGAGCCCGCGGTGAAGGGCGGCCCGGGTGCGGCCGTTTTGGTGATTCACCCTACGGCGTCGCGCTTTTCGCTTGACGACCATCCCACGCGGGTAATTGCACGATGACGGCTCGTGAAAACGATTCCGCCGTCCTTTCCCCGGCGATACGGCACCGAACGGAGGCCGAACCCGTGCGCACGATGTACGACGCGGTGACGGCCGCGAACATCCCCGCGGACGCCCGGATGGTCGCCGGCTACATCGACCGGATCAAGCTGGCCCCCTGGACGGCGGCGGACTGGGCACGGTTCCCCCACGCGGTCAAGGTCACCATCGCCAAGAAGGCCGGCACGAACGACGGGCACGTCCTCGACGTCGAGCCCGGCGACGCCACCCCGGCCGAGGCACCGGGCTGGGTCCGGATGCGCCGCGCGGCGGGCGCGGACCCGACGATCTACTGCAACCTTTCGACCTGGCCGTCGGTGCGGGCGGCGTTCTCCGCCGCCGGCGTCGCCGAGCCGCACTATTGGATCGCCCACTACGACGGCGATCCCGCCATCCCCGCCGGCGCGGTCGCCAAGCAGTACCGCGGGAACGTCGCCCCGGGCTACGACCTGTCGTCCGTCGCCGACTACTGGCCCGGAGTGGACGGCCCTTCGAGTGGAGTGGAGATCATGGAGCGCATCACCGTCACCCCGCCGAACGCCGCGGAGAACGCGGTGCGGGTGTTCCTGTCCGGCAGCCCCGCCGCGGCGGTCATCATCCGCCCCCGCCTCGGCGGCGACGGCTTCGCGAACCCGATGTGGGTGGGCGACATCTACGCCTGGGGCAGCGACCACCGGGGAGTCGGCCACAACCCCACCCAGACGGGCGGGTACGACTCGAAGCTGACTTCGCACCGGCGCTACGACCTGCCGGGCGCGGTGTGGGCCGACATCAACTACAGCGCGGCCGAGCCCTTCGAGATCGACATCGTCGGGTAGGTGCCAGGCGGGCGGGAGCGCGCGGCACAACGCATCGAGAGCCGCGGGCGCGCAAGGTGTGCCGCCGACACCACCCGAACTTGCGGCGGGAGCCGACCAAGCCGCCTCACGCGGGCGGGAGCGCGCGGCACAGCGCATCGAGAGCCGCCGGGTAAGCGTGTTCCGGCGGGGTCGCGTAACCGACGACCAAGCCGTCCATTGTGGACATCGTGCTGTCCGGGTGCCGGAACGCCGCCAGGCCGTCCAGGGCCAGCCCCTGCCAGGCCGCCGCCTTCAGTGCGGCCTTCTCGGTGCCCGGCGGGAGCCGCAACACGGCGTGCAGGCCGGCGGCGATGCCCGTCGGTGTCACGTGGGGTGCGCGCTCGGCGAGGGCCGCCACCAGCTGGTCGCGTCGGCGGCGGTAGCACTGGCGCATCCGGCGGATGTGCCGGTCGTACGCGCCGGACGTCAGGAACTCGGCCAGGGTGAGCTGGTCGAGCACGCCCGCCCACGCCTCGCGCTCGCCCTTCACCGCCAGCACCGGGTCGACGAGGTGCCCGGGCAGCACCAGCCAGCCCAGGCGCACCGCGGGCGAGAGGCTCTTGCTGACCGAACCGGCGTAGACGACGTGTTCGGGGTCGAGGCCCTGGACCGCGCCGACCGGCTTGCGGTCGTAGCGGAATTCACCGTCGTAGTCGTCCTCGATGAGCACGCCGCCGGTCGCGCGGACGTGCCCGACGACCGCGGTGCGGCGGTCGTGGTGCAGCGGGCCGCCGGTCGGGAACTGGTGGGCGGGCGTCAGCAGCACCGCCGGGACGTCGAGGTCTTCGACGCGCGCGCCGTGTTCGTCCAGGGCCAGCGGGATCGTCGGCACGCCGGCGGCGGCGAAGATGGAGCGGTGGAACGCGAGGCCGTAGGACTCGACGGCGAGCGGTCCCCGCAGCACGGCCGGGAACAGCAGCCGCAGGGCGTGGGCGAACCCCGAGCACACGACGATCCGCTCCGGTGAGGTCCGCACGCCACGGGCCCGCGCGAGGTACTCGGCGAGGGCTTCCCGCAGTTCCAGGCGGCCGTGCGGGTCGCCGGGGCCGAAGGCGTCGTGCGGGGCCACGTTGAGCGCGCGGCGCGCGGCGGCGAGCCACTCGGTGCGCGGGAACGACGTCGCGTCCGGCTGGCCCTGCCGGAGGTGGTACGCCGGTTTCGGTGCCGGTGGCGTCCGAGCCGGTGCCCGGACCGGCTTGAGGGGTTCGGCGCGCTCGGCGACGCGGGTGCCGGAGCCCTGGACGGCGGTGAGCCAGCCTTCGGCGACCAGCTCGGCATAGGCGTCGGCGACGGTGTTGCGGGCCAGGCCGAGGTCGGCGGCCAGCGACCGGTAGGGCGGCAGCCGGGTGCCCGGGGCGAGCCGCCCGGCGCGGACGGCGTCCCGCAGGGCGGCGATGAGCGCGGCGCGCTTGCCGCCGGGCCCGGTCAGCTCCAGGTGCAGGTCGGCACCGAGCCGCTCCCCCGAATTGACCCACGCTTTTGCCATGAAAATGCACCCTACACGGAGGTCAAACCGGCCTTAGATTTCTGGTCATGACGAACTCCCGCATCAACTTCGCCAAGACCGCCCCGAAGGCCTTCAAGGCCCTGATCGGCTTCGACGCCGCCGCCCGCGCCGGGCTCGACCCCGCGCTGGTCGAACTGGTCCAGATCCGCGCGTCGCAGCTCAACCGCTGCGCGTACTGCCTCCACATGCACACCTCCGACGCCCGCAAGGCCGGCGAGAGCGAGGAGCGGCTGCACATGGTCGCCGTGTGGCACGAAGCCGGGCACTTCTTCAGCGAGAAGGAGCGGGCCGCGCTGGCGCTGACCGAAGCGGTCACGCTCATCCACGAAGGTGGCGTCCCCGACGACGTCTACGCCCAGGCGCTCGCGCGGTTCGGCGAGGAAGAACTGGCCCAGCTGCTCGCGCTGATCTTCACCATCAACACGTGGAACCGCATCGCCATCACCACGGCGAAGGTGCCGGGCACCGACGAGCGAGTGGCCCGATGAGCCGCCGCCCGGGCGCGGTGCTGGCCCTGCTCGCCTTCGCGCAGCTGATCATCTCCCTCGACTACAACATCGTGTACGTGGCACTGCCGGACATCGGCCGTGACCTCGGGTTCGGCGCCCAGAGCCTGCAGTGGGTGGTGAGCGCCTACGCCGTGGCCTTCGGCGGGGCGCTCCTGCTGGGCGGGCGGGCCTGCGACCTGTTCGGCCCGCGCCGGGTCTTCGCACTGGGGTGCGCGCTCTACGCGGGTTCGTCGCTGGCCGGCGGGCTGGCCGGGGACCCCGGCCTGCTCGTCGCGGCCCGCGCCGGCCAGGGCCTGGGCGGCGCGCTGCTCTTCCCGGCGACGCTGACGCTGGTCAGCACTTCGTTCGCGGCCGGTCGCGAACGCAACCGCGCGTTCGCGGTGTGGGGTACCGCGGGCGGCAGCGGCATGATCCTCGGCTCGCTGCTGGGCGGGGTGCTGACGCAGGCGTTCGGCTGGGCGGCGGTGTTCTCCGTGAACGTCCCGCTGGCCGCGGCCGCCGCGGCGCTCGCCTTCCCGCTGCTGGCCAAGGATCCGGCCCGGGAGCCCGGCCGCCGGTTCGACCTCGCCGGCGCCCTGACCGCGACCCTCGGCACGACGCTGGTGGTGTTCGCCCTGGTCGAAGGCCCGGAGCTGGGCTGGACGTCGGCCGTGGTCCTCGGGACGGCGACGGCGGGGCTCGCGCTGCTGGCCGCGTTCGCGGCGATCGAACGCCGGGGCCGCGACCCGCTGCTGCCGCCACGGCTGCTGCGCGACCGCAACCTCGGCACGGGCGTGGTGGTGACGTTCCTGTACATGGGCACGTTCGGCACGCTGCTGTACTTCCTGACCGGGTACTTCCAGGGCGTGCACGGCTACGGCGCACTGGCGACGGGCCTGGCGTTCGGCGTGCCGATGGTGGCGATCGCGGCCGGCTCCCAGGCCGCGGGCCGGCTGGCGACGCGCTACGGAACCCGCGCGACGCTGGTGGGTTCCCTGGTCGTCGGCGGCGCCGGGGCGGTGGCGCTCGGGCTGTCGATGACGCTGGAGGCGTCCTACCTGGCGCTGGTGCCGGCCCTGGTCGTGCTGGGCCTGGGCCAGGGCGCGGGCTACACGCTGATGTTCAGCGCGGCGGCGGCCGGGATCCCGGCGGCCGACCGGGGAGTGGCGTCCGGAGTGGCGTCGACGGCCCAGCAGGTCGGCGGCTCGGTGGGCTTGGCGGTGTTCGTGGCGGTGGCCAACGCGGGCACGCACGGGCTGTCGAGCGAGGCCCTCCGAGTGGCCACAGTGGACGGTCTCCGCGCGGCGGTGCTGCTGGCGGCGGCCGGGATCGCGGTGACGGCGGTGGCGGCCCTGCGCTTCCACGGCCCACGGCACGCGGTGGCCGTCCCGGCCTGAGCAGCCCCCGATTTCCACGCTGAGAGCTGTCCCGTGACTGCATGCGCCGGCCACGACGACAGCGGTCAGTAGAAGCTCCCGGGGACGGCAGGACATGGCGACACTCCGACGGCCGGAAGTACCGTCGGTGACGGGCGAATCGGCTACTCGACCAGATGTCGGTGCGCCTTGCTCCAGTCGATTCTGTGGTCGAGTTCGGTCAGCAACCCGTCGGCGGCCCACGTGGCCTGGGGCTCGTGCCCCTGCTCGGCCAGCCGGCGCACGAGGTCGGCATTGTCCTGCTGTCCGGCTATGACGGCGTCGATGATCCCCACGGTCGAGTCAAGACCGTACGCACTGCAGAAGTGCTCCAGCCGCAGGCGGCGGTCGGGCGGCGCCGGGCAGTGCAGCCAGCGCAGGCACTCGGCATCGTCGCGGAACGGGGCAACGTACTCCAGCGCGTAGGACACGTCGTGCAAGCGTGGCGCCGGGCGGGCGAAGTCCCAGTCGATGATTCCCACCGGTTGGTTGCCCTGCCAGCCGACGTTCCAGGGGCCGAAGTTCCCATGGCAGACAACCTCGTCGTCGCCGGAGACACCTGCGTCCGTGGACCAGGTCGCGCCTGGCGGAGGTGAAAAGCTCTCGCAGGCATCGTGGTAGGCGCGCAGAAGTCGGGCGAAATTGCCCAGGCCGGGGTCGTCCACGACCTTGGCCCAGCCCGACGCTCCGGAGTCACCGTCGATGTAGGTGAGGACCCCGCGACCCTCGTCGTCGATTCCCAGCGGTCGGGGCGCACAGGCAAACCCCACATCCTCCAGGTGCCGCAGCAACGCATGGACGGTGGGCGTCCAGGGCTGGGCGGGCTGCGGACGGTGTTGCCGATCCGCACCACCCGGCGGTGGGCGCCGTCCTGCATCACTTCCTCGCTCGGCACCCGGTTCACGCTACCCAGCCGCCGAACACGCGTCACCTCGATTGCCGTCAGCGACGATGGAGGCCAGTTACCTCCCTTGGCGGAGGGCACCGACAGATTCCCGCGCCGCTCGCACGCGGAAGGACCACCATCCCCGACGATGGTGGTCCTTCCGCGTTTCGGCGATCAGTCCGCGAGAGCGAGCAGATCTTCCTCGACGACCGGTTCCTCGGCCGGCCGCTTCCGAGCCACCAGGCCGCTCGCCGCGACCAGCAGGCCCAGCACCGCGATCCCGGTGACCACGCTCAGCGCCGGCGTCAGGCCGGTCAGCAACGCCGCCGGTGAAGCCTCGCGGCCGCCGTTGGCGGTCAGGACCGCCGTCACCACCGCCAGGCCGATCGCCCCGCCCACCTGCAGCGACGTGTTCAGCAAGCCGCCGGCCAGGCCCTGCTCGTCGTCCGAGATGCCCGCGGTGGCCTGGATGTTGAGCGACGAGAACGCCAGCGTGAAGCCGATGCCGAGCAGGATCATGCTCGGCAGCACACTGCCCGCGTAACCGGAGTGCTCGTCGATGCGCAGGAACAGCGCGTAGCCGATGACGTGCGCGACCACGCCCGCGAAGATCGTGCGGGGCGTGCCCAGCCGGTCGATCAGCGGCTCGATGCGCGGGGAACCGAACGCCACGATCAGCGCCGCCGGCAGGAAGCCCAGCGCCGTCTGCAGCGCCGACCAGCCCAGCACCCGCTGCAGGTACAGCATCACGACGAACTGGAAGCCGATGTACGCGCCGAAGAACAGCGCACCGCCGAGGTTGGCCCGGGCCAGCGGGCCGGACTTCAGGATGCCCAGGCGCAGCAACGGGTGGCGGCTGCGCTTTTCGATCACCACGAACGTCACCAGCAGCGCCAGCGCGACGGCGAAGGTGATCAGCGTGCGCGGGGCCGCCCAGCCGACCTCCGGCGCCTCGACCACGCCGAACACGAGCAGCAGTGAACCGGCCGCGCCGGTGATGGCGCCCGGGAAGTCGTAGCCGCGGCCTTCCTCGGCGCGGTACGACGGGATCAGCTTCCACGCGGCGACCAGGGCCACCAGGGCGATCGGCGCGGGCAGCAGGAACGTCCAGCGCCAGCCGACCTCGGTCAGCAGGCCGGAGAACACGAGACCGGCCGAGTAGCCGCTGGCGCCGAACACGGCGAAGATGCTGATCGCCTTGTTGCGCGCCGGGCCTTCGTGGAACGTCGTGGTGATGATGGACAACGCGGCCGGTGCGGTGAACGCGGCGGCCAGGCCCTTGATGAACCGGCTCGCGATGAGCAGCGCGCCGTCGTCGACGAGGCCGCCGAGCAGGGAAGCCAACGCGAAGATCGCGACGGCGACGAGGAACACGCGGCGGCGGCCGAGCAGGTCGGCGGTGCGGCCGCCGAGCAGCAGCAGCCCGCCGTAGCCGAGCACGTAGCCGCTGACGACCCATTGCAGCGCGTTGGTGGACAGGCCGAGGTCGGCCTGGATGGCCGGGAGCGCGACCCCGACCATCGACACGTCGAGTGCGTCGAGGCCGATGACGATCGAGACGGTGAGCAGGACACCCCAGAGACGTGCGTCCCACCGGGTCGAGGTGGTGGACAAGGACACGGAAGAACTCATGGCGGCGACATTACATGCACGCGCATCTAATGTCCAAGCATTTAATGTGTTTGCATCTGATGCCTGTGCATGCTAAGTTGGTCGCCGTGAGCGACGTCGCCGAGAAGGAACTGGTCCAGGAGTGGCACGAGCTGCTGGCCCGCTACTCGGCCGTGTTCAGCACGCTGGAGTGCCGCCTGCAGGAGCGCCACGGCATCGGCGCGAACGAGTTCGAAGCGCTGGAGCGGGTCGCGACCGGCGAATCCAAGTGCCGGTCGGCCGACCTCACCGAGGCCATCCACCTCAGCCAGAGCGCCACGTCCCGGCTGGTCGCCCGCCTGGAGAAGGAGGGCCTGGTCGAGCGCGCGCTGTGCGAGGTGGACCGGCGCGGCATCTTCGTCACGATCACCGACGCCGGCCGCGAGAAGTACCTCGCGGCCAAGCAGACCCACCGCGAAGTGCTGCAGGAAACCCTGCGCTAGCTGTATTGCCCTGGGAGGTTGCGATCGTGGAGACACGTGATCGGATGATCTTGGTGTGAGGGAGGGCCTCCGGGTTCGGTGTGGATTGCGACATCTGCACCGACTGTCCTGGAGGCCCTCGTGACCCACGCTAACGCACCCCTGACCCCGACCGGGAGCCTGCGCCTGCCCCGTTGTGTCGTCGAGGAGGGCTGGCCTCTGCGGCGGGCCGCGAAGCGGTTCCAGGTGTCGGTCTCCACCGCTGCCCGGTGGTCGGCCCGCTACCTCGACCTGGGCGAGGCCGGCATGGCCGACCGCTCGTCACGGCCGTGGACCAGCCCGAACCGGACTCCCACCCGGACCGAGCGGCGGATCATCAAGGTCCGGGTGCTGCGCCGGTGGGGACCGGCCCGCATCGCCTACCTGCTCGGATTGAATCCCTCCACGGTGCATCGGTCCTGACCCGCTACCGGCTGGCTCGCCTGAGGCATCTGGATCGGGCCACTGGCCGGCCGGTGCGCCGCTACGAGCACGCCGCTCCTGGTCATCTGGTGCACGTGGACATCAAGAAGCTGGGCAACATCCCCGGCGGCGGCCACCGCGTTCACGGACGCGCCACCGGCGGACGCAACAGCTCAGCCCACCGCGACCCCGCCCGGCCCCGCAAGCTCAGTGGCCGCGCCAACCTCGGCTACCACTATCTGCACAACGCCGTGGACGATCACTCCCGCCTGGCCTACACCGAAATCCTCCCGGATGAAACCAAGGAAACCGCGGCGGCGTTCTGGGTGCGGGCTCAGGCGTTCTTCACCAGCTGCGGAGTCACCGTCGCGCGGGTCCTGACCGACATTCAAGCTTGGTGATGGCCTTGGGATGCTCGCTTGGCGCGGCCGGCTGGGCGAGAATCCGGGGTTCCGGTGCCCGCTTGCCACCGCTTGTTGACCGAGTGGGGGTGTGACCTCTTGCCTGTTGATCGTGGGGCAAGCGGGGCCATCGCCGGGTGACGCGTCCTGTTAGGAACCCGGTGACCACCGGCTTCAGTGTGGATCCCTGTTAGCGAATGTCTGGTACGGCGTCCCCGCAACCGATGGCGGCGCCGGTGGTGATGTCCGCGAGCAGACAGGAGCTCAGACGGTGCGCATGTGGTTGGGAATCGACGTGGCCTGCCGAGCCGCACATCAAGCCAGTCTCACCGATGAGCGTGGCCGGTTCACCTGGTCGGGCCGAAAGTTCCGCACCACGGTGGAGGACCTGCATCGGTTGTGGGCCATGCTGCCCGCCGGCATCGAACCGGCCGCGGTCACGGTCATCATGGAGCCGACGCGCAACGCATGGGTGCCGCTGGCGGCATGGTTTCGCCGCCAGGGCGCCACCGTGGTGATGGTGCCACCCGAGCAATCGGCTGACCTGCGGTCCTACTACGCCAAGCACACCAAGTCCGACCGGCTGGACTCGAAAATTCTGGCCAAGCTGCCGTTACTGCATCCCGACGGCCTGCACACCGCCGCCGGCCTCGGCCCGGGAGAATCGCTGCGGCGGGCGGTCAAACTGCGATCCAACCTGGTCAAACGACGCACCAGCGTCCTCGCCCGGCTCGACGCCCTCCTGGAGCTGCTCGGACCGTCCTGGCATGCGGCACTGGGAGCAGACCTGGCCAACAAGACCCCGCTTCGTTTTCTGGCCCACTACGCCGACCCACACCAGGTCCCCCGGCTGGGCCGGGCACGCCTTGCCCGATTCCTGCACCGCCATTCCCGTGGCTCCTGGGGCGAAACCCAAGCCGACGGACTACTCGCCGCGGCCGACGAAACGCTCGCATTGTGGGCAGAGGAGCTCGACTACCCCGACCTGGCAGACGACATCGCCATCGAGGCACGGCTGGCTCTACACCTCACCGAGGAGATCAAGGATCTCGAGGAGCGCATCAAGGTACTGCTGGCCAGGGCCGACCCTGCAGGCATCGTCCAGTCAGTTCCCGGAGTCGGTCCCATCCTGGCCGCGCAAATCCTCGGCAGACTAGGCGACCCGAGCAGGTTCACCTCGCTGGCCGCTATCCGCTCCTACGCCGGGCTGGTCCCCGGCCTGAACTCTTCCGGCCTGAGCAGTCATCACAGCGGCCCCACCAAGTCCGGTGACGCTTGCCTGCGCGAAGCATTGTTCCTGGCCGCGCAGCACGCCCGCCGCACCGACCCCACTCTCGCAGCGAAGTACCACCGACTGATGACCGTGTCCGGCAAGCACCACAACTCCGCGCTCTGCCACATCGCCACGACACTGCTCACCCGCATCGCTGCCTGCTGGAGACGAGGTGAAACCTACCAGCTCACCGACATCGACAACGCACCGATCTCCATCGTCGAGGCTCGTCGCCTCATCACCGACCGCTACACCGTCCCCGCCGAACTCCGCGCCGCTCGACGCGCCACCCAGCAGCAAAAACGGACGGACCGACGACACAAGGAGTCGCACAGCGCTCCGACGAACGGTCCGTCCACGACCCAGCCTACGGACACCCACGCTGCTTGACATCCGTTAGGAACTCAACGGGTCCTGCTACCGCTCACGACTGTGGCGCGACACGCTGCGCGACGCGCAGGTCACCCACAAACGCACCCGGCCTTACCGGCCACAGACCAACGGCAAGGTGGAGCGGTTCAACCGCACCCTGCTCGACGAATGGGCCTACAACCAGCCACCGCACCGAGACCGAACGCCGCGCAGCGCTACAGGGCTGGCTGCACACCTACAATCACCACCGCGGCCACACCGCACTCAACGGCAAACCACCCGCCAGCCGCATCCCCAACCTCCCTGAACATCACAGCTAGCCGACGGGCCCTTCGATGGCCTTGACCTGGAGCTGCCGCTGACCGCCGGCGGCGCCGGTCACCGTCAACGTCAGCTGGTCACCCGGGTGGTGGGTGTCCATCACGTTCGTCAACGCCGTCGCCGAGCCGGTCGGCTTGCCGTCGATCGCCGTGATCACGTCGCCCGCCGCGAGGCCCGCCTTCTGCGCCGGCCCGCGCTGGACGACCTCGCGGACCTTGGCTCCCCCTTGGCCGTCGGTCACCGAGACCCCGATGAACGCCGTCTTGCCGATGTGGATCTTGTCGGACGCCTGCCCGGCGACGATCTTGTGGGCGATGTCGACGGCCTGGTTGATCGGGATGGCGAAGCCCTGGCCGGCCCCGCCGCTGCGGCGCCCGTTCAGCTGGTAGCCGGTGGACGCGGCGGTGTCGACGCCGATGACCTGGGCGTCCGCGTTGACGAGCGGGCCGCCGGAGTCCCCCGACTCGATGTTCGCCCGGACCTGGATGAGCCCGGTCAGCTGCTCGGAAGACCCGCTGGACTCGTCCGACGCGGTGATCGACTGGTCCAGCGCCGTCACCGTGCCCGGCGCGGGCACCGGGTCGCCACCGCGGCCGCCGGCGTTGCCCAGCCCCAGGATCTGGTCGCCGACCTGCACCTTGGCCGAGTCGCCGATGGTCGCCGTGGGCAGCCCGGACGCGTTCTGCAGCTGCAGGACCGCGATGTCCTCGGTGCGGTCGTAGCCGACGACGTCGGCCTTGTAGGTGTCACCGGTGCCGATGCTGGTGACCTTGATGCTGGTCGCGCCGGCGACGACGTGGTTGTTGGTCAGCACCTCGCCGTCGGCGGTCAGCACGATGCCGGTGCCCGCCGCGGCCGCGCCCTGCAGGCCGAGCTCGGTGTTGATGTTCACGATGGCCGGGTTGACCTTGGCCGCCACGGCGTCGGGGTCGAGCACCGTCTTGGCCGCGCTGGGCTGCCCGGAGAAACCGAAGTTCTGGTTGCCGCCCGCGGTGGGCGCGTTCACCCCCGAGATCAGGTGCCCGATCCCGAGCCCGGCGACCACGGCCAGCGCGATCGCGACGATCGCGACCGTCAGCGCGCGCAGCGGATGACGTCGGCGCGGCGGTGGCTGGTAGGCGGGCTGCGGGTAGGAGTAGGTCGGCTGCGTGTACGGCGGGTACGGGCGGCCCCACTGGTCACGGGGCTGGTCGTACTGCTGCTGGTCGTACTGCTGCTGGGGGTACGGCTGCTGGTCGTATTGCTGCTGGTGGTAGCCCTGGTCCTGCGGGTAGCCGTTCTGGCCGTAGTAGTCCGGCGAGTAGCCACCCTGGCCGTAGCCGTACGGGTACTCGCCGCCGCGTGGGCGTCCTCGGTCGTACTCGCTCATGCACAGCTCCAGCTCTCGACAAGCCTCCGGCTCGTACCAGCAAACGCCTCCTTCCTGAGAATTTCCTGTCGCGCTTCCGTGGACTTGCTGTGGATTACCGCCGGATCCGTTCCATGCCGGGGTCGACCAGCGGCTCGGCGGCCACGGTGGCCGCGACCCGGCGGCCGAAGTACTCGATCTCCACACTGCTGCCGATGTCCGCCGACGCCGGGAGCCACGCGTAGGCGATCGGCCGCCCGACGGTGTACCCGTACGCGGCACTCGTCACGTAACCCGAAGCCACGCCGTCGACGAACACCGGTTCCTTGCCCAGCACGACCGTGCGGCCGTCGTCGATCGTCAGGCACCGCAGCCGCCGCGACGGCGTCCGGCCCGCGAGCGCGTCCCGGCCCAGGAACTCCCCCTTCGCCGGGCGCACCGCGAAGTCGACACCGGCCTCGTACGGGTCGTGCTCGGTGGTCATGTCGGTGCCCCACAGCCGGTAGCCCTTCTCCAGCCGCAGGCTGTTGAACGCCGCGCGCCCGGCCGCGATGGCGCCGAGCGGCTGCCCGGCTGCCCACAGCGCGTCCCACAGCCTGAGGCCGTTGTCCGCGCTGGTGTAGATCTCCCAGCCCAGCTCGCCCACGTAGGACAGGCGCATCGCGACCACCGGCACCCCGGCGATCCGCGCCCGCCGCGCCCGGAAGTACTTGAGACCGGTGTGCGA
Organism: Amycolatopsis sp. NPDC024027; assembly: GCF_040638975.1. NCBI lineage: Bacteria > Bacillati > Actinomycetota > Actinomycetes > Pseudonocardiales > Pseudonocardiaceae > Amycolatopsis > Amycolatopsis sp. NPDC024027. The sequence goes on from NZ_JBEZYY010000015.1 coordinate 57,418, forward strand.
GAAGTCCTCGCGCGACAGCGGCTGCACGAGGTCCCGCGCCAACGGGCCCCAGACGCCGATGCAGCACGTCCCGCCGGTGATGTCCCGGACCTGCACCCCGGGAGGCGCGTGCTTGACGAAGTGGTCGACGTCGATGCCGCCGTTGATCCCGACCTGGAACAGCTCCGGTTCGAGCCGCGCGACCGTGACGTCGCTGCGGATGCCGCCGGCGTTGTCGAGCATCAGCGTGTAGGTCACCGAGCCGACCGACTTGTCGAGCTGGTTGGTCGTCAAGGATTGCAGGAACGCCAGCGACCCGGGTCCGCTGATCTCCACGCGCTTCAACGGCGTCATGTCGTACAGCGCGACGCCGTTGCGCGTGTGCCACGCCTCGGCCGCGGCGATCGGCGAGTGGAACTGCGCCGACCACGCGTCCCGCGCCGGCGGCAGCCATTCGTGCGGCAGCTTCTTCAGCAGCGGCGCGTTGGCCTCGAACCAGTGCGGCCGCTCCCAGCCGGCCGCTTCCAGGAACACCGCACCCAGCTCGCGCTGCCGGACGTGGAACGGTGTCACCCGCAGGTCACGCGGGGACAGCTTGGGCTGCAACGGGTGCAGGATGTCGTAGACCTCGACGAAGTTCTGCTGCGCCGTCTCGCTCACGTACGAAGGCGCGAGCTGGACCTCCTCGAAGCGGTGGACGTCGATGTCGTGGGTGTCCACTTCGGAATGTCCGTCGACGAGCAGTTCGGCGACCGCCTTCGCGATGCCCGCGGAATGCGTCACCCAGATCGCCTCGGCCAGCCAGAACCCGCGGACGTCGGCCGACTCGCCGACCAGCGACTGGCCGTCCGGGGTGAAGGAGAAGATGCCGTTGAAGCCCTCTTCGACCTTCGTCTGGCGCAACGCGGGCAGCAGCAGCCGGCTCTGTTCCAACGACGGCGCGAAGTCGTCTTCGGTGAAGGGCAGCATGGACGGCATCGCCGTCTCGGTCACCGAAGGATCCAGTGTGGACTCGTCGACCGGCATCGGGCGGTGGGCGTAGGAGCCGATGCCGAGCCGGTCGACGTGCTCGCGGAAGTACAGGTCCTGGTCCTGGTGACGCAGGATCGGCAGGCTCGCCTCGACCTCTTCGCGGTTCGAGGCACTCTTTCCCGCCGAGAACCCATCGGTACCGTTGCGCCCGGCGAGTTCCGCGAGCTGCCCGGTCTTCGCGTATTGGTGGGCCAGCGGCAGCAGGGGGACGTCCATGCCGGCCATCGCGCCGATCTCGCGGCCCCAGAACCCGGCGCACGACACGACCACGTCGGCCGCGAAGTCGCCCTGGTCGGTCCGGACGCCGGTGACGCGGCCGCCGTCGGACAGCACGTCGGTGACCCGCGTCGAGCCGATGAACCGGGCCCCGCGCGAACCCGCCCGCTCGGCCAGCACCTCGACGGCCTTGGCGGCCCGCGCGAGCCCGTCGGTGGGGACGTGCAGCGCGCCGAAGATCCGCGAACCGTCCAGGAGCGGCCAGCGCTCGACACATTCGGAAGCGTCGATCAGCGACCCTTCGACGCCCCACGACGTCGCCCAGCCGTGCTTGCGCTTGAGGTCCTCCCAGCGCGCCGGGGTGGTCGCCACCTCCATGCCGCCGACCTGGAGGAAGGAGTCCAGCTCCAGGAACTTTTTGACGGTGTACCGGGCGAAGTCCGTCATCGCCTTGGACGCGTTGGTCTGGAACACCAGGCCGGGCGCGTGCGAGGTGGACCCGCCGGTGCGCGGCAGCGGGCCCCGGTCGAGCACGGTGACGTCGGTCCAGCCGCGGGCGGTCAGCTCGTCGGCCAGGTTCGCGCCGACGATGCCGGCGCCGATGATCACGACCTTCGGTGCACTCATGGCGGAACTCCTTCTACCGGAACACAACAGTGCTGTTGCCGTTGAGCAGGACGCGGCGTTCGCAGTGCCAGCGCACCGCGCGGGAGAGGGCGAGGGCTTCGGCGTCACGGCCGACGGTCACCAGCTCGCGCGGCGAGTACGTGTGGTCGACGCGCTGCACTTCCTGCTCGATGATCGGGCCCTCGTCGAGGTCGGGGGTGACGTAGTGCGCGGTCGCGCCCACGTACTTGACGCCCCGGTCGTAGGCCTGGTGGTAGGGCTTGGCGCCCTTGAATCCGGGCAGGAACGAGTGGTGGATGTTGATCGCGCGGCCTTCGAGCTTCTGGCACAGCTCGTTCGACAGCACCTGCATGTACCGGGCGAGCACGATCAGATCTGCTTCGTACTCCCCGACCAGGTCGAGCAGCCGCTGCTCGGCCTCGGGCTTGGTGTCGGGCGTGACCGGGACGTGCACGAACGGGACACCGGCCGCCTCGGCCATCGGCCGCAGGTCCTCGTGATTGGACACGACCACCGCGATCTCGGCGCCGAGGCCGCCCGCGCGCCAGCGGAAGAGCAGGTCGTTGAGGCAGTGCCCGAACTTCGAGACCATGACGAGGATCCGCGGCGGCGTCCCGTCGGAGAAGCCGAACTCCATGCCGAAGTCGCCGGCCACCGGGGCGAACGCGCGGGTCAGGTCGTCCACCGTGGTCTGCTCGGTGCGGGTGAAGGACGTGCGCAGGAACAGCGAGCCGCGGACGTCGTCGTCGAACTGCTGGTGCTCGACGATGTCGCAGCCCTGCCCGACCAGGAACGTCGTGACGGCGTGCACGATGCCCGAGCGTTCCGGGCACTTGAGCGTCAGGGTGAAGGTCACGAGACGTACTCCAGACTCGCGTCGGCCAGCCAGGCCGTGAAGTAGTCCGAAAAGGACTGCCGCACGAGGATCGTGTAGCCCTCTTCCCGGACCATGAGGACGATCCCGGTGCGCGCGAGGAGCGTCTGGACGCAGGCACCCGGCGGTAACACCTCCAGATCGATCGAGCACCCGTGCGCCAGAACGTCGGCCGGTGACTCCCTACGCTTAAGTGCCACATCATTGGGGCATTTGGCCGTAGGCACATGCGAGCCGGTCAGCCGGAAGACGTTCCGCTGCGCCGAGACATCCACCACGGCGGCACTTTCACGTGAAAGTGCCGCTTCCAGCTCGGCTTGGCGGCCCGGTGCGGCAAGGACGAGGTACTCGTCCGGGCCCATCCAGAGGATGTCGGCGCCGTTGCCGGTCGTGAAGGTGCACGGGCCGGGCAGGGGGACCCCGAGGAGCGACTCGCCCTCGCGGAGGCGGACGGTGAGCTGGGTGCGGAACTTCTCTTCGGCGATGTCAACCGTCACGGCGGGCTCCTTCCTTGTCGAAGAGCACGGATTCGGTCACGGTCACCGGCACCACCCGGTCCCCGACCGGCACGTAGAGCGTCTCGCCGATCCGCGCGCGACCCGAGCGGACGAGAGCGAGCGCGAAGGTGCGGCCGAGGGCGGCGCTGTCGTAGCTGGAGGTGACGTGGCCGAGCATCCGCACCGGCGGTTCCGGCACCGTCTCCGATTCGATGATCTGCGACCCTTCCGGCAGCAGGATCGACGGGTCCACGGGCAGCAGGCCGACGAACTGCTTGCGGTCCGGCCGGTTGTTCTCGGCGCGGGCGAAGCTGCGTTTGCCGATGAAGTCGGCCTTCTTCTTCGACACGGCCCACGACAGGCCGAGGTCCTGCGGGGTGACCGTGCCGTCGGTGTCCTGCCCGATGATCGGATAGCCCTTCTCGGCCCGCAGGACGTGCATGGTCTCGGTGCCGTACGGCGTGGCGCCCTGGTCCACTATGGACTGCCAGAGCGCGGGTCCGTGCCACGACGGGACGTTGATCTCGTACGCCAGTTCGCCGGAGAAGCTGATCCGGCAGACCCGCGCCGCGAGCCCGGCGACTTCGGCGTCCTGCCAGGTCATGAACCCGAAAGCCGCATCGGACACGTCGAGATCCGGCGCCAGGCGGCCCAGTACCTCCCGCGAACGCGGCCCGACCAGCGGGATCGTGGTCCAGTGTTCGGTGACCGACGTCGCGAAAACACGCAGGTGCGGCCATTCCGTCTGGAGCCACTCCTCCATCCACTCGAGGATCTTCGCCGCGTTGCCCGTCGTCGTGGTGACGAGGAACCGCTCCTCGCCGACGCGGATCACCGTCCCGTCGTCGATCACCATGCCGTCGACGCCGCACATCACGCCGTAGCGGATCCGGCCGACCTTGAGGGTGCTCATCATGTTCGTGTAGAGCATGTCGAGGAACCAGCCGGCGTCCGGGCCCTGGACGTCGATCTTGCCCAACGTGGACCCGTCCATGAGGGCGACGTCGGTGCGGGCCGCGCGGCATTCGCGCCGGACGGCGTCGGACATCGACTCGCCGGGCCGCGGGTAGTACCACGGCCGCTTCCACTGGCCGACGTTCTCGAACTCGGCGCCGTGCTCGACGTGCCACGGGTGGATCGTCGTGACGCGCACGGGGTCGTGCAGCTCACCGCGGTCCCGCCCGGCGAGTGCGGCGAACGAGACCGGGGTGTACGGCGGCCGGAACGTCGTCGGGCGCTGGGTCGCCAAGTCGGCACCGAGGGCTTCGGCCGTGATGCCGGCGGCGAGCATGCCGGAGGTCTTGCCCTGGTCGTGCGCGGTGCCGATGGTCGTGTAGCGCTTGATGTGCTCCAGCGAGCGCAGCCCGGCGCCGGTGGCACGCAGGACGTCCGACACGGTCGCGTCGCGCTGCTGGTCCACGAAGCGGGTGTCCACTTCGGACTCGGGCGCGGGCACCTGCCAGAGCACCTTGGTCTCCGGTAAGCCTTCACCCGCGGCCGCGCCGACGACACGCACCGTCGGCAAGTCACCGTCCGGGACGTACGCGCCCAGCTCGGCGGCGTACCGGAGCTTGCCTCGGGCCTGGCTGAACAGGTGCACGGCCGGGTTCCAGCCGCCGGAGACGAGCAGCAGGTCGCACTCGACCCGCTCACCCCGCGTCTCACCGAGTTTCGCGATGTGCGCGGCGGTGATGTGCCCGTCGGCACCGCCATCGGTGCCGATGATGCCCTGGCCCGCGCGGGCGTCGACGATCCGCACGATCTCGGCCCCGGCCGCGGCCAGTTCGGTGGCGGCGTCGTACGCGGAATCGTTGGTGGTGAACACGACCACGCGCCGCCCGGCGAGCACGCCGTAGCGGTTGAGGTACGTGCGAGCAGCCGAAGCGAGCATGATGCCGGGACGGTCGTTGTCCGGGAACACGATCGGACGCTCGTGGGCGCCGGTCGCGATGACGATCCGCTTCGCCCGGATCCGCCAGACGCGCTGCCGCGAGATGCGTTCGGGAGCCGCGGGCTCGCCCCGGCGTTCCAGGGCCAGCACGAACCCGTCGTCGTAGACCCCGAACGCCGTGGTGCGCGAGAGGAACCGGACGCCCTCGGGAGCTTCGCCGTCGGGCTGGTCGTCCACGAGCAGGACCCGGCCGGACGCGGCGGCCGCGGCGGCACGCCCGGCGGGACCGGCACCGATGACCAGGACGTCACAGTGGGCGTGCTTGGCGTCGTAGCGAGCCGGGTCCGGTTCGGCGGCGAGGCGGCCCTGGCCGGACAGACCACGAGCGACCAAGCCGTCGTACAGCTCGACCGTCGTCGCGCTCAGCATCGGCTCCGGGAACGGTTTTTCGATCTGCACCAAGGCGTTCGAGTCCTCGACGCCGGCGCCGACGATACCGCGCGGCCGGCCGTACCTGACGCTGGTCGCAACCCGGTGGATGCCGTTGGCCAGCAACGCGGACGCCAGGGTGTCGCCGAGGAAACCGGTCAGCTCACGGCCGTCGAAGGTGAACTTGAGGGGAGAGCCGCCGATGCCGCCATCCCAATTGTGCAGTCGGGTCACGGGATCACCGGCCGGGGTTCGTCGAGGCGGTAGACCGCCAGGAGGTCGTGGGTGCGGGTGTCGCGGACGGCGTTGAACCACCGGCGGCACCCCGCGGAGTGGCTCCAGCGCTCGGCGAACGGGCCACTCGGGTTGTCGCGGAAGAACACGAACTTCGCCCACTCCTCATCGGACAGTGCCGACGGATCCGCGGGGTAGGCGACGTGCGCTTGGCCGCCGTAGTGGAATTCGGCCTCTTCGCGCGGCCCGCACCACGGGCAAGGGATCAGCTGCATCAGGAACTCCTAGTGCGCGACGGCGGCGGCGCCGTGCTCGTCGACGAGGGCACCGGTGGTGAACCGGTCGAGGGCGAAGGGCTCGGCGTACTCGTGGGGCTTGCCCCGCGCGATGGTCGCCGCGAAGACGTCCCCGACGCCGGGGGTGGCCTTGAAGCCGCCGGTGCCCCAGCCGCAGTTGAGGAACAGGTTCTCCACCGGCGTGAGGCCGATGATCGGCGAGGCGTCCGGGCTGGTGTCGACGATGCCCGCCCACGTCCGCAGCAGGTGCGCCCGCGCGAACACCGGGAACAGCTCCAGCGCGGCGGCCATCTGCTGCTCGATGATGTGGAACGAGCCGCGCTGGCCGTAGCCGTGGTAGCTGTCGATGCCCGCACCCATCACGAGCTCGCCCTTGTGCGCCTGGGAAACGTAGACGTGCACGGCGTTCGACATGACGACCGTCGGGTGGATCGGCTCCAGCAGCTCCGACACCAGCGCCTGCAGCGGGTGCGACGTCAGCGGCAGGTCCAGGCCCACCATCTTCGCCAGCACCGAGGTGTGCCCGGCCGCGCACAGCCCCACCTTGCCGGCGGCGATCCGGCCCCGGGTCGTCTCGACGCCGGTGACCCGTCCGTCCACTGTGGAGATCCCGGTGACCTCGCAGTTCTGGATGAGGTCGACGCCCAGCTCGTGCGCGGCGCGGGCGAAACCCCAGGCCACGTAGTCGTGCTTCGCGATGCCCGCGCGCGGCTGGAAGGTCGCGCCGAGCACCGGGTAGCGGACGTCCGGGCAGGTGTTGACGATCGGGCAGATCTCCTTGACGCCGTCGGCATCCACCCACTCGGCGTCGATGCCGTTGAGCTTGTTGGCCTCCACGCGGCGGACGCTGTCGCGGACGTCCTGCAGGCTGTGCGCCAGGTTGAGCACCCCGCGCTGGCTGAACAGGATCGGGTAGCCGAGGTCCTCCTCGAGCCCTTCCCACAGCTTGAGCGAGTGCTCGTAGATGCCGGAACTCTCGTCCCAGAGGTAGTTCGAGCGGATGATCGTGGTGTTGCGGGCCATGTTGCCGCCGGCGAGCCAGCCCTTCTCCAGCACGGCCACGTCGGTGATGCCCTGTTTGGCGAGGTAGTACGCCGTCGCGAGGCCGTGCCCGCCGCCGCCGACCACGACGACGTCGTAGGCCTTCTTCGGCTCGGGGTTGTCCCAGAGGAAGTCCGGGTGTTCCGGCAGGTCGGTCATCGAGCCTCCTCCGAGGGGTACAGCGGGAACGCTTCGGCCAGCGCGGTGACGCGGGCCCGCAGCTTCTCGGCGTCGTAGCCGGGCCGGAGCGCCTCGGCGATGACGTCGGCGGCCTCGCGGAACTCCGCGTCCCCGAAGCCGCGGGTGGCCGGCGCCGGGGTGCCGATGCGGAGACCCGACGTCACCATCGGCGGCCGCGGGTCGAACGGGACGGCGTTGCGGTTCACCGTGATGCCGACCTCGTGCAGCCGGTCCTCGGCCTGCTTGCCGTCGAGTTCGGAGTTCCGCAGGTCGGCGAGGACGAGGTGGACGTCGGTGCCGCCGGTCAGCACCGAGATGTCCTCCTCGACGAGCAGCCGCTCGGCCAGGAGCTTCGCCCCGCGCAGCGTCCGCTGCTGGCGCTCGGCGAACTCGGGTTCCCCCGCCATCTTGAAGGCGACCGCCTTGGCCGCGATGACGTGTTCGAGCGGACCACCCTGCTGACCGGGGAAGACGGCCGAGTTGACCTTCTTCGCGAGCGCCGGGTCGTCGGTGAGCACCACGCCGCCACGCGGGCCACCGAGGGTCTTGTGCGTGGTGGTCGTCGTGACGTGCGCGTGCGGCACCGGCGACGGGTGCAGGCCCGCGGCGACCAGCCCGGCGAAGTGCGCCATGTCGACCAGCAGGTACGCGCCGACCTCGTCGGCGATCTCGCGGAAGCGGGCGAAGTCGAGCTGCCGCGGGTAGGCCGACCAGCCGGCGATGATCAGCTTCGGCCGGTGCTCCTTCGCCAGCCGTTCGACCTCGGCCATGTCCACCCGGTAGTCCTTTTCGGACACTTCATACGCGGCGACGTCATAGAGCAGGCCGGAGAAGTTGATCCGCATGCCGTGGGTCAGGTGGCCGCCGTGGGCCAGCGACAGGCCGAGGATCCGGTCCCCGGGCTTGAGCAGCGCGGCCATGGCGGCGGCGTTGGCCTGGGCGCCCGAGTGCGGCTGGACGTTGGCGAACCCGGCACCGAAGAGCGCCTTGACCCGGTCGATGGCGAGCCGCTCGACGACGTCGACGTGCTCGCAGCCGCCGTAGTAGCGGCGGCCCGGGTACCCCTCGGCGTACTTGTTGGTGAGCACCGAGCCCTGGGCCTGGAGCACCGAAAGCGGCGCGAAGTTCTCGGAGGCGATCATCTCCAGCGTCGTCTGCTGGCGGCGCAGCTCGGCGCCGATCGCTTCGGCCACCGCCGGGTCGTAGTCGGCCAAGGAGCGGTTGAGCATCGATGGCATCGGGAACCTTCCGTGGTCGACTTCTGATATATCAATCGTCGATGTAGACTAAGCGGCGTGCACCCCCAGGTCAATCCCCCTTCGCTGGCCGAACAGGCGTACCGCTACGTGCGTGATCGCCTGGTCATGCTGGACATCCCGCCGGGCTCCCCGCTCAACGAGGAAGAGCTCGGCAGCACGCTCGGCATGGGCCGGACGCCGATCCGCGAGGCGCTGAAGCGGCTGGAGTCCGAACGCCTGGTCGTCGCCTACCCGCGGCGCGGGACATTCGCCACCGACGTCAACATCTCCGACCTCGCGCACATCTCCGAGGTGCGGCGGACGCTGGAGCCGATGGCGACGGCCGCCGCGGCCGGGCGCGCGACCGAGGCCGACCGGACGGCCCTGACCGAGCTGCGCGCGCAGCTCGACGCGGGCGTCCCGGGCCGGGACAACGCCGAGCTGCTGCGCACCGACCTCGCCCTGCACCGGGCGATCTACCGGTGCGTGCACAACCCGTTCCTCGAGGACACGCTGATCCGGTACGACAACCTCGCGACCCGGATCTGGTGCGTGTTCGTGCCCCGGCTGTCCGGGATGGCCGGCCACGTCGACGAGCACGTCCCGCTCCTCACCGCGATCATCGAGGGTGACGCCGAGAAGGCCGCCGCCCTCACGCTCGAGCACGTCACCGGGTTCGAGGCCGCCATCCGGGCGTTGATCTAGACCGCCAGCCTCGCCCGGACCCAGTCATGGAAGGCGCCGATGTGGTGCTCGCTGGGCACGAGCACCCCGCCGTTGACGTAGGAGCGCGAGTCCATCGCGAGCTGGCAGCGTTCGCACGCCTCGAAGTCCTGGAGGTTGACGCGGTGGAACAGCTCCACCGAGCGGGTCAGATCGCGCCCGGACTCGACGACTTCGGGCAGGTAGAGCCAGTCGCAGCGGACCAGCGTCCGGTCCGGGGCGAGCGGGAACATCCGGTGCAGGATCACGTGGTCCGGGACCAGGTTGACGAAGACGCCCGGTTTGATGGTGATCGCGTAGTACTTGCGGTCCTGGGCTTCGGTGACGCCGGGCAGCCGGTCGACGCCTTCGGAGCCGTCGATGGTGAAACCCTTGACGTCACCGCCGAACTCGGCGCCGTGGCCGACGTAGTACTGCGCCGCGTAACCGTCGGCGAACTCCGGGAGCACCTCGGTGAGCTCCGGGTGGATCGTCGCGCAGTGGTAGCACTCCATGAAGTTCTCGATGATCTGCTTCCAGTTCGCCTTCACGTCGTACTCGATGCGCTTGCCCAGCGCCAGGCCGTCGATGCCGTAGGCGTCGATCTCTTCGGCACCGCCGAGGCGTTCGGTGACCGCGCCGACGACGGTGTCTTCGAACGACGGCGGCTCGTCGGCCAGGCAGACCCAGGCGTAGCCGAGCCACTCGCGCAAGTGGACCTTCGTCAGGCCGAACTCGGTCCGGTCGACGTCCGGCATCCCGGTGAGGTTGGGCGCGGCGATCAGCTTGCCGTCGAGGCCGTACGTCCAGGCGTGGTACGGGCACTGGAAGGCGCGCTTGACCGTGCCGTTCTCCGAGGTGCACAGCCGGGCGCCGCGGTGGCGGCAGACGTTGAGGAACGCGTTCAGCTTGCCGTCCCGGCCCCGCGAGACGAGCACGCTCTCCTTGCCGATCTGCACGGTCTCGAACGACCCGGAACCGGCGAGGTCGGCGCTGCGCACGGCGCAGAACCAATCCGCCTCGAAGATCTTCGCCTGCTCCAGCGCGAAGACCGCCGGATCGGTGTAGGCGCTGCCGGGCAAGGTGGCGAGCAGGCTCGGCGGCAGATCGGTTGTGGTCACCGGCGTGGTCCTCTCCGCGGATCAGGACGGGAGTAGTTGCGCAGAACGCGGCTTGTTGCACACTCCGCACCAGAGTGACTCCTGTCCAACCCCCTGTCAACCCACGTTTTTCAGGGCCCCGCCACGGGTTCGTGCGCCGTTCGGGGCATCACGCGTGATTGAGCAGGCATCACGCGTGACTGGGCGGGCATCTCGCGTGATTTAGCGGGCATCTCGCGTGACTGGGCGGGCATCAGCCCGATGCCCCTTCAATCACGCGAGATGCCTCTCCAATCACGCGGGATGCCCGTTCCGTCACGCGGCGGGGCCGTTGATGGCGCGGCGGAAGAGGGTTTCGATCTCCTCGCGGGTGGGGCGGGGGTCGGCCAGGGCCGCCTGCATCAGGAGGCCGCAGAACAAGCCGGCCAGGAGGCGGCCGGTGAGCGGGTCCGTGCGGGAGCCGAAGAACGCGATCAGGGCGTCGTCCCAGGCCGCGCTCGCCTTGCGCAGCCGCGGCCGGTGCAGCGCGGCCACGTACAGGTCGTACTCGACCACGGTGTCGCGGTACTGCTCGTTGATGTAGCCCATGACCAGGTCGGCGAGGGCCGCGGCGAAGTCGGTGGCCGGCGGGAGCGCCGACTCCCACTCCTTCAGCGCGTGGACGTTCTTCTCCGCCGCCTCGACCAGGGCCACTTCCAGCAGGTCGTCCAGGGTCGCGAAGTGGTAGGTCGTCGAGCCCAGCGGTACGCCGGCGGCCGCCGCGACGGCCCGGTGGGTGACGCCGTCGATCCCCCGCTGGGCGACGACCTCGATCGCGGCCTTGGCGATCCGCGCCCGCCGTTCCGGGTCGTTCGGGCCGCGGCGCCGGGCCGCGGCGGGTTCCGTCTTCGACATCGGTGTCGAGCCCCCTTGTGGACATCTGTACACGCTTCGCGTACAAATGTACGCACTCAACGCGCCGAGCAGCCACTACCGATCCGGGAAGGGCCGCATGAAAGACCTCCACATCGACGGGATCTGGGCAGACGCGTCCGCCGGCACCCGCTCCGACGTGCTGAACCCCGCCACCGGCCAGGTCATCGAGACCGTCGCCGAAGCGGGTCGCGAGGAGGTCGACGCCGCGGTCAGAGCCGCGCGGAGGGCCTTCGACGAAGGTCCGTGGCGGCAGACGACCGCCACCGAACGCGGTGAGCTGCTACGACGCACGGCCGACCTGCTCGTGCGCGACCGCGAGGAACTGGCCCGCACCGAGAGCCTCGACACCGGCAAGACCCTCGGCGAAGGCCGCATCGACATCGACGACGTGACCAACGTCTTCCGCTACTACGCCGACCTGGCCGGCAAGGACGCCGGACGCCTGGTCGACGCCGGCAGCCCGACCGTCGTCAGCCGGATCGTGCACGAACCGGTCGGCGTCTGCGCGCTCATCGCCCCCTGGAACTACCCCCTGCTCCAGATGTCCTGGAAGGTCGCGCCGGCACTGGCCGCGGGCAACACCGTGGTGCTCAAGCCCAGCGAGGTCACCCCGCTGACCACGATCAAGCTGGTCGCCCTGCTCGAAGAAGCCGGCACGCCACCCGGCGTCGTCAACCTCCTGCTCGGCGACGGCCGCGTCGGCGCGGCGATGGTCGAGCACCCGGCCGTGGACCTGGTCTCGTTCACCGGCGGCTACGCGACCGGCGAGAAGATCATGACCGCCGCCGCGAAGGGCGTCCGCCGGGTCGCCCTCGAACTCGGCGGCAAGAACCCGAACGTCGTCTTCGCCGACGCCGACTACGAAACGGCGCTCGACTACGCCCTGATGGCGGCGTTCGTCCATTCCGGACAGGTCTGTTCAGCGGGCGCGCGGCTGATCGTCCAAGATGGCATCCATGATCGGTTCGTCGCCGACCTCGCCGCGCGTGCCGACCGCATCCGGGTCGGCGACGGCCTGGATCCGGAGACCGAAACGGGTCCGCTCGTCTCGGCGCAGCACCGCGCCAAGGTCGAGGGCTACATCGAAAGCGCTCTCGCGGAGGGCGCCCAGCTCCGGGCCGGCGGCAAGCGCCCCGAAGGACCGGAGTACGAAAGCGGTTTCTTCCTGCGTCCGACCGTTTTCTCCGGCTGCACCCGGGAGATGACGATCGTCCGGGAAGAGGTCTTCGGCCCGGTCGTCACCGTGGAACGCTTCACCGACGAAGCCGACGCGATCGCGCTGGCCAACGACACCGAGTACGGGCTCGCCGGAGCCGTGTGGACGTCGGACGCGTCCCGCGCCCAGCGCGTCGCCGGGGCCCTGCGCCACGGCACCGTGTGGATCAACGACTACCACCCCTACCTGCCCCAGGCGGAGTGGGGCGGGTTCGGCAAATCGGGCATCGGCCGCGAACTCGGGCCGTCCGGGCTGGCCGAGTACCAGGAGAGCAAGCACATCTACCAGAACATCGACCCTGTTCCGCAGCGCTGGTTCAAAGGCTGAAGCTTCCCCACCACCACGTAAGGACGCTGCCATGACCACCCAGGAAATACCGGCGGGCGGGGGGCCTGCTGCCGACGACAACTCCGACCTCGAAAAGTTCGGCTACCGCCAGGAGCTGGAGCGCTCGCTCGGCTCGTTCTCCAGCTTCGCCGCCGGCTTCAGCTACATCTCCATCCTCACCGGCGTGTTCCAGCTGTTCTTCTTCGGCTTCGGCTCGGGCGGACCGGCGTTCATCTGGACCTGGCCGCTGGTCTTCGTCGGCCAAGCCGCCGTGGCCCTGTGCTTCGCCGAACTGGCCGGGCAGTTCCCGCTCGCCGGCTCGGTGTACCAATGGGCGAAGCAGATCGCGAAACCGGCGACGTCGTGGCTGGCCGGCTGGATCATGATCATCGGCGCGATCGTGACGGCGGCCGCCGTCGCGGTGGCGTACCAGATCATCCTGCCGCAGGTGTCGACCGCGTTCCAGCTCGTCGGCAGCGACGAAGACGCCGGCCTGACGTCGACGCCGGGCGGCGCGCAGAACGCCATCATCCTGGCCCTGGTGCTGGTCGTGTTCGCCACGATCGTCAACATCATCGGCGTCAAGCTGATGGCGAAGATCAACAACTTCGGCGTCGCGGTGGAGCTCGGCGCGAGCGTCCTGCTGGTGATCGCGCTGGCCATCCACATCAAGCGCGGCCCCAGCCTGGTCTTCGACACCGCCGGCACCGGCGAGGGTCACTCGTTCGGGTACCTCGGGGCGTTCCTGGTGGCGTCGCTGATGAGCGCGTACGTCTTCTACGGCTTCGACACCGCGGGCTCGCTGGCCGAGGAGACCACCCAGCCGCGGCGGCACGCGCCCCGCGCGATCCTCCGGGCGATCACGGCGGCGTTCATCGTCGGCGGGCTGATCATGCTGTTCGGGATGATGGCCGTCGGCGACCTGAGCGCCAAGGAGCTCAGCACGTCCGGCATGCCGTACCTGCTGAAGAGCACCCTCGGCGAGGGGCTCGGCGACGCCTTCCTGATCTGCTCGGCGATCGCGATTACCGTCTGCTGCCTCGCCGTGCAGACCGCGGCGATCCGGATGACCTGGGCGATGGCCCGCGACGGCCGCCTGCCGTTCAGCAAGGCCATGGCGAAGGTGTCCCCGCGCTCGAAGACGCCGGTGCTGCCCGCGCTGCTCACCGGCGGGCTCACCGTCGTCGTGCTGCTGATCAACCTCGGCAACCAGCGGGCGTTCTTCATCCTGACCTCGACGGCGATCATCCTGTTCTACATCCCCTACCTGATGGTCACCGGCCCGATGCTGGTGCGCCGCCTGCGCGGCGGCTGGCCGCGCCCGGACCACGGCCCGTACTTCAAGCTGGGCCGCTGGGGCACGCTGGTGAACCTGGTCGCGGTGGTCTACGGCGCGGCCATGACGATCAACCTGATCTGGCCGCGGGCCGAGGTCTACGGCTCCGACCACTGGTACTTCCAGTGGGGCGCGGTGATCGTCACCGGGCTGATCGTGATCATCGGTGCGATCATGCTCTACGTCCGGCGCCACACCTGGGGCTCCGCGCACACGAGCCCCGAACACATGCCCGACAACGCCCCGGACACCCTGCCCGGCTGAGGAGGACGCATGAGTACCGAGACCTACGACTTCGTCATCGTCGGCGGTGGTTCGGCGGGCTGCGCGCTGGCGAACCGGCTGTCGGCCGACCCGGCGAACAAGGTCCTCGTCCTGGAGGCGGGCCGGTCGGACTTCAAGTGGGACGTCTTCATCCACATGCCCGCCGCGCTGACCTTCCCGATCGGGTCGAAGTTCTACGACTGGGGCTACCGCAGCGAACCCGAGCCGTACATGAACCGCCGTCGCATCTACCACGCGCGCGGCAAGGTGCTCGGCGGGTCCTCCAGCATCAACGGGATGATCTTCCAACGCGGCAACCCGATGGACTACGAGCGCTGGGGCGCCGACCCCGGGATGTCCACTTGGGACTACGCGCACTGCCTGCCGTACTTCAACCGGATGGAGAACTGCCTCGCTGATGACGACCCGCGCTCTTCAAACAGCACAGTCGGCCAGTGGCGCGGCCACGACGGTCCGTTGGAGCTCGAGCGCGGCCCGGCGTCGAACCCGTTGTTCAAGGCCTTCTTCGACGCCGCCGAGGAAGCGGGCTACCCGCGCACCGACGACGTCAACGGCTACCGGCAGGAGGGCTTCGCGGCCTTCGACCGGAACGTCCGCAAAGGACGGCGGCTGTCGGCGGCCGGCGCCTACCTGCACCCGGTGATGGACCGGCCCAACCTCACGGTGAAGACCCGCGCGTTCGTCTCGCAGATCCTCTTCGACGGCACGCGTGCGGTCGGCGTCGAGTACGCGCAGGGCCGGGGCGTGCCGGCCGAGGTGTACGGCAAGGAGATCATCCTCTGCGGCGGCGCGATCAACACGCCGCAGCTGCTGCAGCTCTCCGGCGTCGGCAACGCCGCCGACCTGGAGAAGCTCGGCATCGACGTCGTGAAGGACCTGCCGGGCGTGGGCGAAAACCTGCAGGACCACCTCGAGGTGTACATCCAGTACACCTGCAAGCAGCCGGTGTCGATGCAGCCGTCGCTGGCGAAGTGGAAGCGGCCCTACATCGGCGCGCAGTGGCTGTTCCTGCGGTCCGGGCCGGCCGCCACCAACCACTTCGAAGGCGGCGGGTTCGTCCGGTCCAACGACGAGGTGAAGTACCCGAACCTGATGTTCCACTTCCTGCCGGTGGCGATCCGCTACGACGGTTCGGCGCCCACGGAAGGGCACGGCTACCAGGTGCACGTCGGCCCGATGTACGCCGACACCCGCGGCTCGGTGAAGATCACCTCGACCGACCCGCGGCAGCACCCGGCCATCAAGTTCAACTACCTGTCGACCGAGAACGACCGCCGCGAATGGGTCGAAGCGGTGCGGGTGGCGCGGAAGATCCTCAACCAGCCCGCGCTGGAGCCGTACAACGGCGGGGAGATCTCGCCCGGGCCTCGAGTAGACACGGACCAGGAGATCCTCGATTGGGTCGCCAAGGACGCCGAGACCGCGTTGCACCCGTCGTGCACGACGAAGATGGGCGTGGACGACATGTCCGTCGTCGACCCGCAGACCATGCGGGTGCACGGCACCGAGGGCCTGCGCGTGGTCGACGCGTCGGTGATGCCCTACATCACCAACGGCAACATCTACGCCCCGGTGATGATGACCGCCGAGAAGGCCGCCGACCTGATCCTCGGCAACACCCCGCTGGCCCCGCTCAAGCTGCCGTTCTACCGGCACGGGGAGAACTAGCCTCCGGCGTCGCAGCGCCCGTACCGCCATCCCCGGTACGGGCCTTCGGCGTGCCCGGGATACCCGTTATCCGGTAACGAAAACTACCCGGGCGTACCCCCTTGACGACGTCCTCCGGGGGATTCAGACTTTGTTGCGGATCACAGTTGATGTTCCCCTATGCGCAACAGTCTCGGAGGACCCATGATGCGCGCGTGCACGGTGGACGAGCTGCCCCCCGGTGAGTCGGTCCGGATCCCCGGGCCGCCCGCCATCGCGGTGTTCCACACCGAGGACGGCGAGCTGTACGCCATCGGCGACACGTGCACGCACCAGGACGCCTCCCTGGCCGACGGCTGGCTCGAAGGCTGCTTCGTCGAGTGCCCGCTGCACGCGGCGCTGTTCGACCTGCGCACGGGCATGCCGACCTGCCTGCCGGCGAAGGACCCGGTGCGCACGTACGCCGTGGTCGTCGACGAAGGCGTCATCTACGTCCGGGGCGTGGCCGACGAGGACGCCGCGTGAAGCGCGTCGCGGTCGTCGGCGCTTCACTCGCCGGGGTCCGCGCGGCGCAGGAGCTGCGCGCGCAGGGGTACGACGGCGGGATCGTGCTGATCGGCGACGAGCCGCACCTGCCCTACGACCGGCCGCCGCTGTCGAAGGCCTTCCTGGCCGGGACGGCGTCACGGGAGTCGCTGGAGCTGCTCGACGCCGGCGACCTGGCGTCGCTGGCCCTGGACTTCCGGCTCGGCGTCCGGGCGACGGCGCTGGAGCCGGGCAACCGGCGCGTGCTGCTGTCGGACGGCACGTCGGTGCACGCGGACGGCGTCGTGATCGCCACCGGCGGCCGGGCGCGCCGGCTGCCGGGTCTCGCGGGCGCCCACACGCTGCGGACGGTCGACGACGCCGTGGCGCTGCGGGCCTCCCTGGTGCCCGGGGCGCGCGTGGTGATCGTCGGGGCCGGCTTCATCGGGGCCGAGGTGGCCTCGACGTGCCGGTCGCTGGGTCTCGACGTGGTCGTCCTGGAAGCCATGGCCGCGCCGCTGGCGCCGGTCCTCGGCCCGTCACTGGCCGCGGCCTGCGCCCGGCTGCACCTCGACCACGGCACGGACCTGCGCTGCGGCGTCCGGGTTTCCGGCCTCACCCCGGCCGGCGTCGAGCTGGCTTCCGGCGCACTCGTCCCGGCCGACGTGGTCGTGGCCGGCGTCGGGATGACGCCGGCGACCGAGTGGCTGGCGGGCTCGGGGTTGACGGTCGGCAACGGCGTCCACACCGACGCGGGACTGGTCACTTCGCTGCCTCAGGTCGTGGCGGTGGGCGATGTGGCCCGGTACGGGGGACAGCGGCACGAGCACTGGACGAACGCGTCCGAGCAGGCACCGGTCGCGGTGGCCAACCTGCTGGCCGGGCACAGCGCGCGCACCTACACCCCGAGCGGATACGTCTGGTCGGACCAGTATTCGGGGACCTTGCAGCTGGCCGGGCACCCCCGCCCGGACGACACGCTTTCGTTCGTGGACGGCGACCCGTCGTCGTCTTCGTTCGTGGCGACGTTCTCGCGGGACGGCTCGACGGTGGGCGTCTTCGCCCTGAACAACGCGAAGCTGTTCAACCGCGTGCGCCGGCAGGCCCTGCGCCGCCCGGCGACCGTCTGAAAGTCTCAACCGGGCCTTCAAGGCTACGCTTCACGGGCGTGGAGCTGAGTCTTGACGAACTACGAGCGTTGACGGGCTGGGCCGCTTCCTGCGCTTCCCGGGTCCTGCCACTGTACGAAACCCGGGTCCCCGACGACCCCCGCCCCCGCGCGGCGATCTCGGCGGCTCAGGAGTTCGCCGCGGGCGCTCCGCGCACGAAGCTGCTTCGCACGGTGGCCTGGGCCGCCCTCTCGGCCGCTGGTGAGACCTCCGACCCCGCCGCCTCCGCCGCCGCCCGCGCGGCGGTCGGCGCGGCCGGGGCGGCGTACCTGCATCCCCTGGCGTCGCCGCACCAGGTGAAGCACATCGTGGGCCCGGCCCAGCAGGCAGCGTTGGCGCGCGAGCTGGCGGGCGGTTCCGCGGAGGCCGAGCTCGAGTGGGCCCTCACGCAGGCCCCACCGGAGGTGAGCACCCTCCTGCACCGCTTCCCACCGGGCAAACCGGGCAAAACCCGCCTCGGCGAGCTGCACCGCCTGCTGGAAACCGCCCTCCGAGCACCCCGCGACGGAAATCACCCGTGATGCCACGCCGCGGTACTCCGCCGCGAACGGTCAGCCGTGCGGCACGCCTCCTCCCGGTTCGCCACCGAGGAAGTCCTGCAGGACCTCGGTGAACCGCGCCGGCTGCTCTTCGGCCACGTAATGGCCGCAGTCGTCGAGGACCACCCCGGTGACATCGCCGGCCACCGGCCGCATCGTCTCGGCGACCAGCGCGCCGCTGTACCGCGCGCCGCCGACGGCGAGCACCGGCAGCGTCAGCCGGGTCTTCCCGCGCTGCTCGTTCTGCGCGATCGTCTCGTCCAGCGCCCGGTAGTACGCGAAGCTCGCCCGCAGCCCGCGAGGATCCGCGACGATCGCATCGACGTAGACGTCGACGGCGTACGCGGGGATCGCGTCCGGGGTGGCGCCCTTGGTGGCGAACTGGTAGCCGAAGAACAGCCGCTCCCGCCCCCGGACCAGCTCCTCGTTGAGGTCGGTGAGCCGGTTGAAGCCGAAGTGCCAGAGCCGCTGGTTGACCGCGGCCGGGCCGAAGACCGAGGGGGCCGGCGTGATACCCGGGATGATGGCGTCGACGACGGCGAGCCGCCCCACCCGCTCGGGGTGATCGGCGGCGAGGGCGTATCCGGTCCACATGCCGATGTCGTGGCCGGCCACGTCGAACCGGTCGTGCCCGAGCGCGGCCATCAGCGCGACCAGATCGGCGGCCAGGGTACCGGCGTCGTAACCGTCGTCGGGTTTGTCGGAGAACCCGGCCCCGCGCGAGTCGACGGCGACGACGGTGTGCTCGCGGGCGAGCGTGGGCATGACCTCCCGCCAGGCGTACCAGGTCTGTGGCCACCCGCCGACCAGCAGCAGCGGCGGGCCGTCCCCGCCGGTGACCGCGTGCAGCCGCAGCCCGTCCAGCTCCACGAGCCGGCTGGTGAAGACGTCGGTGAACCCGTCGGGCAGCCGCAGCGAACTCAAGCTCGTCGTCCTCATCTTGGAACGATCGGTGCAACTTGTCATGCCGGTGACCTTACGCATGATGGAACGATCGGTGCAAGATGTGTAGGCTGCTGAACCATGGCGGGCCGCAAGCAATTCGACGTGGACGAGGCGTTACGACGGGCGATGCACGTCTTCTGGCGCTGGGGCTATTCGGAGGCCTCGATCGACCGCCTGACCGAGGGCACGGGCCTGGGCCGGAGCTCGCTCTACGGCACCTTCGGCGACAAGAGCGCACTCTTCCGGAGAAGCCTCCAACGATACGCGCAGACCTACCACCCGCTGTACGAGCACGCGTTGTCCGGCCCGCACCCGAGCCCGAGCGCCGTGGTGGCCGCCTACCTGCGGGTCACCCTGAACCGCATCGCCGACCCGACGGTCCCGGACGGCTGCCTGCTCACGATGTCGGCCGCGCAGTTCCCGGCCCTCGACGCGGAGGGCCAGGCGATGGTCCGCGCCATGATCGACGGTTTGCGGGCGATGCTGGAGCAGGCGCTGCTGGCGGCGGGGGCCGATGGGCAGGAGGCGGCAGAGCTGGCGTTGTGCACGCTGGCGACGAACAAATCCCTGGCGGTGCTGAGCCGCGCCGGCTTCTCGGACGAAGACCTGGAAACCGTCGCCGCGGCCGCCGCCCGTGTCCCCGGAAAACCGAGCGGCGGACCATCGTCTCGGACGGTCGGCCTCCCCGGGCGGCCCGGCTAGTGTCGCGCGTCTGAGGTTCGTTGGCAGTCTCCTGGCGGCGGCTGGTCCGATGACATGAATGACTCATTCACTGCATCGCCCGCCATGAATGAGTCATTCACTGCATCGCCGCGGCCGGAAGTCCGCACTGACCGGGCCGGTTTCGGGGAGCGAGCCGATTCCAGCCACCCAGAACGTCAAACAACCTGCGACACGACACTAGAGGGCGAGGTCGTCCAAATCGGACTCCAGCCTCGCCCGCCAGGTCCAGCGGCGTTCCGTGGTGTCCGCGTCGTCCGGGGCCGGCGGGCCCAGCGGGAGCGCCGGTTCGGTCACGCCGAACGTCACCCGGTACGCCAGGACCGACGCGGCCGTCCGGATCCACGCGTCACCCGTTGTGCCGGACGGCGGTGCGACACCCAGCGCGTTCCCGAACCACGTCGGCAGCAGGACGTTCGAGCCCAGCGCGTCGGTGATCCGGGTGCGCAACCGCACCTGCAGGTCGTGCCACGCTCGTTCGGCCCGCTCCAGCTGGGGCACCACCCGCGCCTCGACCGCGTCCGCCTCGCGCAACGCCAGCCGCGCCTTCTCCGCCGCGGCCGAAGCCGCCGGGATCTCCTCGTCCAGCAACGTCCGGCGCCGGGTCGCCAGCGCGCGCAGCCGCGACTCCGCGTCGCCGCGCGCCCGGGACGCGCGGTCCGTCGAGGCCAAGACGCCGATGACGTCCAGGAGGTCGGCGTCGCACCGGGAAAGCGCCCCGCGCACCGCGTCCAGGTGCGCGATCTCCTCCGCGTACCGGGCCCGCTGCTCCTTGGTGACGAGCTCCTTGTGCAGGTCGTCCCACCGCGCCGCCTCGGCCGCGAGCGCCCGCGTCTCCGTTCCGACGTCGTCCAGGTCCGCCTGCGGCACCCCGTCGGCCACGCGCACCGCGCGCTCCAGGACCCGGACCTGCTGCTGCAGCCGCTCCAGCTGCCGGGCGAGCAGGTCGATCCGGTCGTCCTGCCGGTTCGGGCCGCCGCTTTCGAGCCGCTCGGTCAGTTCGGCGACGTCCTGACCCAAGCGGTCGTCGGCCGCGCGCAGCCCGTCGACCGCCGCGAACAGCTCGTCCAGGTCGCGGCGCGCCGGATCGGCGGTCTCGAGGTACTCGTCCGAGAACTCGGGATCGTCGCCGTAGGTCGCGTAGCCGTGGCTCACGGGATCCGGCTTTCCCGCCACAGCAGCGCGATCGTGCCCGCGGTACCCAGCGCCGCCAGGATCGTGAGGACGGCGGCGGCGGTCCACGGGAGCAAGGCACCGCCCAGCGCCAGCGCCGTGACAGTGCCCGCCCACGCCGCCCGCGTGCGCTCGCGGATCACGGCTCCGGCCCGGCGGACCGGGGCGAAGCCGATCCACAGGCCCGCGCCGAACAGCGGCACCAGAACCAGCAGCCACACCGGCGAAAGCACCTCGAACAGCACCAGCGCCGCGGCGGCCAGCGGCACCAGGACGGGCGCGGCCGCGAACCAGACGACCGCGCGCTGCGTCGCCGCGTGGCGGGACTCGAGCTCGGCGTCGGCGAGGCGCCGCCTGGCCTCGTCGAACGCCAGCTCGGCGTCGAGCAGCCGGTGGGCCGTCGCGACGAGCCCGTCCATCTCGCCGACGTCCGCGGGCGGGGTCGCGAGCCCGTCCCGCAGGTCCTGCTTGAGCCGGGCGACGCGGCCCTCCGCCAGGTCGCGGTCGTGCTGGGCCGGTGTCGTCACGCAACCACTTTAAGTGCGGCCACCGTCACCACCGGCCAAGGCGGCCGGTGAGTCGTCAGAGGTCTCCCAGCGCGGTGACCGGTGACTCCACGCAGTCGGCGACGAACCGCAGGAACCCGCCCGCCGTGCCGCCGTCGCAGACGCGGTGGTCGAAGGCCAGCGTCAGCTCGCAGATCTTCCGCACCGCCAGCGCGCCGTCGACGACCCACGGCCGGTCGATGATCCGGCCGATGCCGAGGATGGCCGCCTCGGGGTGGTTGATGATCGCGGCCGAGCCGTCGACGCCGAAGACGCCGTAGTTGTTCACCGTGAAGGTGCCGCCGGTGAGGTCCGCGGGCGCGAGCTTGCCGTCCCGGGCCGTGCGGGCGCGCTCGCCGATCGCCGCCGACAGGTCCCGGGTGGACAGCTCCCCCGCGTCCCGCACCACCGGCACGACCAGCCCGCGGCCGGTCTGCGCGGCGAACCCGAGGTGGATCTCGTCGAGCAGGACGATTTCGCCGCCTTCGACGCGCGAGTTCAGCTCCGGGTGCTTCTTCAGCCCCGCGACGGCGAACCGCGCGATCAGCCCGAGCAGGCTGACCGGCCGGTCGGTCTTGGCGTTCAACGCCGCGCGGGCGGCGACCAGCTCGGTCGCGTCGACGTCCACCCAGACCGTGGCCTCGGGAATCTCCCGCCGGGACGTCGTGAGCTTGTCGGCAACGGCCTTGCGGACCCCGGTCAGCGGGATGCGCCTGCCCTTCGCGACCGGCTTCTTCAACGCCGCTTCGACGTCCGCGCGGCGGATGATGCCGTCCGCGCCGGTGGCGGTGACCTTCGCGAGGTCGATCCCGTTGTCCGCGGCCAGCTTCCGGACGAACGGCGAGATCACGCCGGGCGCCTTGGCCCGGGGCGTGGGCGCTTCGACGCGGCGGACCCGCTTGCGCCGGGTGGTGGGCGCGGTGCCGTAGCCGATCAGGACGTTCCCGCTGCCGGAACCCGCGGAAGACACCGTGACGCCGGGTTCGGCGAACCCGCCGACGCTCAGCAGCGGCGCGCCGACCGGCAGCAGCTGCCCCGGCTCGCCGTGCAGCGCGGACACCACGCCGGCGAACGGCACCGGCACCTCGACCGCCGCCTTCGCCGTCTCCACCTCGACGACGACCTGGTCGACGTCGACGGTGTCGCCGACCTTGACCCGCCAGTCCACGATCGCCGCCTCGGTCAGGCCTTCGCCGAGGTCCGGCAGCAGGAAGTCAGGCACCGGCCACCACCGGCGTGTCGTCCCACTGCAGGCGCGCGATCGTGTCGAGGATCCGGTCGACGTCGGGCAGCTGGTGGCGCTCGAGCTTCGGCGCCGGGTACGGGATGTCGAGCCCGGTGACCCGCAGGACGGGCGCGTGGAGCTGGTGGAAGCACTGCTCGGTGACGCGCGCGACGACCTCGGCGCCGTAGCCGCCGAAGCCCGCGGCCTCGTGGACCACCACGGCCCGCCCGGTGCGGCGGACCGAAGCGGTGACGGTCTCGTCGTCGAACGGCGACAGCGAGCGCAGGTCGACGACCTCGACGTCCCAGCCCTCGGCCTTCGCCGCGTCGGCGGTTTCCAGCGCGGTGGCGACCATCGGGCCGTACGCGATGAGGGTGACGTCCTTGCCGTGGCGGCGGACCACGGCCCGGTCCATGGCCGGGCCCGAGCGGGTGAAGGTGACCTCTTCGCTCGACCAGTAGCGGCACTTCGGTTCCAGGAAGACCACCGGGTCCGGCGACTCGATGGCGTCGCGGAGCAGGTCGTAGGCGTCCTGCGCGGTGCCCGGCGTGACGACGCGCAGGCCCGGCGTGTGCGTGTAGTAGGCCTCGCTGGAGTCGCAGTGGTGCTCGACGCCGCCGATACCGCCGGCGTAGGGCACGCGGATCACCATCGGCAGCGAGAGCGCACCGCGGGTGCGGTTGCGCAGCTTCGCCACGTGCGAGGTGATCTGCTCGAACGCCGGGTAGGCGAAGGCGTCGAACTGCATCTCGACGACCGGGCGGAACCCGCCCATCGCCATCCCGACGGCGAACCCGACGATGCCGGACTCGGCGAGCGGCGTGTCGAAGCAGCGGTCCTCGCCGAAGTCGGCGGTGATGCCGTCGGTGACGCGGAAGACGCCGCCGAGCGTGCCGACATCCTCGCCGAACACGAGGACGCGGTCGTCGTCCTTGAGGGCGTCTCGCAGGGCCGCGTTGAGGGCCTGCGCCATGGTGGTCGTCATCAGGCCTCCAGTTCGGCTTCGAGGGCGGCCCGCTGGGCTTCCAGCTGGCGGGTCGGCTCGGCGTAGACGTGGTCGAACAGCGACAGCGGGTCGAGCTCGGGCTCGGCGTTCAGCGTGTCGCGGACGGACTGGGCGAGCACCTCGGCGTCGGCCGCGAACCGCTCGATTTCGTTGTCCTGCAGCAGTTTCTGGCTCTTGAGGAACGTTTCGAGGCGCTTGAGCGGGTCCGCCTCACGCCACTTCGCGACTTCTTCGGCGTCGCGGTAGCGGGTGGCGTCGTCGGCGTTGGTGTGGGCGTCGATGCGGTAGGTGTGGGCCTCCACGAGGACCGGTCCCTTGCCTTCGCGCGCGTGCTTCACCGCGTCGTCCAGGACGGCCAGGACGGCGACGGCGTCGTTGCCGTCGACCTGCTCCGAGCGCATGCCGTAGCCGATGCCCTTGTACGCCAGCGCGGCGGCGGCGCTCTGCTTCTCGAAGGGCACCGAGATGGCGAAGCGGTTGTTCTGCACGAAGAACACGACGGGCGCCCTGAAGACGGCCGCGAAGTTGAGCGCTTCGTGGAAGTCGCCCTCGCTGGTGGCGCCGTCCCCGATGAGCGCGAGCGCGACGGCGTCTTCGCCGCGTCGCTGCATCGCGTGCGCCAGCCCGGCGGCGTGCAGAGTCTGCGTCGCCAGCGGAGTGCACTGAGGCGCTACGCGCGTCTCGACCGGGTTGTAGCCGCAGTGCGCGTCGCCGCGAAGGAGCGTCAGGACTTCGCCGGGCTTCAGGCCGCGGGCGACGAGGGCGACGGAGTCGCGGTAGGTCGGGAAGAGCCAGTCCCGGGTTTCGAGGGCGAGCGCCGCGGCGACCTGGCAAGCCTCCTGGCCGGCGCTGGAGGGGTAGACGGCGAGCCGGCCCTGCTTGGTGAGCGCGGTCGCCTGGACGTCGAACCGGCGGCCCAAGACCATCAGCCGGTAGGCCTCCTTGAGCCGTTCTCCCGCGGGTTCGCCGTACGCGCCGTGCTCGCCGGCCCGGCTCCCGTCTTCGGCGACGAACCGCACGGGGGTAGCCGACGGCAGCAGGGTTTCCGAAGACACCACAGCCATGGCGCACACCACCTCTCCCAGACATATGATGCTGAAATGGTGGTTCTCGGCGGTGTTGTGTTCAAGGGTTGGCGGAAATGAGCGACAAACTGTCTTCAGAAGGTCCCTCCGGCGCCCAAACGTCCACCGGTGTCCTGGCTCACGGGGGTCTGCCGGGACGAACGGTCCCGGCCCTGGACGACGTCGACCGGGCGATGCTGGCGGAGCTGTCCGCGGACGGCCGCTTGGCGGTGCGCGCGCTGGCGGAAAAACTCCACATCTCGCGGACGAACGCGTACGCGCGCCTGGAGCGGTTGCTGACGGAGGGGGTGATCACCGGCTTCGGCGCGCGGATCGACCCGCGCCGGGCGGGCCTGGGCACGTCGGCGTACATCATGGTGACGGTGGAGCAGACGTCCTGGCGCACGATGGCGACGGACCTGCACGAGATCCCGTACGTGGACCACGTGGCCCTGGTGGGCGGCGACTTCGACATCCTGCTGCTGGTCCGGACGCCGGACAACTCGACCCTGCGGGACGTGGTGCTGGAGCGGCTGCAGGCGCTGGAGGGCGTGCGGTCGACGCGGACGTGGCTGATCTTCGAGGAACTGCCGGGCTCGGTGCTGAGCTGAGCAGCTGCCGCGCCCCTGATCGGCAGGTCAGTCGAAGACGTCTTCGGGGCGGGGGTCCCACTCCTCCGGCACGTAGCCGACACCGTCCAGCGTGCAATCGACGAACCGGACGTCGCCGCTGAACACGACGTCCTTGAAGGTGGTGTCGCCACTGAAGCTGACTCGGATGAATCACCCGTCCCGCGCGAAGGTCACCTCGACGAAGCGCGCGTCGCGGCCGAAGTCGACGCCCGGAAGGTAGGCCTCGTCCGCGAAGCTCGCTCTGGTGAAGTCGGCAGCTCCTTCGAACGCGGCGTCGCTGAAGATGACTTTGCCCGCGAAGGCCACCTTGTCGAACCGCGCGTCGCGGCGGAACCGGGCTCCGCGGAACACCGTCGCGCCGAGGAACGTGGTTTCGTCGAAGCGGGCGTCGGCGTGGAAGGCGGCGCCGTCGAAGCGGGTGCTGTCCGAGAACTCCGCCTCGGCGAACCATGCCTCGCCGAGGAACACCGCGTCGTCGAACCGGGTGCTTCCCTTGAACTTCGTGCCCAGCAGGGAGGCCTGCCCGAGAAACCGGGCCCGGGCGAAGCTGGCGTTGCGAAGGCTGCAGTCGTGCAGCTTCAGGTCCATCAGGATCGCGCCGCTGAGGTCGAGATCGAGGTCCGGCCAGAACCGGCCACCACTGCCGTCGCCGGGGACGAGGTGGCCGGTGAGG
Organism: Amycolatopsis sp. NPDC024027; assembly: GCF_040638975.1. Taxonomy (NCBI): domain Bacteria; kingdom Bacillati; phylum Actinomycetota; class Actinomycetes; order Pseudonocardiales; family Pseudonocardiaceae; genus Amycolatopsis; species Amycolatopsis sp. NPDC024027. The sequence continues at coordinate 83,696 of NZ_JBEZYY010000015.1, forward strand.
ACCTGCTGGGCGGTGAGCCGGACTTCGCGCTCCTGCAGGCAGTCCCGGTATTCCTCGCGGATCTCCCGCCCGGCGCTGCCCTCCGGCGGTTCGCCCGGCGGGTCGTACGGCATGCGCAGATAGGCGCTGATCACGTTCACGATGGTCTGCCGCTGGCCCGGGTTGTCCTGCGCCAGTCGCTCGAGGGCGTAGAGCCCGGCCAGGCGCACCGGTGCTTTTTCCGCGCCGAGCTGCTCGACCGCCTTGAGGTAGAGGTCGCTGATCCGCCGCTCTTCGGCGTCGTGACGGACGTCTTCGTTGGCTCGCTCGCGCAGGAGGAGATCGTGGCGCTTGGTGGCCAGATCCTGCTCCGCGGTCTGCTGCCGGCGCGCGGCCAGCACCAAGGCCATCGCCCCGCCCGCACCCAGCACGATGGTGCCCACGGTGCGGACGCTTTCCAGCCGCGCCTTGTCCGCGTCGGTGCCCTGGCCGTAGAGCGACAACAGCACCCAGCACGCCGCCGTTGCCACCATGACCAGCGCCGTCGCGGACAGCGCGATCGTCCGGTGCGAAAGGATCCGGCCTCCCCCTGCCTGGTCCGCCATCGTCCCAGGATCGCACCGTATTCCGGCCGCGCCGCGAAGTTCGTTCGGTCGGCGGACCCGCCGAGCACCGTTCGCGACCTTCAAGCCGCCATCGGGAGGGCCGGCGGGGCTCTCAGAACGTCCACGTGAGCACCGTCTGCCCCTCCTCGGCGACTCCGCCGGCCGCGCGGTAGGTCGCCTTCGCCGGGGCGTTGTCCCCTTCCGTGACGACCCACATGCCGTAACACCCGCGCTCGCGAGCCAGTTCCCCGAGCGCCGTCACCAGCGACCGGCCGAGGCCCTGCCCGCGGAAGCCGTCGTCGACGCCCAGTTCGTACAGGAACATCTCCGTGCCCTTGTCCGGGTGGGTCATCTCCACGCCGGTCACCATGCCCGCCGGCACGTCGTCCACGTACGCGACCAGCAGGTGGTGGCCTTCCGCGGCGAGGAAGCGCCCAGCGGCGTCCGGCCGCGGGGCATCGTCGAACAGGTGCCCGGCCGCCAGGAGCGGGTCGAGCGAGACCACACGGCGGATGTCCATGGGGCAAAACCCTTGCCCTCAGTGCCCTTGACCGCAAGCGCATTACGCGTTAGACGTGACCCCACCACCGAGCGACTCTTAGTTTATGTCGAGAATTAACACGCCCTCCAAATAATCGAAACCCTTGACGCCCTCCCCATCGCGCGGTGAGGATCGGCCGGTCCGCCGTTCATCGCAGAATGGACCAGTCCATGGCCAGAAGATCCCGCGCGTGGTCTCGTGCGCGCCGAAGTTCGCTCGTCACGCTGATGAGCCTGAGCCTGCTGGGCGGGATCGCCCAGGCGACGCCGGCCCAGGCCGCCGAAGTGCCCCAGCCGGTCATCGGCCAGCCGGCCAAGGACAAGGACGGCTGCGCCAAGATCGAAAAAAGCCTGCCGACCCTGGCGGACTGGCCGAAGGTCGACAGCCGGCTCAAGGGCAAGGCCGGCGACGAGCAGCGGATCGCCGAAATCCTCAAGGGCATGACCCTGGAAGAAAAAGTCGGGCAGATGACGCAGCCCGAGATCGCCGCCATCACCCCCGACGAGGTCCGCCAGTACGCCATCGGCTCGGTCCTCAACGGCGGCGGCTCGTGGCCGGGCGGGAAGAAGTACGCCACCCAGCAGGACTGGCTGAACCTCGCCGACTCCTACTGGGACGCCTCCAAGACCAGCCGCACGAAGATCCCCGTCATCTGGGGCATCGACGCCGTGCACGGCAACAACAACGTCTACGGCGCCACCGTCTTCCCGCACAACATCGGCCTCGGTGCCGCGCACGACCCGTGCCTGGTCCGCGACGTCGCCGGCGCCACCGCCCGCCAGATCCGCTCCACCGGCCAGGACTGGGCCTTCTCGCCCACCCTCGCCGTCGTCCAGGACGACCGCTGGGGCCGCACCTACGAAGGCTTCTCCGAGGACCCGCGCATCACCCGCGCGTACGGCTTCGAAGCCATCGACGGCCTCCAGGACGGCGCCACCAAGCGCATCGGCTACAACGGCGTGATCGCCACCGCCAAGCACTTCATCGGCGACGGCGGCACGATCAACGGCCAGGACCAGGGCGTCAACCCCTCGTCCGAGGCGGACATGATCAACATCCACGGCCAGGGCTACTACGGCGCGCTCGCCGCCGGTTCCCAGACCGTGATGGTGTCGTTCAACAGCTGGACCAACGCCGACCTCGGCATCAACGAGGGCAAGCTGCACGGCAGCGACAAGGCGCTGAACCAGATCCTCAAGGGCAAGATCGGTTTCGACGGCCTCGTCGTCTCCGACTGGAACGGCATCGGCCAGGTCACCGGCTGCACGAACTCCTCGTGCCCGCAGGCGATCAACGCCGGCATCGACATCGTGATGGTGCCGAACGACTGGAAGGCGTTCATCACCAACACCGTCGCCCAGGTGCAGAACGGCCAGATCCCGATGGCGCGCATCGACGACGCCGTCACCCGCATCCTGCGCGTCAAGCTGCGCGACGGCCTGTTCGAGTCGCAGAAGCCGTCCGACCGCTCCTACGCCAACTCCGACGAGGCGCTGAAGGACAACTGGCTGGCCCGTGACGCCGTCCGCGAGTCGCAGACGCTGCTGAAGAACAACGGCAACGTGCTGCCGCTCAAGCCGGCGTCGAAGGTCCTGGTGGTCGGCAAGAGCGCCGACAACATCCCGAACCAGACGGGTGGCTGGACGCTCAGCTGGCAGGGCACCGGCAACACCAACGCCGACTTCCCGAACGCCACCTCGATCCTGACGGGCATCAAGCAGGACCTCGGCGACGCGAACGTCACCTTCGACGCCACCGGGACCGTCGACCCCAAGGGCTTCGACGCGGTCATCGCCGTCATCGGCGAGACGCCGTACGCCGAGGGCGTCGGCGACCTGACCCGCAAGTCGCTCGAGGCGTCGAAGCTCTACCCCGAGGACCTGGCCGTGCTGGACAAGGTCAGCGGCAAGGGCACCCCGGTCGTCACCGTGTACGTCGGCGGCCGCCCGCTGTACATGAACAAGGAGATCAACCGCTCCGACGCGTTCGTGGCGGCCTGGCTGCCCGGCACCGAAGGCGGCGGCGTCGCCGACATGCTGGTCAAGGGCAAGGACGGCACCGGCTACCAGGGCACGCTGTCGTACTCGTGGCCGAAGAGCGCGTGCCAGTCGCCGCTCAACCCGTGGTCGCCGGGCTACGACCCGCTGTTCAAGCTCGGCTACGGCCTCAAGACCGGGCAGCGCGTGACGGTCGGGCAGCTGGACGAGACCTCCGGGCCGGCGTCCTGCACCTCGACCGGCGGCGGCGGGACCGCGACCCAGGACCTGTCGATCTTCGACCGCACCGACGTCCCGCCGTACACGAGCCAGATCGGCTCGGCGGAGAACTGGGGCGGCACGGTGATCGGCCCGGACGGCACGGCGGCGCACAGCGAGATCAACGTCGTCCCGGCGGACGTCAACGTGCAGGCCGATGGTTTGAAGGCGACCTGGACCGGCGCCGGCGCGGCCCAGCTGTACATGCAGAACACGGCGGGCACGAACGACCTGCGCGGCTACCTCAACGCCGACGCGGCCCTGGAGTTCGACACGGTCGTGCAGCAGGCACCGGCCAACCGGGCGGTGATCAGCATGCACTGCGTCTACCCGTGCTTCTCCGAGGTGAACGCGACGAAGCTGTTCACCGACCTGGCGGGCGGCCCGAAGACGACGGTGAAGATCCCGGTGTCCTGCTTCAACAACGGGCTGGACTTCGAGCACATCAACACCCCGTTCCTGGTCTACACCGACGGCACGTTCCAGGCTTCGTTCGCGAACGTGCGGTGGGTACCGAAGGGGGCTCAGGATCCGGACGCGAGATCCTGTTCGAGCTTGACCTGACGGCGACCGGGCCGGGAGCGCACCTGCTCCCGGCCCGGTTCGTTTCATCCGCTGCACACCGACCGCGCAGCGACGTGCTCGACGGCCTTCTCGGCCAGCAGCGCCGAGGTCAGCCTCCGCGCCCAGGTGACGGCCTTGTCGAGGTCACCGGCCGCCCGGACGAGCCGCAGCTGTTCGAGGCACCTGTCGACCCCCACGTCCACATTCCGGCGAGGCGGTTCCGGCTCCGGTCTGAGCTCGCCGGAGGCTCTGTGCCTGCGACGTTCGAGAGCGAACCTTCCCCAGGCACGCATGATCTCGTCGACCTGATCCATCCTCAGGCCGCAGCCGGTCAGGAAGAGCAGGACCTGGTCGGGATCGACCGGCAGCCCCCTTCTCGACACCGAAACCAGGTTGTACGCGGAACTGCGGGCGATCGACGTCTTCGCTGCCACCTGGCCGGCTGTCAATCCCGACCGTTCGAGCACGAGACGCAGCACGGCCAGGAAATCGTCGACCGTGGCGAGTGTCAATTCCTCCGGCGTCAACGCCACCCTGGCCGAGACCCGGAACGTATCCGGGCCGGGCTCGCCGGGGAGCGGGCTACCACGACGCGGGCCGGGAACCTTTTGCCGCTCCGCGGGCCGGCTCCACCAGCCCTGATGATCCACCCGGATGCTCATTCGCGGCGTCCGCCACCTTCACCGACTGCCACCGAAAGCCGGAGGTGCAAGCGGAGGGCCCAGGGCCGGCGCACACCGGAGTCCAGGGAGATACCCGCTCCCGCGAGAATCGCGAGCACGGCAGGCACCTCGGCTCCTCCGAGCCGGAAGGTCCACAGCCAGAGCAAGATCGTGACCACGATTGCCGCACCGCTACTCGGCACCGAAACCAGCTCGTCGCCCGCGACGAGCGCACACGGACCGCGATCCCTCGTACGCATGATCGGCCTCCCGGAGTTGCCCTGGGGTGCCGCTGGACAACAATCGAGTCGATGAAGTCGGAGACGTCGAAATCCCCCGCCAGGCGCAAGGTGGCACTCGGCACCGGACGTTCCCCGCCGGCGCGGCACCGCATCGACGGGAACGCCCCGATATTCGCACTGCGATCCGGCTCGATGCACGTATTGGCCGAAGTTTGCGTCCAAAGAGCTCCGAGTGTCCAAAGAACCGTCCATGACGCAGGACAGCCGTGCTGCTGTTTCGCAGCTCAGAGCCCCCATAAGGGCGACGTGAATCCCATACTGGTCTATACCGTAATTGTCGCCGGCGACGGACTCGAATACCGTGTGAATGTGCGCAGGCAACGTCGCGCACGGTTCCCGGTCTCGAGTCGGTGAAGTCGGAGCACGGAACCCGGATGAGCGCTGGTGGCACGGCGCCTCGTCGCCCAGGTCTTGGAGGTCCTCACAGGGCCTTCAAGACCGCCGGTGGTCCGCCCTCGGAGCCCTCCCCGCCCGGTCTCTTTTCCGCCACGATGGACGAATGACCTCCGAAGCGGCCGCGCTCGCCGACGAACTCCTGGACGTGCTCGGCACCTGGACGCCGCTCGAAGCGACGTTCGCGGGTGTTCCGGGCCACGACGCCGAGCTGCCCGATCCGAGTGCAGCCGGCCATGCCCGGCTGCGGACGCGGGCCGCCGGCGTGCTGGCGCGGGCGCGGGCCTCGGCGGATCCCGACCGTGTGACGCTCGGCGTGGTCACGCAGCAAGGGGAGGCCGTGCTCGCGCGGCTCGACGCGAACGACGTCGAGTTCACCCTCGCCGACCCGCTGTACGCCATCGGAATGAACCACCTCTCCTTCCTGCCGCAGCTCACGCCGTCCGGCGGGCAGGCCGAGGAGGACTTCCTGACGCGGCTCGCCGCGATGCCCGCGTTCTACGAGGCCCTGGCGCTGCGGCACAGTGCCGGCCTCCGCGCCGGGCGGACGCCGGTGGAGCGCATGACGCACCACGCGATCGCGTTCCTCGACCGCTTTCTGGCGCAGGAGAAGCCCTTTCCCCAGCCGCTGACCGGGGATCGCGGTGAGCGTCGCGACCGGCTGGTGACCGAGGTCGTCCGGCCGGCGCTGGCAGGCTACCGCGAGTTCCTCGCGAGCGAAGTCGCCGGGCAGGGCCGGCCCGACGACCGGCCGGGACTCTGCTGGCTCGAAGACGGCGAAGCGCACTACGCGGCCCTGGCGCGGATGCACACGACCACCGGCCACACCCCCGAAGAGCTGCACCGGCTGGGCCTCGACGTCCTCGCCGGGCTCGAGGCCGAGTACGCCGAGTTCGGCGGGCGCGTGTTCGGGCTGACCGGCCCGGCCGACGTGCGCCGCCGGCTGCGAAGCGACGAAAGCCTCCGCTGGCGCGACGCCGAGGAGATGCTGGAGACCGCGCGCGCCGCCATCGCCCGGGCGACCGCCGCCGCGCCGGACTGGTTCCCGCGGGTGCCGGACGCCGAGTGCGTCGTCCGGGCGGTGCCGGAAGCCGAAGCACCCGTCGCCGCGGCGGCGTACTACATGCCGCCCGCGCTCGACGGTTCACGCCCGGGCGTCTACTTCACCAACACCCACGAGGTGCGCACGCGCGACCGGTTCATCGCCGAGACCGTGGCCTTCCACGAAGCCGTCCCCGGCCACCACTTCGCGGAGTCGCTGGCGCAGGAGCTGACCGGCCTGCCGCAGCTGCGGCGGATCGCGATGATCACCGCCTACGGCGAGGGCTGGGCGCTCTACACCGAACGGCTCGCCGACGAGATGGGCCTCTTCTCCGACGACCTGATGCGACTCGGCATGGTGGCCGAGGATTCGGTCCGCGCCGCGCGGCTGGTGGTGGACACCGGCCTGCACGCGCTGGGCTGGACGCGCGAGCAGTGCGTCGAGTTCCTTCGCACGCACACCGTCCTGAGCGAGGTCGAGGTGCAGTCCGAGACGGACCGGTACATCGAGTCCCCCGGCCAGGCGCTGGCCTACCTGACCGGGCGGCTGGAAATCCTGCGCCTGCGCCGCTTCGCCGAGGAGCGACTCGGGGAAGCGTTCTCCCTGAAGGACTTCCACGGCGTGGTCCTCGGCGGCGGCCAGCTGCCGCTGAAGGTCCTGGACGAGGTCGTCCGCGCATGGGTCGATCAGTGCTGCGGGCCGTAGGACTTCTGGCACGGGTAGCCGTCGCCGGTGGCGGACCAGCTCGCGGGAAAGCCGTTCTGCGCCCAGGCCGCGTACGCCTGCGCGTAGGGGTAGCCGCGCGCGTTCAGCCACTGGCACGGCGTCTGGCCGGCCGCGGGCGTGATGGTGATCCACGGCTGGGCGTCGATCCAGCTCGGCTGCGCGTACCACTGGCTCGTGGCGGCCACCCCCTTCGGGGCGACGTACACGGTCTGCGGCGGTGGTACGAAGACGGTTTGCGGCACCGGCGCGGTGACGGTGGGGATGACCGGTGCGGTGACGGTCGCGGTGGACGCGGGAGCCTGGGCCGGGCTGCCGGAAACCGCCCGCGGCAACCCGCACCCGCCGAGGGCGAGCGCGGCGGAAAGGGCGACGACTGTCCGAAGTGTACGCATGGGTGGCTCATTTCGTCCGGGTCATGTGACTGCCGGTGATGACGCCGCCGGAAACGGTGTAGGTACCGGAGAAGGTGCGGGTGCTGCCGTCGGTCTGGACCGCCGCCAGCACCACCGAGACCGTGCTGCCGCGGACGTCGGTGACGGTCAGCGCATCCCACGATGTCGTCGCGAACCCGTTGACGTACCGGGTGTATCCGCCGTCGCCGGCCAGGCGGCTGCCGCCCAGTGCCCACGCGGTGGCGAATTCGTGGCGGTTGAGCGCGTCGTAGTAGGCGACGACCGTGCGCGCCTCCGCGGTTTCCGCGGGCGCCACGGAAACGGGTGGCTGGACGTAAACCGTCTGCGGCGCGGGAACCGCGACCGTCGCCGTGCTCGTCACCGGCGCCTGCGGGGTCACCGGAACGGCCACCGGCACGCCCACCACCGGCGTTCCGCACGCGGCCGCACCCGCCAGGATCAGGGCGGCCACGGCGATTCTGGTCGCGGTCACGGCCATCACCTTCTTCCGGGTCCGCTCCCTGGGTCGCCCGCCCGGCGGGTTCTGCAACGCATTCCCGGAACCGCGACGCAAGCGTTACCCCGTGGAATTCACCCGTGCCGGCGGCTGATGTCGTAGGCCGTCATCGCGGCGGCCAGGTGGCGGGCGTCCGCCGGGCGGGTCGCGTCGTAGCCGGTGATCAGCTGGACGCGGCCCAGCCGGTAGGTGAGCGTGTTGCGGTGGATGTTCAACGCCGTCGCCGCTTCGCCGCGGTTGTAGCCCGACGTCACGAACGCGCGCAGGGCGTCGATCAGGTGCGGGTGCTCCGCCAGCGGCGACAGAACTCCGGCGAGCGCTTCCCGCGCGGGGCCCGGCTGGGCCAGCTGGTACTCGATCGCCAGATCGGCCAGCCGGTAGAGCCGCGGCGGGCGGTGCAAACCCTCGGCCAGCGCCAGGATTTCCACCGCTTCGAAGTGCGCGGCCGGAATGTCGGCCAGCGTGGGCGCCCGGGACGCGGCCGCGGCGCACGGCCGTCCGCAGACCCGGTCGACCCGCGCCGCCACGGCGTCCACCGCGGACCCCGCCGGCACCAGCAGCACGCCGCCGTCACCCTGGAACGTCACCAGCACGCCCGGTTGACTGTCCAAATCGGACCGGATGACGCGGAAGAGGTCCGTCGCCGCCCGGGAGGCCGACGAGGTGGGCGACGGCAGCTGGAACACGACGACGTCGTAGCTCTCGGCCAGCTCCCGCCGCCGCACCGGGCGGCCGGCCAGCAGGCTGGCGGCGAGGTTCTGCCGGTCCTCCCGGCGCTCCCAGTCGAGGTCGTCGCGCTCCCGGAGGTACGCCTCGGCGACGCGCGGCATCACCTCGCCGAGGAAGTCCAGCATCCGCGCGCCGAGCAGGGCCCGGTCGCCGGCCAGCAGCTCCCACGCGACGCCGGCGGCCAGGGGGTAGATCTTCAGCACGGCTTCCAGCGGCAGGCCGTCACGGGCCCGCTCGGCGCCCCACGCGATCGGCAGCGCGAGCTCGTCCTCGGTCGGCCGCCGGTCCTCGGCGACCGTGGTCAGGAACAGCTCGAACACCGCCGTCGCGTTGGCGACCAGGTCGCCCTCCAGCACGCTCGCCGGCAGCAGCCGGTACGCCGGGATCTCGGCGGCGCACCGGGCCATCATCGCGGCGGCGATCTCCCCGGCTCGCGGGAACAGGGCGTCGACGGTCTCCACTGCCGTATTGTCACCGTGCACAAACGGCCAGGGCAAGTTTCTGCGGGTTTTGCCAGCAGACAGCCTTGATCGCGAAGCGCATGCTGTGCAGAGCAACCAGACGAAGGGACTCTGCAATGGCGCGGGGAACGAACCGATGGCTGGCCGCGATCGGCCTGGCGGGCACGCTGCTGCTCGGCTCGGCGGTGCCGGCCCAGGCGGCGGCCGGGGGCAACAACGACTTCGCGTGCCGCCCGAGCGCCGCGCACCCGAACCCCGTCGTGCTGCTCCACGGCACCTTCGCCACCTACTACGAGGACCTCAACTTCCTCCAGGCCGACCTGGCCGCCCGCGGCTACTGCACGTTCTCCCTGACCTACGGCGCGTACCCCCAGTTCCCCTTCGTCGGCGGGCTCAAGCCGGTCGCGGAGTCGTCGCTGGAGATCAAGGCGTTCGTCGAAAAGGTCCGCGCGGCCACCGGCGCGGCGAAGGTCGACGTCGTCGGCCACTCCGAAGGCGGGCTGCAGTCGATCTACCTCGCCAAGATGCAGGGCATCCAGAGCGAGCTCGGCAAGGTCGTCGCGATCGCCCCGCCGACGCACGGCGCCAACGCCTCCGGCCTGCTGACGCTGGCCTACACGCTGCTGGGCAAGAGCACGTGGGACACCATCGTCAAGACGATCGGCCTGCCGATCTTCGCCGACGAACTGGACGGCGGCGCCGCGATCGTCGCGCTCAACACCGGCCCGGTCGCCCAGCCCGGCATCGGCTACACGATCATCACCTCGCGCTACGACGAGCTGGTGACCCCGACCGAGACGTCGTTCATCCGCGAACCCGGCGTGCGGAACCAGTACGTCCAGGACTTCTGCCCGCTCGACCCGGTCGGCCACATCGGCGAGGCCTACGACCTGAACGTCTGGCACCTGGTCCGCAACGCGCTCGACCCGGCGAACGCCACCCCGATCAAGGCCTGCGCGGTGGGCTCCCCCGGCTGACCGCCGTCGGCCGGGTCAGGCGAGGCCGATCGCGAAGACGTGGAGGTTCGGGTCGGCGGGCAGGGTCACCGCGGCGATCTGCTTCCCGGCCGGGGCGTCGAACGGCGCCGTCGCGTAGACCGACGCCCCGCCGCCCTGGCCGCCCGGCTGGTTGCGGTGGTCCGTGCGCGCCACCAGCGTGTTGCCGAACACCGGGGCCGTGCCGCCGCCCGGGAACACCCAGTCGCCGAACGACAGGTCGGCCTGCCCGGTGCTGCCGTCGGTGAAGGTGACCGTCGCCGTGGCCCGGTGGTCGCCGTTCGAGGCCGTGCCGATGAACGACAGGCGCGTGGCCGGGCCCAGCTTGATCGTCTGACCGGCCGGGACGACGTTGTCCGGGCGTCCCGCGGGCGCCGCGGGCCAGACGAACGACGTGCCGGCCGCCTGGGCCGTCCGGCCGCCGACCAGGCCCGCCGCGGCGAGGGCCTGGCGGGACAGGCTGTTCCCCGCCCCGTCGATGTCGGCCGAGCCGGCGTCACCGTCGTCGGAGACGCCGACACCTCCGTACGCCGCGGCCAGCCCGTCCTTCGGCGCGACCAGCACGATCACCGAGCCGGGCACCGTCGTCGCGCCCCCGCGGACGGTCACCGGGACCCGGTAGTAGCCCTCGGGCGCCCCGGCGGCCACCGAAACCGTCAGCTTCGCGGTGCCGCCACCGGTCCGGTCGTCGAGCCGCAGCTGCCGGGGGCCGGTGACCGTGATCCCGGCCGGGGCCTGCGTGGCCACGTCCAGCACCCGGTCGTGGCTGCCGAGCCGCTGCGCGCTGACCGTGGCCTCGCCGCCGGTGCCCGGTTCGACAACGACCTGGTTGGCCGCCGAGGCCAGGAACGGCTTCTCGTTGTCCCGATAGGACGGTGGGGTGGCCCCGGCCGCCCAGTGCTTGTCCGGAGTGGACGCCAGCGAGAAGTCCAGCCGTCCACCGTCCCGGGCGGTGTCGGCGGGCAGGGACGTGCGGTCCCAGTCCCGGCCGTTCAGCGCCAGGTCGTGGACGTACGGCGTGGCCGTCGACGCCTTGGGCGCGCGGATGTCGATCGTCCGGCCGGTCGGCAGGGAGAGCACGGCGCGTTCGAACAGCGGGCTGTGCACGACCAGGTCCGGCGTGCCCGGCGTGGCCGGGTAGATGCCCAGCGCGGCCCAGACGTACCACGACGACTGCGCACCGAGGTCGTCGTTGCCCGGCTCGCCGTCCGGGGTGGCGCTGAACAGCGTCGTCGCGATCTCGCGGACGACCTGCTGCGTCTTCCACGGCTGCCCGACGTGGTTGTACAGCCACGGGACGCCGAAGTCGGGCTCGTTGCCGGCCCACATGTACGGCTCGTTCGGGCCGGCGTTCAGCTTCTGGAAGAAGGTGTCCAGCCGGGACGCCACCGCGGCGGGCCCGCCCATCGCCGTCACCAGGCCGGCCGGGTCCTGCGGCACCAGCCACGTGTACTGCGCGGCGTTGCCCTCGTCGAAACCGTCCTGGCCGAACTTGCCGGGCGGCGGCGGCACGTACGCCGGGCCGTCCGGGAAGCGGCCGTCCTGCCCGCGCGGCTGGAGGTAGCCGGTGAGCGGGTTGAAGATGTTCTGCCAGTTCTGGCCGCGTTTCGTGAACTCGCGGGCGACGTCGCGGTCGCCGATGCCCTGCGCGAACCGCGCGATGGCGAAGTCGTCGATCGCCCACTCAAGGGTGATCGACGCGCCGACCCGGGCGTGGTCGCCGCGCGAAGCGTCGTTGTTCGGCAGGTACCCCCGGGCGACGTAATCCGAGATGCCCCGGCGTTCCTGGTACGCGCCAGGGGTTTCGTCGACCGAGGTAGCGCCCTTGACCAGGTACTTCAGCGCAGTCTTCACGTCGAAGTCGCGCGCGCCGAACGCGTACAGGTTCGAGATCAGCGCGACCGAGCTGTCGCCGGTCATCTGGCCGGTGTAGTCGTTCGCCATCGGCCAGCGCGGCCACCAGCCGCCCTGCACGGCGTCGTTGGTCAGCGACTGCGCCATGTCGCTGGCTTCCTTCGGGAAGAGCATGGCGTGCAGTGGCGCGAGCGAGCGGTAGGTGTCCCAGTCGGAGAAGTTCGCGTACTGGTGCCGCCCCTTCGGCAGGGTGCGGATCCGGTCGTCGAAGCCGACGTAGCGCCCGTCGGCGTCGTCGAACGTGTTCGGGTGCATCAGGGAGTGGTATAACGCGGTGTAGAACGTCTTGAGCTGGGCCGGGTCGCGGCCGGCGACCCGGATCTTGCCCAGCGCCTGCGTCCACTGGTCCCTTGTGGACTCGCGGACGGCGCCGAAGTCCCAGCCCGGGACCTCCGCGGTCGTGTTGGCCTTCGCGCCGTCGACGCCCACGTAGGACATCGACACCTTGGCGTGCACGGTCCCGGAACCGAACGTCAGGTAGGCGCCCGCCTTGGGCGAATCCACGCTGTCGGTATCGGGTTTGACGCTGGAGCCGTCCCACGTTCCGTGCGCGGTGAACGGCTGGTCGAAGGTGATGGCGTAGTACACCGTGTACTTGTTGGGCTTGCCACAGAAGTTGCCGGTGGTGGCCGAGCCGCTGACCTCGCGGTCACCGGTGATCGTCAAGGTGGCGGCCGAGTTCCCGGCGAGGCTCGCGCCGCCCTTGACCAGCACCTGCGGCGTGGAACCGGCCGGGAACGTGAAGGCGGCGAGCCCGGTGCGGGTCGTGGCGGTCAGCTCGGCCCGCACCTTCGAGTCGGCGAGCGTCACGGCGTAGTAGCCCGGCTCGGCCTTCTCGTCGTCGTGGGTGAAGTGCTCGACGCGGTTCCACGGCGCCGCCCCGACGTCGCCGGTGACCGGCAGGATCGGCACGTCGCCGAACGCGTTGCAGCCGACCGAGGCGTGGTCGAGGCTGAACCCCCGGATCTGGTCGCTGTGGTACTGGTAGCCGGCGTACGCGCCCTGCGTGTCCGGCGAGAACTGCATCATCCCGAACGGCGCCGCCGGCCCGGGGAAGTTGTTGATCTCGCCGACCGAGCTGCCGCCGCGGCCGGTCCCGATCAGGGGGTCGACGTACGCGGCCGGGTCGCCGACCAGCGGTGATGACATCGTTGTCGGAGCCGCCGAAGAGACCGCGGGCGCCCCGATGACCGCCGTCGCGACCACCGCCGCCATGAACCTGAACCGCACCGGCGCCTCCCAGGCTGGACCGTCCCCTGTCATCGGACCTTTCCGCGCGCCGTGACCGCGGTCAACACTTTGACAAAGACCTGGCTCGTGCGCCGAGGTGTGAAGATCCGGTCAGGATCGGGTGACCACCGTGTGAGGACGCCTACCCTCGACGCCGTGTGCGCACGTGTACTGGTCGCGGAAGACGACGAGAAGCAGGCCGAGGTCCTCCGGCTCTACCTCGAAAGCGAAGGGCACACCGTGGTGCTGGCCCCGGACGGCCGGGCGGCGCTCGACGAGGCCCGGCGCGACCGCCCCGACCTGCTGGTCCTCGACGTGATGATGCCGAAGGTCGACGGCCTCGACGTCTGCCGGATCCTGCGGCAGGAGTCCGACGTCGCGGTGCTGATGCTGACCGCCCGCGCCACCGAGGACGACCTGCTGCTCGGCCTCGACCTCGGCGCCGACGACTACCTGACCAAGCCGTACAGCCCGCGCGAGCTGATGGCCCGGGTCCGGACGCTGCTGCGGCGGACCGCCGGGCGCCGCGAGCCGCCCGACACCGCGTTGCGCGCGGGCCGCCTGCGGCTCGACCCGGTGCGGCACGAAGTCTCGGTCGGCGACCGGCCGGTGGAGACCACTCCGGGCGAGTTCCAGCTGCTCGAGACGCTGATCCGGCAGCCGGGCCGGGTGTTCACCCGCCGGCAGCTGCTCGGACTGACCCGCGGCGACGACCGGTTCGTCAGCACCCGGATCATCGACGTCCACGTGCTCAACCTGCGGAAGAAGATCGAGCCGGACCCGCAGAAGCCCGTCCACCTGCGGACCGTCTTCGGGGTCGGCTACAAGCTGACGGCGGAAAATGACATCTAGCGCGAGGCGCTCTTCTCGGCCGAGGGCGCAGCAGCGCAGCTTCCCGAGGCGGCGCAGCCTGGTCGTCCGGCTCAGCGCCGTCTCCCTGCTCATCGCGCTCGCCTCCATCGCGGCGACCGCGTGGCTGGCCGTGCAGACCACCACCCGTGCGATCCAGCAGGAGCAGGGCCAGGCCCTCTCCGGCGACGCGACGATCTACACCGAGCTGCTCGGTTTCGCCGCGGCGAACCACACGTGGGACCAGGTCGGCCCCCGGCTGCGGACACTGTCGGAACAGACCGGCCGCCGGGTCGTGCTGACCACCCTCGACCGGCGCGTCCTCGGTGACTCCGGCGGCGCGCCGGTCACCCTGCCGGTCAAGGCGACCGCGTCGGTCGATCCCCTGCACGTCGACCCGGTGCTGCTGCCCGAGGCCGGGACGAGCGGCATCGACCCGCGCGCGACCGGCCCGTTCAAGCTGCCCCCGTCCGAACGCGAGAAGCTCACCGCGCTGGCCCACAAGGCCACCGTCTGCCTCGCCATGGTCGGCCTGCCCGGTCAGGTGCACGACTCGCCGAGCGGGCGGCCACAGCTCACCGGGCTCGACCCGCTCTCCGCCCGCTACTACGCGGGCAAGTGCGGGCTCTTCGAGCTGGCCGCTCCCACCCCGACCGAGCAGGCCGCGCTGACGACCCTGAACGAGGCCGTCAACCGCTGCGTGCAGAACCAGGGCGGCAAACCGGTGACGATCGGCCGCGACCTGGAAGTTCTCGACGTCCCCGATGAGCGGCCGATCCAGGGCTGCCTCGACTCGGCCCGCCGCGAGCAGCTCGCGCCGTACGTCGCTCCGCCCGCGTTGCTGTTCACGCTCGGCCCGGGTGGGTCGCCGCTGCCGACGTTCACGCTGTCGCGGGAGAACCTCACGCGGATCCTGGCGGTGACCGGTGGCGTGCTGGCGCTGGCCGTCGCGCTCACCGCGCTCGTCGCGCGGCGGCTGTCCCGCCCGCTGCGGGCGCTGACCGAGGCCGCGCAGCAGGACCGGCCGGCCCCGGTGAAGTCCCGCGACGAGGTCGGGTACCTCGCCGCCGCGTTCAACGACCTCACCGCGCGGCGCGAGCGCATCGAGGAGCAGCGCAAGGCGATGGTCAGCGACATCGCCCACGAGCTGCGCAACCCGCTCAACGTCATCCGCGGCCGGCTGGAGGCCGCCGAAGACGGGCACCTCCCGTTCGACCGGGCCCTGAGCGGGTCGCTGCTCGAGGAGACCGTGCTGCTGCAGCACATCGTCGACGACCTGCAGGACCTCGCCGCGGCCGACGCCGGGCAGCTGCGCCTGCACCCCGAGCCCCTCGACGCGGCGGAGCTGGCCGGCCACGTCGCCACCGCGCACGCCGACCGGGCCGCCGCCGGCGGTGTCACGCTCACCGTCGAAGCGCTCGGCGAAGCCACGTTGCCGGCCGACCCGGTCCGGCTCCGGCAGGTCGTCGGCAACCTGGTGACGAACGCGATCCGGCACACGCCGCCCGGCGGCCGGGTGACCATCCGGATCTCGTCCACTGTGGACGAAGTGATGCTCGCCGTGGCGGACACCGGCTCCGGCATCGCCGCCGAGGACCTGCCGCACGTGTTCGACCGGTTCTGGCGGGCCGAAAAGTCCCGCAGCCGCCAAACCGGCGGTAGCGGGCTCGGCCTCGCCATCGTGCGCCACCTCGTCGCGGCACACGGCGGCACGGTCACCGTCGAGTCCGAAGTGGACGCCGGATCGACGTTCACCGTCCGGCTGCCGAAGGCGGATCCCGGTGGTGAGGACGCCGGTGTGGGAGACGCGCAGGACGTGCCGCCGCCTCAGCCCTGACCGCCGTCAGCGAGAGTGCTTTGTGGACGGTCCCGCCGTGGTGGCACCCTCGTGGAGCAGGCACGGCAGCAGCAGCTGCCGAGGTTTCGGGTTCGCCAGCAGCCCGACGAGGACGCGCACGGCGTGCACACCCATTTCGTGGCGCGGGATGCGGGACATCGACCAGTCCGTGGCCGTGCTCGGCACCGCGTGCACCGGCGGCTGCTGCGACGGGTCGGCCTCCCCCAGCACCACGAGCGAAAGGTCCTCGGGCACCCCGAGGCCGAGGTCGTGCGCGCTGGCCAGGATGCCGTCGGCCATCGCGGAGCTTTCGACGAGCAACGCCGTGACACCCTCGTCGCGCGCCTGCCGCAGCGCGAGCGCCGGGTCTTCCTCGAGGAACACCAGCGGGGTCCGCCGGTGCTCGCGCGCCGCCGCCTCGTAGCCGGCGCGGCGGTCGAGCGTGGGCTCGTTCTCCTCGGTCACGCCGAGCAACCCGATTCGGCGGTGCCCGAGCCCCCACAGCCACTCGTGGACCTCACGGGTGGCCGCGACGTAGTCGGCGCCGACGTAGCTGACCGGCCCGGTCGGCGACTCGCGGCGGCCGACGAACACGAACGGGAACTGCTCGTCGACCAGCTGCGCGAGCTCCTCCGGGTCGTTGTGCCGGCCCAGCAGGATCGAGCCGTCGGCGATGCGCAGCCGGTTCGTGCCGGACTCGTAGATCCGGCGGCGCCCGTCGCGACGGCCACCGCTGGTGAACAGCAGCAGGTCGAAGCCCTGTTCCTCGGCTTCCTCCTCGATGCCGAGCAGGAACGGCCGGTAGAAGTCCGCCACCCCGGACGGGAACACCGACTCGTAGGTGAACACGCCGAGGATCCGGTTGGACTTGCCGCGCAGCCGGCGGCCCATGATGTCCACGGTGTACCCGGTTTCGCGCAGCACCTGCTGCACGCGGTCGCGGGTCTCGGGGGTGATGCGCAGGCTGTCGGAGCCGTTGAGCACCATGGACACGACAGCCTGCGAGACGCCGGCCAGGCGCGCCACCTGGGCCTGGGTGATCCGGCCCGAACCCGCCGTCATCGCCGCCCCCTCCCGCTGCGCTCCGGCAGACCTTACCGGCGACCGGCTCGGTACCCCCACACTTCCGACCGGACCGGCAGGATCGGCTACAGGGGCAGGCCGGCGTAGTTTTCGGCCAGTTCGGTCTTCGCGGGCGTCGACGTCACCGTGCGGTGGAGCTGGGAGAGCTGGAGCTGGGCGTCGAAGTCGTCGCCGTGGCGGTGCAGCATCGACGTCATCCACCACGAGAAGTGCGTGCAGCGCCAGACTCGCCGCAACGCCGTCTCCGAGTACGCGTCCACGAGCCGGTCGTCGCCGCGGAACGACGCCGTCAGGGCCCGGGCCAGCAGGGCGACGTCGGCCACCGCCAGGTTCAGCCCCTTCGCTCCCGTCGGCGGCACGATGTGCGCCGCATCCCCGGCCAGGTAAAGGTTTCCGTGCCGCATCGGGGTCGTCACGAAGCTCCGCATCGGGAGCACGCTCTTCTCCGTGATCGTCCCGGTCTCGAGCGTCCACCCCGGCACGCCGAGCCGTTCGGACAGCGCCGCCCAGATCCGGTCGTCGCTCCACTGCGCGATGTCCTCGTCCGGCGCCACCTGCAGGTAGAACCGGCTCACCCGCGGTGAGCGCATGCTGTGCATCGCGAACCCGTCCGGGTGCCAGGCGTAGATCAGCTCGTCCGTCGACGGCGCGACGTCGGCCAGCACCCCCAGCCACGCGAACGGGTAAGCCCGCTCCCAGACCCGCGGTTGCGGAACGGACGCCCGGCTCGGTCCGTGGAAGCCGTCGCAGCCGGCCACGACGTCCGCCTCGATCCGCCGCGCGACGCCGGAATCGTCCACAAAGGTCACCGACGGCTGCCCGGTGACGTCGTGCAGCGTGACGTCGGCGGCCGAGTAGTACGCCGGGCGGCCCGCCTTTTCCCGCGCCGCCATCAGGTCCTTGGTCACCTCGGTCTGCCCGTAGACCGTCACCGACCGTCCGATCAGGCCGGTGAAGTCGACGTGGTGCCGGTGCTCCGGCCACTGCAGGTGGATCCCGCGGTGTTCCATGCCCTCGATGTCGAGCCGGGCGCCGAGGCCGACGTCCCGCAGGAGTTCCACGGTCCCCGCCTCGAGGATGCCGGCGCGGATGCGCGCCTGGACGTACTCCGCGGTCTGCCGTTCGAGCAGCACCGAGTCGATGCCTTCGAGACCGAGCAGGTGGGACAGCAGCAGCCCGGCCGGGCCGGCGCCGACGATGACGACTTGGGTGCGCACTGGAGGACGTCCTTTCCCGCGATCGAGCCCGAGCATGGATCGGCGGCACCGCCCGCCACCAGTATATTCTCATTCAGTGAGAGGAATTCCCCATCGCCCGTGAGATCCCGCGCGCGGCGGCCCGCAGCGCCGGGATCTGCGTGCGCGCGTTCCGGTCGTTGGGCACGATCACCGAAAGCGCGGCGACGACCTCGCCGGACGGCCCGCGCAGCGGCACGGCGATCCCCGTCGTCTCCTCGTCGATGAAGCCGGCGCAGAAGGCGTACCCGTTCCGCCGGACGTCGGCGAGGAACCGGCGCAGCCGCACCGGCTCGGTCAGCGTCGTGCGGCGAAAGGCTTCCAGCGGGCCGGCCAGCACCTGTTCCTGCAGGTCGGCGGGCGCGTGGGCGAGCAGCACCAGCCCGGACGACGACGCGTGCAGCGGCAGCCGGCCGGCCACCCGCGTCACGTTGAGCGTCGCGCCGGGCGCCGAAAGCCGCTCGACGAACAGCACCTCGCGGTCCTCGAGCACCGCGAGCTGGGTGTGGTGCCCGACGACGGCGTGCAGGTCTTCCATGAACGGCATCGCCGCTTCGCGCAGCCCGAGCGTCGGCGAGGCGCGGGACGCCAGTTCCCACAGCCGGACGCCCACCCGGATCCTCCGATCGGGGTCACGCCACAGCCAGCCGTGCCCGACCAGCTCCTCGACCAGCCGCGACGCCGTCGCGACGTGCAGGTTCGCACCCCGCGCGATATCGGTGACGCGCAACGCCGGCGCGTCCGGCCCGAACGTCTCGAAGATGCGGACCACGCGCGAGAGCACGGACTCGCCCAGCATCGGTTTCACCACGCCAGCAGTGTGCCCCACCGGAGCGGCGGGGCACACCGCCGACGGTCACGGCAGGGCGTTCAGGAACGGCTCGTGGCTGTTCTGGAACTCCCAGCCGTAGTACTTGTCCCAGTTGATCGACCACGTCATCAGCCCGCGGAAGCCGGGCGAGGTCCCGCCGCGCAGCGTGTACGAACCGCAGCCACTGCCCTTGACCAGGCAGTTCACCGCCGTCTGGACGTCGGCGGGCGAGGTGTAGCCGTTGCCCGCGCTGACGGCGGCGGGCAGCCCGACGGCGATCTGGTCCGGCCGCAGGCCGGGGAAGAACTGCCCGGTGTTCGCCACGCTGAAGCCGGCTTTGAGCATGTCGGTCATCGCGATGTGGAACTCGGCGCCGCCCATGTTGTGGTACTGGTTGTCGAGCCCCATGACCGGGCCGGAGTTGTAGTCCTGGACGTGCAGCACGGTGAGCGAGTCCCGCAGGGCGTGGATAACGGGCAGGTAGGCACCGGTCCGCGCGTCACCGGCGCCGGAGCCGCCGTAGAACTGGTAGCCGACCTGCACGAAGAACGTCTCGGGCGCCATGGTGAGCAGGAACCCCGGGCCGTACTTGGCTTTGAGCGTCTTCAGCGCGGAGATCAGGTTGACGATGACGGGCGTGGTCGGGTTGCGGAAGTCGGTGTCGCCGGCGTTGAGCGACAGCGAGTGGCCCTCGAAGTCGACGTCGAGCCCGTTGAGGCCGTACTTGTCGATGATGGCGGAGACGGAGCTGACGAACTTGTCCCGGGCGGCGGTGGTCGTCAGCTGGACCTGGCCGTTCTGCCCGCCGATGGAGATCAGCACCTTCTTGCCCTGCGCTTGTTTGGCCTTGATCGCGGCGACGAAGTCCGCGTCGCTCTCGACGTTCGGGCATTCGGAGGCGGGGCACCGCGTGAAGCGGATGTCCCCGGAGGTGACGGAGGTCGGTTCCCCGAAGGCGAGATCGATGATGTCCCAGGCAGGCGGCACATCGGCCATCCGGACGTACCCGGACCCGTTGGCGAAGCTGGCGTGCAGGTACCCGACGAGGGCGTGCTTGGGCAGGCCGGTGTCAACACAGCCCGTGGTGCTGGCGGTGGCGGTCCCACTCTTGGGCGACTCACCGGCACTGTTGTAGGCGGCGACGGTGTAGCTGTGGGTGGTGCACGCGCCGAGTCCGCTGACGGTGGCACTCGTTCCGGTGACGGTGGCCACGGCCGTGGCGCCTTCGTAGACGCGGTACCCGCTGACGGTGCCGCCACTCGCACCCCAGCTGAGGGCGATGGAGCTGGTGGTGACGGTGGTCGCTTGCGGAGTACCGGGAACACCGGGCGTACCGGGAGTACTGCCACCGGGACCATCGAGGACGACGTCGTCGGCGTAGTAGGTGCCGGCGCCGTACCAGCCGTGGAGGTAGAGCTGGGCGGAGGTCTGGTTGCCGGTGGTGAAGCTGAGGGACAGCTGGTTGTAGGCGCCCGAGTTACCGGACCAGGTCGAGGGGCCACCGGTGATGCCGAGGTAGACGGGGTTCCCCCGCACCCAGGCGGAGACGGTGTAGCTGGTGTTGGGCTGAACGGAGACGGTCTGCGCACACTGGGCGTAATCGGCACCGACGGGAGTACCGGAGAGGGCATGACTGCCCGAGTGCACGGGCGAGCTCACGACGGCGGCGTTGGCACAGGTCCACCCGGAGAGCGACCCGGCTTCGAAGCCGGAGTTGGCGAGGAGGTTGGCGGCCTCGGCGGGGACGGCGAGCACCCCGGAAAGCGAGAGCAGGAAGGCGGCGAGGGTGACGGACAGTCGGGAACGCCTCATCGGGGTCCTCCAGTCAGGGAGAGACCTTATTGTCTAGACCAATATGTAAATTGTCCAGACCAAAAAGAGGGTTGCGGCGGCGGTGGTGATCGTGCCGCAGCGCTCGGATGTTCCCGGCCCTCCCCCGGGGGCGGCCGGGGCCGGGGGCCGGGAGGCCCGGGTGCCGCCCGTGAGCGCTGGCGCGGGTCGCTGGGCTGCACCAGCGGACTGCACCAGCAGGCCACACCAAAGGGTTGCTGCCGGCGGGCCACTGCCGGCGGACTGCACCAGTGGGCCGCGCCGGCGGGCCGCTGTCGGCGGGCGCGACCGGGGCGGCCGGAGGCCGCCGTGAGCGCTGGCGCGGATCGCTGTGCCGCACCAGCGGACTGCACCAGCAGGCCGCTCCGGAGGGCTGCGCCGGAGGGGAGCGCGATGGGCTGCGCCGGAGGGCCCCGGCGCCGGCTGAGGCGAGTGGCGCGGCTGGCCGGGCGAGCCGCACCGGCGAGGCGGGCACTGGCCGAGGTAAGCCCTGCAAGCTGGGCGGCCAGCCGGGCGAGCCACCACAGCCGGAGGCGTGGCACCGGCACCGGCACCGGCACCGGCACCGGCACCGGCACCGGCGAGCCACGGCAGGCCAGCGCCGGAAAGCCGCACCGAAGGCGAGGAGTTCCCCGGCGCAAGCCACGGGCCAGACCCCGACCACACCCTCCTGCCGACCGATACGCAGCCGCCTCAGCGGCCGTCACGCCGGGTCAAGGCACGCTTTCCCGCCTTGACGCGCGTGACGGCCGTTGAACAATCCGGCGTTCGGGTCGGTGGAAGTCAGTAAAACTCACCAAAAGAGCACCAACTCAAGAGCGACTCAGCGGCCCAGCGACTCACCGAAAGAACAGCAACTCACCAAAAGAACCGAAAGAACCGAAAGAGCACCTCAACACCCCACCAGCACCTTGGCCACCACCCGAGTCCGCGCCGCCCGCGCCCGATCAATCACCTGAACACTCCGCCACCCCACCGGAACCCGATCCGCCAGCAACTCCTCCCGCCACTTCCCCACCCGCCGAACATGCCGCGCGAACGCCCGCGCCCGCACCACCCGCCCCCGGCTCCGCTGCCCCGCCAGAGCCTCCTCCGCCGGCACATCGAGAAACAGCAACCGCACCGGCCGCCCACTCACCACCCCGACCAGCGCCAGCAGAACCCGGGTCGACGCCCGCGTCGACGGCTCATGAACCACGATCGGGCCATCACCGAGAGCCCGCCCGACTATCCGCAGCCGGTGCCACGCGTGCACAACCGGCCGGTAACAGCGGTACGGCACCACCGGCGGAACCACCGCCCCGAGCCTCTCCCGCACCTGGTCGGAGTCCAGCACCGGCAGCCCCGCCGCGGCGTGGTGGAGCATGGTCGTCTTGCCCGCTCCGGGCAGCCCCGCCACGACGAGCAGGTCGCGCGGGCCGAGCTCGATGACAGTGGGCTCGCTCATGCCCGGCCCAACGTCCCGGCGAAGGTAATGGTTCCTTTACCTTAGATTCACGCACAGTAGCAGACAACCATCCGTGCACCGAAGACCACCCGCCCGGAACCCTCGCTGTCACCCGCCGTACTCATCGACGAGAAACCCCTGCGCCGCAAGCCATCCGCGGCCGGAACCGGTTCGGGTGAAGATCGCGCCGAGCCCTTCCCGGCGTCCGGAAAATCCCTATCTTCTGGAAGGGACGCTCAGTGAGAACAGGGGAAACTCGTCATGACCCAGTCGCTGGAACTTCCGGTCCAGGAATTCTGTCTCGATTGGACGCTCACGGGCGACGAAGGCGCCCGCGTCGGGATCACCCTCTCCGGTCAGGTGACCCTGCTGGACAACAACCGGTTCTACAAGATCGACGGCGTCGTCTACGTCACCGAGGGCGACGCCGACATCCGCGCGGTCGGCAACCCGCGGATCTCCGTGCGCCGCAACGGCGTCGAGAAGACCGGGCGCCAGTGGGGCTGGGAGATGTGCTCGGCGCGCAAGAGCCTCGGCGCGCTGAACACGATGGAGGGCTACTTCGTCCGCACCGGCTACTGGGCGCCCGCCGACCGCGCGATCCAGCTGAGCCTGTGCGCCGAACAGGGGTGGAGCCGGCGCAAGAGCTACAGCCCGCACGTCACCGTCCGGATGGTCGACTGACCACTGTGGACACCCGGCGGCGCGCCGCCGCGACGACCAGCCCGGCCGCGACCGCGCCGGCCACCGCGCACCCGGCCCCGAACCCCGGCGACGGCTCGTGCACGCGCAGCACCGTCACGCACAGCCACACCGCGGCGCCGAACAGGAGGCCCAGCACCGGGCCGCCGACCACCGCGCCCCGCCAGCGGTGGCCGTTGCGGATCGTGCGCAGCCCCGATTCGAGGTAGGCGAGGGCGAACAGCGCCAGGATGAGGCTGCCCGCGCCCATCGCGCTGGCCAGCGGGTGCTGGCTGGTGAGCAGCGTGAAGGTCTGGGTGGCCGAACCGGTCCGCACGTCGGCGGTGACGGCACCGCCGACGATCCACCGGGCGATCCCCGGCAGGGTGAGTTCGGCGGTGAAGCCGTTGCCGCCGGGTTTCGCCTCGGTGGACGCGGACCCGAGCGGAATCCCGGCGGCGGACAGGTCGAGCGCCACGTGGCCGGGGTTGCCGGGACCGGTCAGGACCAGCGGCTTGCTGAGATCCACCTCGACCGGCGCCGAGACGGAGGCGCCCCCTAGGTTGAGCACGGACGAAGGCGGGTGCGGCAGCCGAGCGGGGTTGAGCAGGGCGAGCACAACGAGGACAACCGCGGCCGCCGCGGCGGTCAACCGCAGCCAAAGGACAGCAGCCGACGACGTGGCAGGCGAATTCGGCCCCGGCGGCAGACTGGGAGGCGGGCTGCTCGGCGCTCCCACCAGCGTGGCCCCGGGCCGGGCAACCGGCCGCGTCCGGGCGTCCGCCGGCAGCGCCGGGGCGGTCGCCGAATTGAGGCCGGCGATCACCCGGGGTGTCAGGTGCAGCACCGGGACCCCGGACCGCTCCAGCCACCCCGAGCCGTACACCACCGTCGCCGCCGCGGCCAGGTCCGCCGCGAACGACTCCGCCTCGCGGTACCTCGCGTCCAGCTCGCGGGCCAGGCTGCGCATCACCACCCCGGCGATCGGGGCCGGCACCCCGGCGATCGGCTGCGGGTCGGTGAACATGTGCTGGCGCATCATGCTGATCGCGCCGCGGGTGTTGTCGAACGGCAGCCGGCGCGACAGCAGCTCGTACAGCACCGTGCCCGCCGCGTACACGTCGGCCGCCGGGCTCAGCGCGTTGCCCATGGCCTGCTCCGGGGCGATGTACGCCGGTGTTCCCAGGATCTCGCCACCGTGGGTCACCAACGTGGCGCCCTCGCTGATCACCCTGGCGATGCCGAAGTCGGCCACCTTCACCACGCCCTGCGTGCTGAACAGCAGGTTCCGCGGCTTGACGTCGAGGTGCAGCACGCCCGCCCGGTGCGCCGCGTGCAGCCCGGCCAGCATCGCCAGCCCGATCGCGCACGCCTGCTCGCCGCTGACGCCGCCGCCGTGGAAGCGGCTGTGCACCGTCCCGCCGTCGAGCCGCTCCATCACCAGCAGGTGCTCGCGGCCCGTCCGCACGTAGTCGTACACCGGGACGATGTGCGGGTGGTCCAGGCTGGCGAGCACCCGCGCCTCGCGGTCGAAGAGCTCGCTGCTCGCCGCGTGGTTGAGCACGTCCCACGGCAGCTGCTTGATCGCGACGCTGCGGCCCAGCGTCCGGTGCACGCCGGCGAACACGACCCCCATGCCGCCCTCGCCGATCGACTCCCCGATGTCGTACTGCGGCAGGGCGGCGACCAGCTCGGCCGGTGCGCTCATCGGGTGAATTCCTGTGTTGACGGCAGCGGGAGCTGGACCGTGGTGTCACTCTCGGTCACCGCGGGGGGCGCCGGGTGCGGGGTCAGGTAGCCGAGCAGGAACGCGATCGCCGCCGCTCCGAGCACCACCGGGATCTCGATCGCCGGCTCGGGCGGGACCAGGCGCAGCACCGACAGGCTGATCACCGCGACCAGGCCGGTGCCGAACCCGGCGGGCAGGAACCGCACCCCGCGGCGCCAGCGGTTGGGCGCCAGCCGGTGCCGGGCCAGCGCCAGCAGCGCGGTCGCCCAGGCGAGGATGGTCAGCACCAGCATCGCCAGGCCGAAGACGCCGTAGACCGACCAGAAGGAGCCGCGGACGTCGGCGACCGTCGTCGCCTCGCCGAGCGTGCCGCGCCCGGCGTCGAGCAGCTCGACCGACGACGGCAGCAGCCCGGTCGCCTGCCCGGCCAGGTCACCGAGGTCGAGGACGAACGTCCGGGACACCGAGCCGCGGGCCGGCACCTCGAAGGGCGCGGTCGTGTCGTAGGCGAAGAACGTCAGCGCGAGCGCGACGCCCGAGAGCCGCACGCTGCGGACCTTCACCGGCGCGTTGCCGGGGTTGGTCGCCACGACCTGCAGCTCGACCTGGTTCGCCGGATCGATCGGGACCGTGGCGTCCTCGACCGGCCGCTTGTCGATCGACACCTGCAGCTGGAGCGAGCCGGATGCGGCCGAGGCGGGTGGGGCGCCCAGCAGCACCGCGCACAAACCCAACGCAACCCCCGCCGCGATGACACGTCCCATTGGGCATCCCCTACTTGCGTTATCCGACTGGTCCGGAATGCTACAGCGAGCACACACCGGGGAGGGACGTCCCAATGCGATTCGTGGTTCGGCTGGTTTTCGGCGCCGTGGCCGGAACGTTGCTTCTGCTCGCGGGAGCGGGCACGGCGAACGCACAATACACATCGTCGGTTGGTTTGAAACCGTCGAGCGGCCAGGCCGGAAGCTCCTTCACCATTTCCTGGAATTTCTACCCGTGCAAAGGGCCGGTCACCTTTTCCTGGAACGGCACGCCGATGTGGTCGGCGAACGCGACCCTCGAGCAAACGAGCGGCACGGTCGCGGCGACGGTGCCCGGCGGCGGCGCGGCCGGCACCTACCCGGTCACCGGCACGTGCACCAACGCCCGGACCGGCGGACCGCTCAGCGCGGGCAGCCGGTTCACCGTGACGCCCACGCCCACGCCCACCACCACACCGCCGGTGACGACCACGGCGCCCCCGCCGGTGACCACGCCCACGACTCGGCCGGGGACCCCGACAGCGGGCAAGCCGACGATCACCCCCACTCCGCCACCGTCGACCACGAGCACGCCGACAACCCCGACGACCCCGACGACCCCACCGGGCACGCCCGGCACCCCCACGACGTCCGGCACCGCGCCGAAGCCCGGCGACCTGGTGCTCGACCGGCCGAGCATCAAGCCCGGCGAGCCGCTCTCGGCGTCCGGGACGGGCTGCCTGCCGAGCCGGATGGTGACGCTGATGTCGGACGGCACCGAGGTCGGCAGCGCCTACACCGACGGCTCCGGCGCCTTCACCGCGCCCGTCGAGTTCACCCGCATCGAGGCCGGGCGGCACACCGTCGTCGCCGAGTGCGGCGTGCGGCTGACCGGCGCCGTCGACCAGGTCGTGACCCGCTCCTCCGGCGGGCAGACCGGCACGCTGGTCATCCTCGTGTTCTTCGTCCTCGCCGGCATCACGGTGATCCGCTTCCGGTGAACCCCGGTTGACATGCACCCGGTCGGCTGCCTAGCGTTAAAAGGCAGCCGGGCGGCTGCATGTCACCCGGAAGGCGCGATGGACGAGGTCTTCAAGGCGCTGGCCGATCCCAGCCGCCGCCAGCTGCTGGACGTGCTCAACGACCGCAACGGCCAGACCCTGCGCGAACTGTGCGCGGGACTGGACATGGCCCGCCAGTCGGTGAGCAAGCACTTGGCCGTGCTCGAGGCGGCCGGGCTGATCACGACCACCTGGCGCGGCCGGGAGAAGCTGCACCACCTCGACGCGGCGCCGATCAACGCGATCGCCGAGCGCTGGATGACCCGCTACGACCGGCGGCGGGCCGGCGCGCTGGCCGATCTCAAACGAGCACTGGAGTCCGCACCGATGAACGATTTCGCCTACACCACCTACATCGACACCACGCCGGAGAAACTCTGGCAAGCGCTTACCGATCCGGCCTTCACGAGTCGATATTGGGGCGTCTCCTTCGAAACGGACTGGAAAAAGGGGGCACCGATGACGTGGGCCGAGCGGGGTGCGAAAACGAGCGATCCCGAGCAGGTCGTGCTCGAATCGGAACCCCACCGCCGGCTGTCCTACACCTGGCACACCTTCACCGCGGAGTGGGCGAAAGCCAACGGCATCGACGAAGAAACGCTGGGGAAACTGCAGAGGGAAAGCCGGAGCAAAGTCACGTTCACCATCGAACCGCACGGCAAAATGGTGAAGCTGACCGTGCTCCACGACGGTTTCGACGCCGGCAGCACGACGCTGGAGATGTGCAGCCAGGGCTGGCCCGCGCTGCTGTCCAGCCTGAAGACGCTGCTGGAGACCGGCGCCCCTCTCCCGTGACCTGGCCAAACCGGTCGAACATCTCGAACGAGACAGATCTGGCATAGAGATACGTCTGAATTCTCCCCGTTTCGTGGGCGACCGGCTGAAGTCCGGGTGAACTTCCCTCTTTCGATCGGATCCGATGCGGTTTTCCGGGCGTTAGGCTCGCATAATCCGTGACCGGTGATGGTCCGATCGAGTGACGGGAGAGTGCGCGTGCCGGGGTCAGTGCGTACCCGCTGGACCGTGGTGGCCGTGGTCGTGGCCGCCGCGGCGGGCGCCGTCGTGGCGTTCTGGCCGGGCGACGCGGCCGCCGTCGACCCCGAGATCGCGGTCTCGCGCTCGGCGTGCGGCACCGGCTGGACGGATCCGAAGCCCGGACCGCAGGCGTTCCGCCTGCACAACACCGGGTCGGTGACGGCCGAGGTCGACCTGATCGACCCGGCGACCGGCGTGATCTACGGCGAGGTCGAGGGCCTCGGCGCGGCGACGACCCGGCCGTTGCAGGTCAACCTGGGCAACGGCAGCTACGCGTTCCGCTGCCTGCCCGAGGACGCGGGGGCGATCGTCGGGCCGGCCGTGCGGATCACCGGCGGCACCGAGCGGACCGGGCCGGGCGTCGCACCGGTGACGCACGACGACCTGCTCGGCCCGCTCAAGGCCTACCAGCAGCACGTCTCGACGGGGCTGGGCGAGCTGGTCGCGGACACGGCCGCGCTGAAGAACACCGTCCCCGGCGGCGACCGCGCGGCGAGCCAGGCGGCGTGGCTGACCGCTCACCTGGCGTACGAGCGGCTGGGCGCGGCCTACGACGCGTTCGGCGACTCCGACGGCGCGCTCAACGGCACGGCCGACGGCCTGCCGGGCGGGTCGGCCGACCCCGGTTTCACCGGCTTCCACCGCCTGGAGCAGGGCCTTTGGCACGGCGAGGACCCGGTCGCACTCGCCGCCGTCGCCGACCAGCTCGACACCGACGCCCGCGCGCTGCAGACGTCCTTCGCCGACAGCCAGGTCGACGGGAACGACCTCGGGCTGCGCGCGCACGAAATCATGGAGAACACGCTGCAGTTCGAACTGACCGGCCGCACCGACTACGGCAGCGGCACGAACCTCGCCACGGCCCGCGCGAACCTCGACGGCACCCGCGCGGTGCTGGACGTCCTGCGGCCGCTGCTGACGCCGCGCTACCCGGCTCTGTCCAAGGTGGACAGCTGGCTCGACCGCACGCAGAAAGCGCTGGACGCGGCCCACCGCCCGGACGGCACGTGGCTCCGGCCGGCGGACCTGAGCCGGGAGCAGCGGCAGAAGCTCAATGCGGACGTGAGCGAGCTGACGGAGCTGCTGGCCCCGATCGCGGCGATCGCCGAGCCGAGGAGGGTCTCGTGACCAACTCGCCGCACGGACCGACCTCGGGTTCCGGGCTCCCCCGCCGGTCCTTCCTCCGCCGGGCGGCGATAGGCGCCGGGCTCACGGTGGCCGCCGGAGCCGGGCTCGGTGCCTCCTCCGCGACCGTCCCCGACGGCACCTCGCCCGTTCCCTTCCACGGCCCCCACCAGGCCGCCATCCTCCGCAAACCGCCGGCGCAGACCATCGTCGCCTCCTTCGACGCCGTCGCCGAGTCCAAGGCCGAGCTCACCGAGCTCTTCCGCGCCGTCACCGACCGCGCCCGGTTCCTCACCGCCGGCGGGGCGCCCGCCGCGCTCGGGATCACCGCGCCGCCCGCCGACTCCGGCGTCCTCGGGCCCGTCGTGCCCGGCAGCGACCTCGGCGTCATCCTCGGCGTCGGCGCGAGCCTCTTCGACGACCGGTACGGGCTCGCGAAACTCAAGCCCGCCAAGCTGAAGCCGATGACGACGTTCCCCGACGACGCCCTCGACCCCGCCCAGTGCCACGGTGACCTGAGCCTGATCCTCTCCGCGAACGACACCGACACCGTCCTGCACGCCCTGCGGGACATCGCACGCGCCACGCGCGGCGGCATGCAGCTGCGCTGGAAGCTCAACGGCTTCTGCTCACCACCCCGGCCAGAGGGCATGCCACGCAACCTGATGGGCTTCAAGGACGGCACCGCCAACCCCACCGGCTCCGAAGTGGACAGTCTGGTGTGGACGCCGGGCGAGCCCGCGTGGACCGCCGGCGGCAGCTACCAGGTCGTCCGGCTGATCCGGATGCTGGTGGAGTTCTGGGACCGCGTTTCGCTGGCCGAGCAGGAGAACATGTTCGGCCGCCGCCGCGACACCGGTGCCCCGCTCGACGGCACCGCGGAGACCGACGTCCCCCGGTACGCCGACGACCCGGTCGGCACCGTCATCCCGCTGACCAGCCACATCCGGAAGGCGAACCCGCGCACGCCGGAGACCGACGCGAGCCGGATCCTGCGCCGCGCAGTGAACTACGACCGCGGCGTCGACAGCAACGGCAACCTGGACATGGGCCTCCTCTTCGTCTGCTACCAGCAGGACCTGGAGCGCCAGTTCGAGGCCGTCCAGACGCGCTTGGCCGGCGAACCGCTGACCGACTACATCTCCCCGTTCGGCGGCGGCTACTTCTTCGCGCTGCCGGGCGTCTCCGGCCCGGACGACCACTTCGGGCGCTCCCTGCTCGCGTAAGCGAAGCCCACCACGAAAGGAATCCATTGTGGACAGAAAGACCCGCCGGCGACGGCGCGGCCTGCTCGGCGCCGGGGCCCTCGCCTCGGTCGCCACGCTGGCCGTCGTCACCGGCTCCGCGGCGACCACCGCGGAAGCCCAGCCGCTGAACCTGTTCCCCGCGCACTGGATCCCGACGTCGACGCCGATCAAGCACGTCGTCGTCATCTTCGGCGAGAACATCTCGTTCGACCACTACTTCGGCACCTACCCGGACGCGGCCAACACCGACGGCACGCCGTTCACCGCCGCGCACGGCACCCCGAAGGTCAACGGCCTGGACCACAAGCTGCTGACCGACAACCCCAACGCCTACAACCCGAAGCGGCTCACGCCCCAGCAGGCGATGACCTGCGACCAGAACCACAACTACGGCGCCGAGCAGGCCGCGTTCAACGGCGGCAAGATGGACAAGTTCGTCGAGAAGACCGAGACGGACAAGTGCACCGGCCAGCCGATCCTGTTCGGCGAGCCGGGCCTGGTCATGGACTACTACGACGGCAACACCGTGACCGGCATGTGGAACTACGCCCAGCACTACGCGCTGAACGACAACTCGTTCAACACGGTGTTCGGCCCGTCCAGCCCGGGCGCGATCGACCTGATCTCGGGCAACACCCACGGCGTCCAGGCCGTCGACCCGGTCACGCACGAGCCGGTCGACGACGCCTACGCCGTGCAGTCGCCGGACGCGAACGGCGTCGGCACGATGATCAACGACCCCGACCCGGCGTGGGACGACTGCTCGGGCAAGAACCACACGAGCAAGGACAACCTGGCCACCATGCACGGCCGCAACGTCGGTGACCTGCTCAACCAGCGGCGCGTGACCTGGGGCTGGTTCCAGGGCGGCTTCCGTCCGACCGGTTCGGCCAACGGGTACGCGGTCTGCGGCCAGACCCACACGAACGTCGGCGGCAACGCGGTCGTCGACTACAGCCCGCACCACGAGCCGTTCCAGTACTACCGGTCGACGGCGAACCCGAAGCACCTCCCGCCGTCGTCGGTGCGGGCGATCGGCCAGACCGACCGCGCGAACCACCAGTACGACATTTCCGACTTCAACGACGCGCTGCAGGCCGGCTCGATGCCCGCGGTGAGCTTCCTGAAGGCGCCGGAGTACCAGGACGGCCACGCGGGGTACTCGGACCCGCTGGACGAGCAGCAGTTCGTGGTCGGCGAGATCAACAAGATCCAGCAGTCCCCGGACTGGAAGTCGACGGCGATCGTGCTGGCGTACGACGACTCGGACGGCTGGTACGACCACCAGAAGTCGCCGATCATCAACGGCTCGCACGACGCTTCGCAGGACCAGGCGGTCTGCACGGCCAAGCCGACGACGCTGGGCACGTACGCCGACCGCTGCGGCTACGGCCCGCGGCTGCCGCTGCTGGTGGTTTCGCCGTTCAGCAAGGTGAACCACGTCGACCACACGCTGACCGACCAGACCTCGGTGCTGAAGTTCATCGAGGACAACTGGTTCACCGGCCGGATCGGCGACTCCTCGTTCGACACGCACGCCAATTCGCTCAACGGGATGTTCGACTTCTGGTGGCCGAAGGCCCGGAAGGTCACCCTCGACCCGAAGACCGGAGCGGTCGTCCACAGCTGACGGCCCCACTGGCGCTCCCCGCCCTCGGTTCAGGGGGCGGGGAGCGCAGTGAATGACTCATTCCTGACGTCGGACGCAAGGAATGAGTCATTCACTGCATCCGGGAGGGGGAGGGCGGGGGGAGGGGTCAGGGCTTGACGGGGTCCAGGTCCCAGGTCAGCGTCACCACGGTCCCCCGCTCACCCGAGGTGATGTCCGCGCGGTCGGCGCTCGCCCGCAGCAGCAGCAACCCGCGGCCGCGCAAGGAAACCGGCTGGGTGTCCGGGATCGGCAGCCGCCACTGGCCGTGGTCGGTGATCATCACCTCGAGCCGGTCGGGGTGCGCCGCCGCGTCGACGTCGACCACGCCGGGCTCCCCGCCGTCGTAGGCGTGGTCGGCCACGTTCGCCAGCGCCTCGTAGCTGGCCAGCACGATGTCGCCCGCCCGCGCCTCGTCGACCCCCGCCCCCAGCACCCACGCCATCAGGTCGTGCCGCAGGCGGCGGAGGGCGCCGGCGGCCGCGGGCACGCCGTGGCGGCGGAACGGTTCCGGCATCCGCGCCCGCCTCACTGGAGTGCTTCGTCGACGGTCGGGTGGACACCGATCCACGTGTCGAGCCCGGTCGTCTTCAGCGGGCCGGACGTCACCGGGGAATCGCTCACCACGCACAACGCGCGCTCGGCCAGCTTGCGGTGGGCCGCGGCGAGCACCTGCAGCCCCGCCGAGCAGAAGAACGTCACCTCGCGCAGATCGACCACCAGCTTCTCCGGCCCGCGGGCCAGCACCACGTCGACGACTTCCCCGAACTCCGGCGCGCTGACCAGGTCTATCTCGCCCGCGACGGCCAGCACCGCGGCCCGGCCCCGCCAGTCGAGCGTCACCGCCAGCTCGGTGGCCGGCAGATCCGGCATCGAAGGGGTCACGGCGTCCCATGGTGCCCGACTCCCCGCCAATCGGCTACCGGTGCGGGAGTTGCACGACGGTGACCCAGAAGTCGTCGATCTTCCGGACCACCTCGACGAACTTCTCGAAGTCGACCGGCTTCGTGACGTAGGCGTTGGCGTGCAGTTCGTAGCTGCGCAGGATGTCCTCCTCCGCTTCGGACGTGGTCAGCACGACCACCGGGATCGTGCGCAGGCCGGGGTCCTGCTTGATCTCGCCGAGCAGTTCCCGGCCGTCCTTGCGGGGCAGGTTGAGGTCGAGCAGGATCAGCCCCGGCCGCGGTGCCGCGCCGAACGGCCCTTCGCGCTTCAGGAACCGCAGCGCTTCGACGCCGTCCTCCGCGACGTGCAGCGGGTTGCGGATCTTGTGGTGCGCGAACGCTTCCCGGGTCATCAGCACGTCACCGGGGTCGTCCTCGACGAGCAGGATGTCGATCGGAACCGGCGCCGGTGTCATGCGAGCACCCCGTCCTGGTGAGCCGGAGCTTCGAGTGCCGGGTCTTCGCCGGCCGGCAGGGTGAAGCGGAACGTGGTGTCCACGGCCTCGGTGTCGAGCCAGATCCGGCCGCCGTGGTACTCGACGATCCGGCGGCACAGGGCCAGCCCGATCCCGGTGCCCGGGTACGCCGACCGCGTGTGCAGCCGCTGGAACAGCGCGAACACCCGCTCGGCGTACTCCGCGTCGATGCCGATCCCGTTGTCCACCACGGAGAACACCCACTCGTCGCCGTCGCGCTCGGCGGTGACCCGGACTTCCGGCGGTGACTCGCCCTTGAACTTCAGCGCGTTGCCGATGAGGTTCTGGAACACCGCCGTCATCAGGGCCGGCTCGACGCGCACCTCGGGCAGGTCGCCGCGGGAGACCTTGCCGCCGCTGAGCGAGAGGGCGACCTCCAGGTTCGCGATCGCGTCGTCGGCCAGCGCACCCGCGTCGGCGACGACGTGCTCGCCCGGCTTCCGGCCGACCCGGGAGAACGCCAGCAGGTCGTTGATCAGGATCTGCATCCGCTTCGCGCCGTCGACGGCGTACTCGATGTACTGCTCGCCGCGCTCGTCGAGCAGGCCCTGGTACCGCCGCTGGAGCAGCTGGCAGAAGCTGGCCACCTTCCGCAGCGGCTCCTGCAGGTCGTGCGAAGCGACGTAGGCGAACTGCTCCAGGTCGGCGTTGGACCGCTCCAGCTCGCGCGTGCGCCGGTCGAGCATGACGTTGGACCGCTCCGCCTCCTGCGTGCGCCGGTCCAGCTCCTGGGTGCGCCGGTCCAGCAGGGCGTGCGCCTGCTCGAGCTCGGCGACCTCGTCGAGGATGCGCTGCCGCATCGCTTCGACGTCGGCGCCGAGCTGGGCGATCTCGCGCGGCCCGCTCCCGTGCACCGGGCTGTGGACGTCCGCGTCGGCGACCCGGCGGACCTCGCCGGCCAGCCGCAGGATCGGCCGGGTGACGACCTGCCGCAGGCCGAAGAACAGCATCGCGAACAACAGCAGGACCAGCGCCGCGACGACCACGAACATCGCGTTCAGGAAGCGCCCCGCGGCGTCCAGCTCGGCGCGGCCGGCGTCGCGCATCCCGGTCAGGTGGTCGAGCTGGGCGTCGAGCGCCCTGCGCACGTCGACGAACAGCGTCCGGCCGCGCTCGACCTGGTCCGCGGTGACCGGTGGCGCGTCGGGGGCGATGGTCGGCGCGGCCGCGGCCTGCCAGGTGCGGGCGGCCCGCAGCACGGCTTCGAGGTCGTCGCCGATCCGGGTGCCCGGCGCCGCGCCGAGCTGCCGCAGCTGGGTGACCGCGTCGGCCTGCGACCGGATCCCGTCGGTGTAGGGCACCAGGAACGCCGGCTGACGGCCGAGCTGGTAGCCGCGGACCCCGCTCTCCTGGTTCAGCAGCGCGGTGGACAGCTGGATCGCGGCCAGGCGCTGGGGCGCGATCACGTCGAGCAGCCGGGTGCGGGCCCCGGTGAGACTGTGCAGCGCGATCCCGCCGGCGACCAGCGCGGCCACCAGCAGCACGGCCTCGACGGCGGCGAGCAGCGCCAGCCGGCGGCGGATCGGCCAGCCGCGTGCGTCAACGCTCATGGGCCTCGGCTTCCGGGTCGTGGCTGAGCAGGGCGAGGGCGACGTCGTCGTCGAGCGGGCCGGCGTTGAGCCGTTCGGCGCGGGCGATCAGCTCGTCGAGCAGTTCCCGGTGGTGCATCCCGGTCTCGTGCTTGATGTCGAGCACCAGTGCGGCCATCCGCTCGTGACCCAGCCGTTCGGATCCGGCGCCGACGCGGCCCTCGAACACGCCGTCGGTGTACAGCAGCAGCGACCACCCCGGCTCCAGCGGCACTTCCAGCGAGTCCCACTTGGCGCCCTCGACGACGCCGAGCGGGACGCCGAGGCGCTCGCCGGAGAGCAGGTGCCCGTCGCCGGGGGTGAGCAGCAGCGGCGGCAGGTGCCCGGCCAGCGACAGGCGCAGGGATCTTCGGTCCGGCGCGACGACGACCATGCAGACGGTGGCGAACAGCGGCTCGATCCGCTCGTGCACCAGGACCCGCTCGACCATGCTCAGCACGTCGGGCATCGGCAGGCCGGCCATCACGAGCGAGCGCCACGCGATCCGCAGCGCGACGCCGAGCGCGGCTTCGTCCGGGCCGTGGCCGCAGACGTCGCCGATCATCATGTGGACCGTGCCGTCGTCGAGCTCGATCGCGTCGTAGAAGTCGCCGCCGAGCAGGGAGCCGTTGCGGCCGGGCCGGTAGCGGGCGGCGAGGTCGAGGTGGGGGTCGCGCAGCAGCGGGCTGGGCAGCAGGCCGCGTTCGAGCCGCGCGTTCTCCCGCGCGAGCAGCTGCTGCTGGAGGAACTGCTGCTCGACCTGCTCGGCGCGCTTGCGTTCGCGGGCGAAGCGCAGCGCTTTCACCAGCAGCGGGCCGTCGACCTGGTCCTTGACGAGGTAGTCCTGCGCGCCGGCGGCGACCGCGGCGACGCCGGTGGCCTGGTCGTGCTGCCCGGTCAGGACGACCACCGCGACCCCCGGCGCGTGCTGCCCGAGCTTGGTCAGCCCGCTCAGCCCCATCGCATCGGGCAGCTGCAGGTCGAGCACGACGCAGTCGGCGGTGAGCGGGCCGTCGAGCGCGGCGGTGAGCGTTTGGACGCGTTCCAGCGCGTACGGCACGGACGTGTCCGCCAGCATCTCCTCGACCAGCAGCGCGTCGCCGTCGTCGTCCTCGATCAGGAGCACCCGCAGGCGCGTGCGGGGATCCCACGATGAGTCGAGCGCGGCGGTCACCGGCGTCTCCCGTTCGGCTGCTCTTGAGCCAGCAATCCAGACGATCAACCCTAGCGGCACCGGTGACGGCCGCCTACAGCGGTGGAACCGGTCCCATCGGGGTAGCGTTTTATAGCACCCCGATGTGACACCGGGTCGATAACGGTTCGGCAGACGCTCAGAACAAGGGGCGGCCGCTGTTCTTGGCGCTGACGTACGCCTGCCAGTCGCGAGTCACCTGGTCGGCGTAGCTCGTCGCGAAGGCGCGCGTCTCGGCCTGCAGCCCGGAGACGCTCGTGATGGCGCCGTCGATCGCCGCGTCCGCCGAGTACGCGAGTCCGGTACCGGGGATGTCCTGGTCGGCGCGGGAGTGCGCGGCGGCCAGCAGGCGTCCGACGTCGCGGACGGTGTCGTCCCAGCTCGCCGACGTCGTCAGGTCGCCGATCTTCAGGTCCTCGGCGAACGGGGACTTCTCCTTGACCAGCACCGGCGTGCTCCCGACGCTCGCCCAGCCCGCCAGCGGGTCCGACTCGTTCGCCAGCCAGCGCAGGGCCAGGGCCGGGCGCTGCCCGCCGGTGAGGGTCGTGGCGTTCGGCGCGAGCGGCTTCGGCGCCGGGTCGACCTCCTGCTTGAGCTCGAGGATCCGGTCGTCGGACGCCGAGGTCGTGTCGCCCTCGACGAGCACGTACCAGCGGAAGCGGCCCAGGCTGCCGGTGCCCGCGCCGGTCCGGCGCCGGACGTCCTTGACCACGGCCTCGGCCGCGGACAGCGGCTCGCCCGCGGTGGTCCGGTACGCCGCGATCGCGGCGACGAGCTGGCTGCGCGTGGCCGCCGGAACGGTCTGGAGCTGCGGGTCGTCCTTGAAGTGGCCACCGGTGGTCCACTTCGTGAGCAGGTCGGCCCGCTTGTCCGCGGCCGCATCGTCGATGAGCGAGGCGATGAGGTCGGAGGTGTTGCCCGACGTCAGCCGCCAGCTCGCTTCGTCGCCGGTGCCGTGGAACTTCGCGATCCACTGGGCGTACTCGGCGACGAAGGTGTCGACGTCGGTGGCGATCTTGCTCGCGCTGCGGCCGTCGGCCCGCCCGGCGAGCACGATCGACACGGCTTCGCGGCGCAGTTCCCACGTCCACGACCCGCGCCAGGCGTCGTCGGTGTCGGTGAGCGCGAACTGCTCTTCGTTGCCGGCCCCGCGGTCGGCGCCGGTGTTCTCCAGGTGCGCGTCGCCGGTCAGCCACACGTCGCCGCCCGCGGTGGCGTAGGCGGACGCCGGCAGTTCGCCCAGGTCGCGGTAGTAGAGCGGCGAAGTGCCCCGGAAGAACGTCCACGCGTTCGACGCCAGCGCCTGCGTCCGCAGCGTCAGCTCGTCGTCGGTCGCGCCGGCGTCGAGGACGTGCAGCGCGTGGTCCCGGTCGTGGATCACCGCCACCGGGTCCCGGCTCAGGCCGGCCGCCTCCCCGGGCGCGGCGGTGGCGATGAGCGTGACAACGACCAGGGTCCCCACAGTGGTTCGACGCATTCCCCCAGGTATACCGGCGGGAGGTGAGCAGCGGTCAGCGTGCGGACAACGTCAGGGCGAACGTGTTCCCGCCGCCCTGCACCAGCGCACTCAGGTACGCGGTGAACGCGCCGCAGCCGGTCAGCGGCGGGATCGCGTAGGTCCCGGTGACCGGACCGCCCGTGGCCAGGGCGAAGCCGGTGCCGGTCCGCAGGTCGACCGGGATGGACGCGCTCGCCCGGCAGCCCGCGTCGGCGACCGGCAGCCCGAAGAGCGTCACCTGCGGCAAGGCCAGCGCGAAGGCCGCGTGCGCGACGAAGCCGCCGTCGCCGAGTTCGCCGGTCTGCGGGCCGTCCGGGGTGAACCGCAGGTCCGCGCGGCCGGGGACGAACCCGAACGCCTTGAAGTCCGCGCTGGTCTTGTCGAACGCCGTGGTGAACTCCGGGCCGGCCGTGAGGGATCCGGTGAGCGGCGCGGTCGCGCCCAGTGCCTTCACCGCCGTCGACCCCGCCACGGCGTAGCGGTGCCGGGTCTGCGTGCTGCCGAGGTCGAAGCTCAGCAGCACCGGGTCCTGGCCGGCGTCGAGCGTGCAGTCCGACGTGAACGAGCCCAGCCCGGTGTACGAGCCGTCGGCCTTCTTCGGCGTCAGCCGGGTGCTGAAGCCGCCGATCGTGAGGGCCGTCTTCCCCGCGTTCGGCAGCCGAACCGGCGGGACCGAGCCGGACGCCTTCGTGGTGAACGCCCCCGAAGGCGGCAGCGCGGTCTTCGCCACCGTCAGCGGGAGGCTCAGCGGCAGCGTCAGCGGGCCGTTGGTCAGCGTCACCCCTGCGGACGCCGTCCCTTCGATGCTCGCCGCGCCGACCAGGGCCAGGCCGCGGGCCGGCTTGTCCGGCACGGTCACCGACACCGCGAGGTCCGCCGTCGTGAACGTCCCGCCCGGCGCGGAGGGCACGTCGAACGACGCGGTGATCTCCACGTCCAGCTTCTGCAGCCCGATCAACGGGAACGGGCAGGTGTAGCTCAGCTTCTTGGTGACCGGCGTCGACGCCTGGGCGGGCGCGGCGACGGCGAACGCGAGCAGGCAGGCGAGTCCCGCCGCGAGCAACGACCGGGCTTTCCGCAACGGGCTCTCCCATCCGGAGGGGCATGGCACCGGCCCCCGCCGCGGCACAGTCGGCGCGCAGCGGGGGCCGGTAGTCGGGGTCACTTCTTGGTGAGCACCAGGTTCAGCGAGTTGCCGTCGCTCTTGGCGAACGCGCTGACGATGTCGTTGAACGGACCGCAGTTCTGCAGCGCGGACAGCGAGTAGGTGCCCGCCAGCTTGCCGCCCTTGAGCAGGTCGAAGTCGGGACCGGTGGTCATCTCACTGGTCGAGGAGCTGACCGTGCCGCACTTCGGGTCGGTGCTGATCGGGATGCCGAACAGGTTGACCGTGGTGAGGAACGTGTCGAACTTGATGTGCGCCTTGAAGCCGGTGCCCACGAGCTCACCGGTCTGCGGGCCGTTCTGCACGACCTTGACGTCCGAGCTGCCCTGGAGGAAGCCGAACAGCTTGAAGTCGGTGTGCGTCGGGTTCAGCTGCAGGCTCCCGGTGAACGTCTTGGCCGACAGGTTGACGTCGGCGTCGAACGAGCCGGTGATCGGCGCGGTGCTGCCGAGCGACTTCAGCGCGGTCTGGCCGGTGATGCCGAAGGAGTACTTGATGCCCCCGCCCGGCGGCGTGGTCGTGGGCGGGGTCGTCACCGGCGGCGTGGTCGCCGGCGGCGTCGTGACCGGCGGAGTGGTGGCCGGCGGGGTCGTCGTCCCGCCACCGCCGTTGATGGTGATCGTGGCGAGGGTGTTGTTCTGCCCGCTGTCCTGCGTGCAGGGCGCGTCGATCGTGCCGTCCGGCGTGATGCCGGTGACCGAGCCGTCCGCCTTGCGCGGGGTGACCTTGAGGTTGAGGTCGCCCACGGTGATCTTCGCCTGGCCGGCCTGGGTGAACGTCAGCGACGGCGTCTTGCCGGCGGCGTTGATGTTCATCTCACCGGACGCCGGGATGTTCGTCTTGTCCAGCGTGATCGGGACGCTGACCGGCAGGTTGAGGCTCGGCGCGGCGACGGTCGCGCTCGCCGTGGCGGTGCCTTCCAGGGTGGTGGCACCGATCAGGCTCAGGCCGCTGACGGTGTCCGCGTTGATGGTGGACACGGCCTTGATGTCGAACGCGCCGGTCGGCTGCCCGGTGTTCACGGTGGCCGGCAGGTCGGTGTTGATCACCACCTTCAGCGACTGGGAACCCACCAGCGGGAAGGTGCAGTGGTAGTTCAGCGTCAGCGAAATCGGGTCGGCGGCGCTGGCCTGCGCCCCGGCGACGAGCGCGGTGGCGATGAGCCCCACCGCACCCACGGCCGCGGCGGCCGCGATCGTCTTCTTCTTGCCTCTTGGGTGACTCACGATGGTCCTTCCGTGTATCAACAGTGATACGAAACGGCGGCGCATTCTTTGAAAGACACAGCCTTCAATCGCGTCCGAACCGTAAGCTAACGAGCGCCGATGGCACCGATCAAGGCCTTTCGGCAAAAAGGTCACAGCGGCACCGCAAATTGTCACCCCGGCACGCCACGCCGCCGGGGTTCCTAGCAGGGCCGGGAAGGTTTCCCCAGCACAGCACCACCTTCGAACCGCTGACACGCGTAACAAATCCAGGCACCGGAATGTTGACGCACGTGCCAACCGGCCATTCCGTTCTTGCTCGCGCGTGAGCGTGGCGCGTAGCTTCGAAACCCATGAAAAGAATGCACAGCGCGGTGCTCGTGATGTCGGCGGCCGCGCTTCTGTCGTGCGCCGCGTGCGCTTCGGACACCCCGCCCGACCCGGGCCGGCACGCCGACCCCGCGGCGCTCGCCTGGGTCGACAAGGTGTGCACCGGCGTGGCCGCGGGCTCGGCGAAGCTCTCGCAGCCGCCGTCCGTCGACGACGCCGACCCGGTGAAGACCCGGGACGCGATGGTGGACTTCCTGGGCCGCTTGGGCTCGGCCCTCGACGACATGGCCGGTGGCCTGCACGGCGCCGGCGTTCCTCCCGTCCCGGATGGACAGTCCGTTGTGGACAAGGCGACCGGCAACCTCACCGAGACGAAGACCAAGCTCGCCGAGACGAAGACCCGGATGGAGCAGGCGCGGGTGACCGACCAGCCCAGCCTGCGCAAGGTCATTTCCGAGGCCGACTCGACCATGGGCCAGCTGGCCGACCCGGAAGGCCCGATCAAGGACCTGAAGGCGAATCCCGAGCTGAACCTGGCCTTCAGCGAGTCCGCGACCTGCAAGCGCGTCTACGGGACCGGCGCGTGACCGCCCGCCGCGTGCTCGCCACGCTGGTGGCGCTGGTCCTCGCCACGGCCTTCGCGCCCGCCGCGGCCGCCGCGCCCGCGCCGGGCCCCTCCGACGACGCCTTCTACGTGCCGCCGTCCCCCTTGCCGGCGGGCAAACCGGGTGACGTCATCCGGTGGCGGCCGTCGCACGCCGGCCCGCGCGCGGCGTCGGCCGACGCGTGGCAGGTCATGTACCTGTCGACGAACGCGCTGGGGCAGCCCGACGCGGTCACCGGCACGGTGCTGGTGCCGAAGAACGCCGACCGCGCGACGGCGCCGATCGTCGCGTTCGCGCCGGGCACGCACGGCCCGGCGTTCGCCTGCACGCCGTCGGCGATGATCGCCATCGGCGCCTTCTACGAGCAGCCCGGCCTCGACGACCTGCTCGACGCGGGGTACGCCGTCGCCGTCCCGGACTACGAGGGCTACCAGCCGGCGCCGAAGACGACCTACGTCGTGGGCCGGTCCGAAGGTCCGGCGGTGATCGACGCGGTCCGCGCGGCCCAGCGGCTCGGCGCGGCCGGCCTGTCGGCGTCGGCGAAGGTCGTCTTCCGCGGGTACTCCCAGGGCGGCGGCGCCGCGGCGTGGGCGGGTGAACTGCAGCCGTCGTACGCGCCGGAACTGAACCTCGTCGGCATCGCGGCCGGCGGTGTGCCGGCCGACCTGGTCCAGGTGACGCTGCAGCTCGACGGCAAGTTCGGCTTCGGCGTGTTCGCCTACGCGCTGCTCGGCCTCGACCAGGCCTACCCCGAGTTGCAGCTGGACTCGTTCCTCACCGACAACGGCCGCGCGAAGCTGGCCGAGATGAAGCAGAGCGCGTGCACGTTCGAGCTGCTCACGACGTACGCGAACCAGAAGATCGCGGACTACACGACCGGCCCGGGCTACATCAAGCCCGCGTGGGTGGCGCGGCTGACCGAGAACAAGCTCGGCGGGACCCCGCCGCGGGTGCCGGTGTTCCTCTACCACGCGACCGGCGACCAGCTGGTGCAGTTCGCGCAGGCCGACAGCCTGCACAAGACGTACTGCGCGGCCGGGGTCCAGGAGACCTGGAAGACCTACGACACCGACCACATCACGCTGGTCTACACCGGCAACGCCGACGTCCTGGCCTTCGTGAAGGACCGGATCGCCGGGAAGCCGGCCACGGCGAGCTGCTGATCAGCGGTTCCGGCCACCGCGGGGGTGCTGCTGCCACGAGCTGATCACCGAGCTGACGTACTCGCGCCACTGGTCTTCCGGCGACGGCGGCGTCGCCGTGGGCGCCGGCGGCTGAGCCGGTGCGGGCTTGCGGCCGGCCCCGGACGGCGCGCTCGTGGTCTCGGGCGTGGTGTGCCGGACCTGGGCGGTGAGCGGCGGCGCGGCGGCGGAGGCGCTCATCGTCTCCACGGCTTCGCTGGAGGTCGGCGGCGCCACGACCGGGGCGGGGGCGCCGGGCGGCGGCACGGCGGTCCCGCCCACCTGGTGCGGCTGGAGCAGCACGACGGCGACCAGCCCGAGCCCGACGGCGGCGCCCGCGGCGAGGACGAAGGGCTTCGCGCGGCGGGACCGGTCGGCGGGCGGCGCGTCCTGCGAACGGCCGTCTCCGGGTTCGTCGGCCGCGGCCAGCTCGGCGTCGAGCACGGCCAGCGGATCGGGGGCCGGCTCGGGTTCGGAGACCGCCTCTTCGGCGAGCTTCGCGTCGAGTTCACCGCGGATCATCAGCGGCTTCGTCTGCGAAAGGTTCACCAGTTCGGCGACGGAGGGCAGATCGCCCTCACCGCCCGTGCGTGCCATCGAAAGCCTCCACCCTGTCCGGCGT
Organism: Amycolatopsis sp. NPDC024027; assembly: GCF_040638975.1. NCBI lineage: Bacteria > Bacillati > Actinomycetota > Actinomycetes > Pseudonocardiales > Pseudonocardiaceae > Amycolatopsis > Amycolatopsis sp. NPDC024027. Next base: position 126,150 of record NZ_JBEZYY010000015.1, read on the forward strand.
CACCTGGAGGAACCATGCCCGAGCCGCGAGAGCTGCTCCGCTTCGCCGTCGTCGGCCTGGCCGCGTACGGGGTCACCCTACTGGGCGACTACAGCCTGAAGCTCACCGTGTTCCGTGAGAAGCCGGTGACGGCGCTCGCGATCGCCACGGTCGTCTCGACGGCGTTCGCGTACCTGCTGTCCCGCCGCTGGTCGTTCGCGGGCCGCGGCGGGCTCGGCCGGGTGCGCGAGGCGACGCTTTTCGTGGTGGTCAACGCGGGTGCGGTGGCCGTGAACCTCGTGCCGGCGCTGGTGTCGCGGTACGTGCTGCACCTGTCGGTCCCGTACGTGGGTTACCTGACCCAGGAGATCGCGGACTTCGTCGCCGGGATGCTGCTGGGCACGCTGGCGGGCACGGCGTTCCGCTGGTTCGGCTACCGGCGGTGGGTGTTCCCGTCAGCGCCACCAGTTGGCCTCGCCCAGGCCGACGAACCCGAGCTTGTCGTAGAGCGGCCGGCCGGACCGCGAGGCGGTCAGCGTGACGGGCAGGTCCTCGAAGTGCCGTAGCACCGCGTGCATCAGCGCACGCCCGACGCCCTTCGAGCGGTGTTCGGGCCGGGTGGTCACCCAGTAGACGCCGCCGACCCCGCCGTGGGCCATGGTGAGGCAGGCGCCCTGGGTGTCCTTGCGGAAGAACGCGGTGGCCTGCTCGAGGAGCCCGGGCGGGAAGACGGTGCCGGGGCGGTAGGGCTGGTACTCCTCCAGCGGAAAGCCGTGCACGACGAGCTCTTCGGCCGCGGCCAGCCCGGCGGCTGTCCGGACGCGCGCGACCCCTTCGGGTGCGGGGACCGGCCCGGGCTCGCGGGCCATCACCGGCAGCTGCCCGGCGGTCATCCCGGCCGCGCCGAGATCGAGCACGCCGAACGGATCTTCGACGACGACGGCACGCCCGTCCGCCCGCCGGGCCTTGGCGAGCTCGGTCAGCTCTTCGACGGCGTCGTCACCGGGCGTGGCGGTCCGCAGCATGATCCGGAACCGGCGGCCGTCGATCACGGCGAAGGCGGGGTGGTCGGCAACGTGGTCACCGCGCGCGCGGGCGAGGGTGCTCCACAGGGCAATGGCGTTGTCGGAGGCTTGCCGCAGCCGCTCGGTGAGCAATCCGGTCATGCCGGGCAGCCTAGAGCCGTGGCCGGCCTCCCCGGGAGGTCGCGAATGACTCATTGGGGACCTCCGGCGTCCCGAATGAGTCATTCGCGGCACTGGGGGCGTGGAGACTCGGGGCGGGAGACTCGGCGGCGGCGCGCGAGCGGGCTCCTCAGCCGCGGTCCGGCAGCGCCCGCTCCGCCAGCAAGGCCAGCTCCAGCCGCAGCCGCTCGGCCGGATCGTCCAGCTTGTCCCCGAACAACTCGCCCAGCTTCTTGAGGCGCGCCCGGATCGTCTGCGGGTGCAGGTCGAGCAGCCGCCCCAGCTCGGGTGCGCTGCCGCGGGTGCGGACCAGCGCCAGCAACGTCTCCGCCAGCTGCTCGCGACGGCGTCCGGACAACCCCGCCAGCGGTTCCAGCGTCGTCGAGGCCAGCTGGGCGACCAGGAACTCGTCGGCGAGCAGCAGCAACGTCGTCACGTGGTCGCGGCACCAGATCACCGGGCCCGGTGCGTCGAGGAGGCCGCGGGCGGCCAGGTCGACCGCGCGGCGGGCGACCCGGAACGACTCCGGTGCCTCGGCCGGCGGGACCAGCGGGCCGACCGCCGCCGTCCAGCCCGGGGGCAGGGCCGCCAGGCCGATCAGGTCCACGTCCGGGGCCGGGGTGAGGGCCGCCGGCGGGTCGCCGGCCGGGTCGGCCGGGACGTGCTCCGGCAGCAGGTCCGGCGGGAACTCCGGGGCACCCGGCAGCGCGCGGAACGCCACCGCCGCGACCCGTTCGGGCAGCGGCAGCCCGGACGCCGCCGCCAGGCTGTCGGCCTCTTTGCCCGGCTCGGCCGGGAATGGCTCGGCGGCGAAGGTCCGGCCGCCGAGCAGCGCGCGCAGCAGGCGGCGGTGCCGTTCGCCCGTGCCGGACACCGCGGCCTCCGCGGCGCTGTAGCCCTCCGCGACGGCTGCCATCGACGTCTCGACGTCGGCGAACATCCCCTCGGCGGCGCCGTACAGGACGTCACCGGAGAGGCCGGCTTCCCGCGCGATGTCGGCGATCCACCGCCAGGTGACCCGGCTCGACACGCGCACGGCCGCCTGCACGGCTTCGCGGCTGAGACCACTGTGGAACGCGTCGCGCCCGTGGCCGCGGAACCCGGCCAGCCGGTCGGCCTGCCACAGCGCGGGTGTGCCGACGCGGTCGACGTCCCGCTCGATCCCGCGCCGCGCCAGCTCGATCGCGGCCGCGCGGCCGGGGCCGCCGGCGAATCTCCCGGAATATTCCGGAATCTCGGCGGCGATCGCGTCGACGCAGGCGCGGGCGATCTCCGGGATCCGCGGGCGCACCGCGTCGCCGAGCTCGTGCGGCAGCCGGGACCACACGGAACTGTCCGAGGCAGCGGAACCGCGCATGGGGAATTCAGTCCTTCGCTGGAATGGGCGCCCCGAAAAAATACTGACACGGAGCGTAGGACGCCCACCCGTCCGTGTCAAAAGGACTGACCTGCGTCACCCTTTCAGGGAACCAGTCGTTGATTTTTCAGTGACACCTGCGTCGGATACGCTCGGCGCAGAACTCGAAGGGGGATTGGTGGTCGAGTACCGCAGCTTTCGCCTGCTGGCCTCGCTGCCGCGCGCGCTCGGCGCGGGGTTGCGCCCGCACGTCGGGCACGCGGCGGCCTCGATGATCCAGGAGGTGCAGCGCACGGTGCCGGCCTACGGCCAGCCGCTGAAGGGCGTGTTCGGCAAGGTCCTGGTGAAGAGCGTCGAGTTCGCGGTGCAGCACTGCATCGATTCGATGGGCGAGCCGGCGCTGGGCCACGAGCACTGGATCGAGTTCTACCGCGGCCGCGGCCGGATCGAGTTCACCGAAGGCCGCAACCTCGACGCGCTGCAGGACAGCGCCACGATCGGGGCCCGGGTGGCCTGGCGCGCGATGCACCAGGGGGTGGTCGCCGCCGGCGTCGACCCGGCCGTCATCTCGGTCGCCGCGGAGGCGATCTTCGCCTACGTCGACGAGCTGTGCGCCACCGCGATCGAGGGGTACCAGCAGGCGCAGGCCGAGGCCGAGGGCGCCGTCCCGGTCCGGCGGAGGCGGTTGCTGGAGCTGATCGCCGGCGCCCCGGAAGGCGCGGCGAGCAGCATCGCGGGCTTGGCGGGCGGGGCGGGCTGGCCACTGCCGGAGACGGCGGCGATGGTGGCCCTCGAACGCGGCCCCGACGCGGCGGACTTCCCCGCCGACCTGCTCGGCGACGGCGTCCTGGCCGACCTCGACGGCCCCGAGCCGTACCTGCTGACCCGCGACCCGGACGCCGACCTGACCCCCCTGGCAGCCAAGCTCGACGGCTGGCGCGCGGCGGTCTCCCCGACGGTGCCGCTGGCCGACGCCCCGGCGGCGCTCCGCACGGCACGGCGGGCGCTGCTGCTGTCCGGCCCGGACGTCCCCGGCCCGATCATCTGGTGCCGCGACCACCTCGCGACGCTCTGGCTGCTGGCCGAGGACTTCCTGGCGGCCGAGCTGGCCCGGCAGAGCCTGGACCCGTTCGCTTCGCTGAGCGAGAAGCAGCGGGACAGGCTGAGCGAAACCCTGCTGGCCTGGCTGGAGACGCGCGGGGGCGCGCCGGAGATCGCGCAGCGTCTCGGCGTCCACCCGCAGACGGTCCGCAACCGCCTGCGCCAGCTGGAGGAGCTGTTCGGCGACCGGTTGAAGGACGCCGACGACCGCCTGGGCATGCAGCTGGCCCTGCGCGCCCAACGCCTGATGCGCGCCCACCGGCCTCCCGAGAGCTGACGGCGCCGGCCGGATGAAGGCGGCGTCAGCCCGCCCGCACCACTGCCCCGGGCTCACCGAGCCACACCGGCCCACCCGTGGCGTGCCCCTGCGCCCTGACCACGCGGTCCAGCGCGCGCACCGGCATCGGCAGCACCCGCCGCCACGGCCGGCGGCCCGGCCACCGCGACCGTGGCCCCGGCCCTTGGGGAACGAAATGGAAACTCGCGCGGCAGGACATCAGCGCGTCCGGTGCGTCATTGCGACCATGCTCCGAGGATTACCGGATACCACCGGAATGTCGATACGCATTCCCGGTGACGCCGCGAAAACCCGCATGCTCCGCCGCGTTTCCGCAATGCTTCTTGTCATGCCCGTCCGTGATTCCCCGGCGGTGGCGTTCACCACATCCGCGGCGGCCGCCGGATGCCCTAATTTCGGGTCCGCGAGAAAGGCCGCCCATGACCGTCGAAACCCTGACCCTGCACGGCCGCCGCATCCGGCTGCACGAGCACCGCCCGCCCTCGGACACCGGCGACGAAGCGGTCGTGCTGCTGCACGGGATCGCCGGCAGCGCCGAAACCTGGGCCCCCGTCCTGGCGCGGTGCGGCGCGCTCGGCCGCCGGGTGCTGGCGCCCGATCTGCCCGGCCACGGCGAATCCGAGGCACCGCGCGCGGACTACGGTCTCGGCGCGATGGCGAGCACCGTGCGGGACGTCCTCGCGGTGTCCGGCGTGCGGCACGCGACCGTCGTCGGGCACTCGCTCGGCGGCGGCATCGCCCTGCAGTTCGCCTACCAGTTCCCGGAAATGTGCGACCGGCTCGTGCTGGTCGGCAGCGCCGGCCTCGGCCCGGAGGTGAGCCCGGTGCTGCGGGCCGCCGCCCTGCCGGGGGCACCGGCCACCATGGCCCTCGCCGTCAACCGGGTGACGCTCGCGCTCGCGCGGGCCATGGCCCGGCTCGGACGGCGGCTCGGCGGCTCGCTCCAACCCGAAACCCGGGAACTGGCCCGGCATTTCGGCTCGCTGGCCGACCCCGCGCGGCGGCGGGCGTTCCTGTTCATCGCGCGCAGCCTGATCGACCTGCGGGGCCAGCGCGCCAGCGCCGTGGACAAGCTCTACCTGGCCGAAGCGGTGCCGGTGCTGTTGGTCTGGGGCGCCCGCGACCCGCTCATCCCGGTGGCGCACGGGCGCCGGACGGCCGCGCTGCTGCCGGATAGCCGCTTGACCGTGCTGGAAAACGTGAAACACTTTCCGCACGTGGCCGACCCGGACCGGTTCTGCGCACTGCTCAACGAGTTCCTCTCGGAGACCGCGCCCGCCCGGCTGACCCTCGACGACGTCGTCACGCGGCTGACAACCCCTGAACCACCCTTCTGAAAAGTTGTCACGCGCGCACCATTCGCGCGCTCCGGAAGTGTCACGCCCTCTCGCGACGTTCCACCCGTTCGGGTGTAGTCCGGACGGGTTACCGCAAAGTCAGCGGACAACCCGTTGACAGTGCCGTTCGCACGAAATTATGTTGCCTGAGCCACAAAAACCGGATCGGCGTTCCCGCCGACGAGGCCGATTTTGTTGCCAGCAAGGATAAAACACATGACCGACGTGGACACCGGATTCGCCGCCGCCGCTCTGCGGGCCGGACGGCCGAACCCCGGCGAGCGCACTCCCGGACCGGCCTACCGGCAGCAGTCCGTGTCGGCCGACCGCGCCCGGTCCGCCTACCCACCCGCGCCACGCACCCCGGCGGATCCCCGGCCCGGACGCGCTTCCGGCGCGATCGGGCTGTGGGCGTCCCTGCCCCGCGAGCTGGCGATCCGCTTCAAACCGCGGGTCGACCCGCTCGCCCGCGCCATCCTGCAGGAGGTGCAGCGGGCGGTGCCCGAATACCGCCAGCCGCTGGAAGGCGCGTTCGGGCACATCATCACGCAGGGTGTCCGGCAGTCGATCATCCAGTGCCTCGACAGTGTCGGCACGCCCGGTGCCGTGCCGCTCGAGACGTGGACGACCGTGTTCCGCAACCTCGGCAAGATCGAGTTCAACGAGGGCCGCAGCCTCGACTGCCTGCAGACCGCCTACCGGGTCGGCGGGCGGGTCGCGTGGCGGCACATCAGCGAGTTCGGGCAGGCCACCGGCGTCTCCGCGGACACGCTGTGCACCAGCGCCGAAGCCATTTTCGCCTACGTCGACGAGATCTCGGCGCTCTCGATCGAGGGCTACACGGCGGCGCAGACGCGCGCCGCGGGCACCCGCGCCCGCCGCCGCAGGCGGCTGCTGGAGCTGCTGCTCGCCGACCCGCCGTCCGCGCCGCAGACCATCACCGCGCAGGCCACCACGGCGCAATGGCCCCTGCCGGCCGAAGTCACCGTCGTCGCCCTCGAACCACGCCCCGACCAGCACGGTCTCGGCCATCAACACAGCTTGGCCGCTCCCGACCTGCACTCCGACGTCCTGGTCGACCTCGAAGGCAGCGAGCCGTGCCTGGTCACCGGCGACCCGGACCGGCACCTGAAGAACCTCGCCGAGCGGCTGCCGGGCTGGCGCGCGGTGATCGGCCCGACCGTGCGGCTCACCGACGCGCCGCGCTCGCTGCTCTGGGCGCGTCGCACGCTGAAGCTGCTCCAGCGCGGCGTGCTGCCGGACGCGCCGGTGACCCGCTGCACCGACCACCTGTCCACGCTGTGGCTGCTCGCCGACGAGTTCCTCGTCCGCGAACTGTGCGCGCGCAGCCTGCAGCCGTTCGAGGACCTCACTCCGAAGCAGCGGGCGCGGCTCGGCGAGACGCTGCTGATCTGGCTGCAGTCCCGCGGTAGCGCCCCCGAAATCGCGAAGAAGCTCAAGGTGCACCCGCAGACCGTCCGGTACCGCATGCACCAGCTCATCGATCTGTTCGGCGACCGGCTCAACAACGCCGACGACCGGCTCGACATGGAGATCGCGCTGCGGGCGGAGGCACTTCTCGGTTCCTGAGTCCCCTTCAACGACGAGGTGGGTCAATGGCGGGATCGCCCGTCGAGACGGCCTTCGGGCCGATGCTGAGCGGCGACGGCCGGCCGGGGCAGCTGTGGGCCATGCTCCCCCGCGAGCTGGCCGCGGTGTTCCGGCCGCGGCTGCTGGACGTCGCCGACGAGGTGCTGCGCGAGATCCAGCGGACCATCCCGGACTACGCGCGGCCCCTCGACGGGGCGTTCGGCAAGGCGCTGCGGGCCGGCGTCCAGGCGGCGATCCTGCAGTTCATCGACCGGATCGCCGCGTCGGGGCCGGTGCCGGACGAGCGGCGCAAGGTGTTCGTCGGGCTCGGCGTGCACGAGCTCGCGCAGGGCCGCAACCTCGACGTCCTGCAGGCCGCGTACCGGGTCGGCGCCCGCGTGACCTGGCGGCGGATGGCGGAGGTGGGGACGCGGGCCGGCGTGCCGTCGGCGACGCTGTGCCTGCTGGCCGAGGCGATCTTCGCCTACATCGACGAGCTGTCCGCACTGTCGATCGAGGGCCACGCGGCGGCCCAGGCGCGGGCGGCCGGCGCGCTGGAACGACGTCGCCGCCGGCTGCTGGACCTGCTGCTGGCCGACCCGCCGTCGCCGTCACGGATGGTGCAGGAAGCCGCGACGGCGGCGGAGTGGCCGTTGCCGCACCGGCTCGTCGCGGTGGCGCTCGACGGACCTGCCGACGTCACCGGGCTGAACGCGCTGGAGGACTTCGAAGACGGGACCCCCCGGCTGCTGCTGCCGGCACCCGAAGACCGCCACGCGTTGACGGCGGCCCTGGCCGGCCACCGGGCGGCGGTGGGGCCACCGGTGCCGCCGCGCCAGGCGGGCCGGTCGCTGGCGACGGCGCAGGAGGCGTTGCGGCTGGTGGCGGCGGAAGTCCTCCCGGACGAGCCGCTGACGTGGTGTGAGGACCACCTCGCGACGCTGTGGCTGCGCAAGGAGCCGTTCCTCGTGACGGAGGTGTCCCGCCGCCGCCTGGCCCCGCTCACGGCGTTGACCCCGAAGCAGTACAACCGCCTGGCCCCCACGCTGCTCGCGTGGCTGGAGACGTGCGGCAACGTCCGCGAGGTCGCCGACCGCCTCGCGATCCACCCCCAGACGGTCCGCGCCCGCGCCCAAGAGCTGGAAACCCTCTTCGCGGACCACCTCCGCAACCCGGACGACCGCTTCGAGATGATCCTCGCCCTCCGCGCCACCCTCCCCTGACTCGTGTCGTCCGCCTAGGTACGCGTGTCGTCCATCCAGATACGCGTGTCGTCCGTTCCGGTCCGGTACCGGGATGGACGACACGCATACGCAGGCGGACGACACGGGTCAGAGGGTGGAGAAGTAGGGGCGGGGGAGGTCGGGGAGGCGGGTGGTGCCGAGCTGGACGATCGTCGCGGGGAGGCCGCGGGTGCGGCGCCAGGCGGCGAAGGCCTCGAGCCAGGCGTCCGCCGTTGCGCGGGCCGTTTCGCCGGGGGCGCCCGCCAATGCCGTGGCCGACGTGCCGAGCAGCCACCAGTCCGGCGGGGTGTCGGCGGTCGCCTCGTGCAGGCGGCGGGCGCCCAGGACCCCGTGCCGCCAGGCGGCCGACGGGTCGTCGGTGAGGACGCCCGCCGTGTGCACGATGCCGCGCAGCGGGAGGCCGTCCGCCGTGGCGGCCGCGACCAGCCGCTCCGCGACGCCGGGTTCGGCGATGTCGCCGGGGACCACCAGGACGTCGGGCGAGCCGGCGTCGTACGGTCCGGCGTTGTGGGGTCCACAAAGGACGATCCGGGTGGCTCCCGCGCCCGTCAGCCACCGCGCGGTCGCGAGCCCTAGGTCGCCCGTGACCACGTACGCCCCGGGCCCGGCCGCCACCTCGACGGCGAACGGCACGCGGGCCAGCCGCGCCGCGTACCGGACGTCGTGCCGCCAGCGCACTTCGTCGTCCGGCGCGTCCGACCGCAGCTCGCGCACCAGGACGTCCACGTCGGACCGCGCGTCGAAGTCGACCAGGCTCGCCCGAAGCTGTGGCCGTTCGACCGCGAGCACCCGCACCAACCCGCGCAGGAACGCCAGCCCCGGCTCACCGCCCGCCTGCGTGACCAGGTGGAACCGGACGCCGAACCCGAGGCGGGCGACCACCGACAGCACCGAAAGCAGCAGTTCCTGCGCGGCCTCGGGATCGTGGTAGGCGTACGGCGACCCGGTGAAGAAGACGACGCCGCGCACCGGCCGCTCGGCCAGGAACCCCGGCAGCTCGTCGAGGTCGTCACGCGGCAGCGACAGCGCGTCGTCCCCCGCCGCGGCCAGCGCCAGGGCCAGCGCGACGGCCCGGCCGAGCGCCGCCGGGTGCTCGTCGGTGAGCAGCAGCCACGCGCCCGGCCCGTACGGCGCCACCGGCGGCAGCGGCACCTCGGGCCAGGTCACCTCGAAGGACGAGGTGGCGAACGGGACGCCCGGCGACAGCGCCCGCTCCGCCGGCCCGGTCACCACAGGCCGTCCCCGGCGAGCGACCCGGGCAGCACGACGACTCTGCGCAGCGTGAGCCCGTGCCGTGCCGTCACCGCGTGCCGCACCGCCCGTTCGACCTCGCCGCGCGGCGGGACGACCCCGTCGGCCAGCTCCAGCACCACGACGGCTTGATCACCGCGGACGGCGAAAGCCGACGCCGCACGCGGCCGGATCGCCGGGTGCGCCCGCTCGGCCGTCGCTTCGAGGTCCTCCGGGCGATACCCGGCGACCAGGCCCCGGCCGGTGACGCACAGCTCGCCGGCGACGTCCAGGAAGCCCTGGTCACCGGTCCGCAGCCACCACCGCGGTTCGTCGTCGCCGGTGATGAGGGCGCAGAACACCCGCGCGGACTCCTGGGGCCGCTTCCAGTAGCCGCGGGCGACGTTCGGCCCGCTCACCCAGATCTCGCCGACGTCGCCCGCGGGCACCCGCCGTCCGTCGCGGCCGACGATCGCGACCAGCTGGCCGGCCGGCTGTCCACAGGCGACCAGAGCGGTCGCTTCGGCGACGACGTAACACGCCCGCAGCGCCTCGGGAGCGGACGCGTCGCCCAGCACCGCCGGGCGGCCCGTGACGATCGGGACCGCCACGCCGAGCACCAGCCCCAGCGGATCGCTCGGCGGCAGCGCTGTCACCACAGCGGATTCGCCCAGCACCTGAGCCGCCTGCCGGGCATTGGCCAGCACGTTCGCGTGCGTGACCATGACCCCGCCCGGGTACTGCAGATACGCCACGTCCGAAGGCGCGACCGGGACTTCGGCGCAGCCGGGAGCGTCCGGAACGGCGTCCACGGCGAGCACCCGGTGCCCGCAGGTGTCCAAAGTGGCCAGGAACCGCCGGATCGCGGGCACGGTGGCCGCGGTCGCCAGCACGATCGACGGCTCGGCGTCGGCGAGGACACGCGCCCGCCGGTCGGGCCCGGCGGGGATCGCGACCAGCCCGGCCCGAAGCGCGCCGAGGAACGCGACGACGTAGCCGGGTGACGGCGCGATGAGGATCGCCGCCCGCTGCCCCGGCTCGGTGACCCGGCGCAGGGCCGCGGCGACGGCGGTGACGCGCCGGTCCAGCTCGGCCCAGGTCAAGGTGGATACCGGACGGGACCAGGTCATGGCCGGCGCTTCGCCCGCCACCGCGGCGCGGAAGGCCAGCAGCTCGGAAAGGGTCATGGTTCCTCGCGCATTCTCAGGCGGCGGACATCCCGGTGACGCGCCACTTCCCGGCGACGCGCTCGGCCGTGACGCTCAGCTGGGCGGCGCCGGTGCTGCGCTGCCCGTCCCCTCTCGTCCCGGTCTGGTCGAGGAACACCAGCAGCGCCGCGCGGTCGCCGTCCAGGAGCTTCACCCCGGACGCGACGGCGGTGGAGGTGACCACGAGCTGCTGCTCGGCCGCCAGCTTGCGGACCTGGCCGAAGAGCTGTTCGTACTGCGCGAGCGCGGGCCCGGTCAGGACCTCCTTGGCGGCCTGCTCGCTCTTGGCCGGGTCGTCGAAGCGGTAGGAGAAAACCGTGCCGAGCGCCGCACTGATCTGCTTGGCGGCGTCCGCGGTACCGGCGACGTCGGACAGCGCGCTGTTGTGCGCGACCACGGCGTTCGTGCTCCGCGTTTCGAGGGTGAACCACCCGGCGAGCCCGGCCAGCACGACGGCGAGGGCGGCGAACACCAGCGGCCACCGGCGCCGCGGCTCGGCAACCGGCGCCGGCGGCGCGGGTTCCGGCTCGTGGTGCCGTCCCGCGACCTTCACGATCCGCTTCTTCGTCGGAACCGTCATGGTGCCTCCCCCACGGGAACCTGGCCGAGGCCGGTGACGCGCCAGCCGCCCGGCCCGCGCGTCAGGTCGGCCTGGAACCGGTTGCGCTTGGTCACGGCGTCCCCGCCGTCCGGTGCCACGACCAGCTCGACCGCGGCGATCAGCTTCGCCGTGCCCGCACCGGTGTCCACTTCGGTCACCGCGGCGTCGGTCACCTTCCCGGTCGTGACGGTCTTCGCCTGGGCGATCCGGTCGAGACTGCCCTGCCGGTCGGCCGCCAGCTCGTCGTGCAGCGCGCCACCGGAAAGGTCGAGCCAGTGCTGGTACCCGGGCGCGGCCCGCCGGTAGTCCAAAGTGGTCAGCGCGGCGACCGCCGTCCGGCCCGCCTGCAGGGCCTCTTCCCGGACGACCGCGCGCGCGACACCGTCGTCGTGCGCCGCCTGCCACCAGGTGAACCCCGACCACCCGGCCGCAACGGTCGCCAAGACCGCGGCCAGCGCAGCGAAAATCCTCACGGCCGTCCTCCCGGTGCGTTCTGCGAGCCCCGCACGTTCGTCGGGTCGCCCTTCGGCAGCGCACAGCGCGCGGCCGTGTTCAGCGGACGGACCGACGTGTCGAGCCCGTCGCGGTACGGCGTCGTGTACCCGGTGGTGCACGGCGGTGGGTCGAAGAAGGTCAGCGACAGTCCGATGTGGACGCCGTCCGGCCGCACGATCGCACCGGCCGCGGCGACCGCCTGCGGCGCGGTGATGAGCAGCTGCCGGAGCCCGTCCCGGCGGGCTTCCAGGACGTCCGCGGTGGTCAGCAGGTTCGCCAGGAGCACGCCCAGGTTCGGGCCGGAGTCGCGGATCAGCGCGCTGACCTCGTTCGCGGCCGCGGGAACCGCCGGGATCAGCGTGCGCAGGTCGCCGTCGGACTGCTTCAGCGTCGAAGCCAGCAGCTTCGCGTTGGCACCGAACTCGCGGATCGCGCCGGCCTGCTGCACCTGGGTGTCGAGCACCGTGTGCGCGTCGGTGACGAACCGGGTCAGCGGCGCGACGTGCGCGCTCGCCGCCTGCACGAACTCGATGCCGCGGCCGACCAGCTGGTCCAGTGCCGGGCCGGCGTCGGACGTCGCGTTGTACAGCTCGTCGACGACCGTGCGCAGCGCGGGTTTCGGCACCGAGTTCGCGAACGAGTCGACTGTCGACAAGACGACGTCGACCGGCAGCGGGATCTTCGTGTCCGCCGGGGTGATCACCGAGCCGTCGTGCAGCTTCGGCCCGCCGTCGGTGCGCGGCCGCAGGTCGACGTACTGCTCGCCGACGGCCGACCGGTCGGCGACGACGGCTTCGGTGTCGGCCGGGACGGGCGCGGTCCCGGAGTCGATCTCGAGGTCGGCTTCCATCCCGGCGGGGGTCAGCCGCAGCTCGCCGACGCGGCCGATCGGCACCCCGCGGTAGGTGACCTCGGCGTTGGTGAAGATGCCGCCACCGGTCGGGAACTGCGCCGTGACGGTGTAGCCGCGGTCGAAGAACACCTTGTCGAGACCGGCGTAGGTGGCGCCGACGTAGGCGACACCGACGACGGCGATGACGACGAAGATCGTCACCTGCACGCGCACGAACCGGGTCAGCATCAGTGGCCCGCCTTGAGGAAGCCGTTGAGGTAGTCGCCGCGGATCGCGTCCAGGGCGGCGTCCGGGAACGGGAAGGTGAAGATCATCTCCATCGCCTTGGGCAGCTTGTCGCCGGAGTCGGCCAGCCGCCGCAGCAGCGGTTCCAGCGCGCGCAGGTCGGCGACCAGGTCGTCCTTGCTGCGGTTCACCGTGTCGACGGCGACCGAAGTCAGCCCGTCCAGCGACTTGAGCATCCCGACCAGTGCGTCCCGCTGCTGGTTGAGCACGCCGATGCCGGGCGTCAGGCCGTTCAGCGTGGTCGTGATCTGATCGGTGTGCGCGTTCAGCGTGGCCGCGAGCTTGTTGACGCTCTCGATGGCCCGGGTGATCTCGTTCCGGTGCTCGTCGAGGCCCCGCACGAAGGTGTCCAAATCGGACAAGAGCGAGCGCGCCGCGGTTTCCTTGCCGCCGAGGGCGTCGTTCAGCTCGTGGCTGATGTTCTGGACCTGCGCCACGCCGCCGCCGTTGAGCAGCAGCGACAGCGCCCCGAAGACCTCCTCGATCTCGGGCGTCAGCGTCGAACGATCGAGCGGGATGGCCGCGCCGTCGAGGAGCCGGCCCGACGGCGTGGCGTCGTCCGGCGGGCCGAGCTCGACGAACTTCTCGCCGAGGATGCTGGCCTGCCGCAGCCGGGCGACGGCGTTGCCCGGCAGGTCGACGTCGCCGTTGAGCAGCAGGTCGACGACCGCGCTGTGCCCGTCGGGGGCCAGCTCGACCCGGACGACCTGGCCGACCGGGACGTCGTTGACCTTGACCCCGGACTGCGGCACCAGGTCCAGCACGTTCGTGAAGCTCGCGGTCACGTGGATCGGGTGGTCGCCGAGCGCGGCGCCGCCCGGCAGCGGGATGTCGTAGACGCTCACGCCGCTGCCGCAGCCGGTGGTGACCAGCGCGAGGGTCACCACCGCGACCAGCTTGACCGGGGACTTCATTTCGGCTCCGCGAACTCGAGGAGGTTGCCGCGGCCGTCGATGGTCCCGTTCGCCTGGTCGTAGGCGCCCAGGAGGTTCGTCAGGGCGTTCGGGGCCGCGTCGAGCGCCTCGGCGAGGGAGTTCTTCTGGTTCACGAGCACCTTCGTGACGTCGGCGAGTTTGTCCACATCGGACCGGACCTTGCCGCGGTTGTCCTTGATGAACCCCTGCACGACGCTCAGGGCCTGGGTCAGTTCGGTCAGCGCGCCCGAGAACTGGTCTCGCTGGCCGGCCAGCACCTTGCTGAGCGAGGCGATCTGGGAGATGGCCTGCTTGACCTGGCCGTCGTTGGCGGCGAGCATCGCGGTGAACTTGCTGATGTTGTCGACGGAATTGAACAGGTCGTCCTTCGAGTCGCTCGCCGTGCGGGCGAACTCGCCGAGGTTCTTGATCGCCGTGCCGATGGTCTGCCCGGTGCCGTTCAGGTAGTCCGCCGAGCGGGTCAGGACGTCGCTGACCGCGCCGTCCTTGTTGGCGCCCTGCGGTCCGAGCGCGGACATCAGCTGGTTGAGGCTGTGCAGCAGGTCGTCGACCTCGACCGGCGTCGCGGTGCGCTCCCGGGGGATCGACGCGCCGTCGGCCAGCTGGGGCCCGCCGCGGTAGACGGGCGTGAGCTGCACGTACCGGTCGGCGACCAGGCTCGGGGTGATGACGACGGCCCCGGCGTCCGCGGGCAGCGGCACGCCGGGCCGCAACGTCATGGTCACCTTGACGTCGGTCCCGTTCGGCTCCACTTCGGACACCGAGCCGATGGCGACGCCGAGGACGCGCACGTCCGAGTTCGGATAGATACCCACGGCGGCGGCGAAGTACCCGGTCAGCGTCCGCGCACGCGGGGCGGTGACCAGGGGCCAGGCGGCCGAGACCGCGAGCGCGAGCACGACGCCGAGGGTGAGGGCCCGCAGCCGCGTGCGGCGGCGGGCCTGGGCGCCCAGGTCGGCGAGGTGGTGGGCCATCAGCGTCCCCCGTTCTTCGGTGGCCGGCAGCTGCCCGGCGTGGTGCCGGTGGGAATCAGCCCGCAGATGTAGGTGTCGATCCACCGGCCGTTGCCGACGGCGTTGCCGAGCAGCCGGTAGAACGGGCCGGCCAGGCGGAGGCTGTCCTCCAGCTTCCCCTGGTTGCGCTGGAGCACGCCGGCGACGCGGTCGAGCTGGTCGAGCGCCGGTCCCAGGGTCTTCTGGTTCTCCGCGACGAGCCCGCGCAGCTGGATCGAGAGGTTCTTGATGCCGGTGAACAGCTTCGCGATGGCGTCCTTGCGGGCGTTGAGCTCGGTGAGCAGCGTGTTGCCGTCGCGGATCAGGGCCTGGATCTGGTCGGAGCGCTCCCCGAGCGTCTTCGACACCTGGTTGGTGTTCTGGAACAGCTTCACCAGCTCCTCGTCGCGGGACGCCAGCGTTTGCGACAGGGCGGCGATCCCGTTGAACGCCGTCTTGACGTCGCTGGGAGCGGACGCGCCGAGCGTGTCGGACAGCACGCGGAACGCCTGCGCGAGCTGGTCGGTGTCGATCGCCCCGACCGTGCTCGCCAGGTCGTTGAAGACGGCGGTGACGTCGTAGGGCGAGCTCGTGCGCTCGGCGGGGATCGGCTGGTCGGGGTTCAGCTCGCCGTTGCCGACCGGGTCCAGCACCAGGTTCTTCTGCCCGAGCAGCGTCTTGATCTTGATCGCCGCCGTGGTGCGGTTGCCGACCCAGGTGTCGCGGACCCGGAACAGCACCTCGACGTGGTCGCCGGCCAGCCGCACGTCGGTGACCTCGCCGACCTTCACCCCGGCGACGCGGACCTCGTCGTTCGGCTTCAACCCGGCGGCCTCGTGGAACTCGGCCCGGTAGGTGGTGCCGCCGCCGAGCACCGGCAGGTCGTCGGAGAAGAACGTGGCGCTGCCGATCAGCGCCATGACCAGCGCGGTCACCGCGCCGACGGCGATCGGGTCGCGGCTGCGGAACGGCTTGATGCGGGGCGGTTTCACCGGCACCTCGCAGCCGTCACGGGGATGCCGGGCGGGGGCCCGCCCGGCGCCGGTTTCGCGTCGGTCTCCACCGCGCACAGGTAGAAGTTCGCCCACGAGCCGTAGGAGAAGAGCGTGCCGATCCGGTCGAGCTTCTTCGGCAGGTTGTCGAGGAACTGCTGGAACACCGGGGTGTTGTCGGCCAGGTTCTTCGACAGGTCGCCGAGGGCGGTGATGCTGTCCTTGAGCGGCTGCCGCCCTTGCTCGAGCAGCCCGGCGGTCGCCGTGGTCAGCTCGCCGAGGCCGCCGATGGCCTGCCCGATCGGCTTGGCGTCGGCGGCGAGGCCGGTGACCAGCTGGGCGGTGGTGTCGACGAGCGTGTCGAACTGGTCGCCCTGGGCGTTCAGCGTGTCGAGGACGGTGTTGAGGTTGCCGACCACCTGGCCGATCAGCGCGTCCTTCCCGGCGAGGGTGGAAGTGAGCGACGCCGTGTGCCGCAGCAGGCTGTCGATCGTGCTGCCCTCCCCCTGCAGGACCTGGATGATCTCGAACGACAGCTGGTTGACGTCGTTCGGCGACAGCGCCTGGAAGAGCGGTTTGAAGCCGTTGAACAGCGCGGTGAGGTCGAGCGCCGGCTTGGTCTTTTCCAAGGGGATCTGCGCGCCTTCGGCCAGGGTCGGGGACGTGTCGGTGGCGCCGGGGTCGACCGAGAGGTACCGCTGGCCGACCAGGTTGCGGTAGCGGATGGTGACCGAAGCCGACGCGGTGAGCCGGTGCGTGCGCCCGACCGAGAACCCGACGTCGGCGAGGCGGTGTTCGACGACCCGCACCGAGTCGACCTGGCCGATCCGGACGCCGGCCATCCGCACTTCGTCGCCGGGGTTGACCGAGGTCGCGTCGGTGAACCGGGCGGTGTAGCCGATCGTCGCCCCCACGTTCGAGTTGGCGATCGTGACCGCGAGCACGGCGGTCGCGGTCGCGGTGACCAGGAAGAAGATCAGGCCCTTGACAGCGGGTCCGGTGACGCTCCTCATCGGACGGTCACCTCCGTCCCGCGCAGCGCCGGTCCGATGAGGACACTGCTCCAGTCCGGCACGTCACCCAGCGCCGGCCGCAGCAGCTCGGCGACGAGCTGCCGCTCGCTCGGTGAGTTCGCGGGCCCCAGGTCGCCATCGGCGGCGGCCGCCGCACCGCCGCCGTAGCACTTCGGCCCGCCGGTGGCGTCGAAGCGCGGGGTGTCCCGGCCGGGGACGTACTTCTCGCGCGGGTCCTGGACGGAGAGCGTCACGTGCAGGCCCGGCTCGTTCGTGCCCTTGCCGAGGGCCTTCTCCATCAGCGGCTTGAGCCGGTTGACCGCGTCGAGCAGGCATGGGAACTCCGGCGAGTAGCGCGAAAGCAGTTCCAGCGTCGGCCGGCTCGCCGCCGAGACGCCGATGAGGTTGTCCTTGTTCTTCCGCAGGAACTCGTTCAGGTGCCCGGTGGCGCTGGTGACGCTCGTGTAGAGGTTGTCGAGGTCTGCACGGGTGTCCACGATGGTCTTCGCGGTCGTCGACAGGTCGCTCAGCGCCTGCAGGATGTCCGGCGCGGCTCCCGTGTAGACGTCGGCCGCGTCGGCCAGCGCGGTGACGTCGGCCTTGAACTGCGGCATCAGCGGGTTCAGCTGCCCGAGGAGGTCCTTCAGCTGGACGAAGCTGTCGCCCAGCGGCTTTCCGCGGTGGTCGAGGGCCTGCGAGATCGCGCCGAGGGAGCTGTTGAGCTTCTGCGGCTGGACCGCGCGCAGCAGCGGCAGCAGGTCGCCGAGCACGCGTTCCAGCTCGATGGCGTTGGTGGAGCGGTCCTGCGCGATGACGTCTCCGGCGTGGAGTTTCCCTTGTGGACTGTCCGGCAATACGAGGTTGACGTACCGCTCGCCGAACACCGTCTTCGGCAGCAGCCGCGCGGACACGTTCCCCGGCAGCAGCCCGATCTTGGCCGGGTCGAGGGCGAGGTCGATCTCGGCACCCGCGCGGGTGCTGCGCACCGCCCGGACCTCGCCGAACGGGACGCCCTTCACCTTGACCTCGGCGGTCGGCGCGAGCTGGTTGCCGACGCGGTCGGCCCGCAGCGTCACCAGCTCGGAATCGTCGAAGTCCTTGTCGTAGATGGCCACCGCGAGCCAGCCGAGCAGGACGAGCACGCCGAGGAAGGCGACCCCGGCGAGCTGCGTGCGGAACCGGCTCATCCGGACACCTTCACCGTGGTCGTCGCGCCCCAGATGGCCAGCGAAAGGAACAGGTCGAGCACGCTGATCAGCACGATCGACGTCCGCACGGCCCGGCCGACCGCGACGCCGACCCCGGCCGGCCCGCCGCTGGCGCGGTAGCCGTAGAAGCAGTGCGTCAGGATCACGCCGACGCTGAAGACGAGCACCTTGCCGAACGACCACAGGACGTCGCCGGGCGGCAGGAACAGCGTGAAGTAGTGGTCGTAGGTGCCGCCGGACTGCCCGAAGAAGACGACCGTGGTCAGCCGCGAGCCGAGGTAGGAGATCAGCAACCCGATGACGTACAGGGGGATGATCGCGATGAAGCCGGCGACGATCCGGGTGGTGACCAGGTACGGCATGCTCCGCACGGCCATCACTTCGAGGGCGTCGATCTCTTCGGAGATCCGCATCGCACCGAGCTGCGCGGTGAACCCACTGCCCACAGTGGACGAAAGGGCCAGCCCGGCGACCAGCGGCGCGATCTCCCGCGTGTTGAAGTACGCGGTCAGGAAGCCGGTCATCGCCGAGATGTTGATCTGGTTCAGCGCGCTGAAGCCCTGCAGGCCTACGGTGACACCGGTGAACACGCACAGGCCGACCATCACGCCGATCGTGCCGCCGATCACCGCCAGGGCGCCGCTGCCGAACGTCACTTCGGCCAGCAGCCGCACGACTTCGCGGAAATAGCGCGTCACGGCGAGCGGGACGGCCGCGAGCGCGCGGACGTAGAACAGCAGCTGGTCGCCGAGGTCGAACAGCCGGTCGCCGGGTTTGCCGAGGATGGCCACTCAGGTTCCCTTCGCGGGGACGAGCTGCAGGTACAGCGCGGTGAGCACGGTGTTGACGAAGAACAGCAGCAGGAACGTGATGACGACGGACTGGTTGACGACGTCCCCGACGCCCTTGGGACCACCCTTCGGGTTCAGGCCTCGGTAGGCCGCGACGACCCCGGCGAGGTAGCCGAAGATGACGGCTTTGATCGAGCTGACGACGAGGTCCGGCAGCTGCGCGAGGGCGTTGAAACTGGCCAGGTACGCCCCGGGTGTGCCGCCTTGGATGATCACGTTGAAGAAGTAGCCACCGAGCACGCCGACCACGCTGACCAGGCCGTTCAGCAGCACGGACACCCCGACGGCGGCCTGCACGCGCGGCACGACCAGGCGGTGGATCGGCGAGACGCCGAGCACCTCCATCGCGGCGATCTCCTCGCGGATGCTGCGCGCGCCGAGATCGGCGCAGATGGCGCTGCCGCCCGCGCCGGCGATGATCAGCGTCGTCACGATCGGGCTGGCCTGCTGCACGACGGCCAGCACGCTCGCCGCGCCGTTGAACTGCTGGGCGCCGATCTGGCTGGTGAGCGAGCCGAGCTGCAGCGAAATGACCGCGCCGAACGGGATCGACACCAGGATCGCCGGGGTGATCGACACGCTGGCGATGAACCAGAACTGCAGGACGAACTCCCGCACCTGGTACGGGCGGCGGAGCATGGCGAGCAGGACGTCGAGGCCCATCGCGCACATCCGGCCGAACTCGCGCAGGCCGTTCGCGGCCTTCTGCGGCGCTTCGCTGAGGAAAGTCGTCATGGCTGCTTGCACCCGGTGCTGAAGCAGCGCAGCGTCAGGTTCGAGACGAAGGTGTTGCCCGGCCCCGAAACCAGGCCGGTGAGCAGGCGGCTGACGTCCTCGTGCCCGACGCACCCGGCGAACGCGGGCGTGGTGAAGGTCGACGTCACCTTCACCGGCGGAGCGGGCAGCGAAATCGGCACCAGCGCCTTGATGGTGACCGCCGCGGGCTGAGCGGTCCGGCAGTCCGGCCCGACGTCGAGGGGCCGTCCGTCCACTTTGACGTCCGAGAGCTTGATGAACACCTTCGCGGTCACGTCCGTGTCGGCGCAGATGTTGGTCTGGGTGGCTTTGCAGTCCTTGTCCTTGCCGGTGTGCACGGTGGCCGTTCCCGCGGCATCGCCGTCCGGGACGATCTCGACCCGGCCGGTGGTGGCCATGAACCGGAACGCGACGAAGTAGCCGTCGGTGGGCGGGATGGCCAGCTTCCCGGTGATCGGCACGGTGCTGGTGAGGCCGCCCAGTGCGCCGTCGAAGGTGCCCGGCGGGAAGGCGATGTCGGAGCCGAGCTTGGCCACGTGGCTCGTGGTCGGCTGCTGCGCGTCCCCGAGGGTGAATCCGAAGGGGATCTGCGTGGCCTGCGCCGCCGGGGCGGTTTCCCCCGGCGCCGCTTCCGCAGCGCCGGGCGAAACCGCGGCCAGTGCCAGCACCAGCGAGAGCCGGGTCAGCATCCGGACTTCTTCATCGAACGAGGTTCCTTCACTTCTTGGTGAGGGTGATGTCCAGCTGGTTGCCGGGGCCGGAGGTGATGCCGGTGATCAGGCCGGTCAGGAAGCCACACCCGGTGAACCGCGGGATGTCGTAGGTCGCGGTCAGCTTGCCGCCCTTGAGCGGGTCGAAGCCGGGCGCCGAGGTCAGCGGCACGTCGGCGGGCTTGACCGTGTGGCACGACTTCGACGACAGGATCGGGAAGCCGAACACGCGGACCTTGGTGAGCTGGACGTCCACCTGGGCGTTCGCCTTGACCGCACCGGCGGTGAGCGTGCCGTTGATCGCGCCGACCTGGTCGAGCTTCACGGTCGCGGACGCCGGGACGAAGCCGAGCACGCGGAAGTGGACGTCCGACTTCGGCAGCGCGAGCTGGGCACCGAACTTGCCGGACGCCGCGTCCAGCTTCGCGTCCAGGGTGCCGGGACCGAGCGGCAGCGTGGCGTGCAGCTGCTTGAGGACCGACTTGCCCTGCACGGAGTACTTGACCTCGATGCCGCCCGGCGGGTTCGTGGGCTGGGTCGTCGGGGTCGTCGGCTGGGTGGTCGGCGTCGTCGGCTGGGTCGTCGGCGTCGTGGGCTCCGTCGTCGGAGTCGTCGGCTCCGTCGTAGGAGTCGTGGGCTCCGTCGTCGGCGTGGTCGGCTCGGTGGTCGGAGTAGTGGGCTGGGTGGTCGGAGTCGTCGGCTCCGTGGTGGAGGTCGTCGGCTCGGTCGTCGGAGTCGTCGGCTGGGTGGTCGGAGTCGTGGGCTCCGTCGTGGGAGTCGTCGGTTCCGTGGTCGGAGTCGTCGGCTCAGTGGTCGGAGTCGTCGGTTCCGTCGTCGGAGTCGTCGGCTCCGTGGTCGGAGTCGTCGGTTCCGTCGTGGGAGTCGTGGGCTCCGTCGTCGGCGTGGTGGGCGTGGTCGGCGTCGTGGGCGTGGTGGGCGTCGTCGTGCCGCCCGCCGGCTTGATCTCGAACGTGCCCAGCTGCTGGTTCTGGCCCGGGACCGCGACGCAGTCCGAGGTGAACGTGCCGAGGTCGGTCGGCTGGCCGTCCGCGGTGCGCGGGGTCATCGTGGTGCTGAAGTTCCCGACCGTCACCGACGCGGTGCCGGGGCTGGGGAACGTCACCGCCGGCGCCTTGCCGCTGCTCTTGACGTGGAACGCGCCCGACGGCGGCACCGGCGTCGACGCGATCGTCAGCGGCAGGTTCAGGTTCAGCGTCTTGTCGACCGGGTACTTGAGCACGGCCGCCGCCTTCGCCGAGCCGTCCAGCGACGCTGCACCGACCAGGGCGAGGCCCTCGGTGGCGGTCTCCGGCACGGTGACGTCGACGTCGAAGGTGATCGGCGTCGACGAGGCACCCGCGACGGCGTTGTCGGGCAGGTTGGTGTCGATCTTCACCGACAGCACCTGGTCGCCGATCAGCGGGAACGGGCAGTTGTAGTTGAGAGTCAGGCTCACCGGCGCGGCCTGGCTCGGGCCCGCCCCGACGAGCGCGACGGCCGCCGCGACCCCCGCGGCGGTCACGGCGGCGAGGCCGAAGGCGGGCTTTCTCGACTTCCACGAAAACTTCACGGGTCGTCACCTCGGGAAATGGGGGAATTTCGGCAAAGCTACCTCCGTGTTTCCGGGCGAACAAGCCACCCGCGATTCTTTGTCACGCGCAGGAGATCGCCCCGGCCCGGAAGAGTCACGCAGGTCAGGCCTTATCACGCGGGTGCTATCCGGTTCCGCGAAAACTGTCATACCCGAGGCGGATGACGGCAATCTTCTTGATCTACGCGGCGCAGTCCGGATACCTTTTTCCGGGGCAGGAAAGGAGCGGCCATGCACCAGCCGGTCATCGCCGTGACGGACCTCGCGAAACAGTACGGCGAAGTCACCGCGCTCGCCGGGATCAGCCTCACCGTCGCTCGCGGCGCGGTGCTGGCGGTCCTCGGCCACAACGGCGCCGGGAAGACCACCTTGATCGACATCCTCAGCACGCGCGTCCGGCCGAGTGCGGGCACCGCCCGCGTCTGCGGTTACGACGTCGTGCAGCGCGGCCGGGCGGTCCGGCGGCGGATCGGGGTGACCGGGCAGTTCGCCGCGGTCGACGACGCCCTGTCCGGCCGCGGGAACCTCGTGCTGATCGCCCGGCTGCTGGGCGCGAGACCGCGACAGGCGCTCGCCCGGGCCACCGAACTGATCGCGGCCTTCGGTCTCGAAGAGGCGGCCGACCGCCCGGCCGGGACGTACTCCGGCGGGATGCGCCGGCGGCTGGACCTGGCCGCGGGCCTGGTCGGCGCGCCGCAGGTGCTCTTCCTCGACGAGCCGACCACCGGCCTCGACCCGGTCAGCCGGGCCGGGTTGTGGACGATCGTCGAGGGCCTCGCGGCGCGCGGCACCACCGTCGTGCTCACCACGCAGTACCTCGAGGAAGCGGACCGGCTGGCCGATCACGTCGTCGTCCTCGGCCTCGGGCACATCACCGTGTCGGGGACGCCGGCGCAGCTGAAGGCCCGGCTCGGCACCCGGACGGCGACCCTCACGTTCGGCACCGAACTGGCGTTGCGCCGCGCGGCGGACGCGTTGTCGCGACTGGGTTTCGCGGCCGGGCGCACCGGGTTGGTGCTCACCGTGCCGTTGTCCGGCCCGGGTGACATCCCGGTGGTGGTGCGCGCGCTCGACGCGGCGGGCGCACCGCTGCGGGACCTGACGGTGACCGAGCCGACGCTCGACGACGTCTACCTTTCACTGCACCGGACGGCGGCGTCATGACCCAGTTTCGGATGACACAGAGCCGGCACCGCGCGGCCGTCGCCGCGCTCGGCGACCCCGCGGCCTGGCCGGAATCCGGCTTCTGGACACAGGTCCGTGTGCTGACGGCCCGTTCGCTGCGGACGGCGTTCGGCGACCGCCGGCTGGTCTTCTTCGGCCTGCTGCAGCCGGTGGTGCTGCTGCTGTTGTTCAGCCAGGTGTTCAGCGGCGTCGGCGCGCTGCCGGGCGTCGCGGCGTACCAGGGTTACGTGAACTTCCTGGTGCCGGCGACGCTGGTCAACATCGCCATGACGACGGCGATGAGCTCGGGCGCGGGCCTGCTGGCGGAGATCTACGGCGGCTTCACCGGACGGCTGCGCTGCCTGCCGATCTCGCTGTTTTCGGTCCTGGTGGCCCGTACCCTGGCGGATTCCGCGCGGCTGGGTGTCCAGTTGCTGGTGACAGCCCTGGCCAGCGTGGTCTTCCTGGGCTTCCGCCCGGCGGGCGGGGTGCTCGGCCTGGGCTTGGCCCTGGTGCTGACGCTGGTCGTCGGCTGGTGCCTGAGCTGGGTGTTCGTGGCGATCACGACGTGGCTGCGCAAGGCGGAGACGCTTCAGGCGGCGTCGTTCGTGGTGATGTTCCCGCTGATGTTCTCGTCCAGCGCGTACATGCCCCTGGACACGATGCCGGCGTGGGTCCGCGCGGTTTCGGCGGTCAACCCGCTGACCTACGCGATCGACGCCACCCGCGCGCTGGCCCTGGCCCGCCCGCTCGGCTGGTCCCTCCCGGTGGCGCTGCTGATCGCGGCGGTGGCCGCGGTGGCGGGCGCCACCCTGGCCGCCCGCACCTTCCGCAGCCGCACCTAACCCAGCGACTCCAGCCGCGTCGCGACCTCTTCCGCCCCACCCGCCGCTTCGAACGATTCGCGGATCTTCTCCGCACCGGGGCGGTACTGCCCGGCCGATTCGATCGCCTCGCGGATGTCGCCCGCCTTCGCTCGGTCGAACCGCAGCCGCACCCCCGCCGAGGCCGCGACCACCTGCTGGGCCAGCATCGACTGGTCGTCGCGAATGGGGGCGACGACCAGCGGCACCCCGGCCGCCAAGGCTTCGCACACCGTGTTGTGGCCGCCGTGGCAGACCACCACCGAGGCGCGGGCGAACACCGCCACCTGCGGGATGCGCCGCGCCAGCAGCACGCTTTCGCTCACCAGCTCGCCCGTGGGGTCCACCACCAGCCCCTGCACGGACGGCATCCCGGCCAGCGCGTCGACGCTCTCGGCCAGGAACCGCACCCCGGCCGCCGCATTCGACGTTCCCAGCGTCACCACGACCAGCGGGCGTCCGTCCACACCGGACCACTCGCCCGGGCCGGCCGGCAGGACCGGCCCGACGTAGGACACCGGAACCGCCGGCCGGCCGGCCCCGGCCAGGGCGCGGGTCGTGAACGCCAGCACCAGATGAGGGGAAAACCGCAGGTCGCCGAACAGCACGCCGTGCCGGGCGCACAGGCCCGCTTGGAGGTCGCCGACCCAGGACGCGATCTTCGGCAACGCCGCCAGCGGGTCGGCCAGCTCGGTGGACGTCGACGCCGACGTCGCCCACGGCAGCCCGCACCGCGCGGCCACCAGCGCCCCCGCCATCGCCTGCTGGTCGACGACCACGACGTCCGGCTCGAAAGCCGCCACGGCGGCCGCCACCCCCGGCGCCATCGCGTCGGCCAGCGGCACCAGGTACGACTCCCACAGGTACTTCAACGCGGCGAACCCGCGCAGCCCCGGCGGCCGCAGCTCCGGCGCGAACGGGACCGAATCCCCCGCCGGGAACACCCGGCCGTCGACCAAAGTGGACAGTTCCGGCTCCGGGCCGCACCAGGTCACCTCGTGGCCCCGCGAAGAAAGCACCGAAGCCACCCCGCGCAGCGGCGCCACGTGCCCGGCCAGCGGCGGCACGACCAGCAGGAACCTCACGCCGCGTGCCGTTCGATCCACTTCAGCACCAGCTCGCGCACCTCGCGGTGCTGCTCCACCAGCACCGAATGGCCCTGCCCCTCGAACACGTGCAGCTCGCCGTGCGGCAGCACCGACGTCAGCGCCTCGAGGTCGTCGGCCTGGTAGCCGTGACTGCCCAAAATGGACAGCACGGGACAGCCGATCGCCGCCACCTGCTCCCAGGTGAGCAACGGCCCGAGCGGCACCTCCTCGGCCATCTTCGTCGACGTGATCCGCTCGGCCGCCATCCGCGCGAGCCGCCGGTGGTGGGCGCTGAAGTTCGCTTCGATCCAGTCGAAGCTCTCCTCGACCTGCAGGAACCGCACGGTGTGCGCGAGGATCGCGCTCATCTTCTCCGCCCAGACCTCGGTCGCGGGCTCGGATTCGATGCACACGATGCTGCGGACGCGGTCCGGGCGGGCGACGGCGTAGCTGTAGGCCAGCGTGCCACCGAAGCTGTTGCCCACCAGGTGCACCGGCCGGTCGACGCCGAGCTGCCGCAGCAGGTCGTCGAGGTCGGCGACGAAGTCGCCGAGGGTGTACCCGCGCTCCGGCCGCTCGGTCTTGCCGTGCCCGCGCAGGTCGTAGCTGATCACGTCGATGCCGGCGGCCGCCACCGGCGGCGCCAGGGTGAGGTAGAAGCTCGCCAGGCTGTCGGTGCCCATGCCGTGCAGGAACACCACCGTCTCGGTGCCGCCGGCGGGCACGAGCTGCACGTTCGTGCGCAGCCCGTTGACGGTCATCGTGGGCATGTGCGCTCCCCCACGAACCGGGCGATGTCGCCGACGGTCAGCCCGATGACGTCGTCGAGGTCCTGCTCCGCCAGGTACTCGGCGAGGTTGACGTCCGCCCCGAAGTGCTCGGCGAGGATGCTCGCGAAGGTCACCAGGTCGATGCTCTCCAGCTGCAGGTCCTCGTGGAACGTCGTGTCCGGGGTGATCTCGATGCCCAGCACCTCGGCGTCGCCGACGAGCTCGGCGAGCAGCTCGGCGACGACGTCGAAGGTGGCGGACGCGTGGTCGATGGTCATGGCGTACTCCTGTGGTGTGCGATGGCGGTGTCCCCTCTCAGCTCGACCGTGACGGCGAAG
The DNA here is from genome assembly GCF_040638975.1 of Amycolatopsis sp. NPDC024027. NCBI lineage: Bacteria > Bacillati > Actinomycetota > Actinomycetes > Pseudonocardiales > Pseudonocardiaceae > Amycolatopsis > Amycolatopsis sp. NPDC024027. The sequence continues at coordinate 152,183 of NZ_JBEZYY010000015.1, forward strand.
CGCGGCAGGTCCCGGTGCCGGCCGGACACCGTGCCGTCGTCGTGGACGCGGATCTCCGCCGGGTAGACGGGTTCGCCGAGCCGGGCCCGGACGGCGTCCTTCACGGCGATCCGCCTCAGCAGCCAGCCGCGCTGCTGACGCGGCGGCACGGCGGCGAACTCCGCGCGTTCGGCCGCGCCGAGGTAGATCCCGGCGTAGATGTCCCGCGCGGCGACCGTCGGCCAGCGGTCGGTGACGGCGACCGAGCCGTCGTCCCGAACGTCCCCCAGCAGGTGCTCCGCCGGGAACGCGTAGACGCGGTGGGCCGCGCGGTCGCAGGGGAACCGGACGTCCCGCCAGCCTTCGATGCGGGCCAGCACCCGGCCGTCCCGCACCAGCTCCGCGTCCATTTCGAGGACGTCGGGCCGCGGTAGCCGGACCCGCACCTGGCAGGTGACGCGCGTGCCCGGCGCCGGTTCCGGGCCGTACCAGGTCAGCCGGCCGATCGAGCGCGGGAAGGCGAGCAGGTCGTCGGACCGGGTCGCCATCAGCCAGCAGCCGAGCAGCTGGCCGACGTTGTCGAGCAGCCCGCCCGGTGCTTCGGGGACGACCAGTTCGCCGCGGATGTGCTGCTCGCCGAGGCCGGTCAGCCGGGCCAGGCCCTGGTAGGCCGGGCCGTGGAACATCTCGCGCCGCGCGTAGACCTCGGCCGCGCTCAGCGGCGGCGCGGTCTCCGGCCCGGGCACCGCAGTCCGCGCCGGTGGCGGCCCGAACGCCCCCAGCTCGACGGTCATCAGCGCGTACGGTCCGATCTCGACGGTCACGTGGTCGTCGTCGCGGCTCATCGACAGCGGCACCCGCTGCGCCGGGGCCGCGATCAGCCAGCGCGAGAACACGGCGTCCCGCACCGCGACCGCCGTCGTGCCCGGCCAGGTGCGTTCGACGGCCCGGCAGGCGAGGTCCACCAGGGTCGTCGCGGGCACCACCGGCCGGAAGTCGGTTTCGTCGGGCCAGCCGTCGCGCTGCCGGAAGAACCGGTGGTCACGCAGGTACGGCATCGCCGCCAGCGATACGTCCACAGTGGACTCGACGCGGCGGTGGGCGGCCGCGACGACGTCCGCCGCGGCCTGGCGGGTTTCGGTGAGCAACGCGGTGAACTCGGCGACGATCGCGTCCGGTGTCCCGGCGGGCAGTTCCGGCAGTGCGCGGTCGTCGAGCAGGCCGCGGGCCGATTCCCCCAGCGACAGCAGGGAGTTCCCGGTGGCGAGCCGGATCCGCCGTGGTTCGAGCGCGGCGAAGTCCGGGCTGCCGCCTTCGACCCACAACGCGGTCGCGGCGCGGCGCAGCTGCGCGAGCCCCGGCCGGCCGCCGGACGCGGCCGCGACGACCAGGTGCCGCCGCTCGCCGAGCGTGTCGGTGACGAACGAGCCGAGCTGGCCGGCGCCGACCTGCACGAACACCCGGAACCCGGCATCGTGCAGGGCCTCGGTCAGCGCCCGGAACCGGACCGGGCGCAGCAGGTGGTCCAGGTAGAGCCGGCGGACGTCGTCCGGAGCCGCCGGGTACGGCCGCGCGGTCGTCGCCGACCACACCGGCAGCGCCGGTTCGCGCAGGTCCAGGTCCGCGACGAGCCGCTCGAAGGGCGCGAGGTGCGGTTCCATCAGCGGGGTGTGGAAGCCGGAGCGGAACGGCAGCGTCGTGGCCACGATCCCGGCACCACGGCAGGTTGCGGCGAACTCCGCGACGGCGTCCGGTGGGCCGCACACGATCGTCTGCCGGGCCGCGTTCTCGTGGGAGACGACGAGGTCGCCGGGCAGCAGCTCGGTCACCCGCGCCGCCGGAGCACCCAGCACGAGGTAGTCCGCTTCCGGCAGCGCGAAGCCGTCCGGCCAGTACCGCGCCAACGCCTCCGGCGCCGCGGTGTACATCCCGGCGGCCCGCATCGCGGTCCACTCCCCGACGCTGTGGCCGGCGAGCGCGTCCGGCCGGATCGCCAGCCGCCCCAGCACCTCGCCGAGCAGCAGCCCGGCCGCCGACACGCTCGCCGCCCGCTCGAGCACGTTCGCCGTCGACCACGGTGGACGGTCGAGCCCGAAGTGCCCGGCGACGTCGTCGAGCCGCGGTGCGGCGCCGGCTTCCAGTCCCGGGTGGACGAACACGGTCTTCCCGTCCGGCAGGAGCGGGTCGACGCTGCACCAGACGTCGCCGGCACCGTGCCACGGCCGGCCTCCGGCCGCCACCTTGGCGAGCACCCGGCGGGCCGCGGCCCGCTTCCGCTCGTCCGGGCCGACGATCCCGATCCGGCACGGACCGTCGCCGGTGCCGGGCCGGTCGAGCTGGTCCAGCAGTTCCGCCGGCGTGCGCGCGGCCAGGCGCAGCACGCGTTCCGGCTCGTCGACGCGCACGCGCCGCTTCGGTGCCGAGTCACCGGCCTCGAGCACGACGTGGGCGTTCACCCCGCCGAAGCCGAACGCGTTGACCGCGGCCACGCGGGGCAGCGCGCCCCACGGCTCGGCCTCGGCCAGCACCCGGAAGCGCGTCTTGTCGAGCAGCGGGTTCGGGTCGGCGCAGTGCAACGTCGGCGGCAGGACGCCGTGGTGCAGCGCGAGAGCCACCTTGATCAGCCCGGCGACGCCGGCGGTCGGCAGGGTGTGCCCGATCATCGACTTGACCGAGCCGATCACCGCGCGCGGCCCGTCCGCCGGGCCGAAGACGTCGGCGACGGTGGTCAGCTCGGCGGCGTCCCCGGCGGGCGTGGCGGTGCCGTGGGCCTCCAGCAGGCCGATTTCCGCGGGGTCGTGACCCGCCCAGGCCCGGCGCAGGGCGAGGGTCTGCCCGGCGACGGACGGGCTGAGCAGGCTCGCTCCGCGCCCGTCACTCGACGTGCCGCTGCCGCGGATCACGGCGTACACGCGGTCGCCGTCGCGGCGGGCGTCGGCGAGCCGCTTGAGCACGACGATCGCGGTGCCCTCGCCGATGAGCATGCCGTCGGCGGCGCGGGACAGCGGGCTGATCCGCTGGCTCGGCGACAGCGCGCCGAGCTGGGTGAACAGCGACCACAGCGTGTCGTCCTGCGTCTGGTGGGCGCCACCGGCGAGGACGGCGTCGCAGCGGCCGCGGGTCAGCTCGCCGATCGCCTGGTCGACGGCGACCAGCGAAGACGCGCAGGCGGCGTCCACCGTGTACGCCGGGCCGCCGAGGTCGAGCCGGTTCGCTACGCGGGCCGCGGCAAGGTTCGGCACCAGCCCGGCGGCGGTCTCCGGCCGGAACTCGCCGAGCGGTGCCAGCAGCGCCGTCCGCAGCCGTTCGAGCACGGCCGGGCCGGCCGACGGCAGCAGCTCGCCGACCGTGCGGGTGATCTGCCGGACGGTGCGGACCCGCTGGTCGAAGCCCTGCAGCCCGGGCGAGAGGTACCCGCCGCGGCCGAGCACGACGCCGATCCGCTCGGGGTCGCCGAGCCGGCCGAGGCCACCGGCGTCGGCGACCGCGCCGACGGCGACCGCCAGCGCCGTCAGCTGGTCCGGTTCGGTGCCCTCGAGGGAGGTCGGCGGGACGCCGTGGGCGACCGGGTCGAACTCCAGGGTGTCCGGGGTGAAGCCGCCGCGGCGGCCGTGGGTGCGGTCCGGTGCGGTGCCGTCCCGGCCGTGGAAGCCGGTGTCCCGGCGGTGCGGCGGCACTTCGGTGACGGCGTCGGCGCCGTCCACCAGGTTCCGCCAGTACTGGTCCACTGTGGACGCGCTGGGCAGGAACACGCCCATGCCGACGATCGCGGCCGGCTCCTGGCTCACCACAACGACGCCGTGTACAGCACCGAACGGTCCGTGCCGTAGGTGAGTTCGCGCAGCAGGGCCGCGGTGGCCTCGGCCGGGTCGAGCAGGGCGACGGCACGGCGTTCGTACTCGCGGGCCAGCTCCGGCGACACCATGCCGCCGTGGTCGCCGGCCGGCGCCCACGGTCCCCAGTGGACGGTCACCGCCCGGCCCGGCCAGGTCGTCCCGAGGGTCTCGAGCGCGTCGTTGGCGGCGGCGTAGTCGGTCTGGCCGCGGTTGCCGAGCACCGCGGCGATGCTGCCGAAGAAGGCGACGAACCGCGGTTCGCTGCCCGCCAACGCACCGAGGAGGGCTCTCGCACCCTCCACCTTGGTCTCGACGACGGTCCGGAACGACTGCTCGTCCTTGTCCGCCATCAGCTTGTCGTCGAGGACGCCGGCGGCGAAGACGACGCCGTCGAGCCGGCCGTCGAAGCCCTTGATCAGCTGGTGGACCGCATCCGCGTCGCGTACGTCGAGCGGGTGGTAGGCCGGCTCACCGCCGGCGGCGCGGATCTGGTCGAGGGTCCGGCCGATCTCGCGCTGGGCCAGCACCGTCCGCACCCGGCGTTCGATGTCGGCCACCGCGCCGCCACGGCCGGCGAGCACCGCCCGCATCGCGGCGGGATCGGCAGGCAGGTCGTCGGGTTCGCCGGGCCACGGCGTGCGCCCGGCGAGTTCGATCCGGGCGCCGGAGGCGGCGAACGCGACCGCCGCATGGGCGGTGATCCCGCGGGCCCCGCCGATCAGCAGCACCACCGACTCCGGGCCGAGCCCGAGCGCGGCCAGCTCACCGCCGCCCGGACCGGCACCGGCGTAGGCGATCGACGGCAGATCGGCCGGCCGCGGCTCGATGGTGAAGCGGCCACCCTCGTCGTGCCCGACCACGGACGGCCCGGCGCTGAGGGCTTCGTCGACCAGCACCTTGGCGACGTCCTGGGTGACCTCGACGAGCCGCGTCACGCCGTCGCGCTCCAGCGCGGCCGACCGCACCAGGCCCCGGAGCCCGGGCACGGTGTCCGGCTCCGCCGCCACGAGGACGGTCCCCCGCAGCGCTTTGAGCCGGGTGAACACCTCCGTGAGGTCGCGGGCGAACAGGACGGTGATGTCCGCGTCCCCGGTGACGACCTTTGCCCCGGCGGCGGCGAAGGCGGCGCACACGGCGTCGTCCGGCGCGGCCACGGACTTCCCGCGCAGCCGCGTGGGATCCGGGTCGAGCGGCACCGGTACCCGCTCGAGCCGGTACCGGGTGGGTACTTCCGCGGCCGGCGTGGGGTTCAGCCAGCTTTCGAGGTGCGCGGTGAGGGAGTTCGCCGTCCGGTCGCGGCTGAGCTGGTCGGTGCGGTCGTCGGCCGGGAGCCCCAGCCGAGCCAGCAGCGTGCCCGCGATCTCCGTGCGCTTGATCGAGTCGATCGACAGGTCGGCTTCGAGGTCGAGGTCCCCGGCGATCATCTCGGCCGGGTAGCCGGTGCGCTCGCTGATCACGCCGATCACCGTGCCGAGGACGTCGGCCGGGCTTTCGGCCACCGGTTCGGGTTCCGGCTGTGGCTGTGGTTCTTCGAGCAGTACCGGAACCGGGGCGGGCGCTTGCCCAGGTGCGCGGCCGAGGTAGCCGAGCATGACCTCCCGCTGGGCGGCGACGAGCTCGCGGGTGGTGCGCAGGAAGTCCACGATCGCCTGGTCACGGCCGGGCGCGGGCTGGGTCATGGCGGTACTCCGGATTCGTCGGGCCGGGGGCAGGGCGGGCGTGTCGGAGCCGGGCGCGCGGACGGACCGCCCGTCGACGGCCCAGGCGGTCGGCGCCGGTTCGGGCGGCTTCGGCCGGGCCAGCCGTCCGGTCCGGACGTCGACGCCGGCTTCGGCGAGGTGCCGCAGCGCGGTCAGGAACCCGGGGAGGTCGGGCCCGCAGGCGACGACGGTGTGCGGCCGGTCGCCGAGGATGTCCGTCACCAGCCGCGACAAGACCCGGCCGGGTCCGGCTTCGACGAAAGTGCGCGCCCCGGCCGCGTACATGGCCTCGATCTGGTCGAGAAACCGCACCGGGGCACCGATTTGCGCGGCCAGTTCATCGCGGACGTCGTCTTGGTACGGCTTCGCGGTCCGGTTGGCCCACACGGGCTTTCGCGGCGTGGTCACTGTTTCGCGGGCGAGTTCCCGGGCGAAGACCTCCCCCGCGCCGGCGACGAGCGGGCTGTGAAAGGCACAGGCGACGGGGATCCGCTGGGCGGTGATGCCGGTTTCCCGGAGCCGCCGGATGGCGCGTTCGACCGCGGGCACGGGCCCGGAGACGACGACCTGCTCGGGAGCGTTGTGGTTGGCGACGACGACATCGGGGCCGATGAGCGTGGCGGTGAGAAAGTCCCGCTTCGCTTTGACGGCCGCCATTGTCCCGGGCCGGGCGACCTGGGCGATGGCCTGTGCGCGGGCCCGGCTGAGGCGCACGAGGGTCTCGGTGTCGAAGGCACCGGCGACGGAGAGGGCGACGAGTTCGCCATAGCTGTGCCCGGCCAGGAAGTCGGGGCGGACGTTGAGCTCGGCCAGCAGCTTCGCGACGGCGATTTCGACCAGCCCGAGCGCGGGCTGGGCCACGCGGGTGTCGGTGAGGGCGGTTTCTTGCGCCTCGACGGCCTCGGCGGTGAAGGCTTTCGGCGGGAAAGCCGTGGCGGCGATGTCGGGCGCGAGGCGGAGGACTTCGGCGAGTCCGGGAAAGTGCACGAAGAGCTCGGCGAGCATGCCGGTGCGCTGGCTGCCCTGACCGGGGAAGAGGAAGGCGATCTTGCCGGGATCGGCTGCGGGCTTCCCCTTCTCCGCCGTCGCGTGTTCGAGCCCGGCCAAGGCCTGCTCCGCCTCCGGTGCCCAGTCGCGCAGACCGTGCCCGCGGTCCGGGGCCACCGGCGCCGCGCCCAGGACCGCGTGGAAGTTCGTCCCGCCGAAGCCGAACGCGCTCACCCCCGCCAGCCGGGCCGGGTTCGCCCACGGCCGCGCCGCCGTCGTGAACGTGAACGGGCTCGCCGCCGCGTCCCAAGCGTCGTTCGGCCTGCTCAAGTGCAGTGTCGGCGGCACCACCTCGTGCCACAGCGCCAGCGCCGCCTTGATCAGCCCCGCCAGTCCCGCCGCGCACTTCGTGTGGCCGATCTGGCTCTTCACCGATCCGAGCACACACGAACCCGCCTCGGCGCCGGCCTCGGTGAAGAAGCCGGTCAGCGTCCGCAGCTCCGTTGCGTCGCCCACCACCGTTCCCGTGCCGTGGGCCTCGACCAGCCCGACGTCCACCGGGGACACTCCCGCGTCCCGGTAGGCGCGCTCCAGCGCGCGGCGCTGGCCTTCCGGGCGGGGCGCCGTCAAGCCGAGCGCCTTGCCGTCGCTGGCCGCGCCGACCCCCTTGACCACCGCGTAGATCCGGTCGCCGTCGCGCTCGGCGTCGGAGAGGCGCTTGAGCACCAGGCACGCCACCCCTTCGCCCAGCGCGATGCCGTCGGCCGCCGCGTCGAACGGGCGGCAGCGGCCCGTCGGGGACAGCGCTCCCGCCGACGTGAACATCAGGTAGTCGTGGATCCCGTTGTGCAGGTCGACCGCGCCGCACAGGACCAGCGAGCTCGTTCCCGCCCGCAGCTCCTTCGCCGCGAGGTCGAGCGCGGCCAGCGACGAACCGCACGCGGCGTCCACCGTGTAGTTCGCGCCGCCGAGGTCGAGCCGGTTCGCGACCCGCCCGGAAATGACGTTGGCCAGTGTGCCCGGGAAGGTGTCCTCGGTCGGCTCGGGCAGCTGGGCGAGCAGTTCGGGCGGCACTTCGTCGAGGTAGCCGTCGAGCAGGGACCGCAGCGTGCCCGCGTTCGCCAGGTCGCCGCCCGCCTCCGCACCGAACACGACGCTCGTGTGCTCGCGGTCGAAGTCCCGGTTCGCGTACCCGGCGTCGGCGAGGGCGCGCCGCGCGGTTTCCAGGGACACCAGCTGCGCCGGGTCGATGCTGCCCATCGCCGACGGCGGGATACCGTACGCCAGCGGGTCGACGTCCAGCGCGGGCAGGAAGCCGCCCCACTTCGACGTCGACTGTCCGAAGTAGACGTCCGGGTCCCAGCGGTCGCGGGGGACTTCGGTGACGGCGTCTTCGCCCCGGAGGATGTTCGACCAGAACGCCGGCAGGTCGCGCGCCCCGGGGAACGTGCAGGCCATGCCGATGATCGCGATGTCGCCGGAGTCCGTCACCGGCGCCTCGGGGCGGCCGAACGTCTTCCCGGCGGTCACCTCGCGGTGCAGCTCGGCGATCGTCGTCCGGCGGTCCCGCAGGACGGCCACCTCGCCCGCCATGAACATCCCCTCGGCCAGCTGGGTGGCGGCGTCCAGCGCCTCGCCGTCACGGCGGACGCCCTTGCTGGCGACGCGCAGCCGTCCGGTGTTCAGCTCCTCCAGCCGCTGCCACGCTTCGGGCGTGTCACCCAGACCGGCTTTGACCTGCTCGAATTCCGCCGTGTACGGGCTCGGCAGGCACCGCGTGCGGTGGCCCGGCGCGGTCTCCAGCGTCACGGTGGTGTCCGCGGCGAGCGCGCGTTCCTGGAACAGCCCGGTGATCGCGCCGTGCGTCACGGCTTCTTCGGTGAAGAGGTACGCGGTGCCCATCAGGACGCCGGCGGCGTCGAGCGGCGCGGCCATCGCGGCGACCATGGCCGCCGAGCGGGCGTCGTGGATGCCGCCCGCGAAGAGCACCTCGACGTCCTTCGCGCCGTCGAGGACGGCCAGTTGTTCCTCCCACAGCTCGAAACTCGGCCGCGGGCCGACGTGTCCGCCGCACTCGGCTCCCTCGAAGACGAATCGCCGGACCCCGGCGTCGAGGTACTGGCGGAGCAGGACCGGCGAGGGCACGTGCAGGAACGTCGCGATGCCGTCGGCCTCCAGCGCTTTGGCCTGGCCCGGTTTCCCGCCGGCGACCAGCACGCACCGCGGCCGTGCCGCCCGGATCGCGGCGAGCTGGGCGACGCGCAGGTCGTCCGGCACGAAGCCGAGGATGCCCGCGCCCCACGGCCGGTCACCCAGGCGGGCGGCGGTCCGGGCGAGCAGCTCGGTGGTGCGCGCCCCGTTCGCCGTGGCCACCGCGACGAACGGGAATCCGCCCGCGTCGGCGACCGCGGCCGCGAAGCCCGGCTGGTCGCTCACCCGCGTCATCGGGCCCTGGACGACCGGCAGCGCAGTGCCCAGCGTCCGGCACAGCCGGGTGCCGAGCCCAGCCTCGGGCATCTTCGCGCCCACGATCCGGCTTACGTCCACAGTGGACTTGACGAGGACGCCCGCCGCGCCGCCGGCGAGCGCGCCCACCGCCGTCCGCGGCCCGGCCACGCTGCCCCAGACCGGGACGTCGAAGGTGGCCAGGAGCTGTTGCAGCAGAACGAAGTCGCTCAACGCACCACCACGGGCGACGAGTCCTCGCGCGCCACCGCGAACGGCCTCGGCCGCCGTCGCGACGTCCGCGACTTCGGCGAGTGACCCGGTCCACGGCGCTCGCGTACGGACAGCGAAGGCCGCGCCTTCGGGCAGCGGGCCGTCCGTCCGCACGGCGTACGGCACCCGGACCCGGGCCGCGACCAGCCGCAAGTCTTCCGGGGCAGCGCCGTCGAGGACGCCGAGGCCGCCGTTTCGCGCGACCGCGGCGACCACGCCGGGATCGCCGACCCCCAGGCACCGGAGCCGGCGAGCGTGCGACGGCGGGACGAGCTCGGCCATCGGCGGACCTCCTGTGCGCGGGCTGTGGCGATCTTCAGGAATAACGCACGAGGCACCGGAAACGCAATAGTCATGCTAACGTGCAAAACTGTGGAACAACGCACGATCATGGCCCTGACCAGGACTTTTATCACCCGCATCGCAACCGCCGAATATATTTCCCGCACACAAGTGACAATTCGAAGCTGAAATATCTGGAGCCCGCGTGGAACTGACTGGACGCGTGGTCGCGCTGACCGGCGCGGCACACGGAATCGGGGCCGCGATGGCCCGCCGCTTCGCCGCGGAAGGCGCGGCCGGGGTGGTCGTGTCCGACGTGGACGCCGCGGGCGCCGCCCGGGTGGCGGCGGAGATCGCGGCGGCGGGCGGGCGGGCCGTCGCGGTGGCCGCCGACGCGACGTCCAAAAAGGACCTGAAAGCTCTGGTCGCGACGGCTCGCGCCGAGTTCGGCCCGGTCGACCTGTTCTGCGCCAACGCGGGTGCCGCGTTCGGCACCGGCGTGCACGCGGCCGACGAACAGTGGCAGAAGTCCTGGGAGATCAACGTCATGCAGCACGTCCACGCCGCGCAGGTCGTGCTGCCCGCGATGCTGGCCCGCGGCGACGGCTACCTGCTGATCACGGCGTCGGGCGCCGGCCTGCTCGGCATCCCGGGCGACGCGCCGTACTCGGTCACCAAGCACGCGGCGGTGGGCCTCGCCGAGTGGCTGGCGATCACCTACCGGCCACGCGGGGTGCGGGTCAGCGCGCTGTGCCCGCTCGGCGTCCGGACGGCGCTGCTGGAACCCGGGATCGCCGCCGGCCACCCGGCCGCGCTGGCCATCGCCGCGGCGGCGCCGCTCCTCGACCCCGAGGACGTCGCCGAAGCCGTCGTGCGCGGGCTCGGCGAAGAGGAATTCCTGATCCTGCCGCACGAATCGGTGCGGGAGTCCTTCGCCCGCAAGGCCGGCGCGGTCGACGCGTGGATCGACGAGATGGCCGTGGGAGGCTGAAGTGGAGTACCGCAGGGTCGGCGCGAGCGGGCTCGCCGTCAGCGAGATCGCCTACGGCAACTGGCTGACGCACGGCGCACCCGGCTGCGTCGCCGCGGCGCTGGACGCCGGCGTCACGACGTTCCACACCGCGGCGGCGTGGGACGGCGGCGGCGCGGAGGCGGCGTTCGGCGCGGCGTTCGCCGGCGTGCGCCGCGACGACCTCGTCCTGTGCACCGGCGTGTTCTGGCCGGAAGGGCCGGGCCCGAACGACGCGGGGTTGAGCCGCAAGCACGTGATCGCGTCCCTGGAAGGCTCGCTGCGGCGGCTGCGCACCGACTACGTCGACGTCTACCAGCTGCTGCGCTTCGACTACCGCACCCCGGTCGCGGAGACGTTCCTCGCGCTCTCGGACCTGGTGCGCCAGGGGAAGATCCGGTACGCCGGGACGTCGGAGTGGACGGCCGAACAGCTGCTGCAGGCCCACGAGGCCGCCGCGCGGTACGACGTGCCGCTGATCGCCAACCAGCCGCACTACTCGATGCTGTGGCGGGTGCCCGAGGCGCAGGTGATGCCGGTGGGCGCGCGGATCGGCGTCGGGCAGTTCGCCTCGGTGCCGCTCGCCCAGGGCGTGCTGACCGGCAAGTACCGGGACGGCCGGATCCCGGCGGGTTCGCGCGCGGCCGGGCCGTCGCACACCCGGCCGTTGCTCATGCCGGAGCTGCTGGAGCGGGTGGAGCTGCTGCGTGGCGTCGCGGACGACGCCGGCCTGACGATGGCCCAGCTCGCGCTGGCGTGGACGTTGCAGCACGAGACGGTCGCCTCGGCGGTGACCGGCGCGAGCACGCCGGAGCAGGTCACGGAGAACGCCAAGGCCGCCGGCGTCCGGCTCGACCTCGACGTGCTGACCCGGATCGACCAGCTGCTCGGCAGCTTCGTCCAGACCGACCCGCGGCTGGTGTGGTCACCGCCGGCCCAGTTGCCCTAGCCGGTCTTACCCGGCGCCGAGGCAGACGAACGGGCGGCGGAACGGGTCGACGGCGATCGCGTCGGCCAGCGCGAGCGCCGGGCTGTCCCGGACGGCCAGCGCCCGGTAGTAGTCGTCCATCGCGGCGGCCGAGGCGAGGTCGCCGACGCGCGAGAGCGGCGCGATCACCGTCCGGGAGCCGCTGGCCAGCAGCGCGCTGGCGAAGCCGAGGGCTTCGTCGCCGGGCCGGATCCGGTTCATCGCGAGCTCGCACGCGGCGAACACCACCTGCCGCGGCGGTTGCCGCAGCCCGGCCATCTCGTGGCCGAACAGGGCGCCGTCGGCGAGTTCGAGCCGGGAGAACAACGCGTTTTCCGGCTCGTGCGCGCCGTGCGCGGCGAAGTGCGCGAGCTTGGCGCCGTCCATCGCGCGCAGCACGGACTTCACGGTGGCCTTGGCACCGGTCATGGTCGTCGCGGTCCGGTAGTGCGTGGTGAGCTTCTCGAGCTCACCGCGGGCGCCGGCCAGCCCGGGCCCGCGGACGAGCACGATCTTGCGCGCCCGCGACGACTTCGTCAGCTCGGCGGCGAGCCAGGCGGTCGCCGACGGCGCGACGACGGTGGGCCGCCCCCGCAGGCCGGGCAGCACGCCCCACGGAACGGCGTAGAGGGGCCCGGTCGGGACGATGACCAGGTCGCGATCGCCGATGAGGTCGGCGAGGGGCTGGATGAGCTGGACGTCGAGCTTGTCGGCCTGCTTGTGCGCCGAGGTCATGACGACCTCGGCCAGCCGTTCGGGCAGGTTGTCGGGAGCGAGGGCATCGAGGTCGACGTTCAGCACGCGCGCGGACTCGGCGGCGGCCCCGGCGGACCCGAGCCGCACGAGCCGGCAGTCACCCCCGGCCACGACGACGGCGACCAGCTCGTCCCCGGAAGCGGCGAAGCTGACCATGGCCCGCTCACCGAGCCGCGCCACGACCTCGGCGAGCCCGGCAACGGGCCGCGGCCGGCCCCACCGCCCGGTGTGCCAGCCGAGCCGCTGGGCTTCCCGCAGCCGTTCGTTGTACTTCGCCCGCAGGCCGGCGATGGGGTGCCCGTCGTGCTGGGCCTCCTGGATGGCCTGCCCGAGCCCTCGCACCTCGGCCACGCGCGCGGCCAGTTCGGGATCGGTCCCGGCGGAGAGGGGTTCGTAGCGGTAGGTCTGGGCCCGGGTCCGTTCGAGCCAGACGAACAGCCGCCGGGCATCGTGGCGCTCGAGCACCAGCTTGACGGCGAGATCGGCGAGTTCCTGCCCGTGCAGAGCGGTCCCGGAGACGAGGTCCAGCCCACCCATCCGATCCCGGACGGCGTCCAGTTCGGTGAGCCCCGACCGGATCTCGGTGAGCGCCTTGACCCGGTCGCCCTGGGCCACGGCGAGTTCGGCCCGGCAGAGCCGCCGGAGCATCCGGTAGTCGATGGGGGTCAGCTGGCCGGGGCGCGGGACCTTTTGCAGGGTTTCGACGGCCCGCTTGAGGTTGCCGCGCCGGATGTCCAGCCGCACGGCGAGCATCCGCGCGGTGGCGGCCTGCTCGGCCAGGCGGGGAAGCTGCATCTTGTCCGCGGTCCGCAGGGCCCGCACCGGCAGCGCGGAGGGCGGCGTCCCCTTCGCCACCGCCTCGCGCACGTCGGCGTGCAAGCCGAGGACGGTCGCGTTGGCCACACAGGTCTGGCAGCCCACGCGCAGCAGGAGCCGGCGAGCGGAAGCGGCCGTCTGCCGGGCGAATTCGATGTCGTCGTTCAGCAGGGCGGCCGAAGCACGCAGCAGCTCCGCGTTGCCGAGGTGGTTGGCGATGCTGGGTTCTGCGCTCATCCGGGCGATCAGGTCGTCGAGGTGGCTTCCCGCCTCGTCGGCCAGCCCGGCGGTCAGCAGGGCTTGGGCCTGTTCCATCGAAAGGAGGGCGGGCGCCTCGAGGTCCAGCGCGCGATACACCCGCTCGCTCTCCTCGTACAGCCGCAGAGCCTCCGGCACATCGCCGGTCCGCAGCGACAAGGTCCCGAGGATGCGCCGGACATCGGCGGCCTCTCCCCGTAATTCGTATTTTTCCGAAAGCTCCAGCGCCCGGTTCAAGTCCGCGCGGGCCTGGCTCACGTTGCCGAGCTTGGTGTGCACCCAGCCGCGCGAGTAGAGCGTGACGACGAAGCCGCGCATCTCCGGCGCCGGATCACCCCTCCGGGCGAGCAGGAACTCCTTGTGCTCGAGCGAGGCGTCGAAGGAGGCGAGACTCTCCTCGTTGCGCCCGACGGTCATGAGGCGCATGGCGTAGTTGTGGTTCAACCCGCCGTTCAGCTCGGCGCGCAGAACCGGGTCGGCCACGGCGTTGATGAGCAGCCGCACGTCGTCCAGGCCGGCCAGACCGGCCGCGACATCTCCCGTGATCTCCGACGACATCCCGGCCAGGGTGCTGGCCACCTTGATCCGCGTGACCAGCCAGTCGGTGCGGTGCTCGTCGGCGACCGGGTGGATCGAGTCCAGCAGGCTCATGCCCCGCCGCAGGTGCTTGACCCCCTGGTGGAAACGCCCGAGACACGACGCATCGGCGGCGGCTTGCTGAAGGGCGCGGACCGACTCGATGACTTCCGGGGGGTCCAGGTTCGTCACAGGCACCCTCTTATGACAGCACAGCCGATGGCAGAAAGAAGCCCGCCTACCGGTCAAAGATCAGCAGGCGGGCGTTGAACACGCGGGTTGCTCTCAGGCCGTGACCTTCTGGTAGCAACCACCCACGCACTCGGTGTGGACCGGGTGCTCGGTGTGGATCTTGCCGTCCGAGTCGGTCCACTGGACCGTGGGCCCGGTCGGTTCGACCGGCTCCGGAGCTTCCTCGGGCTTGACATCCGTGGGCGTCGACATGGTCGATCTCCTCTCCCCTGGGGATCTTCATAGGGACGCTGCCGTGACGGTGAGTCCCCCTGTCGCGAGGCCCTCTCCCCGCGAACGGCCCAATAGTTTCACATCGGAGCAATGATCGGGAGAGTTTTCGCTACGGAAAGTCAGTCCATGGTGCGTGAGCAGGCTAGATGTCTCGATCGGAACGTCCTAAAGAGTGAAGTCTGTAACGACATCCACTACGGACGTGCATTCCCGCGCCTGGGGGCACCTCGCCCGGACCGCCCGCAGGTACGTGTTGCTCCGGATGCGGAACGTGACAATCGGCCGGAGGTCCGGACCGGAGTGTCCAGTGTGGACGGCTGGGCCGTCGGGCGCGCGCGGACCGGGCGGACGGTTTCCGGCGTGGCTCCGCCCGGGACGGCGAACCGGCGGCGGTTGTAGCCGGACGCAAGGCCGGTGGGTGGTCGGCGAAGGCCGGTGAGCCGACCCCCGCCGCCATGGCCGAACGCGCGCGGACGCAGGAGCGGCTCCGGCCCGCTGATCGCCACCGCGTACATGCCGGCCAGGGCGCGCACCGACGCCACGCCGCCCACCGAAGCCGGGCTCAGCTGCCGGACCAGCCTGCTGTTCGGCAGCTCCCGAAGCTCGGGCGCCGCCGGTCAGCGCGCCGATCGCCAGCGCGTGGTCCCCGGACGCGGTGCCCCGCCGCTGCGAGACGAGCAGCTCCCGCACAGTGCTCCCGCTCTTGCCTGCGGCGCCGAACTCCGGCCAGTCGTGGGCGACCCGCTGCTCGAGGTCGAGCACGCCGTCCTGGGCGAGCAGCGCGGTCACCAGGTGCGCGGGCCCCTGGTCGAGGAGACCACGCCGGTCAGTGAGATTCCGGCGAAGCCGAGCCGGTCCACAGGTCGGCGACCCGTTCCCCTCGACGCGCGCGACGAGCTTGGTGGCGTCGTCGGCGCCAGGGAACAACCCACGCGATGCCGAGGCATTCGGGTAACGCGCGACCGCCCTGTGGAGATGTTCCCGGCATGGGGGGACCAGAGCTCGAAGCGGGGGAAACCACCACCACGACCCAGCCCGGCCGCGGCCTGGGGATCGCGTCGGTCGCCGTCAGCGCGTCCGGCCTGACGCTCGCGGTCGCGACCTGGGCGGCCTGGCTGATCGTCCGGCCGGGGATCGTGTCCGCGTGGGTGTTCTCCTGGATCACGCAGGCGTTCGTGCTGGTCCTCGGCGCGCTGTGGTTCGCGCTGCTGCCGATCAGCGTGCTGGCACTGGTCTTCGGCGTCTGCGCCGGCGCACGCACCCAGCCGGGTTACGCCCGGATCGGCGCCACCCTGGCCGTCGTCACCGCGCTGCTCGCGCTTTCCGGAGCCGCGGTGTTCGCGACGACGTCGTGGCGGCACATCGGCCCGCCGATCGCCTACTTCGACACGGGACCCTCCGGACCGCGGTAGAGAACCCGCCGCGCGGGTACCAGTCCGATCATGAAGCTGACCTCCACCGTGCTCGGCACCCCGGAACCCCGTGCGCTCGCCGAGTTCTATTCGAAGCTCCTCGGCTGGCCCATCCGCACCGACGAACCGGAATGGGTGACCCTGCGCCCGGACGACGGCAGCGCGGGGCTGTCGTTCCAGCTGGAGACCGGGCACGTCCCGCCGGTGTGGCCGCCGGCCGACGGTGCGCAGCAGATGCAGCTGCATCTCGACATCGAGGTCGACGACCTCCAGGAGGCGACGGCGGCGGCGACCGCGGCCGGCGCGGTGGTCGCCGAGTTCCAGCCGCAGGACGACGTCCGGGTCTGCTTCGATCCGGCCGGGCACCCGTTCTGCCTCTGGACCCGCACGGGGTGACGCCCCGCGTTCGAGCGGTCACAGGATCCGCTATGTTCGGCTGCGGTCCTGTTCCCGGCGAACGGAGTTGAGTCCTGTGGGGGTGCACCGGATCTGGCACCACGGACTGGTCCCCACCGAGGGGAAACGCCCCCTGGACGCCTTGCGCAGCAGGCTGATCAGCCGCCAGCGGCAGCAGGACGACTACACGGTGACCGATCTCGGCTCGTCCGACGACGGTGGCTCGCGCCGGTGCGACCTGAAGTTCGCGTACGAGGGCAGCGAAGGCCGCTACTCCGTTCAGGTATTGCTTTCGCTGTGCTACCGCGCCGGCGAAGACCGGGTGACGTGGCTGCTGACCGCGGCCTGCACGCGGCCGTGGCGCAGCTGCCACGACGCGCCGGCCCACCGGATCGGGCTGGAGGAGCTGGGCGCCAGCGGCAGCGACGAGATCCCGATCGAAACGCCGGTGCTGGCGATGCGCGGCTGGTCGCGCAAGGAATGCGACCACCTGGCCGACCTGCTGGGTGAGGCACTGGCGGCGCCATGGCGCTCTTCGGCGGTGCTGGTGCTCACCGAGCCGCCGACGGTGCCGGTCGAGGGCTGGCCGGGCCTGGTCAACGTCTTCGATGTCGACGACCGCTTCCGCCACACCCTCAACCGGCACCTGCCGCTCGGGTGCGCGCTGCCGCAGGGCGCGCGGCTGTACGTGCCGCCGTGCGACCAGCTGCCGGATTTCGTCGTCAGTGAAAGCCCGGTGTCCGGCGAAGCGCTGCAGGGCGCGATCACCCGGCTCATCCAGACCCGCGGCCGGACGCCCCTGCCCGAGGAGTGGGCGGACGTGCCGAGCGTGCGGGCTTGGTACGAGGCCGATCCGTTCGCCTCGCCGGAGCGCGAGCCCGACGCCGAGCTGCTCGAGAAGCTCGGCCGCGCCGAGCGGGAACTGGCCGAGGCGCGGGGCGTGATCACCATCCTGCGGAAGAAGGCCAAAGCCCGCGCCGAGGAACGGGACCGGCACGCCTGTGAGGTGAAGACGCTCCGCCGCCGCCTCGAGGAAGCGTGCGCGACCGACGTCGCCTGCCTGCGCGACCAGCTCGCGCAGCTGCAGGCGGAGGTGGACGACTACGCGCGGGCGTTCGAGGAGACGGAGGCCGAGCGCGACGAGCTCAGGCGCGTCAACGGGCTGCTGGCGGGCCGGCTCGCCCGCCACCACGACGCCGACGACGAGGTCGCCGCCGCCGAGCGGCCGCCGGAGGAGTTCCCCAGTTTCGCCGAGCTGATCGGCGCCGCGTCGGCCTCGCTCAAGCACCTCGCGATCACGGCCGAACCGGCCCCGGCCGCGATCCTCGACCACCACCCCAAAGCCGCCGCCTGGCGCCGCAAGGCGTGGGACGCGCTCCGCACCCTCGACGCCTACGCGGGCGCGCGGACGTCCTTGCTCGACGCGGGCCAGGACCCGGGCCCCGAGCTGTCGGACGTGCTCGCGTTCGCCCGCACCGGCCAGCCGGGTTCGCTGATCAGCGCGAACATCATCGCCTTGGCCGAGTCGGACACGGTGACCACGAACGAGCGGCTCCGCCAGGCCCGCACGTTTCGCGTCGATCCCCGGACGAACCCGACGGGCCGCGACTACTTCGGCGCCCACATCGCCTTGGAGCGCTTCAAGTCGCCGGCACCGCGGCTGCACTTCCTCGACGACACCGACCGCACCGGCACGGTGTATGTCGGATACCTGGGCGCCCACCTGCCGACGTCGAAGACCAACTGAGCCAGAATCGCGCGCATGACGGAGATCGCGCACAAGCACCTGGCCTACTGCTGGATCGCCCGCGGCGACCGGGTGCTGTTCCTCCGCCGCGCGCCCGGCGTGTTCCTCGCGGGCCGCTGGGAACTGCCCGGCGGCACGGCCGAGCCAGGCGAGCACTTCGAGGACACCGCGGCGCGCGAAGCGGCGGAGGAGACCGGGTTGACGGTTCGCGTCACCGGTGAGCTGGCGCGGGACGCGTGGCCGGACGTGGCGGGACGGGCGTTGCGCATCCACGCTTTCGTTTACACGGTGGAGGAAGCGGGAGCCGGCGACGTCGTGCTCAACCCTGAGGAGCACGACGACTTCGCGTGGCTGACGCGGGCGGAGGCCCGGGAACTGCTGCTGCCGGACCACTTCCGGCGGCTGCTCGATCGGTAGGGTTTTTCCTTGGCGCAGCACCGGATCGCGGTGCTGCGGAGGTCTTCGGGTGGTGGTCATGTCTTCGACGGTACGCGAACAAATGTGCGAACGTCATCGCTGGAACGGGTGAACTCCGGCGGGCGTTCGAGCGGCGAATTCGCTTGTGGCACAACGGAAATCCACCTAGGGAGCCCCCGAATTCCACACTACCGGAAGGGACCGACAAAACTAGTGCCGTATCAAGCAACGTCGACGCGGTAACCGTGTCGCGTGGACGTCCGGGCCGGTCACCGCGAGGCTGCCTGTTGGAGGTGAGCCATGGCGCGTCGACCCGAGGTGTTCGCGCGGTCGTTGGAGCCCGAGGAAGCGCAACGGCTGGTCAAGATCACGAGGTCGACCCGGGATCGGATGCGGTTGCGGCGGTCCGGGATCGTGCGGGCCTCGGCGCAGGGCCGGTCCGCGGGTGAGATCGCGGTGATGTTCGCGGCGACGGAGGGGTATGTGCGCGAGGCGATCCACGCGTTCAACGAGTCCCGGGTTCGCGGCGTTGTCCCCAAAGGAGCGGCGGCCGACCGGCTAAGTTCGGGCCGGCCGCCCGGGATCAGATCTGCCGCATCGCCGCCTGCAAACCGACTGAGCTGGGCTTGCCGGTCAGACGGCAGCGACTATCCCGACCACGACGCCCAGGAGCCAGCGATCGCCGGCTACCTGCGCTGGCGCAACCGCCACCCCAAACGCCGCTTCGCCGTCAACTCCAAGCTCCGCCGCCCGGATTACCTACCCAACGTTGTTTGATGAAGCACTAGCGAAGTGCCAGGTACCTCAGCAGGACGCTGGCGCCATCGGTGAGCACCGAGGCCAGCTCCAGCTCGGCCGGATCGACCGCCGCGCCGAGAGAAGCCCGGCTCGACGTTCCCGCCACCAAGAACGGCGCCACCGTCAACCGGAACTCGTCGACCACACCCGCCTCGATCAGCGAGCCGAACAACCTCGGCCCGCCTTCGCAATCGATGCGGCCCAGCCCCTCCGACACCAACGTCGACACCACCCGCTCGGCCGACACCGCCGGCTCCCCCGCCACGAACACCCGGGCGCCGTGCGCCGCCCACGCCTCGCGCAACGCCGAAGGCGCGGCCGCGGAGGTGAACACCAGGGTCGGGACCGCCGCCCTGGTGATCACCGGGGCGTCCGGCGGCAGGGAACGGCCGGTCGTCACCACCGCCACCGGGGCGATCGGGGCCAGGCCGAACCGGCGGCGGCGTTCGGCTGTGGCGGCGTCGGGGCGCATGCCCTCGAAGCCCTCCGCCACCGCCGTCCCGGCGCCCACCAGGACGACGTCCGCGAGGTCGTTGCCGAGGCGGTAGACGATCCGGTCCGCCGGGGTCGACAGGCCACCCGACCGGCCCTCGACCGCGATCGCGCCGTCCGTGCTCGACACGAAGTTCACCGCCAGCCAACGGGGGTCCGCCGGGTAGCTGTACAGCCGCTCGAGGTCGTCCGTGGCGAGCTCGCGCGAGGACGGCCAGACCTGACGGATCACTCCCATCGGACCGCCTTCGCCGGCGGGCGGGTGCCCGCGATGCTCGCCGCCATCTCCGCCACGTGGCGCACCTGGCGGACGTGCTTGGTGCGGATGATCGCCACGCCGGCCGAGGCCGCGACCGCCGTCCGCGCCAGGCCGCCGGGCGTTCCGTCGCCGGCCACCGAAGCCAGCACGGGCACGTCTCCCGGCGGCAACGGCGTCCGGAACACCCCGATGTCCATGACAACGGACAAACCGGCCGTGGAAGGGATCGAGGGAGCGGCGTAACCCGCGCCGTACCGGGCCGCGACGTCGGCCAGGTCCGCGCGCGCCAGGATCAGGTCGGCGCCCGCTTCGCAGCAGGCCGCGGCGACCGACGGATCCGCGGTGTCCACCCCGATGACGAGGCCGGGAAAGGCCGCCCGTGCCGCCTCGACGAGGGACTCGGATCCGGGGAAGCTCACGAGATCGGCGCCGTCGGCGACGGCGTCACGGGCCTCGGGGATCGACTCGGCCGCGGCCAGCACCAGCGCGCGGTCGCTGCTCAACCGGCGGCCCCGGAAGACGAGGTCGGGGGTCTTCATCGCACTCTCCCTGCTGGACGTCTTCGCGATCATAAGCGAGGTCCGGCAGGTGAGCTTTCTTCGCCGTCAGGTGGCGGGGCTTCGTCGCCGGGCCACCCGACCTTGATTGCTGTGACATCCGGGGCTTCGCCCCGGGCCGGGGGCTCCGCCACCCGGAACCCCCCGAAGAACCTCTCCTCAGGAGGCGATGGCCTCGTTGATCGCCAGCAGCTCCTGGCAGGTGCGCGTGGCGGTGAACTCGATGACGTCGTAGCGCGCGAGCCGCCGGACCACGAACGGGTCGCTGGCGAGCACGGCGTCGAGCTTGCCGCGCAGCACCGGGCGGGTCAGGATCACGTGGTCGGCCGCGCCGTTGCCCTTTCCGGAAACCAGGAAGAGTCCCTTTGTGAATTGTTTACGCAACCACTCCGAATGATCGGGCAGCGCGTAGTCGACTTCTGTTTCGGGCGCCGTATAGGTCAGCAGTGCGATGTACATGTTTGCAGAGTAGAACGCTCTCGTCCGCACCGCATCCGCCTGGCGAGTGGCTCCGGACACGCCTTTCGTTAATATTCCGTCAAGAACCATGGAATTCCTTTACCGGCACTTTTTCGACATACTCGCCGATTGCCGTACGCCCGTCGTCGTACGTCACGGAGCCGCCGCCGGGCCGACGCGGCGACCCCACCGGGGCCGCGACACTCCGGGTATGAACGCACTGACCCGGATCTGGTCCGACGGGCGGCGAGCCGAGCGCGTCGCCTACGCCGTCGGCTCGGCGCTGTTCCTCAGCGGTGTCGCGCACGCTCTCGTGCTCATCGCCACCGGCGGCTCGTGGCTGGGCCCGCTGTCGATGCGCAAGGCCGTCACGTTCGGCCTGTCGTTCGGGCTGACGCTCGCGTCGGTCGCCTGGGCGACGTCGTTCCTCACCCTGCGCCCCCGGCTGCGCAACGTCCTGCTCGGCGCGTTCACCGCGGCGAGTGTCGCCGAAGTCGCGCTGGTCAGCATGCAGGCGTGGCGCGGGGTGCCGTCGCACTTCAACTTCGAGACGTCGTTCGACAGCTTCGTCTCGATGACCCTCGCCGCGGGCGGCGGCGTGCTCGTCCTGACCGTCATCGGCTTCACGGCCACCGCGCTCGTCGAGCCGGGCCCGGCCGCGCCGAGCCTGCGCCTGGCCGTCCGCGCCGGCCTGGCCATGCTGCTGGTCGCGCTGGCCACCGGCGCGGTGATGATCGGGCGCGGGGTCGTCGCGGCCCGCGGTGGTGACCCGCAGCTGGCCTACACCACCGCCGGCTCCCTGAAGCCGCTGCACGCGGTCGCCATGCACGCGATCCTGGTGCTGCCCGCGCTGGCCTGGATCCTGCGGTTCACCGGCCATTCCGAAGCGCACCGGCTGCGCGTCGTCCAGACGGCCGTCGCCGCCGACGCCGTGCTCACCGCCGTGATCGGCGTCGAGTCGTTCACCGGCATCGACCCCCTGGCCGCCCCGCTGCCGCTGATGCTGCTGTCCGCCCTGGCCGCCGCGGTTCTGGCGGGCACCGGGATCCACGCGTTGTCCGGCATTGAACCGGCCGTCCGATTCGTACGTGTCCTCAACGGGAAGGCAAGGGGCCGGTAAAACGGCGGACGGAGAACACGCGTGCGGCACGGTATGACCACCCATGGCCTTTTTCAGCAGAACAAGGCCCACAGCCCGTCGTTCTTCTCCGTGGCCAGGGCGATGGGGCAGCACGCGGACGACCTCGCGGACTTCTGCATCCCCTGCAACCCCTACTTCCCCACCGACGAGATGTTCGGTGAGCTCGAACGGAACCTCCGCACGATCCTCAAGTTCTACCCGAGCGACTCCGCGGCGATCACCGCGCAGCTGGCGAGCGTGCTGCGGCTCAACCCGTCGACGATCTCGCTGGCCAACGGCTCCACCGAGCTGATCACCTGGATCGACCAGCTGCTGATCGATTCCAGCATCGCGGTGCCGATCCCGACGTTCGGCCGCTGGACCGACCAGCCGATGGAAACCGGCAAGCGCGTCGACATGTTCCTGCTCAAGGAAGCGGACAACTTCGAGCTGCGGGTGGACGAGTACATCGACTTCATCAAGCGCCGCGGCTCCCGGGTGGCGGTGCTGTGCAACCCGAACAACCCCGACGGCGGGTACCTGCCGCGCCGCGAGGTGATCCGATTCATGGACGCCCTCGAAGACCTCGACCTGGTGGTGATCGACGAGTCCTTCATCGACTTCGTCGAGGTCGAGCGGAACCCATCCGTGGCCGCCGAAGCCGTCGTCCGGCCGAACGTGATCGTGCTGAAGAGCCTCGGCAAGAACTTCGGGCTGCACGGGATCCGGTTCGGCTACCAGGTCTCGAACCCCGCGCTGACCCGCAAGCTGTCGGCCGCGCTGCCGAAGTGGAACCTGAACTCGCTCGCCGAGACCGTGATCTTCATGCTCGCCGACCACCGCGCCGAGTACGAGGACAGCCTCAAGAAGCTCGCGCTCGACCGGTTCATGATGCATTCGCAGCTCGGGCAGTTCGCGGAACTGACCGTGTTTCCGTCGCAGGCGAACTTCCTGCTCGTCAAGCTGCCCGCATCGGTCGACGGCGCCGAGCTGTGCGACTACCTCCTCGCCGAGCACCACCTGCTGGTGCGCCAGTGCGGCAACAAGATCGGCATGACCAGCCAGTTCATGCGCTTCGGGGTGCGGCCGGACACCGAGGTCGAGCGGCTGGTCGAAGGACTGCGCGGCGTGGAGCGGCTCGGCGGCGGGCGGCACACGACGCCGGCCATCGAGCTGGTCTCGCACTCCCGCGAGCCGGAACGGTCGATCAGCTGAACACCTGGGCGATGGCCGACTTCCAGGCGAACACCCGGCCGTTCGCCGAGCTCGACCGCGCCGGCCGGACGCGCCGTCTGCGCCGGCTCGCCGAAGCGGCGTTGACCGCCTACGCCGTGCCCGTGGCTCGCCTGACCCCGCTGGCCCACGGGCAGAACACGGCGTTCCGCGTCGACGGCGCGGACGGCCACCGGTACGTGCTGCGGGTGCAGCGGCCGGACGGCCCCGGTGTCGCGCAGGTCCGGGCCGAGATGGCCTGGCTGGCCAAGCTGCGCCGCGAAACCGACCTCGTCGTCCCGCAGCCGGTGCCGACGCGCGCGCGGGACCTGGTCACCGTGGTCGCCGACCCGGCCGTGCCCGAGCCCCGCACCTGCGTGCTCTGCCACTGGGTCGAGGGCCGGTTCCTCGACGAGCGGCTCAGCGCGCCGCAGCTGTACGCGGTGGGCGAGTTCACCGCCCGGCTGCACCTGCACGGCGCGCGGATGAACGGTCTCGACCGCCGCCGCGTCGACGACCTGACGGAGTTCGGGCGCACGCAGGTGGACGGCTTCTCCCCGGCGGTCGTCGAGCGGGCCGTCGCGGCGGCCGGCGGCGACGAACGGATCCGCAGAGCGGTGGCGCGCGTCCGCGCGGTGCGGACCGAGCTGGGCTTCGGCTCCGACGTCTTCGGCCTGGTGCACGGCGACCTCCACCAGGACAACTACCTGCTGCACCGCGGCCGGGTGCACGCGATCGACTTCGACGACTGCGGGTACGGGCACTACGCCTACGACCTCGCCGTCGCCTGCGCCGCCCTCGCGCACCTGCCGCACCGCGAAGAGCTGAAGGAGGCGCTCCTGGACGGCTACCGGTCGGTCCGCCCGGCCGCGGCCACGACCGACCCGGACGTGCTGGCCGCCTTCGCCGGGCTCCGGCGGGTCCAGCAGCGGCTGCGCTGATCGCTACAAACCGGCGTTACAATTGCTACATGGCCGGACGATCGAGCAACGCCACCAGCACCCGCGACCGCCTGCTCATGGCCGCCGGCCAGCTCCTGCACGAGGCCGGCGACGGGCCGGTCTCGACGCGGGCGATCTGCGAGCGCGCCGGCGTGCAGGCCCCCACGCTGTACCACCACTTCGGCAGCAAGCAGGGCCTGCTCGACGCGGTCGTCAACTACGGCTTCACCCAGTACGTCCAGCCTCCGGAGCCCGGCGGGGATCCGGTGGAGCGGATCCGGGCGGGCTGGGACCGGCACGTCGAGTACGGCCTGGAGCACCCCGCGTTCTACGTGCTGCTCTACGGCCAGATCGAGCCGGGCGTGCCGTGCAACCTCACGTCGAGCGCCGAAGCGATGCTGCTGGAACTCTTCACGCCGCTGGCGCGCGACGGCCGCCTGCGCGTCGAGGCGGCGGAGGCCGCGCGGCAGTTCGCGGCGGCCAACAGCGGCGTCACGCTCAGCCTCATCGCCCAGCCCGAAGACCGCCGCGACCTGACGATGTCCGCGCAGGTCAGGGAGGCGGTACTGGCCGGCCTGCTCGCCGAGCGGCCCGCCGAAGGTTCGTCCGTGAGCGCCCTGGCTGTCGCTTTGTCGACCGCCATCGAGGGCGACGCGGGCGCCTTGACCGCCACCGAGCGCCTGATGCTGCGGGAGTGGCTGCACCGGCTCGCCGCCTGACGGTGCCGGCTGACAGCGGTCGCTACATTTGCTACATTGCTCGGTATGACAAATGTATCAAGCAGGTTCGGCGTGTTCCTGGCCCCGCACCGCGACGACGTGACCCGCAAGGAACAGGCGATCGCGGCGGACGGGCTGGGGTACGGCGCGGTGTGGCTGGGCACCGGCCGCAACTCGGTCGGCGACCTCGCGCTCGTCGAGCAGATCCTGGCCGCCACCGAGCGGATCACCGTGGCGACGGCGATCGTCAACATGTGGGTCGACGAGCCGGAGACGCTCGCCGCGTCCTACCACCGGCTCGCGGACCGCTACGGAAAGCGCTTGCTGCTCGGGGTCGGCGTCGGCCACCCCGAGTCGGTCACCGAATACCGCAGCCCGTACGCCAAGATGGTCGACTACCTCGACCGGCTCGACGCGGCCGGTGTCCCGGCCGAGGCCCGGGTGCTCGCCGCGCTCGGCGACCGCGTGCTGAAGCTGGCCGCCGAGCGCAGCGCGGGCGCGCACCCGTACCTCGTGCCGGTCACGCACACCCGGCACGCGCGGGCGATCCTGGGCGCGGGCAAGCTGCTGGCGCCGGAGCACAAGGTGGTCGTGGACGACGACCCGGTGGCCGCGCGCGCCATCGGGCGGCCGTACGTCCGGACCCCGTACCTGGGCTTGCGCAACTACGTGAACAACCTGCTGCGCCACGGGTACACCGAGGCCGACGTCGCCGGCGGCGGCAGCGACCGCCTGATCGACGACCTCGTCCTGCACGGCACGCCGGAGACCGTCGCCAAGGGGCTGCTGTCCCATGTGGACGCCGGTGCCGACCACGTGGCGGTGCAGGTGCTCGGCGCGTCCCCCGAGGCGGAGCTGGCGAACCAGCGGCGGCTCGCGGAAGTGCTGCTCTGATCAGCCGGGCAGGCCGGGCGCACTCGCACGCCGGCACGGCTCAGCGGGCGGCGTCAGCGGCTTTCCGCGCGGCGGCGGCGGCCTCGTCGGCTTCGTCGAAGGCCGCTTTCGCCGTCTCGAACTCCGCCGTCGCCCGGCCGGCGCGTTCCTCGGCTTCGGCCAGGCGCTCACGTAGGTCGTCGACGCGGGCCGTGGCCTGCTCGGCCGCGCGCTCGGTGCGGACCAGGTCGCGCTCGGCCACCGCGCGTTCCTTGTCACGCTCGGCGGCTTCCTTGCGCAGGCGCTCGCGTTCGGCGCGGACCCGCTTCCGCTCCTCTTCCTCTTCGCGCTGTTGACGCTCTTCGCGCCGGTGGTCCCGTTTCGGCCGGGCCGGTTCGGCCTTGTCCACCAGCTTCTCCGAGCGCTTCCCGGTGACGGGCGGGACGCTCGCGGCGAGGCTGAACCACTGGTCGGTGTCCTGGTGCGCGACCGACGTCAGCCGGCCGGCCAGCGCCAGCGCGGCGGTGTCCGGCTCGGCCGCGACGGCCTCCAGGGTCGCCTCCACCTCGCGGGTCACCGTGTCGCTCATCGACGGCAGCTCGTGGAGGATCCGCCGCACCAGCTCGCCGCGGCGCCGGGTCAGCGCGCGCAGCTCGTCGCCGGCCAGGCGCGTGTGCGCGTCCCGCAGTTCGGCGCCGAGCTCGGCCAGCTCGCGGAGCTGAGCGGAGTCGTCCCCGGCCAGGCCGTTGACGATCGCCGCGGCCGTGGTCGGCTTGCGAAGCTGCTGGATCCGCTTCGCGAGCTCGGCATCTCCCTCGGCCTTCGCCGCCTTCACCGCCGCGTTGCGCGCGCTGACGAACTCCGCGAGGTCGCCCCCGTAGAGTTCGCCGGCCACCGTGTCGAAGTCCATCGTGGTCCAGCGAACCACATCGGACTGGTGCGGGCACCCAGGAAGAGTCATCATCGGGGGATGTTCTTCGATCTGGGTGTCCGGGACTTCCTCGACCGCGCGGAAACGGTGTACCCGGACCGCGTCGCGGTGGTCGACGAGCCGGACCAGCCCGCGCCGAGCTGGGGTTCGCTCACCTACCGCGAGGTGGCGCGCCGGGCCCGCGCGCAAGCCGCCAACCTCGACGCGCTGGGCGTGCCGGCCGGCGGGCGCGTGGCGATGGTGTCGCACAACGCCGCGCGGCTGCTGGTGTCGTTCTTCGGCGTGTCCGGCTGGGGCCGGGTCCTGGTGCCGGTGAACTTCCGGCTGGCGCCCGCCGAGGTCAAGTACATAGTGGAGCACTCCGGGGCGGAGGTGCTGATCGTCGACCCGGAGCTGGCGCACCTGCTGGACACGGTGACGGCGAAGCACGTGTTCGTCATCGGCCGCGACGACGACGCCATCTGGGGTGGCGACGGGACGCCCCGGCCCTGGGCCGGCGACGAGACGGCCACCGCCACCATCAACTACACGTCGGGGACGACCGCCCGGCCGAAGGGCGTGCAGCTCACCCACCGCAACATCTGGCTGAACGCCGCCGTCTTCGGCCTGCACACGACGTTGAGCGACCACGACGTCCTGCTGCACACCCTGCCGATGTTCCACTGCAACGGCTGGGGGATGCCGTACGCGGTGACCGGCCTCGGCGGGCGGCACATCGTGCTGCGGAAGGTCGACGGCACCGAAATCCTGCGGCGTATCGACGAGCACGGCGTGACGATCCTCTGTGCGGCACCCGCGGTGGTCACGGCGGCGTTGGACGGCGCCGCGACCTGGACGGGCGAGATCCCCGGCCGCGACCGCGTCCGGATCGTCGTCGCCGGCGCACCGCCGCCGACGCGCACGATCGAGCGGGTCCGGGCGGAGCTGGGCTGGGAGTTCATCCAGATCTACGGGCTCACCGAGACCGCACCGCTGCTGACGGTCAACCGGATGCGCAGCGAGTGGGCGGATCTCGACCCGCACGAGCAGGCCCGGCTGCTGGGCCGCGCGGGAACACCGGCGCTGGGCGTCCGGATCGCCGTGGACACCGACGGCGAGGTGCTCGCCCAGTCGAACCACAACCTCGACGGCTACTGGGAGAACCCGGAGGAGACGGCCCGCGTCCAGGAGGGCGGCTGGTTCCACACGGGCGACGGCGGCGCGTTCGAGGACGGCTACCTGACGATCGCGGACCGCAAGAAGGACGTGATCATCTCGGGCGGCGAGAACGTGTCGTCGATCGAGGTCGAGGACGCGCTGAACTCGCACCCGGCGATCCGCGAGGCCGCGGTGATCGGCATCCCGGACCGGAAGTGGGGCGAGCTGGTGACGGCGCTGGTCGTGGTCGACGGGGACGTCACGGCCGAGGAGCTGATCCAGCACTGCCGCGGGTACCTGGCGGGGTACAAGTGCCCGAAGCGGATCGAGTTCCTGGCGGAGCTGCCCCGGACGGCGACGGGCAAGATCCAGAAGTTCAAGCTCCGGGAGCCGTTCTGGCAGGGTCAGTCGCGGCAGGTCAACTAGCGGACCAGCCGGAAGAACGTCCGCACCTCCTCGGCGAACAGCTCAGGCTGCTCGTACGCCGCGAAGTGGCCGCCCCGGTCGAGCTCGTTCCAGTGCCGGATGTCGGTGTACCTCCGAGCCGCCCAGCGGCGCGACGGCCTCGGCATCTCCGCCGGGAAGATCGAACAGCCCGTCGGCACGTCCACCGTGTCGTCCGTCGCCTCCGAGAACCACTTCTGCACCTTGCGGATGCTTTCCCAGTACAGCCGGGCCGACGACGCCGCCGTGCCGGTGAGCCAGTACAGCGTGATGTCGTCCAGCAGCTCGTCGCGGGTGAACGGGAAGCCGTCGGACCAGGCGTGGAACTTTTCCACCAGCCAGCCGCACAGTCCCACCGGGGAGTCGAGGAGGCTGTAGCCGATCGTCTGCGGACGGGTCGACTGCAGCACCGAATACCCGTCTTCCCAGCGCTGCGCGTGCTCCAACGCCGCCAGCGCGGCCCGCTCGGACGCCGTCAGATCGTCGAACGTCCCCGGGTCCGGTGCCGCGATCGGCGGGTTCAGGTGGATGCCCGCCAGGTGCGCCGCGTCCTGCTGGGCCAGCGACGTCGTGATCGACGTCCCCCAGTCGCCACCCTGTGCGCCGTATCGCGAGTAGCCGAGCCGGGCCATCAGCGAAGCCCACGCCGCCGCGATCCGCTCGATGCCCCAGCCCGCCGACGACGGCTTGTCGCTGAAGCCGTAGCCCGGCAGCGACGGGATCACCAGGTGGAACTCCTCGGACAGCGGCTCGATCACCTTGGTGAACTCGACGAACGAGCCGGGCCAGCCGTGCGTGAGGATCAGCGGCAGCGCGGCCGGGTCCGGTGAGCGCACGTGCAGGAAGTGGACGCCGAGCCCGTCGATTTCGGTGCGGTACTGCGGAAACCGGTTCAGCCGCGCTTCCGTGCGACGCCAGTCGTACGCCTCCGCCCAGTACTCGCACAGCGGGCGCAGGTACCCCAGCGGCGTCCCCTGGCTCCAGTCGTCCCCGGGTCCGGCCTCGGGCCAGCGCGTCCGCCGCAGCCGTGCGCGCAGGTCGTCGAGGTCGGCCTCGGGGACCTCGATCCGGAACGGCGTGATCACGCCGGCACTATAAACCGGCGAACCGTCCGGCCCGGCCGCTCGCGAGGGTTTCGCGGACGCGCGCGCTGTCCGCCTCCGCCCGCGCCCGCTCCTCTTCGGTCGCGGGTTCCAGGCGCGCCGGGACGTCCTTGTGGTGCGGCGTGCCCGCGATCGGGTCGCGGTCCAGCGCGTCCGTCAGGAGGTTGATCCGCGGGCCGCCGACCACCCGGCGGCCGTCGGCGTCCGGGTGGGCCATCCCGTAGCCGTGCGGCAACGCGAGCTGGCCCGGCCGCATCGCGGGGTCGGCCTCGGCGCGGACGACCACCCGGCCCGCCGGCGTCACGACGGCCACCCAGTCGCCCGGGGAAGCGCCGATCGACGCCAGTTCTTCGGGACGCGCGCGCAGGGCGCCGTCCGGATCCGTGCGGCGCCAGCGCGGGTCACGCAGGATCTGGTTCGCGTTGTGCACCCGCCGCTGCCCGTTGACCAGCGAAAACGGGAACGCCGGGTCGGGCCGTTCGGCGGCCGGGTCCAGCGCGGCCAGCCAGTCCAGCAGCTCCGGTACCGCCAGCCGGATCCGCGGGCGGCGCAGCAGGCTCCACACTTCGTCCTGCTCGTGCGCCGAAAACGGCGTCGGACCGGCCAAGACCCGCTCGAAGAGCTCCTCCCCGAGCCGCGGACCGGTGGCCGAGCTGCCCAGCGCGCGCTGCACCGGCACGGTCATCGTCTTCGCCGCGCGGTGGCAGCCCGCCCAGAGCGGCGCGATCGACGCCGCGCCGTCGGGCAGCGATGCGCCCAGGGTGCGGTAGAGCAGCACCGGCAGGATCGCCGCGCGCTCCGGCATCGCCTGGACCAGCGCGCCGATCCCCGCCTGCAGCTCGGAACGCGGCCCGGCGGCCAGTTCGGCGAGCACGCCGGACGGCGGCAGCACGCCGAGCGCGTCGAAGAGCCGCGCGTAGATTTCGGCTTCGACGAGCGTGCCCGGCAGCGGATCCAGCAACGGCCGTCGCAGCTGGAAGTAGTTCGTCGGCCACTCGAAGGTGAAGAGCGTGAACTCCCACTTCTCGTGCTGGGACGCCGCGGGCAGCACGTAGTCCGCCAGCGCGGCCGTCTCGGTGTAGGCGACGTCGACGACCACGGACAGCTCCGCGGCCTCCAGGGCGCGCTCGACGTCCCGCGTCCCGGCGAAGGTGTTGGCCGGGTTCGACGACTCCACCCACACCGCGCGGACGTGGTTCGGGTGGTCGGCGAGCACCTCCTCGGCGAGGGTGTTCGCCGGCAGCAGCCCGCCGATGTACTCGAAGCCGGTGATCTCGGAGCGCTGTCCGGTCGCCGCGCCCCACAGCGGCAGCAGCCACGAGTGCAGGTTGTTCGTGCCGCGCCGGCCGAAGTGCCCGGTGAGCAGGTACAGCAGCTTCTCGAGGTAGCTGTTGAGCGTCGAGTGCCGGCCCTGCTGGATGCCCAGCTCGACGCGCACGGTCATCGCCTTGGCCGCGCACATCAGGTCGACGGCCCGCTCGACGTCCACACGGGACACTTCGGCGTGCGCGATCCACGCGTCCACCGGCACTTTCGCCAGCACGGCGGCGACCTCGTCGAACCCTTCGGTCCGCTCCGCGAGGAACCGCTCGTCGGCGGCACCCCGTTCGAGCAGCAGCGCCAGGATCGCGCCCAGCAGGTAGGCGTCGGTGCCGGGGCGCAGCGGGAGGTGCAGATCGGCCATCTCCGCGGTCTCAGTGCGCCGCGGATCGAGCACGATCATCCGCCGGCCGGGGTCGTTCTTGAGCGTGTTGAGCGCCTGCCGGGCGTTGCTGAACCCGTGCGCCTGCCAGGGGTTGCAGCCGAGCACGACGAGCAGGTCGCAGTGCTCGACGTCCTCGGCGGTGTGCACGAGGGCCGAGCCGAACAGCTGCCCGTTGACCCAGAAGTCGCCGGTCTTCTCCTGCGACAGCGCGTTGAAGTGCCGCGTCGAGTTCATCCACTTCAGCAGCGACGTGCCGTACGCGCCGCCGGAGTGGTTGCCCTGGCCACCGCCGCCGACGTAGGCGAACGAGCCGGGCCGCCCGGCCGCGGTGTCGGCGTCCCGGATCGCGTGCAGCTTGGCCGCGATCTCGGTGAGCGCGGTGTCCCAGCCGATCGGCTCGTGCGTGCCGTCGGGACGGCGGCGCAGCGGCGTCGTCAGGCGGTCTTCGTGGTCGCCGTAGAAGGTCAGGCGCTGCGCCTTCTGGCAGAGGTAACCACCCGAGCGCGGGTGCGCCTTGTCGCCGCGGACGCGGGTGATCTTCCGGCCGTCGAGCTGCACCTCCAGCCCGCAGTTGAGGTAGCAGAGGCTGCACGCGGTGCGCTGCCACTCGCCCATGGCGGTCCCCTTCACAGCAGGTCGAGCGCGCGACCCAGCGTCGTCAACCGCGCTTCGAGCGTTTCGCCGGCCGGGTAGAGCCGGACGGTGTCGATGCCGGCGTCACGCCAGACGCGCAAACGTTTCCGCACCATCTCTTCGGTGCCGATCAACGTCGTGCCGAGCACCATTTCGTCGGTGACGAGCGCGGCGGCGCCGTCGCGGTCCCCGGCCTGCCAGCGCTCGCGCACCTCGGCGGCGACGTCCGCCCAGCCCTGGCGGCTGTAGGCGTTGTTGTAGAAGTTCGTGCTGGCCGAGCCCATCCCGCCGAGGCTGAAGGCCAGTTCCTTCTTGCGGCTGCCGACCAAAGCGCGCAGTTCGGCTTCGTTGTCCGCGAACGCGACTTCGGCGCCTTGGCAGACGTCGATGTCCTTACGCTGCCTGCCCGCCTTCGCGAGCCCGGCGTCGAGGTGGTCGAAGTAGGCGTCGGCGCCTTCGGGCACGAAGCTGGTCCCGAGCCAGCCGTCCGCGACCTCGCCGGTGAGCTCCAGGAGCTTCGGCGACAGCGTCGCCAGGTAGATCGGGATGTCCGGGTTCGGCGCGGTGGACAGCCGCATCGGGCGGGCTTCACCGGGCAGCGGGATCTCGAAGGCGTTGCCGGAGAACGAAATCTTCTCCCCCGCGAAAGCTTGCCGGATGATCTCGACGGTCTCGCGCATCCGCGTCAGCGGCTTCGCGAACGGGACGCCGTGCAGCCCTTCGACCACCTGCGGCCCGGACGGGCCGAGGCCGAGCGCGAACCGGCCGCCGGAGAGGTCGGCGAGGGTGAGCGCGGCCTGCGCGATCGCGACCGGCGTTCGCGTGCCCAGCTGGATGATGCCCGAGCCCAGCCGGATCCGGTCGGTGCGGGCGGCGAGGTAGCCGAGCGCCGACGGCGCGTCCGAGCCCCAGGCTTCGGCCACCCAGCAGACGTCGAGGCCGAGTTTCTCCGCTTCCAGCACGAAGTCCAGCGTGGTGCGGGTGTCCGTGGAGAACTCGACGGTGGTCGCGGTCCTCATCGGTTTTCGATCCGGGCCTTGATCGCGGCGAGGTTGGCCCGCATCGCCGTCTCGAACTCCCGCATGCGGACGAAGACGATCTTCTGTTCCTTCTCCGGCATCCGGTCGATCGCGAACGACAGCCCGGACCGGCCGGGCCCCATCCGCATCCACTGGCTCAGGCGCGTGCCGCCGTTGTCCGGCTCGAGGGTGAACTTCCAGACGGCGCTGGGCTCGTCGGGATCCTGCACGGCCCAGGCGAAGACGCGCGGCGCTTCGCACTCCACGACGTACGAGGTCGTCTCCCACTCGCCGAACGCGTCGTGCTTGCTGCGGCCGAGGAACTTGCGGCCTTCCTCGCACCACTCGACGGACTGGAGTTCCGCGCTCGTCTCGGGCATCAGCGAGATGTCCGAGACGACCGGCCAGACGTCCTCGGGGGCGGCGTCGATCCAGGTCGAGACCTCGGCCGTCGGCAGGTCGGCGTACCGCGCACCCGTCCACTCCATCGTGGTCGCACTCCCTTTCCCAAGGCTGCTGACCACGATAGTTGCGTAGATAGACCTACCCTGTCAACGTCACTCTTGCCGGGCGAACCGCTCCTCGACGTCCGGGCGCTGCGCCAGCCGCGGCGGGAAGCCGGGGCCGCGGCGCATCCGCGTGTCGTCCGGGGTCATCGGTTCGCGGCAGTCGGCGCAGACGATTTCGGCGTGCGTGCCGTGCCCGCAGGCGAGGTGGTGCACGGTGATCGGCGGACCGGCCTCGCTCGCGAGCCACTTGTCGCCCCAGCGAGTCATCGCGAGCAGCACGGGGTAGAAGTCGCGACCCTTTTCGGTGAGCACGTAGTCGTAGCGCACCGGCTCGGTCTGGTACGGCACCTTTTCCAGCAGGCCCTCGTCGACCAGCCGCTTGAGCCGGTCGGCGAGGGTGTTGCGCGCGATGCCGAGAGCCTGCTGGAACTCGTCGAAGCGGCGCACGCCGTAGAAGGCGTCCCGCAGCACCAGCGGGGTCCACCAGTCGCCGAGCAGATCCATGGTGCGCGCGATCGAGCACGGCCACTGCGCGAACGATGTCCGTTTCATGCGGCCGAGAGTACGCCGTTCCGGAAAAAGACTCAGCAGGTCAGCCGCATGACGACCCGCCGCGCGGTCGGGCGGCTGACCTCGGTGAAACCGGCGTCGGCGAAGATCCCGCGACTGCCGACGAACAGTTCGCCGGGCCAGGCGAGCTGCTGCCCCGGCTCGACGAGCATCGGGTAGCCCTCGACCGCCCGGGCGCCTCGTTCACGGGCGAAGTCCGCCGCCGCCTTCGCCAGGGCCGCACTCACCCCTTGACGCCGGAAGCCCTTGCGCGTGACGAAGCAGGTGACCGCCCAGACGCCGTCGTCCGCCTTGTCCTCGTCGCGACCGGCCCAGACCAGCCGGCTGCCGAGAAGGCGGCGGTAAGCCGTGCGGGGTTCGACCGCGCACCAGCCGGCGGGCTCGCCGTCGAGGTAGGCGACGAGCCCGGTCGCGTGGTCGGCGGTTTGATCGCGGAGCCGCTCGGCGCGTTCTTCGGCGGTACCCGACCGCCACTCGGCGGGCGTGTCCTTGAAGTACTGGCACCGGCAGCGCGCGGGATCGCCGCGGTCGCCGAAGATCGCCTGCAGGTCCGCCCAGGACGCCTGATCGACGGGTACGACAGTCACCATGTTCCCGACGTTAGACCAGGTGACCCGTCGTGACGTCGACGTGGCCGGGGACCTCGTCGTGCACGTCGCCGACCGAGAGCGTCCCCGCCGGCTCGACGAGCAGCACACTCGCCCCCGCCTTCGACGACGGCTTGTGGAACGTCCCCTTCGGGACCACGAAGACCTGCCCGCGGCCGAGCGTGACCACCCGTTCCGCGGGGTCACGCAGGCCGATCTCGATCTCGCCGTCGAGGACGAGGAAGAACTCGTCGGTGTTCTCGTGGACGTGCCAGACGTGCTCGCCGTCGAACCGCGCGAGGCGGATGTCGTAGTCGTTGACGCGGGTGACGATGCGCGGGCTCCAAGCGGCGTCGAAGCTCGCGAGGACTTCGTTGAGGTCGATCGGGTTCATGCCGACCATCCTCGGCCTGGCTCCGGCGGCCGGGGAGTGCTAGGAATCGCACATGCCGCAAGAATTCTCGCACCGGGTCGTCGCGATCGTCACCGAAGAGTCGAACCCGTTCGAGATGGGCGTGGCGACCGAGCTGTTCGGCCTTCGCCGCCCCGAACTCGACCGGCCCTGGTACGACTTCACGCTCTGCGCGGCGACGCCGGACGTCCGGATGAACCTCGGCATGTTCACCCTGTCCGGCGTCGCCGGTCTCGAGGCGGCCGACACGGCGGACACCCTGATCGTCCCGGCCCGCCCGAACACCGGCGTCCCGACGGACCCGGCGATCATCGCGGCGACCCGCCGGGCGGCCGGCCGCGGCGCCCGCCTGGTGAGCTTCTGCACGGGAGCGTTCGCCCTCGCCGAGGCCGGCGTGCTGGACGGCAAGCGGGCGACCACCCACTGGCAGTGGGCGGCTTCGCTGGCCGCGAAGTTCCCGCGGGTGCGGTGGGAACCGGACGTGCTGTTCATCGACGAGGGCAACGTCCTGACGGCGGCGGGCAGCGCGGCCTCGCTCGACCTGGGTCTCCACATCATCCAGCGCGACCACGGCGCCGAAGTCGTCAACGCGGTGAGCCGCCGCCTGGTGTTCACCGGCCACCGCGACGGCGGCCAGCGGCAGTTCATCGCGCGCCCGGTGCCCGCGGTGCCGGACACCTCGCTGGCCCCGGTCCTGGCGTGGGCCCTCGAGCGGCTGGACACGCCGTTGACGATCACGGACCTGGCCACGCGCGCGGCGACCAGCCCGGCGACGCTGCACCGCAAGTTCCGCGCCGAGCTGGGCACGACACCACTGGCGTGGCTGACGACGGAACGGGTGACGTTGGCGTGCCGCTTGATCGAGCGCGGCGAGCTGCGGTTGGACCGAGTGGCGGCGTTGAGCGGCTTCGGAACGGCGGCCAACCTGCGGGCGCAGTTACGGCGTCACACGGGTCTCAGCCCGAGTGCTTACCGCCGCCGCTTCGGCCCGGCGGCGTGATCGCCGCGAGCGCCTCGGCCAGCGCGTCCCGCTGCAGCCGCGCCGGGTAGGTCTTCGGGTCGGCCGCGGCCAGGACGTTCATCCCCTCCACCAACGCCACCAGGCTCTTCGTCGTCAGCTCGAGCCGCTCGTCCGTCCACTCCGGACGGCAGGCCGCCACCAGCCGGTGGACGCGGGCCAGGAACGAACGGTTCGCCGCCCGGTGGCGCTCGGCCAGGTCGTCGTCGGCCAGGGCCGCCGCCAGGAAGCCCACCCAGACCCGGGATTCCTCGTGGTGGCCGTGCGGGAGGTCCACCGCCTGGCCCAGCACCGCCGCGAGCGCGCCCGACGCGTCCGCGGCCGCCGCTTCGGCCGCGTCCGCGCGGACCGCCGTGCGGGCGTACAGCAGGTCACGTGCGTGCAGCAGCAACGCTTTCTTCGTCGGGAACGCGTGCATCACCAGGCCGGTGGTGCAGCCGGCGCGCTCGGCGACCGCGCGCAGGGTCAGCCCCGGCAGGCCGTCGGCGGCGAGCACCTCCCAGGTCGCGTTCGACAGCAGCTCTCGCTGCGCCTGGACGTCACGCTGCTTCGGCATGACCCGGAAGCGTAACAGGTGCTACGGTAACGTCTGTTACGGGAAGGGAGTGCGCCTTGACGATCCACCGCACGCTGACGATCACCCCGGTGACCTGGGGCGATCCCGACGCCGTCCGCCTGCGCGAAGCCCAGCGGACCGAACTCGACGCCCGCTACGGCACCGACGACCACGAGCCCGGCGCGGTCCCCACCGCCGAAACCGTCGCCGTGTTCCTGCTCGCGCGGGACGCCGGCGGCACCGCTGTGGGCTGCGGCGGACTGCGGCTGCTCGGCCCCGGGTCGGGCGAGGTCAAGCGCATGTACGTCGAGCCGGCGGCCCGCGGCACCGGCGTCGCGGCCGCCTTGCTGCGCGCCCTCGAAGACCACGCGCGAGGCCTGGGGATCACCCGGCTGCTGCTGGAGACCGGCACCGGTCAGCCGGACGCGATCCGGTTCTACCAGCGCGAAGGCTACGAACCGATCGAGGCGTACGGGCCGTACCGTGGCGAAGCGCTCTCGCGCTGCTTCGCCCGCGATCTGTGATCGGTTTTCCGATGACCGGCCCAGGCTGAGCTATTGGCGACCGGGTGGGCTCCGGGCCTACGGTCGAAGGACCGTCCCTCCACGAACCGGAGTTCCCTTGCGCACTAAGCAGATCGGCGTCGCGCTGGCCGCGGCCGCCGTCCTCGCCGTTCCGGCCGCACCCGCCCAAGCGGCGTCCAGGATCATCCCGCTCGACCTCTCCGCCGGGCAGCAGCCCGAGAACATCGCCTTGGAGCCCGACGGCTCCGCCGACCTCACTTTCGCCTACACCGGCGAAATCGGCCGGGTCACGCCCGGCGGCCGGATCGGCGTCATCGCCCGCATCCCGGTCCCCGCCGACGGCGATGTCCCGGTGGTGCACCGGAAACTGTTCCTCGGCGGCATCGTCCGCGCCCCCGGCGGCGACCTGTACGTGGCCGTTTCGACCGGCACGGCGGCCACCGGCCTCTACCGCGTGCGCCCCGGGGCCGCGCCGGTGCAGGTGGCCGCCCTGCCGCCGGCCGGGTTCCAGAACGGCGTCGCGCGCGACCCCGCCAGCGGTGACATCTTCGTCGCCGACTCGTTCGGCTCGGTCGTCCGGCGCGTCTCCCCGCACACCGGCCGGGTCACCGACTGGGCCAGCGGCGAACTGCTCGCCCCACTCGGCGGCTTCGGCGCGAACGGCGTGAAAGTCCACGACGGCGCGCTCTGGGTGTCCAACCTGGATCGCGGCACGCTGGTCCGATTCCCGCTCAGCGGAGCGCCCGGCCGGGTCGTCGCCTCGGGTCTCGGGCCGGTCGACGACTTCGCCTTCCACGGCGAGGACGTCGTCGCGGCCGTCAACCAGGAGAACCGGGTCATCACCATCGGCCACGACGGGGTCCGGACCATTTTGTCCATTTCGGATGGCTTGGCCAACCCGACGTCGGTGGCCGTCCGCGGTGACACGCTGTACGTGGCCGACAGCGCGTACTTCGGCGGCTCACCCAACCTGCTGCGCACCCGGCTGAAATGACCGTGCATCCGCACGCCGATTGTGCACGCGCTTTCCGTGATCTCCGGGAAACGGTTGCTGGGAACCAAATCCACCGGTAAGTTGGCGGACCCCCGGTGTTCGGTCATCGGCCACCGGGGTTCGCGCTGCTCGGCGGAGCGGGGAGGCCACCACCGAGAGAGCGCTTTCCGGCGGCAGGGGTCGCCGCCGGGTGCAGGAGGGAAGCGGTGCCTTGGTGTTGCGGGGAACGGTCATGGCCGAGCGCGTGACCGAGCCGTACGTGGTCGGCCTGGAAGCCATCGCGGGTGAGCTGCTGCGCGGCAAGTGGTGTGTCTACCTGCACGAATGGCTCGGGGACGAGCTCGATTTGCCGAGCTGGCAGGCCGAGGTGGCCACCCACGCCGAGCACGCCGGCGTCGAGGTGTGCTTCGTCGAGATCCCGCGCAAGGACATGACACTGGTGGCGAACGTGCGCGCCCTGCCCAGCTTCGAGCAGGTCACCGAGTCCGTGTCCGCCCTCGAGCACTACCGGGGACTCGGCGCGGGCAGCCGGAGCGTGGTTTTCCGCCGATCAGCCCAGTGACACGAGCGGGATCGCCGCGCCCGATCCGCCGGCCCGGCCGCCGGGCAAGGTTGACTTCAACCTTCCTGGAGCTTTTACCGTCGGCACCATGACCGCTCTCCGCACCGCCCCGCCGCCGATCCCGCGCACCGTCTGGATCGCGTCCGGCGTGATGGCCCTCGGCGGCTTCCTGGGCAACATGGACGC
Organism: Amycolatopsis sp. NPDC024027; assembly: GCF_040638975.1. Classification (NCBI taxonomy): domain Bacteria; kingdom Bacillati; phylum Actinomycetota; class Actinomycetes; order Pseudonocardiales; family Pseudonocardiaceae; genus Amycolatopsis; species Amycolatopsis sp. NPDC024027. Next base: position 190,824 of record NZ_JBEZYY010000015.1, read on the forward strand.
CTCGATCGTCGCGGTCGGGCTCGAATCGATGCGGGACAGCCTCGGCGTCGCGCTCGTCGAGATCCAGTGGGTCGCGACGGCGTACCTGCTGGGCCTTTCGGCCGCGCTCCCGCTCACGCCGTGGCTCGGGCACAAGTTCGGCGCCGGACGGCTGTGGCTCGGCGCGCTGGCCGCGTTCCTGCTCACGTCGGTGGCGTGCGCCCTCGCCCCGGACGCGGGCACGCTGATCGCCCTCCGGGCCGTGCAGGGCATGGCCGCCGGCGTCATGGTCACCGCCGGGCAGACCGTGATCGGGCTGGCCGTCGGCCCGGAACGGCTGGGCCGGACCATGGGCACGCTGGCGCTCGTGGTCGGGCTCGCACCGGTCGTCGGGCCGAGCGTCGGCGGCTTCCTGCTCGCGCACTTCTCGTGGCCGGTGCTGTTCTGGCTGAACCTCCCGATCGGGCTGCTCGCGTTCGGCCTGGCGCTGCGGTACGTGCCGCGCGGCGACCGGCAGCAGCCACCGCCGATGGACTGGCGCGGCCTCGCCCTGGTGTCGCTCGGCCTGCCGCTGCTGGTCTACGCGCTCACCGAACTCGCGACCCCCAGCTCGCTCGACATCGCTCTCGCGGCCATCGGCGCCGCCGCCATGAGCGTGTTCACCTGGTGGTCGCTGCGCACCACCCACCCGGTGCTGCGGCTGCGGCTCGCCGCGCGGCCGGTGCTGGGCTCCGCGCTCGCGTCCGTGCTGCTCGGCGGCGCCGGGATGTTCAGCGCCGTCCTGCTGCTGCCGCTGTGGTTCCAGCTCCGGCTCGGCGCCGGGACCGCCGAGTCGGGCGTCCTGCTCGCGCCGATGGGCCTGGCCACGACGGTGTCCGTGGTCGTGGCCGGGCGGCTGACCGACCGCTACGGCGGCGGGACCGTCGCGCTCACCGGGTCACTGGTGGTGCTGGCGAGCACGGTGCCGATGCCCTGGCTCGGCCCGGAGACGCCGACGTGGCTCATCCAGGCCCTGCTCGTGGTCCGCGGCGCCGGGCTCGGGCTTTCCATCCTCCCCGCGTCGACGGCGGCGTACGCGTCGGTCGCCGCCGCCGAGCTCGGCCACGCCACCGCGCTGGTCAACATCGTGCTGCGCGTGGGCGGCGCACTCGGCGGCGCGCTGTGCGTGATCGTGCTGTCCGGAGGCCTGAGCGCCGGCCCGGCGACCGGGTTCGGCTGGGCCTTCGGCGTGCTGGCGGCGCTGTGCGTGCTCGGCGCGCTGGCCACCGCCTGGCTCCGGCGGGCCGAGCGATCGTCCACAGTAGACGCAAAGGCGTGATTCACCTGGGAAGCTGGCGGGATCACCGGATCGGTGATTTGCTGGAGTGGGTCGAGCACTGTCGGTGAGGGGGAGGGCGCGCGATGGCGGGGGTAGGCAAGCGGCTGGTGACGGCCGCAGCGGTGACGGCGGTGTTGGGGAGCCTGCTGGCGGCAACGCCCGCTTCGGCCGCGGAATCCGTCGACTGGCAGCCGTGCGCCGACGCGCCCGGCGTCGACTGCGGCACGGTGACCGTGCCGGTGGACTGGGCACACCCGGACCGCGGCACCACGTCCGTCGCGCTCGCCCGGCGCAAAGCCACCGACCCCCAGGCCCGGATCGGCTCGGTCCTGATGGACCCGGGCGGCCCCGGCGGATCGGGCACCGAGGAGGTCAAGTACGGCTGGTCGCTCTCGCCCGAGATCACCCGGCGCTTCGACACCGTGGGGTTCGACCCGCGCGGCGTCGGCGCCAGCACCCGGATCTCGTGCGGGCTCGAGGAACTGATCGCCGACCACCCGCGCGTGCCGCACAACCAGGCCGAGTTCGACCAGCTCGCGGAGTACAACCGGAAGCTCGGCGAGAGCTGCAACCGCATCTCCGGCCCGCTGGGGCAGTTCGGCGACACGAAGAGCGTCGCGCGGGACATGGACGCCATCCGCGTCGCGCTCGGTGAGCCGAAACTGACTTATTACGGCGTTTCCTACGGCACGCTGATGGGCCAGCAGTACGCGGAGCTGTTCCCGGACAAGGTCCGCGCGCTCGTGCTGGACAGCAACATGGACCACTCGCAGTTCACCGCGGCCGAATTCCTGCTCAGCGAAACGCGCTCGGTGCAGGCGGAGTTCGGCGAGTTCGCCGCCTGGTGCGACCGGACGCCGAGCTGTGCGCTGCACGGCCGCGACGTCTCCAAGCTCACCCGCGACCTGCAGGACAAGGCCGCGCGCGGGGAGCTCAAGGACCCGCAGACCGGAGAGGTGCTCGAGCCGCTGGACCTCGCGTCGGTCTTCCAGGGCAACTTCTACACCCCGAGCTGGGACAGGCTCGCGACGGTGCTCAAGGCGCTGGCGGACGGCACCGCACCGGCCGCATCGGCCCGGCTGCGCGACGACATCCCGATCAACTACGTCTTCCAGAGCGTGTTCTGCGACGACTGGCGCATGCCCGTGCACAACTTCGCGGAGCTGGAGACCTACCGCCGGGTGGCCGAGGCGTTCGCCCCGGACATCAAGGTCAACTCCCTCGGCTGGCGGGCGGTCACCGGCTGCATCGGCTGGCCGAACCGCACCAGCAACCCGCAGCACCCGCTGCAGGTGCACGGCGCACCCCCGTTGCTGGTGCTGAGCAGCCGGTACGACCCGGCGACACCGTACGCGTGGTCGCAGGCGGTGGCCCGCCAGACGGGCAACACGCTGCTGACCTACGACGGCTGGGGCCACGGCGCGTACTCCAAGAACAGCACGTGCGTGACGAAGGCGACCGACGACTACCTGATCACCGGAAAGCTGCCGGCGCCGGGAACCCACTGCGCCGCGGTCGAGCCAACGGCAACGGCTCTGGTCGCCCAACGGCCATCGACGATCGGCTTCTGAGACTCTGCGGCTTCGCCGTGGCGTGGGGAATCGGCGCTCCTCGTGGCGCCGATTCCCCACGCTTCGGTTTCCCTGCCGGACTTTCCGCTGTTCCAGGGCCCGGACATGGGCCCACCCTTACACCCTTTCGTGTGATGAACTCATGTTCGATGCTCGGTAATCTTGAGCTATGTCCGACAACGCGACTCTCTCCTCCGACGCGGTGGCCATCGCCGACCGCATCGGTGAGCTGCTCGCGTGCATGCGCTCCGCCGAAGCCGAACTTGGTGCCCTGCTGGTGGAAATCGAACAGCGTGGGGTGATGGAGCTGTTCGGCTACCGCTCCGTCGCTCGGCTGTTGGAGCATCTCGGCGATGTTCCCAAGCAGGCTGGTGAACGGATGATGAAACGCGCTCGGGCTCTCAATCCGGGCCGGAATCTCGACGGCAGCCCGATTCCTGCGCTCGCGCCCGCGACGGGTGTTGCCGCGCTGGCGGGGCGGATGAGCACCCCGATGATCGATGTGATCACCGAAGTGCTCACCCAAGTCCCGCCCGAGCATCAGACGAGCGTCGAAGTCGACCTTCTGACTTTCGCCGCCGATGCCGGACACAGACAGGTCGCGGCCCTCGGCGCTCGCATCCTCGCTCACCTGAACCCTGACGGCGCCGAACCTGACGACACCGAACCCGCCAACCCGACCCGGGAACTGTTCTTGCGGCGCAAGCGAACCGGGGTCTGGGAGTTGAACGGCAGGTTCGACGACGAGACCGGCACCCGCACCAGCGCCCTACTCGATACGCTCGCCGAACGCCGCACCAGCGACGACGGCCCCGACCACCGCACCCTGCCTCAGCGTTACGGCGATGCCTTCTCCGACGCGGTCGACCTCGCCCTCAACTCCCCAGACCTACCCATGCAAGCCGGAGAACGAGCCCACGTCATGGTCGCGGTATCGCTAGCCGACCTCAAGACCGGCGTGGGTACGGCCACCCTCGGCGACAGCGGTTCGATGTCCGCCGCCGAAGCCCGCGTGCTTGCCTGCGACAGCATGCTCATCCCCGCCGTCCTCGGCGACAAGAGCGAACCCCTCAACCTCGGTCGCCTCCGCCGCCTGATCTCCGCTGGGCTGCGCCGGGCCCTGTACCTGCGCGACCGAGGTTGCGCCTTCCCCGGCTGCCATCGGCCGCCACGGCATTGCCAGGGCCACCACATCCGCCACTGGGCCGACGGCGGACCCACCGACCTCACCAACCTCGTCCTGATGTGCGCCCACCACCACCGACTCCTGCACCGCTCCGACTGGGAAGTCCACATCGCCCCCGACGGCCTCCCCGAATTCCTCCCACCGGTATTCATCGACCGGCGCCGAAAACCCAGACGCAACAACATCCACGAACCACTCCCATGCGCAGCCTGAGCCAACCGGACACGGGAAAGGCCCGCAGCCACCCGGCTACGGGCCCACACCCACGCCCACCGCGAAGAGGGTCCGCGCCCAAAGGCACCGCCAGCGGTTCCACCGCACACCCCGCGAACGAAGGATGTGCACGCCCCGTACCCACCGCGAAAGGTCCGCGCCCCACAGTTCCGCCTCTGGCAGCGGCTCCATCGCGCACTTCGCAGGCGAAGCGTGCACGCCTCACGCCGACCGCGAAAAGGTCCATGCCCAGCAAGTTCCGCCAACGGACCCGCCGCCCAGCCCGCACCTGAAGGGCGCACACCTGCACCCAGCCGACCGACCGTCCATCCGGCAACCAAGGCCAGGCCAGGCCAGGCCCGCACCCGTCGGCGCAGCCGTCACCAGCCCCAGCACACTCCGCCGGGAAACCAGCGACCTACCGGAGTCCCTCCAGCCAACCATCGTCGAAGCCCACTCACGTGACCAGCCGAAAGTCCACCAACAGCAGCGAAACCCGCCGCGGCTACCTCGGCCTGCGCCGCAAAAGAGCGGTCACCGCTGCCAGCGCTCGGGCCCTCGGAGACGGGGCCTGCACCGCCGCCTCGGGGCCGGTTCGGCGGCGCATTCGGTAGGCCAGCTCCAGTACTTCGAGATCTTCGGGGCGGCGGCGGCCGCGGACATCCGGCCGCAGCATCAGCTCCCCCACCGAGACGCGTCTGCCACTGGCACGGTGCGCCGTGCGCGCCATCGAGAACCTCCGCTGCTTTTGCCGACCCGGGCTCCGAGATTCTATGAATTTGATTCGGGTTCGTCACCTTACTCGTGAGTTGTGTCCGGTGCGTGTCCGCCGCGCGTTAGCCTCGGACCATGATCACCATCGGGGGCCTGACCGAAAATGACCGCGCTGCCTGGGAAAACCTGTTCGCCGGCTACCACACGTTCTACGGCAGGACCCTCGCGCCGGAACTCGTGGACCGGGCGTGGCGCGAGTTCGCCCGCGGGGAACGGATGCACGCCCTCGGCGCGTGGGCCGACGGCGAACTCGTCGGCATCGTCCACTTCCTCACGCACGCCAGCACCACCTCCGCCGACGTCTGCTACCTGCAGGATCTCTTCACCGATGTCCGCGCCCGCGGACGCGGGGCCGGGCGCGCCCTCATCGAGGCCGCTGCCGGATGGGCGCGAGCGCGGGGGTGCGCTCGCCTCTACTGGCACACCCAAACGTCGAACACGACCGCCCGGCGGCTCTATGACCAGGTCGCGCTCGACAAGGGCTTCATGCAGTACCAGATTCCGCTCGGCACCTGACCTCAGCGGCGGTGACGGCCCCCGCCGCCGCATCCCTGGTGGTGCTCGCCGAAGGAGAAGCCGGCCGGGCGGCGGCCGGCCCACATCGACGGCCAGTCCGGGGTTCCCGGGCGGCCTCGCGACCAGAGCGGGATGTCCGGGGTCTCGTGGCGCACCGGCGCCGCCTGCTCCGGCGGGTTCGGTTTCGCCTTCACCGGCGCCTTGACCTTGTCGACGATCTTCACCGCCCGGGCCAAAGTTCCGCGGTGGCCCGCCGGGCTGACGGAATTCGATTCAGGATCGACGTCTGCCGGGGAAATTCCGGCCGGTGTGGGCGGTGGCGTTACGGATTCCGGAGCCACCGGAGCCGCGGGCGGCGGCGCGTGTTTGGCCGGCGGCACGACGACGTCCGCCGGCAGCGGGACCAGCGCCACCGCCGGGGGTTCCAAGCCGACCGGCGGCCAGGCCGCACCCAGGTCGCGCGAGGACGGCATCGACACCGCCGCGCTGACCCCGCCCGTCAGCGCCAGCGCCCCCGCGACCACGGACAACATCCGCACCCGCGTCAGCGAACGCAAGACCTGCGGCTGCTCCCGGTGACGCGCCACCCGCGGCAGCACCACGGTGTCCTCGTCGCGGTAACGATCAAGGGGTGCGTCGGACCGGACCAGCAGCTCGGCGACGGTGACCACCTCTCGGCGCGGAGCCCTACGTGCCATCAAACCCTCCACCTGGGCCGTCCGAACGGGCGGCAACGCGTCCGGACGGCCGATCATAGGAACGCTTCAAGTCCGTGTAAAGGCTCGCTCACCCGAGCCGGCCGCCACCGTCCACATGCAGCACCGAACCCGTGACGAACGGGTTCGCCAAGAGGTGCAGCGTGGCGGCCGAAACGTCCGCGGGCCGGCCCACCCGGCGGGCCGGATTCGCGTCCGCGGTCCGGCGGAAGAACTCCGCCTTCGCCTCGCCGAGCCGGTCCCACGCACCCGAGTCGACGATGCCCGGGGAAATCGCGTTGACCCGGACCGGCGCGAGAGCCACGGCGAGCGCTTCGGCGAGGAACGCGACCGCGCCGTTCGTGGTCGCCATGACCGTCCTCTCCGGCGCCGGGCGCCAGGCGGCGACGCCGGAGAACAACACCATGGCCCCGCCTTCGCGGAATCGCGGCGCGAAGTGCTTGGCGAGCATCAGGGGACCGACCACTTTGGCGTCGAAGGCCCGCGCGACGGCAGCCCGCTCCAGCGTCGTGACCGGGCCGTTCGCCGGCGCCGCGGCGAGCGAGACCACGAAGTCCACTTCGCCTACTTCTTCGGCAAGCGCTTTCAACGACGATTCCTCGCCGAGATCCGCGGACGCGGCCCGGACACCCGGCTCCACCAGCGCCGCTGGCTGGCGGCCGGCCCAGATCACTTCCGCGCCGGCCGCGCCCGCGTCCACCGCGATCCGCCGGGCGATCCCCGAGCCGCCGCCCACGATGACCAGCCGCTTTCCCTCGAACGACATTTCCGTGCTCCTTTCGTCTCGCACACGGCGTTCAGCGCCGGGCGCCCCCGGAACAATCCCGTCGCCCTCCGAAGGTTTTCGATAACTGCGATAGAATTCGCGAATGCCTACGCTGCGCGCGCTCGAGTGCCTGGTCGCGGTCCTGGACGCGGGCTCGATCACCGAGGCGGCCGCCCGGCTGCACCTGTCGCAGCCCGCACTGTCCCACCAGATCGGCGCGCTCGAACGGGAACTGGGGACGCCGGTGCTGGAGCGGCTGCCCCGCGGGGTCCGCCCCACCGCCGCCGGGCGGGCGGTGCTCGCGGACGCGCGGGCGGCGCTGGCCGCCGCCGAACGGGTGGTCCGGACCGGCCGCGCGGTGGCCGCCGGCGGCGAAGGCACCCTGCGTGTCGCGTGCGCGGAAAGCATGACCGCCGGACTGCTCGCCCCCGTCCTGCGCGCCTGGCACCGCCACCGGCCGGAAGTGCTGGTCACGCTGACCGAGACCACGAGCGCGGACGCGCTGGCCGAAGCACTGGAAACGGGCGAAGCGGACATCGCGGTCGGACCGCGGCCGAGCCGCTGGACCGGGTCCGCCGAGGTGGTGGGGCGCGAGGAGATCGTCGTGGCGCTGGCCGCGGACCACCCGCTCGCTGCCCGGGCGGGCGTCCCGATGACCGCCCTCGCGGGCATTCCGGTGGTGCACTACCACCGGGACAATGGTCTCGGAGGCTGGCTCGACCAGGAGGCGGCGCGGAGCGGGACGGTGCTGGACGCGGTGATGCGGACGAAACAGGCGGCGACGGCGGCTCAGCTCGCCGCGGCGGGGCTCGGGGTGGCACTGGTCCCGACCACCGCACTGACCCGGAACTTCCCGGGAGCACTGCGGCGGCTGAAGCCCCCGCTGCACCGGGACGTCGTCACGTTCACCGCGACGCCGTCGGATCCGCTCGTCCGGCGTTTTACCGCGGACGTGACGCACCGCGGGCTCACCGTGCCGGGTGTCCTGTCGGACAAACTGTCCGCAGCGCCCCGTTAAGTCCTGGTGAATCTGACAGATTTCCTACGAAGGTTTTGTGCCATCCAGACGAACTTCTCCATCCGGGGCCGATTTGGCTGTGGCATTCGCCAAAGTTTGGTTCCATCGGATAGCTTGCTCCTACCGGTCAGTACCGGTGGGTGAGGCCGATCGGGTGAGGCGATCAGCGACAGATCGAGGGAAGCGGGGACGACCATGCCCAAGCACCGGCCACGTCGAACGAGCGCGCGTTCGGTCCGCCGGGCCGCTGCCGCGCTCGCGGGTGGGGCGCTCGTCGTGCTGCCGACGCTGACCACCGGCCTGCCCGCGCCCGTCGTGGTGGCCAACGCCGGGGACAGGCTGCCCGACCAGGCCGTCGCCGCTCCGCCGCAGCAGCAGCCGAACATCGTCATGCCGCCGATCGCGGTCGACGGCAGCCTGCCCCAGCCGCCGCTGCCCGAACCGCTGGTGGTGCCCGGTGGGCGGGCCGGCTCCGCCGGCATCTCCGGATCGCTCGGCATCCCGGGGAGCATGCTCAAGGCGTACAAGAACGCCGCGGACATCCTCGCCAAGGAACAGCCGAACTGCCACCTCGACTGGGCGCTGATCGCCAGCATCGGCCGGATCGAGTCCAACCACGCCCGCGGCGGGTACGTCAACGCCAACGGCGACACGCTGGAGCCGATCCTCGGCCCGGTGCTCAACGGCGCGGGCGCGTTCGCCGCGATCGCGGACACCGACGGCGGCAAGTACGACGGCGACACCGTGTGGGACCGCGCGGTCGGTCCGACGCAGTTCATCCCGTCGACGTGGCGCGGCTACGCCTCCGACGGCAACGGCGACGGCGTGTCGAACCCGAACAACATCTACGACGAGGCGCTGGCCACCGCGCGCTACCTGTGCTCGGGCGGCCTCGACCTCTCCACCGACGCGGGCCAGCGGATCGCCGTGCGCCGCTACAACAACTCGCAGTCCTATGTGGACACCGTGCTGGCCTGGGCCGCGGCCTACCGCGGTGGGGTGGCCCAACTGCCCGACAGCCAGGTGCCGATCGGCGTGCCGAACGCGCCGGACGCCGCCGCGGCCGGGTTCCCGGTCGGCGTCCCGGCGCCGCCCGCGCCGCCGGTCGACACCCCGCTGACGGAGACCCCGCCGGCCACCACGCCGACGACGCCGACCTCGCCGGATCCGGCCACCCCGACCACGCCGACGTCCCCGGCGCCGACCACGCCGACGTCTTCGGACCCGGTCACGCTGCCCTCGACGGACCCGACCACGCCGCCGCCGGCGACCACCAGCACCACCACCCCGCCGCCGTCGTCGACGGCCGCCGCCACCCCGGCCGACTCGACGGACGCCCCCACTTCGACCACCTCGACCAGTTCGGCCGGGTGAACCCGATGGAGCCGTTCCTGGTGCACATCCGCTGCGACACCGACGGCTACACCCATGCCGTCACCGAAGAGGAGTTCGCGGCGGGCCGGCACGAGGGGCGGTTCCGGGCGGTGTGCGGGCACGTCGTGCTGGCGGCGCCGATGATCGAAGAACCCGGCCGGTTCGACCCGGTCTGCCGGGACGTCCTGCGAGCCGGGACAGCGCAACCGGCTTCGGTGCCCCAGCAGGAGCGACGCCGGCTGCGGTGGCGCAGCCGGCGCTAGTCCACCAGGGCCTGGATGCCGTCGAGCATCCGGTTCAGGCCGAACTCGTACGCTGTGTCGCCCTGCGCCTTGGCGCTCTGGTCGAAGCCCCCGCCGAGCCAGATGCGGTTCATCGCGGGGTGCGCGTCGACGATGAAGTAGTTCTCCCAGAACGATGACCGCTGGTGCCACCACGCCTCGGTCGACTGGCCGGTGCTGCGCTCCAGCCGGGTGTTCTCCGCGTCGAGCGCGGCGTTCGCGTCGACGTACGTGCCGATCCCGTTGGCCGCCGCGACGGCCTGCCGCGGCGGCAGCCCGAGCGCGTCCATGATCGACAGCAGGTACTCCTGGCCCGCCAGTTGGCCGGGGCCCAGCGGCGGCCGGACGCGCGAGACCTCGCACAGCCACGGGTGGTCGTGGTAGACCTGCCGGGTCCGGTCGGCGTAGAGCGCCACCTGCTCGCGCCAGTCCCCGCGGCGCGGCTCGCCCGGCCCGGGCAGCCGCCGCCCGACGAGCACGTCGTCGACCATCAGGTCCACCAGCTCCGCCTTGCCGGGCACGTAGGTGTAGAGCGTCATCGTCCCGGCGCCGAGCTCCTTGGCGACGCGGTGCATCGACGCGGCGGCGAGCCCGTCGGCGTCCGCGACCGCGATCGCGGCGGCGACGATCCGCTCGATCGTCAGCGTCGGGCGGCGGCCCCTGGTCGGTTCGGCACCGCCGCCACGGGTGCGCCAGAGCAGCGCGAGCGTCCGGTCGACGTCCTCGGCGCCACTGCGTTCGACGGTCATGCGGTCCCCTCGCTCGTCATCCGGACATTACCCTGGAGAGTGGACGGAGGGGGTGCGAGGAGATGAGCAGGCGCAAACCACCGAAGGTGTCCTTCCGCTGGTGGGTCGACCGGCAGATCGCCGAAGCGCGCGAGCGCGGCGAGTTCGACGACCTGCCCGGCACCGGCCGGCCGCTGCCCAAGCCCACCGGCAACGACGCCGTGACCGACTGGGTGCTCCGCGAAGTCCGGAAGGGCGGCCACGACACGACGGTGCTGCTGCCGCCGTCGCTCGCGCTCAAGCGCGAAGTCCAGGACCTGCCGGGGAAGCTCGCCGTCGAGCGCACCGAACGGCGGGTGCGGGAGCTCGTCGAGGACCTCAACGACCGGATCCGCCAGGCATACCTCAACCACCTCTCCGGCCCCCCGCTCACGGTGGCGCTGGTGGACGTCGAAGAGGCGGTCGAGGACTGGCGGCGCTCACGAGCCGCGTCGTAGCAACGCCCGTTCCGCCGCGCTCCACGCCGTGGTGGTGAGCAGGTAGATCCCGGCGGCCTGCGGCACGACGAGCGCGGCGAGCACGGTGCCGTAGGGCAGCAGCCGCAGCAGCTTCCCGCCCGGGGCGTCGACGGTGGCCGGCTGACGGCGCACCGAGAACCAAGCGACCACGGCGAGCCCGGCCGCGATCACGAACACGAGCGGGCTGCCGGCCAGGCCGTGCGCGCCCAGCGGTGTGCCGAGCAGGGTCGCGCCGAGCAGCGAGTTGGGTTCGCCGCCGATCGTGGCCGTGGTGAACAGCCGGTACATGACCGTGAAGAACGGCAGCTGCAGCAGCATCGGCAGGCAGCCGACGAACAGGGACGTCCCGGACTCCTGCTGCAGCTTCGTCATCTCCGCGGCCAGCTTTTCCCGGTCGCGGCCGTGCTTTTCCCGCAGGGCCTGGATCTCCGGCAGCAGGGTGGTTCGCGCTCGTTCGCCGCGGGCGGCCGACCGGGCGAGCGGGTGCAGCAGCAGCCGCACGCCGAGGGTGAACACGACGATCGCCAGCGCCGTCGAGAGGGGGCCGGTGAGCAGGTGGATCAGGTGGTACGCGCCTTCGACGGGCACGTCGAGAAAGCCGAACATGGGCAGCACTCCGCTTGAGCAAGAAGGCATGAGTGGACGGGGTGAGGGTGAGCGGAATGGCTGCGCTGAGGTGGTTCCTACGCAGCCGTGCTGCGGAAACCGGGTGCTCGTGGGCGGCTTCGGCCCGGCCGGCTCGGGTCGCGGAGCCGGATCGACTCGGCACGCCGGGCCCGGCGGCGCAACGCCGTGACGCGGCTGCGCACCGGCGCCGACCACAGCGCGAGCTCGGCGCGGTGCGTGCTGCCGACCAGCAGGACGACCAAGAGGCTCGCGGCCGCGAGGGAGGCGAAGGCGACCAGCGCGGTCGGGCTGGCCAACGCGGGGAACGCCAGCTCGAGCAACATGTGCACGGCGTCCCCCCTTCCTTCCCCCTCCAGAGTAGCGAAAACGCTAACAGCCCGATGGGCTGTAACCTGGTTCGATGAGAGGCCGATTGGTCGTGCCGGTCCTGGCGCTGCTTCTGCTGTTCACCGTCCCGTGGTGGACGCTGGTGCTGGCGCCGGACTGGGGTACCGCGGGCACGATCGCCGGGACGGCGGTGTTCGTGCTGGGCCTGGTGGCGATGCCGGTCGCCATGGTCCGCGGCCACGGGCGCCGCCAGCGCGACGGCGCCGCCCGCCTCGGCGACACGCTGCTCGCGGTGATCTGGGTGCTGTTCAGCTGGTCGATCCTGAGCCTCGTGCTGCGGGTCGCGCTGCTGGGCGTCGACGACCCGGCGCGGTCGCGGATCGTCGCGGGCGCGACCGCGCTGATCGCCGCCGGGCTGCTCGTGCACGGCCACCGCGTCGCCATGCGCGTGCCGCCGGTGAAGGCGGTCGACGTCGCCATCCCGCGGCTCGGGCCGGGGCTCGACGGCCTGCGCGTCGCGGTGCTGACCGACACCCACTTCGGGCCGATCGACCGGACGAAGTGGTCGGAGGAGGTCGTCGCGGCGGTCAACGCGCTCGAGGCGGACGTCGTCTGCCACGCCGGCGACCTCGCCGACGGCGCGGTGGCCAAGCGCCGCAAGCAGGTCGACCCGCTCGGCGGCGTCGAAGCCGGGCTCGGGCGGTTCTACATCACCGGCAACCACGAGTACTTCGGCGAGGCCCAGGCGTGGCTCGACCACATGGCCGGGCTCGGCTGGGACACCCTGCACAACCGCGCGACCCTGCTCGAGCGCGGCGGCGACCGGATCCTCTTCGCCGGCATCGACGACCCGACCGGCACGGCGTCCGGGCTGCCCGGCCACGGTCCCGACCTGGCCGCGGCGCTGGCCGACCGGCCCGCCGACGTCCCGGTGGTGCTCCTGGCGCACCAGCCGAAGCAGGTCCGGCAGGCCCGCGAGGCCGGGGTCGACCTGCAGATCTCCGGCCACACGCACGGCGGGCAGATCTGGCCGTTCCACCTCCTGGTGCGGTTCGACCAGCCGACGCTGTCCGGCCTGAGCCGGCACGGCGGGACGCAGCTGTACAACAGCCGCGGCACGGGCTTCTGGGGCCCGCCGTTCCGGATCTTCGCGCCCAGCGAGATCACGCTCCTGACCCTGCGTTCGGCCTGACGCCTCCCCCTTCGGCGGTCTCCGGAGCCCACCGACAACTTTTTTTGTCTTGACAGATTGAAGCGTCGGAGTCACGCTGTCCGCATGACGACGACCACCTCTGCCGACGGCACGAAGCTCGCCTACACCCGCGCCGGGTCCGGCCCCGCGCTCGTCCTCGTGGACGGCGCGATGTGCTACCGCGGCTCGTCCCCCAACGACGCGCTGGCGAAGGAACTGGCCGCGCACTTCACCGTGTACACCTACGACCGCCGCGGCCGGGGCGAAAGCGGCGACACCGGGCCGTACGCGGTCGAACGCGAGGTCGAGGACGTCGCGACGCTCGTCAAAGAGGCGGGCGGCGAGGCGTTCCTGTTCGGCATTTCCTCCGGCGCCGCCCTGGCCCTCGAAGCGGCGCGCAGCCTCCCGGTCCCGAAGCTGGCGGTGTACGAGCCACCGTTCATCGTCGACGCCACCCGCCCCCGCGTCCCGGCCGACTACGTGACCCGGCTCGACCAGGCGCTGCGAGAAGGCAAGCGCGGCAAGGCGGTCAAGATGTTCATGACCGAAGGCGTCGGCCTGAGCGGCGCGACGGTGGCGATAATGCGGATCATGCCGTTCTGGGCGAAGCTCAAGAGAGTCGCCCACACGATCCCGTACGACACGGCGCTGGTGATCGGCCACCAGGCGGGCGAGCCCCTCCCGGCGGCCTGGCCGGAGGTGACGGTCCCGGCACTGGCGATCGACGGAGGCCGCAGCCCGGACTGGATGCGCAACGGCGTGGCGTCGCTGGCGAAGGTGCTGCCGTCGGCGGAGTACCGGACCCTGCCGGACCAGACGCACATCGTGAAGGCGCCGGCGCTGGCCCCGGTGCTGACGGAGTTCTTCCTGGCTTAGGAGATCGTCCGGCAGGATCGAACCCATGCGAATCCGGATCCTCGACGCCGACATCACCACCCTCGAGGTCGACGTCGTCGTCAACGCCGCCAACTCCTCGCTGCTCGGCGGTGGCGGGGTCGACGGCGCCATCCACCGCAAGGGCGGCCCCGAAATCCTGGCCGCGTGCCGGGAGCTGCGGGCCGGGCACTACGGCAAGGGCCTCAAGACCGGGCAGGCCGTCGCCACCACCGCCGGCAACCTGCCCGCGAAGTGGGTCGTGCACACCGTCGGCCCGGTGTGGTCGGCCGCCGAAGACCGCTCCGGGCTCCTCGCCGACTGCCACCGCAACGCCCTGCGGGTGGCGCGCGCCCTCGGCGCCCGGACCGTCGCGTTCCCCGCCATCTCCACCGGCATCTACCGCTGGCCCCTCGAGTCGGCCGCGGAAATCGCGCTCACCACCGTCTCCGCCGCCGAACCCGGCCCCATCACTGAGGTCGTCTTCGCCCTGCGCGGCGAAGCGGCCATGGCGGCCTTTCGGGCTCGTCACAACTCCCTTGCCTGAACGATCACCGAGCGGGCAGGGTGCAGGCGTGCCCACTCGCGCCCTGGTCTTCGACTTCGACGGCACGCTCGCCGACACCGAATCCGCCGTCCTGCAGTCCTGGCAGGCCGTCTTCCGGGAACACGGCACCGAACTGCCGCTGGATGCCTGGTACGCCGTCATCGGCACCCAGCGCACCACACCCGCCATGTTCGCCCTGCTCGCCGAGCACGCGCCCGGGATCGACCCGGAAGCGCTGCGGCCGCGGACCCGGGCGCACGTCCTCCGGCTGCTCGAGGACCTCGGCCCGCGCGAAGGCGTGCTCGACTACCTCGAAACCGCGCGCGTGAACGGCATCAAGCTGGCCGTCGCCTCCAGTTCGTCCGGGGCGTGGGTGAACCCGCACCTCGAACGGCTCGGCATCGATCGCTACTTCGACGCCGTCCTCACCGGGGACCTGCACAAAGCCAAGCCCGATCCCGACCTCTACCTCGCGGCCCTCGACGCACTCGGAACCGCCGCCGGGGAGGCGATCGCCTTCGAGGACACCCCGCACGGTGTCACCTCCGCCAAGGCCGCCGGGCTGACCTGCGTCGCCGTGCCGAACGCGATCACCCGGAACCTCGACTTCGGGCAGGCGGACGTCGTGCTGCCATCGTTCACCGCCAAGCCGCTCGAGGCGCTGCTCAGCCGCTGACCAGCGCCAGCAGCCGGTCGAGGAAGGGCAGCTGGCCCTTCACCAGCTTCTCCCGGGCGTCCCGCAGCGAGAACCAGGCCACCCGGTCCACCTCGGGGAACTCCTGCTGACGGCCCGAGCGCGGCGGCCACTCCATCGCGAACGTCCCGGGCACCACCGCGGCCGGATCGAGGTCGGCTTCGACCGCCCACGCCGTGACGACCTTGCCGCCCGACTGCTTCACCACGCCCAGCTCGACGTACTCGCCGTCGGGCGCGGGCAGCCCCAGTTCCTCCTCGAACTCCCGCCGGGCCGCCTTCTCGGGGGACTCGTCCGGGTCGAGCTCGCCCTTGGGCAGCGACCACGCGGCCGCGTCCTTCTTCGCCCAGAACGGCCCGCCCATGTGCCCGAGCAGCACTTCGAGGTCTTCGCCGCGGCCGCGGTAGAGCAGGAGCCCGGCACTCTGTTTGCCCGCCATGGAGACAGTCTCCCGGAACTCTTCCAAGATTTTTCCGCGAGGGTGTCGAAACCCGCCGGGGCCCGATCGACGCGTAGGCAGAAGGCAGCGTAGCCAGAAAACAAGGAAACCCAGGGAAGGAACCCCACCATGACCGCCACCATCGCCCGCGAAACCCGCACCACCACCCCGGCCAAGACCCAGGTCACCGGCCTCGTGATCGGCGCGAGCCGGATCGTGATCTCGTTCCTGTTCGGCTTCCACGGCCTGCAGGGGTTCGGGCTCTTCGGCGGCATCGACGGCCAGGGCGGCGGCGTCCCGTTCGGCTCGTTCCCCGGCTGGTGGGGCAGCGTTTTCGAACTCGTGGGCGCCGCGCTGCTGCTCGTCGGGCTGGCGAGCAGGCCGGCCGCGATCCTGCTCTCCGGTGTGATGGCCTACGCCTACTTCACCGTGCACGCCCCGATGGGCCTGCTGCCGCTGCAGAACATGGGTGAGCCCGCCGCGGTGTACTCGTGGATCTTCCTGCTGTTCGCCGCGATCGGCCCCGGCCGCCTCGCGCTCGACAACCTCATCAAGCGCTGAGGGGCACCGGGCGCGGTCCGGTCAGTAGCCGCCCTGGGCGGCCGCGAGGTCGGACCGCGCCATCACGTGTTCCATCAGGCTGGTCAGCACCTGCTTCGTCGAATCACGCTCGCGGGCGTCGCACAGCAGCAGGGGGACGTCCATGCCGACGTCGAGCGCCTGCCGGACCTCCTCGGTGCCGTAGCGGTACGCGCCGTCGAAGCAGTTCACGCCGACGACGAACGGCAGGTTGCGGCGCTCGAAGAAGTCCACCGCGGCGAAGCAGCTGTCGAGCCGCCGCGTGTCGGCCAGCACGACGGCGCCGAGCGCGCCCTCGGCCAGCTCGTCCCACATGAACCAGAACCGGTCCTGCCCCGGCGTGCCGAACAGGTAGAGGATCAGGTCGGGGTTGATCGTGATGCGGCCGAAGTCGAGCGCGACCGTCGTGGTGGTCTTCTGCTCGACGCCCGACAGGTCGTCGACACCCTCGGACGCGGTGGTGATGACCTCCTCGGTCCGCAGTGGCGGCACTTCGCTCACCGAACCGACCATCGTGGTCTTGCCGACCCCGAACCCGCCGGCGATGAGTACCTTGACCGCGGTCGCGGTCAGGTTCCGCCGGGGGTCAGAGTTTCCGGATGCCATCAAGAACCGCCTGCAATACGTGTCGGTTGGGGGTTTCCTGGACCGGTGCCGCGGTACGGAACAGCACCAGGTTCTGTTCGATGAGGTCGCTCAGCATCACCTTCACCACGGGCAGCGGGAGATCGACCCGGGCGGCCACCTCGGCCACCGAGACCGGCCGCTGGCACAGCGCGATGATGCGCGCGTACTCCGGTTCGAGCATGCCCGCTTCGTGCGCGGTGCGCAGGGCGACCACGAGCGTGATGAGGTCGAGCCCGAGCGTGTCCGACCGGGTGCGGCCGCCCGTGACCGCATAGGACCGGACCAGGGGGCCGGCCTCGTCGTCGAACCAGGCTTCGTGCCGTGCGCTCATGGCGACGTGGGCTGAACGCCGGCGCCGGTCCGCGGGGCCGAGGTGAGGACCTGGCCGACCCGCTTCACCATCAGGTTCATCTCGTACGCGACCAGCCCCATGTCCGCGTCTTCGCGGGCCAGCAGGGCGAGGCAGGCGCCCCGACCGGCCGCCGTCACGAACAGGAACGCGTGGTCCATCTCGACCATCGTCTGGCGGACGTTGCCGCCGCCGAAGTGCCGCCCGGTGCCGCGGGCCAGGCTCTGGAACGCCGAAGCCACCGCGGACAGGTGTTCGGCGTCCTCCTCGGAAAGGTTGCCCGACCTCCCGATGAGCAGGCCGTCCGAGGACAGCACCACCGCCCGGTCCGCCCCGGCGACCCGCTTGACGAGGTCGTCCAGCAGCCAGTCGAGCTCGTGGGCGCCTGAGTTGACCATTACTCGCGCTCTCCGTACCTGTCGTCGTTCTCGGGAAACTCTTCGTCTCGGGCCCGCCGGGTGCCCTGCTGGAAGGCGGAGAGCCTGCTGCGGGCCACCTCCGGGGAATCCAGCCGGACCTCTTCGCGTTCCGCGGTCGCCGGCTTATCTTCCCGCAGCTGCGGGACGAGGCTCTGCTGGCGTCGCCGCTGCGGCAGCGGCGGGCGGCCGGGCGCCTCCGGGCGGCGCGGCTGCTGCGGGCGGCTTTCGGGCGTCGCCGCGGCCCGCGGCTCCTGCGGCGGCCACACCGGCTGCTGCGCGGACGGCCGCGCCGGGCGCGAGGACCGGGCGGGCGGGGCGGGCGGCCGGACCGCGGCCACGGGCTGGGCCTGGGTCGGCTGGCTCACCGGCTCCGACACGGACCCGGCCGGGACCGGCGTCGGTGCGGACGGCGGCTGGGCCGGGGCCGGCGGCGGGACGGTCACCGGCGGGGCCGCCATCGGCGGCACGGGCGTGGGCGGCTGGGTCACGGCCGCGGGAGCCGTCGGGGGCGCCGGCGGGGCGGCGGGCGGCTCGGTGCGGTGCCGGGGCGGGCGGCGGACCGGCCGCTTGAGCGGCGCGACCTCGTCGTTGGCCGTCGTCTCGGGCTCGGCCAGGTTGGGGACGAGCTCCGGCTTCGGCGGGGTGATCGGCTGTTCCGGCTCGATCTCGGCGAGCGGGGCGAGCAGGTCGGTGCGCACCAGGACGATGGCCCGGGTGCCGCCGTAGGCCGACTCCCGCAGGTGCACCTGGATGCCGTGCCGCGCGGCCAGCCGCGCGACCACGAACAGGCCGAGGCGGGGCTCGTCCGACAGCGCCATGATCCCGAAGTCCGGCGGGTCGGCCAGCATCGTGTTGATCTCTTCGGTCTGGTCCGGCTCGAGCCCGAGGCCCTGGTCCTCGACCTCGATCACGACGCCCTTGCCGACCACGTTGCCGCGGATCTCGACCCGGGACTGCGGCGGCGAGAACGCCGTCGCGTTGTCGATCAGCTCGGCGAGCAGGTGCACGAGGTCGCCGACGACCGGGCCGCGGACGGCGATCTGCGGCAGCACCGCCGCCTTGACCCTGGCGAAGTCCTCCGTCTCGGCGGACGCGCCGCGGACCAGCTCGGCGAGCCCGACCGGGTTGCGCCACTGACGGCCCGGCTGCCCGCCGCCGAGGATGATCAGGTTCTCGGCGTTGCGGCGGGCGCGGGTGGAGAGGTGGTCGAGCTGGAACAGGGTGTCCAGCTGCTCCGGGTCCTCCTGCTTGCGCTCGGCCTGGTCGAGCACCTTGAGCTGGCGGTGCACGATGACCTGGCTGCGGTGGGCGATGTTGAGGAACACCGTCTTGGTGCCCTCCCTGGTCTTCGCCTCGTCGATGGCGGCCGCGATGGCGGTCTGCTGCGCCTTGTTGAAGGCGTCGGCGACCTGGCCGATCTCGTCGGTGCCGTGGTCGAGGAAGTGACCGCCCTCTTCGAGGTCGACGGGCTCACCCGCCCGAACCCGGGCCACCAGCTCGGGCAGCCGGACCTCGGCCGCGTCGAGGGTGTCCTCGCGCAGCCGGTGCAGGCGGCCGATGAGCCGGTTCGACAGCCGGACGGCGACGAACACCACGAAGACCGCGAACAGGACCGCGATCACGCCGGCGATCAGCGACTCGGTGAACGTCGAGTCCGCGTCGTTGATCGCGGCCTGGCTCGCGTTGGAGCTCTGGAGGATGAAGATGCCCATCAGCGCGGCGCCGACCTGGCGGGCGGCGGTGCGCCACTGGTCCTGCGGCACCGGCAGCTTCGACAGGTCACCGCGCAGGAACGTGGTCTCGACCTGGTTCACGATCTGCCACGGCTGGCTGGCCAGCAGCTCGTCGTACTTGGCCTTGACCTCGGGGATCAGCTTCGGCGCCGAGGCGTCGAGCTGGGCGTGGTAGGCACCGACCTGACCGACGTAGGTCCGGAAGTCGTCGTTGCTCAGCCCGCCCGCGGCCAGCCCGGCGGCGGCGAGCGCGTCACTGCGCTGCATCGCGTCGGCCGCGGTGAACAGCGGGATGGCGGTCAGCCGGTCGAAGGCGTTCTGGGCGCCGCGCGCGTTCTGCGCGAGCCCGGCCACGCCGTCGGTGAACTGGTCGATCATCTTGTTGTAGTAGACGAAGGCCTGGTTGATCTGCATCTGGCCGCCGTCGATCGCCTGCCGGTTCTGCGGCAGCTGCTGGTACAGCCCGAAGAACGTGGTGATGTTCTTCAGCACGCTCGGCGGGGTGTCGTCGTAGTCGGCGAAGCTGTCCTTGAGGTACTGGATCGTCTTCGCGGCGTTCTCGTCCGTCTTCGGCCGGACGGCCGCCAGCACGGCACGCTGGTTGCTCTGGCCCGCGAGCAAGCTCAGCGTGGCCTGGCGCTCCTGCTGCAGGGAGGCGAGGAAGGGGATCGACGGGGCCTCCGAGCCCCGGATGCGGTTCGTGTAGTCCCGGCCGGTGACCGCGTCGTAGATGAGGTAGCCCGCGAGGGCCACACCGACCAGCAACAGCGCGATACTGGGGACGAGCGCGATCGTGAGCACGCGCTTCCGAATCGAGGATCCCCGGTTGCGTCGAAGAGAAATCTGCTTCACCTGGGTCCGTTTTCCTTCCGGCAGTACATGGTTTCGGGTCGCCCGAGGCGTTCGACACCCGGATTCCGACCAGCCGGATCAACATCACCGTGGTCTGCTTCGCCCGCGACGACGTTAGGCAGCCCTCCAGGGCGCGTCAAGTCCGTGGCGAGAACGTGATCTTGGAACGGTGACCCGTCAACACTCGCTGCCTGCGCTTGGAAAGTCCACCACCGTAAGTCGTGACCTTCGTCGCAGGGCGACTTTCGTTCCCCGTACGGATGTGAGCACTGGGAGCGCTCCCGATCCCCGCCGCGCGTCCCGGCCGGCCCCTCTACGTACGACAGCACCGAATCGTTCGGTGACAAACATCACGGACCGGCACTCGCACCTCCGCGCACCGCCTTCGTCCGGAGTGGACAGCCCCGGAAACGCGAAATGCGCAGGATTGGCGAAACGCAGCCACGGATTCGCCGGATACCGAGCGAGAATTCCCGGTATTCCGCATCCGCGGTCGGTTGATCACGCTGCGGTGGCCCGGTACCGGTTCCGCGGCCGCGGCGGGCGCTCAGCCCGGGAACTCGTCGGCCAGCGTGTTCCAGAAGAGCAGCTCGTAGCTCTGGAACAGCCGCGCGCAGCGGTGCGCTTCGCGTTCGTCGAGCCGGCGGGCGTCGAGGCCGGCCTGGATCGCGGCGAGCGCTTGTTCTTCTATTTCCGGGACGTCCGCAGCGAAGAAGTCGAAGAACGCGCACTGCTCGCCGGTGAAGCCGTAGTGCTCCCGCATGCCGGCGGCGACGTCCCGGCAGTACCGGCCGAAGGCGGCGAAGTTGGCGAAGATCCCGGCCGCGGTCGCCGACGACTCGCCGTTCAGCGCGAGCCAGGCGACGTAGGCCGGGTAGACCTGGCAGCCGGCGCGGGGCAGTTCCCGCCCGTGGTCCGGACCAGTCGCCGCGAGCAACGCGTCGAGCATCCCGTTCGCCTGCTGCTCGCCCGGCGCGAGCCCGCCGAAGAAGGTGCGCGCGTTCGGTTCGTCGGCCCGGGCGGCCAGCGCGTGGAAGCTCCGCCAGTCGCTGAGCGTGATCAGCTTCTCCTCGGCGGCGAGCGCGGCGAACACGGCACGCGGGGCCCGGCCCGCGGCGATCAGCGGCACGAGCCGGTTGTCGCCGTCGCGCGGCGCGAGTTCCGCCTGGATCTCTTCGAGCAGCTTGCGCGCCGACCGCGTCATCGGTTCCCCCTGGAATCCGCCGTCCCTCGTGGAAGCAGTCACTCCATTGAAGCGCGGTCAAGGCGCGGACGCCCGTGTACACAGTGGACAGTGGTGGAGACCTGACCGCTATGTCCGGTTCGACGGCGACGCTTGACGTGGCCGCGATTCTCTATCCCCCTGCGCCGGGAGCCCCTACAGTGTGGCCATCCGGAGTACCGAGGAGGCCAGCGTTGACCACCCCGTCCGTCGCCGAGCAGACCGAAGGCCAGACGATCCCGCGGCTGCTGCACCGCAACGCGGTCGAGTACCCGGACCTGCCGGCGATCACCTCGCTCGACATCGAAGGACAGCCGACTTTGACGTGGGCGGAGTTCCGCACCGCGATCGCCGAGGTCTCCCGCGGGCTGGCCGGACTCGGGCTCGCCGCCGGTGACCGCATGCTGATCATGGCGCCCGGCTGCCCGGACCACATCGTCGCCGACCTCGCCGCGACGCACCTGTCCGCCATCCCCTGCACCGCCTACGCCACGCTCAGCCCGGACCAGATCCGGTTCGTCGCGCGGCACAGCGCGGCCCCGGTCGTGGTGCTCGGCGGGGAGAGCGAGCTGGCGCGCTGGCGGCCGGTGCTCGACGACCTGCCGGCACTGCGGCACGTCGTCGTCATGGACGAGACCGCGATCCCCGGCGGTGACGACCGGTTCGTTTCCCTCGCCGATCTGCGCGCCCGGGGCCGGGAAGCGCTTGCCGCCGACCCCGACGTCTTCGAACGGTCCTGGCAGGAGATCAAGCCGGACGACCCGCTGTCCATGATCTACACCTCCGGCACCACCGGTGACCCGAAGGGTGTCGTCCTTTCGCACCGCAACGCGATCCACCAGGCGTACGCGGTCACCGAGCTGCACCACCCGCCGATGCACGCGACGAACATCGCGTACCTGCCGCTGGCGCACATCGCCGAGCGCGAGCTGTCGATCTACCTGCCGATCGTCTGGGCGGGACACGTGCACACCCTCGCCGACCCGACGGGCGTCGTCGGCGCGCTCGGCAAGGTGCACCCGCAGAGCTTCTTCGGCGTCCCGCGCGTGTGGGAAAAGATGGTCGCCGGGCTCAAGAACATGCTCGGCGGCGTCCCGGAGGACAGGCGCACCGCGCTGCTGCAGGCGAACGAGCTGCTGCAGCAGGGCTACAAGCTGCGCAGCGCCGGGCAGCCGGTGCCCGCGGACCTGGCCGAGAAGATCCGGCAGGCCGACGAAGCCGCACTGGCGCCGGTGCGCGCCCTGCTCGGGCTCGACAAGGTGCTCGTCGCCTCCAGCGGCGCGGCCGCCATCCCGGTGGAGATCATCTACTTCCTGGCCGGGCTCGGCATCGAGATCTGCGAGGTCTGGGGCCTGTCCGAGACGACGGGCGCGGCGACGTCCAACTCCGCGGAGGCGTTCCGCGCGGGAACCGTCGGCAAGGCGGTCGAAGGCGTCGAGGTGAAGGTCGCCGAGGACGGCGAGCTGCTGGTGCGCGGGCCGATCGTCTTCCTGGGGTACCTCCAGGAAGACGGGACGATCCAGGACGCCACCGACGCGGACGGCTGGTACGCCACCGGCGACATCGGCACGATCGACGAAGACGGCTTCGTGACGATCACCGACCGCAAGAAGGAACTGATCATCACCTCGAGCGGCAAGAACATCGCGCCGACCCGCGTCGAGGGCCTGCTCAAGGAACACCCGCTGATCGGCCAGGCCGTCGCGATCGGCGACGACCGCCCGTACGTGACGGCGCTGATCGTGCTCGACGACGAGATCGCCCCCGGCTGGGCCGCGGCGAACGGCGTCGAAGCCGCCCCGGAGGACCTCGCGGACCACCCGGCCGTGCGGGCCGAGCTGGAGCGCGCGGTCGAGTCGGCCAACAGCAGGCTCGCGCGGATCGAGCAGATCAAGCGCTACCACGTGCTCCCGAAGGCGTGGACGCCCGAATCCGGCGAGCTGACCCCGACGCTCAAGCTCAAGCGCCGGGTCATCAACGACCGGTATTCGGCCGACATCGAGGCTCTCTACGCGGCGGTGCGCGAGCCCGCGGCGGGCGCCTAAGCGGTCCGGGGCGAGGTCGTCTCCGTCCACTTGCGCAGCCGCGGCGGGACGCGCTTCTCCAGGCCGTAGTTCTCCAGGTGGGCGGAGAAGACCTCGTCGAACGCCTTCTGCACGGTCTCGGTGTCCCACACCGGGCGCTCGAGGATCGGCTGCTTGAGGAACGGCTGGCCCATGACGTGCAGCTGCGGGCCGTTGCACCGGATCATCTGCCCGGTGATGCCGTCCGAACCCTCGCCGAGCAGGAACAGCACGACCGGCGCGATCCGCGACGGCGTGCGGTCCGGCGGGCAGGCGCGCAGGGAGCGTTCGGACTTCCACACCATCCGGGTGTGCGCGAGCGGGCAGACGGCGTTGACGCGGATCCCGACGTCCTCGAGGTCGAGGGCCCAGGAGTAGGTCAGGGACGCGACCGCGCCCTTGCTCGCCGCGTACACGCCGAGCTTGCGCTGACCGAGCGAAGCACCCGAGGAGATGTTGACGATCGAACCGCCGGTGCCCGCGTCGACCATCGCCTTGATCGCGGCCAGGCCGGTGTTCACCACGCCGAGGACGTTGACCGCGACGAGCTCCCGCGCCTGCTCGGCGTCGTCCTCCCAGGGCAGCGCCTCGTAGTTCAGCCCCGCGTTGTTGACCAGCCCGTCGATCCCGCCGAACTCCTTGACGCACAGGTCGACGATCTCCTGCGCCTCCCCCGCCTCGGCCACGCTGTGCCCGCTCGCGACGGCGCGGCCGCCGTGCGCCCGGATGGTGTCCGCCGTCCGCTCCGCCAGCTCGGCGTCGACGTCGTTGACCACCACTGCCCCGCCCGCGCGCGCGATGTGCACCGCGAACGCTTCGCCCAGGCCCCGGCCGGCGCCGGTGACCACGACCGCCTTGCCCTCCATCAACCCGTCCATCGCTTCTCCCCGATCTGCAGCGCCGGCGGCGCGCGGTCCGTCCACCCCGGCCGGCTCACTGTCCAGTCTTGGCCCATTCGGTCCAACGCGGCATCGGCGCGACGACGAGCGGCCGCCGCCTTGCGCCGAGCGAGTCCGGTTCGATCAGCCGGACGTACCGGTGGGCCGGTCACAAGGGGGTGACTGGCTCGCATTCAGGGGACATCGGCGCGTAACCGGCGGCATACTGTGGGTGCTTCCCGGTGGTAGGCCGTGACTCCCCCGGACGGCGTCGTCACCGGAGAGGCACAATGCGACGGTCCAGGTTCACTCGATCGGGGGACGGTGGTGACGAGGTGACAACGCGCGCGACACCCCGGCTCCGGGCCGTCCTGGCCAGCCGCGAGTTCCGCGCGCTGTGGTTCGCCGAGACGCAGTCGATGCTCGGCGACCAGCTGACCATCGTCGCGCTGGCCATCCTGACCTTCGACCGGACCGGGTCGCCGCTGCTGTCGGCCGTCGTCTACTCCCTGACGTTCCTGCCCGCGCTCGCCGGCGGGCTCGGCCTGTCCCAGCTCGCCGACCGGTTCCCCCGGCGCGCGGTGCTGGTGACCGGCTCGTTCGCCCAGGCCGTCCTGATCGGGCTGATGGCGCTGCCCGGGATGCCGATGGGCTGGCTGTTCGCGCTGTTCGTCCTCGCGAGGCTGGCGAACGCGCCCGGCAACGCCGCGCAGAACGCGCTCGGCCGCGAGGTCTTCGCCGACGACGACGTCTACCTGCAGAGCCAGGACCTGCGCGGGATCACGAACAACACCGCGATGCTGGCCGGCCTCGCCGTCGGCGGGCTGCTGGTGACCACGATCGGTACCTCGTGGGCGCTGGCGATCGACGCGCTGACGTTCCTGGTGGCCGCCGTCGCCGTGCGGCTGCTGGTGCTGCGCCGGCCCGCCGCGGGCGACGGTGGTGCCCCGTGGTTCGGCGCCGTCCGGCAGGTTTTCGGCGACGAACGGCTGCGGGTGCTGCTCTACCTGTCCTGGCTCGTCGGCCTGGCGGTGATCCCGGAGGGCCTCGCGGCGCCGCTCGCCGCGCAGCTGGGCGCGGGCGACCAGGCCGTCGGCTGGCTGCTGGCCGCCGATCCGCTGGGCTTCGTCGCCGGGACGTTCCTGCTGTCGCGGTTCGTCACGACCGAGCACCGCCGCAAGCTGCTCGGGGTGCTCGCCGCGCTGCCGCTGGCCGCGCTGGCGGCGTTCGCGCTGCGGCCGAACCTGGCGTTCGCCCTGATCCTGCTCGCGCTGGCCGGCGCGACGGGCGCGTACGTCATCACGGTGTCGGCCACGTTCATCACGTGGGTGCCGAACGACATCCGGGGCAGCGCGGGTGGCCTGTACCGGACCGGGCTGCGGGTCGCGCAGGGCGTGGGTGTCGGCGTGGGTGGGCTGGTCGCGCAGGCGCTGGGTTCCGCGCACACGACCATCGCGCTGGCGGGCGCGGTGGGACTGCT
The DNA here is from genome assembly GCF_040638975.1 of Amycolatopsis sp. NPDC024027. Classification (NCBI taxonomy): domain Bacteria; kingdom Bacillati; phylum Actinomycetota; class Actinomycetes; order Pseudonocardiales; family Pseudonocardiaceae; genus Amycolatopsis; species Amycolatopsis sp. NPDC024027. The sequence continues at coordinate 216,683 of NZ_JBEZYY010000015.1, forward strand.
GCTGGCCGTGCCGGTGGCGTTCGCCTGGCGCCGGGTGGGCGGGGCGGAACCGCAACCGTGGCCGTCGTGAGCGCCAGGTGCCACCTCCGGGTACGGCCAAGATCATGAATGGCATTCGCGGACGTCACGGGTGACAATTCGAGGGCGGTTCAGAAGTCGCGGTTGCTCATGGGGCCACCTCCATGCGGGGAGAGTCTCGCAGAACCGTTTGCGCCGCGTTCCCGGCAGTTACTCCGGGGCCTTGGCCGATCCGTTGCTGTGGGATGGTACCCGGTTACGGAATGCGTGAACACTCTGCCAGGTACCGATGAGATTACTCAAGGCCGGGACTAGGCTGGAAAGGAGGTGACCAATTGCATCCAGGACCGGACGGGGACCCGGCCGCGCCGGGCGAACCGGGCGGCGACCAGGCGGCACGGGCGGCCGTGTCCCGAAACCACGGCACCGCGGAACCGGACGTGACCACAGGTACGCCCGCGACCACGACCAGTGGCGCGGCGGCGACCGCCCGGGTCCGCCACGCGTACTGGCCGGGCAACTGGGCGCTCTGGCGCCGCCGTCCGGTGCAGGTCGCCTTCATGCTGGCGGCCGAGGCCGTCGCGGTGGCCGTTCTCGCCGTGTCGTTCGCCCGCTCGCCGATTCCGTCCGGAAACGACTGGATCAATTTCGCGATTCTCGCCGCGGGTGCCACCGTCCACATTCAACTGACCCAGCGCCAGGAAGAACGGCGACGTAACCGGACCAAAACGGTACTGATCGACCTCACCGCGGTGTGGACGTTTTCCGCCGCGATGATACTGCCGGTACCGCTCATCCTTTTCGTCATTGCCGTCATCCGGCTGCAGCACTGGTTCATCGCGCGGCGACCGGCCCACAACTTCATATTTTCGTCCATCACGCACGGCCTCGCCGGCGCACTCGCCCACCTCACCTACACCGCACTCGGGCCGCACCTGCTCGGCCGGCCGGGGTGGGGTGACTTCCTCCGCGAGTCCGGCACCATCGTCGTCACCGGAGCCATCTACGAAGCGATCCAGATCGCGTACGTGGGCGGGGTCCTGCTGCTCGGATCCCCCGCCGGGCGCACGGTTCGTAACGTGCTGGGCAGCCCGGCCGACAACATGCTCGAAGCGATCACCATCGGCCTCGGCGCGGTGACCGCGATCCTGCTCGCCGCCGTCCCGCCGATGGTGGCGGTGATGGCCGTGGTCACCGTGGTCTTCAATCGCCTCGCGGAACTCGATCAGCTCCAGAACGACGTCCGGACGGACCCGAAAACGGGCATTCTCAACATGCGTGGCTGGTCGGAGGCGGCGGAACGGGCTCTTGAACGGACCGCTCGATCGGGTGATCAACTGGCGCTGCTGATGGTCGATCTGGACCACTTCAAGTGGATTAACGACACCTATGGACATCCGGCGGGCGACGATGTGTTGCGCACCGTTGCGCAAACGCTCGACGACGTGACCAGACCGAGCGACTTGGTCGGCCGTTTCGGCGGCGAGGAATTCCTCGTTCTGCTGCCGGACATCGGCGAAGAGGCGACGTGGGACGCCGCCGAGCGCATCCGCATCGCGATCGCCAAGCTGCACATGGTGACCACGGACAAGCGCGGCGACCCGGCGACCATCGCCGACCGCACGACGTCGATCGGCGTGGCCCGCCACCCCCGCCACGGGGACACCCTCGAGCGCCTCCTCCAGTCCGCCGACGCGGCGGTCTACCTGGCGAAGGAGAACGGCCGCGACCAGGTCTGCTTCGCCCCGGACACGGTCACGCCCCCAGCCGGACGGTGAGTTCGAGCTTGACGAGCACCTCGGCGCAGGTCCCGGCCGAGGCCGGGGCCAGCCGCACCCGCTCACCGCGGTAGCCGGCCGACTCGAGCCGCAGGACGCCCGCGCCGGGCGCGGGACGGGGGTGGCACCAGTGCCGGACGGTCCCGGTGCCGGCGTGGTCCCTGGCCAGCAGGAGGTACTCGTGGCCGAGGTCGTCGGCGACCCGGTCCAGGCCGTTCCACCACAGGGCGCGGAGGGTGAGGCCGTCGCCGTCGCGGAGGAGCTCGACGGGGGGATCGGCGTGGACGTCGACCCGGAAGCCGCGGTCGGTGACGCGGACCGAGCGGACGTGGAGGAAGGCGCTGCCGCCGGCCGGGGCGGAAGGAGGCGGTGAGCCGCGGTCACCCGGATCGGGCGTGCCTCCCCCACCGGCGCCCAGCGGCGGGCCGGCCGCGTCACCCGCACCGCCGCTCGGCGGCACGCCGACCGGCCCGGAGGCCGACGGCGGTGCACCCGCACCACCGTCCGGCCAGGGCAGCAGCACCTCACGGCCGCCCGTCCCGGCCTCCGCGCGCGGCAACAGCGCCGCCACCGCCAGCTCCGCCGCCAGCCGTCCGTCCTCTTCCCCGGGACGCTCCCGGGCCCCGCGCAGCTCTCCCGCCAGGATCCGGTACCCGAGCACGTCCGCCCAGGCCAGTGCCGCCGTCCGCAAGCCCGGCTCGGTGTGCAGCCGGTCGAGCAGCGGCCGCGCCTGCCGGACCTTGCCGAAAATGGCCGCCCGCACCAGGCGAGCTGCCTCCCGGCCACCTTCGTCCGCCGCGAAGAAGCCGGTCATCGCCCGGTCCAGCGCCCGCAGCTGAGCGGTCAGCACCGCCCGGGCGACCGGCCCGGGGTGGGCGCGGGCCAGCTCCGGCGGCGCGCAGTCGCGCAGCGCACCGGCCAGCACCCGCAGCTCCGGCGTGCGCGGTTCGCGCAGCCGGGCGCCGGGGGCGAGCCGGCGCAGTGCGCGCACGGTGTTCTCCGCGGGCACGGCGAGCTCGGTCGAGCGCACTGCTGCCTCCTGGTCGCCGCGCCCCCTGTCCCCAGTCTCACCAGGACGCACCCGCCGCGGTAGGGAAGAACGGGCAGCCGTCCGGGCAGCCTGCGGGAAACCGCCGGGGCAACCCTGCGGTTATCCCCATGTCGGCCGCCGAGCGGGGCTGGCACCCTTGAACCCATGCCGGCACCGACCGATTCGCCACGCACCCGCCGACCCTGGTCGACGTCCGGGTGGCTGCTGCTGGTCCTGCTGGTCGTCTTCGCGTTCGGGCTGATCGCCTCGCGCCCGCCAGCCCCGCCGGACCAGGGCCCGCCCACCGGTGACGTGCTGGCCGCGCAGAACGCCGTCGAGGCGCTGGTCCACCCCGGTCCGCACCCCGACGCGCTCGCCCGGCTGCCGAAGGACTTCACCGCGCTCAGCGGCGTCACCCCGGCCGCGCTGCCGGCCCGCGACGGCACGGTCCGCGCCGTGCACGTCGACGGCGGCTGCTCGACGCCGTGGGGCGACGACAACACGAAGTGGGATTACGCGGTGCCGTGCAAGGCCCACGACCTCGGCTACGACCTGCTCCGGTACGCCGACCGCAAGGGCCACCCGCTCGGCCCCGAGGTCCGGGAGGCCCTGGACGACCGCCTGTCCTACGACATGCACCACGCCTGCGACCTCAACCCGATGAACTCGGCGCTCACCTGCCGGGTCGTCGCCTCGTTCTACTCGGCCGGGCTGGTCGTCAACTCGTGGCACCAGCGCTGGGGCCCGCCGGTCGGCGACCCGATCGGCCCGATGGTCGCCGGGGTGCTGGTGATCGCCTGCCTGCTGGTCTTCCGGTTGCGCGGCTGGCTGCGGGCGCGCCGCGTGCCGCGGGCTCCCGTGTCCGCCGCCGCACCCGCGGAGGTCAGCCGGTGGGCCCTGCTCGGCGCCGGCGGGGTCGTCGTCCTGCTGCTCGGCGAGTCCATGACGGCGCTCGCCCACTGGGCCGGGGCGGCCGAGACGGCGCTGTGGCCGCTCACCTGGCTCGCCCAGCTCGCCCCGCTGATCTACTTCGCCGGCGGCCACGCCAACGCGGCCGGCTGGCGCGCCGAGCAGCAAGCCGGCGGCGGCTACCGCCACTACCTGGCCGAACGCGCGAGCCCGCTGCTGCGCCCGGCGTTGATCTTCGCGGTCGTCGCGCTGCTGACGCCGCTCGCGCTCGAACTGCTCGGCAGCCCGGCGGGGACAACGGCGACGGTGATGCGGATCGCGCTGCACCCGCTCTGGCTGCTCGGCGTCTACCTGCTGACGATCGTGTGCGCACCCCCGCTGCTGGCCCTGCACCGCCGGGCGCCGGTGCCCGCGGCCGCCGGGCTGCTCGCCCTGGTCGCCGGCGGCGAACTGGCCGCGAGCTGGTCCGGTTCGCCGCCGCCGCGCTACGCGGCGACGTTCGCCATCGCCCTGCTCGCCCAGCAGCTCGCCTTCGCGCACGCCGACGGCGTCCGCCCGGCGCGCCGGCTGCTCGCCGCGGCCGCCGCGGCCGGGGTCGCGGGCCTCGCCGGGGTGAGCGTCCTGCGGGACGGGCCGCCCGTCCTGCTCGGCAGCCCGGGCGCGCCCGCCGCGTTCTCCGCCCCGCCGTGGGGCGTGCTGCTGCTCGGCCTCGTCCAGCTGGGCGTCCTCGGGCTGCTGGCCCGCCCGCTCGCCCGGCTCGGCGACCGGCCGGGCGTCGCCCGCGCCTGCCGGCTGGTCCTGCGCGCGCCGATGAGCCTCTACCTGGCGTTCCTCGCCGCGATGCTGCTGCTGGTCGCCGTCGTGTACCTGCCCGGCCGGATCGCCGACGGGGTCAGCTGGCTGATCCGCCCGCGCACGCTGGTCGCGGTCGGGCTGCTCGCGGTGCCCGCCACGCTGGTCTTCTGGTGGTTCGAACGGCACACCCACGGCGTCCGGGAGCCGCGCGCGGCCGACCACCCCGGCCGCCGGACGGCGGTGCTCACCCGGGCCGCGGCCGGGCTCGGGATCGGCTACGCGACGCTGGGCGTGTTCGGTTTCGCGCTGACCCGCTTCGGCGGGGTCGCCGCCGACGCCGACCTGCTCGGCCTGCGGCTCGACCCGATCCAGAGCCTGGTGCACCTGCTGCTCGGGGTCTTCCTGCTGCACACGATCCGGATCGGGGCCGGCGCGGCGACCGGCACGTGGCTGGCCACGGCGCTGGCCTGCGCGCCGTCGCTGCTGTTCGCCGCCGACGGCAGCACGCCCGGCTTCCTCGGTGTCACGCTCCATGCGGTGACGGCCGCATTTGCCCTGCTGGCGGCGGCGGGGACGCTCATCCCGGTTCGACCGCCGGCGAACGTGACGTCCTGACCAGGCGAAACCATCGAACGTGCGGGAAACTGGGTGGCGCGGAGCACATTCGCAGGGGGATGTGTAACGCTACGGCAACCCGGGGGAGGCACCATGCGTCCATCCCTGAGCACCACCCGATCGATGGAGTGAGGAGTCGCGCGCGTGGATCACCCGCCTCGGAACGGGCAAGGCGGCCGTCGCCCCGCCCGGCCCTGGCAGGACGAGCCAGGCCGCGACGACGCACGGCGTGCCAACCCGGCGCGCCGCCCGGCACCGCGTCGCGAGCCGGCGGATGCCCGCCGTGCCGCTCCGCCGGCGTCCCGCCGTCCGCAGCCGCGCCCGGCCGCGCGCGCCGGCCGCAACTCCTTCCGCGGCGCGAAGATCGCGCTGACCGTCGTCTCGCTGCTGGTGATGGGCCTGACCGGGTACGCCTGGGCGGCCATGCAGGGCCTGGTCAACGGGCTCAACTACACGAACGTGATCAGCGACGGCGGCGGTGGCGAAAAGCCCGCCGACGGCGCCCGCGACATCCTGCTGGTCGGCCTCGACAGCCGCACCGACGCCCAGGGCAACCCGCTGCCGCGCGAGGTGCTCGACGAGCTGCGCGCCGGCGACGCCGACGGCGAGCTCAACACCGACTCGCTGATCTTCGTGCACATCCCCAACGACGGCAGCAAGGCCGTCGCGATCTCGCTGCCGCGGGACACCTACGTCGACATCCCCGGCGGCTACGGCAAGCACAAGATCAACTCGGCGTACGCGCGGGCGATGCTGACGGCCCGCAAGGACCTGCAGAAGAAGGGCGTCACCGACCCGAAGGAGCTCGACGTCCAGGCCAACCAGGCCGGGGCTCGCGAGCTGATCGACACCGTCCAGAACCTCACCGGGTCGACCATCGACAACTACGCCGCGGTGAACCTCCTCGGCTTCAGTGAGATCACCAAGGCCGTCGGCGGCGTCGACGTCTGCTTGAACAACAACGTCAAGGACGATTACTCCGGCGCGAACTTCACCAAGGGCCAGCACACGATCTCCGGCGTCGAAGCCCTCGAGTTCGTCCGGCAGCGCCACGGCCTGCCGAACGGCGACCTCGACCGCGTCGTGCGCCAGCAGGTGTTCATGGCCGGCATGGCGCGCAAGGTGCTCTCGGCCGGCACGCTGACCAACCCCGGCAAGCTCAACGATCTGATCGAGGCGATCAAGAAGTCGGTCGTGCTCAGCCAGCACTGGGACATCTTCGGGTTCGCCCAGCAGATGAAGGGCCTGACCGGCGGCCAGCTCGAGTTCCGCACCATCCCGGTGAAGAACATCGACTACAAGACCCCCGAAGACGGCTCGGCCATCCAGGTCGACCCCGCCGCGGTGAAGCAGTTCGTGCAGGGGCTGGCCGGGCCGCAGCCGGGCGAGCCGGCCCCGCCCGGCCAGCAGGCCGACCCGGCCAACAAGGCGACCACGGTCGACGTCCGGAACGCTTCCGGGCGCACCGGCCTCGCGGCGGGCGTCGCCAAGACCCTCGAAGGCAAGGGCTTCACGTCCGGCGAAACGTCCAACGCGACCTCGCGCAAGACCACCGTGATCTGGGTGCCGAAGGGCGGCAAGGACAAGGGCCAGGCCGTCGCGTCCGCCTTGGGCGGCTCGCCGACGATCCAAGAGGACAAGAGCGTGGCGGCCGGCCACGTGACGGTGTTCCTCGGCGCCGACTACCAGGGCACGACCTCCGACGCGAACTCGGGCGCCGGTGCGCCGGGAGCGACGTCGCAGGCCGCCACACCCCCGCCGGCCGGCGCCGACGAGGAAAAGCCGATCACCGCCGAGGGCGTTCCCTGCGTGAACTGAGCCGGTGAGCGAGCCGCCGTTAACCCATTCGGCCTAACTCGCGCAATCGGTATCAAAGACATGCCCGAAATCGCGTAAGGGCCGGGCGCCAGCGCACTTACATACACGTGAGGGTGCACCTGCACGGGAATCATCACGCCCGTGCGGGTGCCGTGGGAGCGCACGGCAGGGGACATTGATGTGCTGATCGACGCTGAGGAGTACCAGCGGATCCTCGGAGACGAGCTCCGCAAGCTCCGGCGCAGCCGAGGGTGGACGCGCAAGGAGCTGAACCAGCACTTGCAGAGCGAGATCTCGCTGCAGACGCTGGCCACCTACGAGCTGGGCACCAGACAGTGCTCCGTCGTGCGCCTGGTCGAGCTGTGCGTCGCGATGGACGAACTGCCCCAGGACCTGCTGGCCAAGGTGCACCGCCGGGTGTTCCTGGACGAGCCCGGGCGGGTCCGCGTCGACCTGCGCAAGGTCGTCGCCGACGCCCCGCCCGACCTGTGGCCGCTGCGCCGCTGGGCCGAGGACCGCCTGCGGCAGGCCGGCGAGCAGGGTGGCGGCGAGATCGCCCTCGACCTGCCCGCGCTCGAGCGGATGGCCGAGCTGTGCCGGATGCCGACCGTCGACCTGATCGCCCACCTCCGCCGCTACACCTCCCGCTGATCCCCAGCGCAGTGAATGACTCATTCCTGTCGTTGGATGACAGGAATGAGTCATTCACTGCGTCTGGGCCGGGTCAGCCGACCTGGAAGTCCTCGCGCCGCACCTTCCGCGTGTCGAGCCAGTACCGCCAGGTGAAGCCGGGCCAGATCGTCCGGTTGACGCCCTTCGCGTCCAGGTACCAGCTCTTGCAGCCGCCGCGGGTCCAGATGCCCTTCGCGAGCTTGCGCTGGATCCGCGCGTTGAACCGCTCCTGGACTTCGGGCTTCGGCTCGATCGCCCGGCCCTCGGCCAGCCGCAGCGCTTCGGCGATGTAGGAAATCTGCGCCTCGATCATGAACACGACGGAGTTGTGCCCGAGGCCGGTGTTGGGGCCGAGCAGGAAGAACAGGTTCGGGAACCCCGCGACGGTGATCCCGAGGTGCGTCCGCATCCCCTCGGTCGCCCACTCCTTGCCGAGGTTGCGCCCGTTGCGGCCGACGATCTCCAGGTCGTCGAAGGCGTCGGTGACGTGGAAGCCGGTGCCGTAGATGATGACGTCGGCTTCGTGCTCGACACCCGCGGCGTCGACGATGCTGTGCTCGCGGACCTCCCGCACGCCCTCGGTGACGACGTCGACGTTGTCGCGCGCCAGTGCCGGGTAGTAGTCGTTGGAGACGAGCACTCGCTTGCAGCCCATCGTGTAGTCCGGGGTCACCTTGCGCCGCAGCCGCGGGTCCTCGATCGCGCGGTCGATGTGGCGCTTGGCGATCCCCTGCCCGAGCTTCATCACCCACGACTGGCCGTTGAAGCCGATCGCCCGCGCTTCGAGCAACCAGTAGAGCAGGGTGCGGTAGGCGCGCTGGGCCGGCGGGAACGCCTTGAACAGCGCGCGCGTCCGGCCGGACATCTCGTGGTCGGCCTTCGGCATGATCCACGGCGGCGTCCGCTGGAACAACGTCAGCTCCGCCACCGCGGGCGCGATCTCCGGCACGAACTGGACCGCGCTGGCGCCGGTGCCGATGACCGCGACCTTCTTTCCCGCGAGGTCGACGTCGTGCCGCCACCGCGCGGAGTGGTAGGCGGGACCCGCGAACTTCTCGATCCCGGGCAGCTCCGGGATCATCGGCAGGTGGAGCGCGCCGACCCCGGCGACCAGCGCGGTGCCGATGAACTCGTCGCCGCCCCTCGTGGCGACGTGCCACCGGTTCTCCTCGGTGTCCCAGCGGGCGCCGGTCATCTCCTGGCCGAACCGGACGAACCGCCGCAGGTCGTGCTTGTCGGCGACCTCGCGCAGGTAGCGCCAGATCTCCGGCTGCGGCGAGTAGGCCCGCGACCAGCCCGGGTTCTGCTCGAAGGAGAACGAGTACATGTGCGACGGGATGTCGCAGGCGCAGCCCGGGTAGCTGTTGTCGCGCCAGGTGCCGCCGACGTCGTGGGCCTTTTCGAGGATGACGAAGTCCTCCCGGCCCTCTTCGAGCAGCTGGATCGCCATGCCGAGACCGGAGAACCCGGTCCCGACGATGACGACCCCGGTCTCCGTGCGGTTGCCCATGACGCCTCCGAGTTCCTGTTACTCGCCGTCCATCTTACTGAGAGTAGGTTACCAGCGGTAGAGTGTTACCCGTGACCACCGCGAAGCGCAAGCGCATGCCACGGGCCGACCGGATGCGGCAGATGATCGAGGTCGCCGAGCAGGTCTTTTCGGCGCGCGGCTACGCGGCGGCGTCGATGGACGAGATCGCCGAACTGGTGGGCGTCTCGAAGCCGATGCTCTACGAGTACTTCAACTCGAAGGAAGGCCTGCTGCTGGCCTGCATCCGGGAGTCGCGGGCGGTGCTGCGCGAGGTCACCGAGCAGGCGACGGTCGGCGCGGTGGACGCCGAAGACGCGCTGCGGCGCGGCCTGCTGGCCTTCTTCGTCTTCATCCGCGAACGGCGTCAGGCGTGGTCGCTGCTGCGGCACGAGATGGTGCTGATCGGCACGCCGGCCGCCGACGAGGTCGAGGAGACCCGGCGGCAGCAGACCGACCTCATCGCCGCGCTGATGAGCGGCCACTTCGACAGCGGGGATGACCTGCGGGCCGAAGCGGCCGCGGAATTCGTGGTCGGAGCGTGCGAACGGCTCGCGATCTGGTGCGAGCGCCATGACGAAGTGAGCCCCGAGACGGCCACCGAATACGCCATGGACGTGCTGTGGACCGGCCTGCGGCAGCGTGCACGTTAGCCCGCACGTGCGCTGGGCCACACGGTCGTTACTCAGCGTTGTCGTGTCCTGTGACACAGAGTTGCACTACGGTACCGATGACAAGGTAGAAAGTGTGCTGGACCTTCGCGACCGGAGGAGGGGCGCGGGAACCACGTCACGAAAACGCGGTGACCGCGTCACGGTTGTGTAAGGATGCTGGTGAGGGAGAGGGGCGTGAGGCAGATGGTGGAAGCGATCACGGCGACGTACGTCCAGGACGACGCCGACTGGGCCATCACGGTCAGCGGCCGCGGCAAGGAGCTGACCGCGCGAGCGCCCGGCATCATCGCCGCGCGCGACCGGGCCGACCAGCTGGTCGAGGAGCTCGCCGGCGACGGCAAGACCACGGTGGTGCACCTGCTCAACGGGAGTGCGCTGGACTTCACCAGTGCCTACATGACGGCCCGGCTGACGCTCCCGAAGCTGCCGCCGCTCGAGGTCCCGCCGCCCGGCAGCGTGCCGAAGCAGCAGACTCCGGCGGCGGCGGGCAAGAAGCCGCAGCTGCCGCCGAGCAAGCAGCTGCCGAAGGCGGTCGAGGACCGCAAGAGCCCGGCAGCGCCGGCGCCCGCTGCCGAGAGCAAGGCGCCGGCGAAACAGGCCTGAGCGCTACTTGAGGAGCTTGCGCACCAGCAGGACCACCACGAGGACGCCCGCACCGATCAGCGGGAACTTGACCTTGGGGTTGTCCAGCTTGGCGCGCACGCCGTCCTTGGCCGCGTCGGCGAGCTTCTTCGGGTCGGCCTTGACGGTCAGCTGGTCGAGCGTCGCCGCCAGAGCGGTCCTAGCCTGCTCGATCTCACGCTCGATCGTCTCGGGATCGCGGGCCACTTGTCCTCCTCGCCGCAAGGGACTTCCAAGGCCCCAACTTAGTCGACCGCCCCGCCGCCTCCGCACGGGCCACGCCGCACGCTAGGCTGCGAAGCGCCGGGGGCCCGTAGCCCAATTGGCAGAGGCACACGGTTTAGGTCCGTGCCAGTGAGAGTTCGAGTCTCTCCGGGCCCACTCGCGCGTGGGCGAGGTCTGCGTGCGGCAGGTGCGCGCCGGCCTCGCTCGTCGCGCCTCGCGGGGGATACCGCCCGCCGGGGGCCGCGGACGAAGGCACCGTGCGGGACATGCTGCGTTCCACAGCGTGGCACCGGGTGCGGTGGTCCCTCATTCGTTTCCGAACCGATCTGCTCACGGTCATCCTCGCTTTCTACTTCTCCCGGCGCCTCTGGTACGTGCCCATCGTCGTGCAGTTCATCTCCCTCCTCAGCTGCATTCCGGCGCTGTTCAAGACGCCCGGCGGCGAACGGGCCGTCGGCCCCGCCGACTTCGGCGGCCTACTCGACCGTGATGTGCGGGGCCAGCGCCCGCAGGAAGTCGGCGGCGTCGAACATCTCCCCCGCCGGCGCGACGCCCTTCACCTTGACCCGCCCGGTCAGGATCCGGTCCACCGCCTCCACCGCCAGCGGCGCACTCACCGCGTAGATGTCCTCGCCGCGCGCCACGATCCGGCGTTCCTCCTCCCCGGCTCGCACCACGACGTCCACCACGAACGTCTCGGCCGCGTCGCGCTCGCCCGCCGCCGCCAGGCCTTCCGCCGCGTCGACCGTCATGTAGCTGATGACGTCGCGCACCGGCAAGTGCCGCGGGATGGTGACGATGTCGGCCATCGAGAACTCGCCCAGGACGGGCCGGGGGCCGAGCGGCTCGGGGAACGGCCACTCCCGCGTCGGCAGGGCGTCGTCGCGGTACTCCAGCCGTCCTCCCGCGAAGCGGATGCGCTTGCCGTCACGGCGTTCCCGGGACACCCGGCCCGCGGCGAGGGTCCCGGCCGTGGGGCGCCAGCCGCTGAGCCCGTAGGCGACGTGCACCTCGTCGGCCGCCGTCCAGTCGCCCATCGCAGCCGTGGCCAGCAGATCGGCCAGGCCGCCGAAGAATGCCATGGCGGGCACCACGGCGGTGTCGGCGGTCAGCGCGAGGGTGTCGAGGTTCGCCTCGAGTTCGGCGGCGACGTCCACGTACGGAACGCCGGCGCGGATGGCCGCCTCGGCGACCGGCAGGGCCGTCTCGGCGAACGGGCCCGCGCAGTTGATCACCGCGGCCACGCCCTCGAGCGCGCGGTCGAGGGACGCCGGATCGTCGACCGACGCCGGCCGGCCGCCCGGCAGCTTCGCCGCGTTCCGTCCGGAAAGGACCACGTCGTAACCACGTCTCCGCAGCTCAGCCACCACGAAGCGGCCGGTGTGCCCGTAAGCGCCGTAAACCAGTACCGAAGTCATGGGGTAATCCTGGCGAGCGGCGGACGTCGCCACCAGTGTCCGGAACGACGTGATGCGTACACTTTCGGACATGCACGCTGTCGCCCTCGCCGCCACGGACGGGATGCTGTCGTTCGAGCTGACGATCGCCACCGAGGTGTTCGGCGACGATCCCCGGTACGGCTTCGCGGTCTGCGGCCCGGCCCCGGTGCGGGTGGGCCGGTTCCTGCTGGAGCCGGACCACGGCCTCGACCGGCTGGCGCGCGCGGACACGGTGCTCGTGCCGGGCTGGGCCGACGTCGACGCGGACCCGCCGGCCGGCCTGGTCGACGCGGTGCGCGCCGCCCACGCCCGCGGCGCACGGGTGGCGTCGCTGTGCACGGGCGCGTTCGTGCTGGCCGCGGCCGGGCTGCTGGACGGCTTGCGCGCCACCACGCACTGGGCCCACACGGACGTCCTCGCCGCCCGCTACCCGCGGGTGACGGTGGACCCGGACGTCCTCTACGTCGACAACGGCCAGGTCCTGACCTCGGCGGGCAAGGCGGCGGCCATGGACCTGTGCCTCCACCTGGTCCGCGCCGACCACGGCCCGGCGGCGGCCAACGCGATCGCCCGCCGCCTGGTGGTCCCACCGCACCGAGCGGGCGGCCAGGCCCAGTTCGTGACGGCACCGGTCCCCACCCGCGACGACCACCCGCTGGCCTCGCTGCTCCCGTGGATCACCGCCCGCCTCGACCGCCCGCTGACGGTCGAGGACCTGGCCCGCCGGGCGAACATGAGCTCCCGCCACCTGGGCCGCCACTTCCGGTCGGCCACGGGCACGACGCCGTTGCAGTGGCTGCTGAACCAGCGCATCCGCCGCGCGCAGGAGCTGCTGGAGAACACGGACGCGAGCATCGACGCGGTCGCGGAGGCGGTCGGCATGGGCACCGCGACGACGTTGCGGCGGCACTTCAACCGGACGGTCGGCGTGCCCCCGGACACCTACCGCCGCACGTTCCGCAGTTAGGTCCACCATGCAGTCGTACGGGTTCGTGGGCCGCGGAGCTCACCGCGGCCATCGTCGAAGGCCTCACCACCAGCACTCCGCCGCAAGTCTTCCTCTCGCCCCGCAACCACGGCATCGCCCGCGACCTGGCCGGCCGGTTCCCGAACGCGCGGATCTGCGGCAGCAACCAGGAAGTGCTCGACCACACGACGGCCGTCTTGATCGCCGTGCGCCCGCAGGTCGTCCGGGACGTGCTGGCGGAGCTCACCTTCCGCCCGGACCACGTCGTGGTGAGCGCGGTCGCCGGGGTCGCCCTCGCCGACCTGCGTGACCGGTCTCGCCGGCCGGGCGGGTCGTCCCCGCAAGCGAAACCGCTCCGCCGGCACGATGGCACCCTCGACCAGCTGGCCGCCGAGCACATGACCCCCGGCGGCGTCAACGAGCAGTACCGGACCGCCCTGCGGGAAGCCGGTGTGCCGGGCCACCTCGCCCACGGCCTCGACGCCGTCCTCGCCCGCCTGACAACTCAGTAGCGGACCTCGCTCTGCAGCAACGGCGGGTACACAGTGGACGGTTCACCGTCGACCGTCGCGCCCGCGAACTGGAGCATCGCCCGCTGGGCGCCGTGCATCGGGGCCGGGTAGTCCAGCGTCGGCGCCGACACCTCGTCCAGCCGAGCCAGCTGCGCCGGCGTCAGCGTCACCTCGAGCGCGGCGAGGTTGCCGGTCAGGTGCTCCAGCCGCCGCGCGCCGATGATCGGGACCACCGTTCCGCGCCGCGCGCGCAACCACGCCAGCGACACCGCCGCGGACGTCGACCCGATCTCCCCGGCGATCGCGGCGACGGCGTCGAGGACCGCGAACTCCGCTTCGGACGGACCGCCGACGAAAGCCGCGCGGGCGGACTCCGGCGCCGGAGCGCCACGCCGGTACTTGCCCGACAGGAAACCGTTCTTCAGGGGGCTCCACGGCACCAGCGCCATGCCCTGGTCGAGCGCGAACGGCGCCAGCTCGCCCTCGACCGTCCGCGCCAGCAGCGAATACTCGACCTGCAGCGCGATCAACGGCGTCCAGCCGCGCAGCAAGGCGGTCGCCTGCGCCTGCGCGGTGACCCACGCCGGGGTGTTGGAGAAGCCGACGTACCGGATCTTGCCCGCGCGCACCAGGTCGTCGAGGGCCCGCATGGTCTCCTCGATCGGCGTGCGGCGGTCCCAGTTGTGCAGCCAGTACAGGTCGAGGTGGTCGGTGCGCAGCCGCCGGAGCGTCTCGTCGAGCTGGGCGATGATCGACGCCCGGCCGGCGCCGCCGCCGTTGGGGTCGCCGGGGAACAGGTTGCCGAAGAACTTCGACGCGAGCACCACCCGCGCACGGTGGCCGGGGCGGGCGGCGAAGAAGTCGCCGAGGATCTTTTCCGAATGCCCGTTGGTGTAGAAGTTCGCCGTGTCGACGAAGTTGCCGCCGAGGTCGAGGTAGGTCGCGAGGATCTTTTCGGACTCCTCGACACCGCAGCCGGCGCCACCGGGGTCTTCCCCGAAGGTCATCGCGCCGAGGGCGAAGGGGCTGACGCGGAGGCCGGACCGGCCGAGGGTGACGTAGTGATCGAGTGACACGAAACTCTCCTTGTTCAGCGGATCGACTGAGACCAGGAAACCGCGAACACCCTGTTCACCGGTAGACCGATCGCCTCGACCTCTTGCACGATCCTCTCGGCCCCGGTTACCTGGACGAGTGCTCGAACAACTCCGCGACCTCGTCACCCGGCACGCGCACGCCGACCTGCGCACGCCGGTGCCGGGCCTGCTGCTGTCCAAAGTGGAAACGAGCGAACCGCACCACTCGCTCGCCGAGCCGCTGCTGGTCGTCATGGCCCAGGGCGGCAAACGCCTGCTGCTCGGCGAACACGTGCACGAGTACCGCGCCGGGCAATACCTGCTGGTCGGCACCGACCTGCCGGTGACCGGCCACTTCGTCGGCGCCACCCCGCGGACGCCGGCACTGGGCCTCGGCCTGGCCCTGCGGCCCGCGGCGATCGCCCCGCTGCTGCTCGAGGCACCGCCGCGCACCCCGCCCGCGTCCCCCATCGCCATCGACGACGCCGGTCCGGAGCTGCTGGACGCGGCGCTGCGGCTGCTGCGGCTGCTCGACCACCCGTCCGACGCGCCCGTGCTCGCGCCGCTGATCGAGCGGGAGATCCTCTGGCGGCTGCTGACCGGCCGGCACGGCGGCCTGGTCCGCCGGATCGGCCTGGCCGACAGCGGCGCCGCCCACGTCGGCCGCGCCATCCGCTGGATCCGGGCCAACTACGCCGAGCCGATGCGGGTCGAGGAACTCGCGCGGCTGAGCGGGCTGAGCGCGTCGGCGTTCCACCGCCACTTCCGCGCGGTGACGGCGATGAGCCCGCTGCAGTTCCAGAAGCGCATCCGCCTGCAGGAAGCCCGGTCACTGCTGCTGGCCGACGCGGGCGACGTCGCCGGTGTCGGGCACCTCGTCGGCTACGACAGCCCTTCGCAGTTCAACCGCGAGTACCGCCGCCTGTTCGGTGCCCCACCCGGGCAGGACGCGGCGCGGCTGCGCGAGGCCCCCTCCGTCGGGCCCCGGCTGCCCTGAGGTCCGATCCGTTCAAGACCGCCGGCCGCACCGGTGCGAGGCTGGCGGCATGTCCGTGAACCTTCCCGCGGCGGCGTCCTTCATGGCGACGCACGCCCGCCTCCTCGACCGCCGCCGCTTCGAGCTGCTCGGCGGTGCCACCGGCGCCGACGCGGTGCTGGCCGCCGTCGACGGCTACCGCAATGCGGACGGCGGCTACGGCTGGGGCCTCGAGCCGGACCTGCGGGCCCCGGAAAGCCAGCCCGGCGGTGCCCTCCACGCCTTCGAGGTGTTCGAAGAAATCGCCCCGGCGACGACACCGCACGCGGCGAAGCTCTGCGACTGGCTGGCCACGGCGTCCCGCCCGGACGGTGGCCTGCCGTTCGCCCGGCCGGTGGCGGACCCGGCCGGCTGCGCGCCCTTCTGGGTCCAGGCCGATCCGGCGGAGGCCACCCTGCAGAGCACCGCGTTCACCGCGGGCGTGGCCCTGCGCGTCGCCCGCCACGACCGGGCCGTGCGCGAGCACCCGTGGCTGGCCGCGGCGACCCGGTACTGCTTCCGCGCCATCCGCGAGCTTTCCGCGCCGCCGCACGCGATCGCGTTGTCCTTCGCGGTGCAGTTCGCGGACGCGGCGCACGAACTCCACGCGGAGGCACCCGCGCTCCTGGACCACCTCGCCGCGTTCGTCCCGGCCGACGGACTGGCCCCGGTGGACGGTGGTTCGGAGGGCGAAACCCTCCGCGCCCTGGACTTCGCCCCACTGCCGGACCGCCCGGCGCGCGCGTTGTTCGCCGACGACGTCATCGAGGCCGAACTGGGACGGCTCGCGGCCGCGCAACAGGACGACGGTGGCTGGCGGGTGGATTTCGCGAGCTTCTCGCCGGCCGCGGCGCTCGAATGGCGTGGTTACTCGACCGTCCGTGCGGTGACGATCCTGCGTCGTCACGGACTCGCCTGAGTTTCTACACGAGTGGCGCCGAGGTTCACCCGGCCGTGGCGTGTCGGAAGTGGACGGCCGCCCGTGCCTTCCGGCGTGCGTGGCCGAACGCGTACTGTGACGGGGGAAACCGCGCCCCCGGAGGTGAAGCATGTCGTCGCGCAATCCGTTGCACTGGATCGCCGGGTGGGTGGACTGGTTCGAGGAACGCGGCGTGTACGTGCCGGGCGAGGAGAGCCGGGCGGTCGATCCGGTCCGGGATTTCGGCTGGCTGATGGCGGCGTGGGTGGCCGGCGTCGCGATCTTCATCCTGTTGTTCGCGCTCGCGGTTTAAGTGGCATGTGGCCAGAGATTGTCACCAGCCGTGCCGTTCCGGTCACGGATTGGCCACGGGGTGGCACCAGGTGCGCGACAACCCCCGGTTGCGCCTCGTAACCGCGCGCGATCACGGCCAGAGTGGAGCGGGTTCGCCCGGCAATCCCCCGTTGCCGACGGCACCCGACCCGCCGACTGGAGTACCCGCAATGGCGCTCGCGCGCACCCGCAAGATCATGTTCACCGCAGGACTGCTCGGCCTGGCGGTGGCGTGCGGGGTCCCCTCGGCTCACGACGGCACCGCGGCCCTCGGCGTGGCCGGCTCCCCCGCGGGCGCCGGCACCTCGGTCTCCCCGGCGGGCCACGACCTCAAGTTCGGCGCCGACCACCGGTTCGCCAGCGGCCTCACCATCTCGGTCGGCTCCCCGCAGTCGTTCCGGCCCAGCCCGTCGGCGTACCCGCAGAGCCCGCGCGGCGCGGCCTTCGACGTCCAGCTGACCAACGACGGCTCGACGACGTACAAGCTCTCGGGCCTCAACGTGACCGCCACCTCGAGTGGCGCCGCGGTCAAGCAGGTCGTGGACACCACCCAGGGCTTCACCGGCATCACCGACGCGGGCAAGGACGTCATGCCGGGCCGCTCGGTGCACATCACGCTTGCGTTCGCGGTCCCCCGCGAGCAGACGCAGCTGCGGCTGCAGATCCGGCCGAGCGCGACCGAGGCCGTCGCGGTCACCTACTGCGGCCCCGCCTGAGCCACCGCCATTAAGCTCGGGGCATGACCGAGCGCCTTTCCCCCGGTGACGAAGCCCCGGACTTCACCCTGCCCGACAGCGAGGGCAACGAGGTGTCGCTGCGCGACTTCCGCGGCCGGTCCGTCGTCGTGTACTTCTACCCGGCGGCGAGCACCCCGGGCTGCACCAAGCAGGCCTGCGACTTCCGCGACAACCTCACCGAGCTGAACGACGCCGGCTACCAGGTCGTCGGCATCTCGCCGGACAAGCAGGCGAAGCTCGCGAAGTTCGTTTCGAACGAGGGCCTCACGTTCCCGCTGCTGGGTGACCCCGAGAAGACGGTCATAGAAGCGTGGGGCGCGTACGGCGAGAAGAAGAACTACGGCAAGACGTACCTGGGCGTGATCCGCTCGACGTTCGTCGTCGACCCGGAAGGCAAGATCGCCCACGCCTTCTACAACGTCCGGGCGACCGGCCACGTGGCGAAGCTGATCCGGGACCTCGGCCTGGCTGCCTGATCCCGATCGCAGGCTTGCCCCTGCCCCGTTCCGCCGGAATCATCCGGCGGTCCGAGGGCGGGAGGACGCCTTGACCGACCAAGGCGGATCTGTCCGACGAAGCTCTCTTGGCCGCGGACGCCGATCCGGAGCCATCTCCGTCACGCACGCCATTTGCGGCTGCTGGCGGCGGCGAGCCTGGAGATGGTGAGCAAACTCGATCCGGCTGTCATCGAGCGGGTGGAGGCGGTGATCCGGGAGCAGCTGGCGCCGCCGCCCGGACACGGATCACCGTCGACCTGATCGATACCGCCCATCACGGCAGCGAAAAGCTCGGCGTCAAACTGAGCTAAGCCAGCTCCCGCAGCGCCGGCAGCAGGGCCCGCAAAGCCAGCCCCCGGTGGGAAACCGCGTCCTTCTCCGCCGGCTCCATCTCCGCCGACGTCCGGCTCTCGCCGTCCGGCCGGAAGATCGGGTCGTACCCGAAGCCGTTCACCCCACGCCGTTCCCGGACCAGCGTGCCGCGCCATTCGCCCCGGACCACCGTCTCCTCGCCCGACGGCAGCACCAAAGCCGCGGCGCAGACGAACTGGGCTCCCCGGCGCTCGTCGGGCACGTCACGAAGCTGCCCCAGCACCAGGTCGAGGTTCGCCTCGTCGTCCCCGTGCCGCCCGGACCACCGGGCCGACAGCACGCCGGGCATGCCGTTCAACGCGTCGACCGCGATGCCCGAGTCGTCCGCGATGGCCGGCAATCCGGTCGCCGCCACCGCGTCGCGGGCCTTCGCCACCGCGTTGCCCTCGAAGTCGGGAGCCGTCTCGGGCGCCTCGGGAAAGTCGGGCACGTCCGCGAGGCCGATCACCTCGAGGCCCGAAAGACCTTCCGCGGCCACGATCCGCCGCAGCTCGCCCAGCTTCTTCGCGTTGCGCGTGGCCAGAAGCAGCTTCGTCACTTCGAGCCCTTCTTCTTGTCCGGGCGCGGCTCCGGCAGCTCACCCGGGTAGGGCAGCGCCAGGGCCTCGTTCTGCAGGCGGGTCAGCTCCGCGCAGCCCGCGAGCGCCAGGTCGAGCATCGTGTCCAAAGTGGACCGGGCGAAGGTGGCGCCCTCGCCGGTGCCCTGGACCTCGATCAGGGTGCCCGCGTCGGTGGCCACCACGTTCATGTCGACCTCGGCGCGCGAGTCCTCTTCGTACGGCAGGTCGAGCCGGACCCGGCCGTCGACGACGCCGACGCTCACCGCCGCCACCGACGACGACAGCGGCTGCGGGTCGTTCAGCCGGTTTGCCGCGCCCAGCCACGTGATCGCGTCCGCCAAGGCCACGTAACCGCCGGTCACCGCCGCCGTGCGGGTGCCGCCGTCGGCCTGGATGACGTCGCAGTCGATGACGATCGTGTTCTCGCCCAGCGCCGCCAGGTCGATGCAGGCCCGCAGCGAGCGGCCGATCAGCCGCGAGATCTCGTGCGTGCGGCCGCCGATCCGGCCCTTCACCGACTCACGGTCGCTGCGCGTGTTGGTCGCGGACGGCAGCATCGCGTACTCGGCCGTCACCCAGCCGAGGCCGGAGCCGGCCCGCCAGCGCGGCACCCCTTCGGTGACGCTCGCCGCGCACAGCACCCGCGTGTTGCCGAATTCGATCAGCACCGACCCCGCCGGCCACTGCTGGAACCCCCGGGTGATCTTGATGTCGCGGAGCTGGTCGTCGTTCCTGCCATCTTTACGAGCCACACGTGCACTCTATGACCGCGCGCTCAGACGTCGTAGACGGCACCCTGCTTGACGACCTCGGCGCCGGGGAACCCGGCCGAAGCCTCGGCCAGCACCGCCCCGGCGTCGGTCCAGGGCGCGATGTGCGTCAGCAGCAGCCGCCCGACGCCGGCGTCACGGGCCAGCTCACCGGCCTGCTTGCCCGACAGGTGCACCCCCGCCGGCCGCTCCGCCGAGTCCGTCCAGGACGCCTCGGCGAGCAGCAAGTCGACGCCGTCGGCGAGCTCGTTCAGCGCCGCGCACGGTCCGGTGTCGCCGGTGAAGGCGAGGATCCGGCCGCCGTAGGACAGCCGCAGCCCGTACGCCGGGGTCGGGTGGTCGACCTCGACCGCGACGGCCTCGAACGGCCCGATCCGGAAGGGCTCGGGCCGCAACGGCCGGAACTCGTAGACGTCGGAGAGGTCCGTGACGGCCCGCTCGATCTCGTTGGGGGCGTAGGCGTTGGCCAGCCGGACCGGGGCGTCCGGCGGGGCGTACAGCGGCAGCAGCCGCGGGCGCGCCGGGTACGGCGGCGCCGGGTGGTAGCGCCGCAGGACGGTGAGCGCGCTGACGTCGGCGCAGTGGTCGGGGTGCAGGTGCGTGAGCACGAGCGCGTCCAGGTCGAACGGGTCGGCCACGGCCTGCAGCTGCGCGAGCGTGCCGTTGCCGAGTTCGAGACCGAGCAGGAAGCCCTCGGCCTCGACCAGGTAGCCGGACGCGGCGGCGTTCGGCCCGGGGATGCTGCCGGAGCACCCGAGGATGGTCAGTCGCACGACGACACCCTAAGCGTCCACCGCCGCGATCACGCGGTGGTGGGAGCGAGGACACCCGGGGCGAACCCCATGAACCGCTGGGCGAGCCGGGTGAACGGCTCCGCCGAGCCGGTGGCGAGGAACTCGTGCCGCGGCGGGGTGTCCCGCGTGGTCAGCAGGTCCTGCTCGGTGAGCACGCGGACGAGGTCCTTGGCGGTCTCGTCCGCGCTCGAAACGAGCGTGACCTCCTGGCCCATCACGATCTGCAGCACGCCCTGCAGCAGCGGGTAGTGCGTGCAGCCGAGGACGAGCGTGTCGACCTGGGCGTCGAGCAGCGGCTGGAGGTAACCCTGCGCGAGCCCGAGCACCTGGCGCCCGGTCGTGATGCCGCGCTCGACGAAGTCGACGAACCGCGGGCAGGCGACGCTGGTGAGCGTGATGCCGGGCGCCGCGGTGAAGGCGTCTTCGTAAGCCCGCGACCGCACGGTGCCCTCGGTGCCGATCACGCCGACGCGGCCGGTGTGCGTCGCCACGACGGCGCGGCGCGTGGCGGGCAGGACGACCTCGATCACCGGGACGTCGTAGCGCTCGCGCGCGTCGCGCAGGCAGGCCGCGGACGCCGTGTTGCAGGCGATCACCAGTGCCTTCACCCCGCTCTCGACCAGTTCGTCGAGCGCCGCGAGCGCGTAGCTGCGGGCGGTGGCGATCGGGAGCGGGCCGTACGGGTTGTGCGCCGTGTCGCCGACGTAGCGGAGCTGCTCGGCGGGCAGCTGCTCGAGGATCGCCCTCGCGACCGTCAGCCCGCCGACGCCGGAATCGAACACGCCGATCGGGGCATCAGCGGGCGGGGACGTCACACTTCGAGGTTACCCGGCGCGGCTTTGCCGGCCCGGCGGGTGGTCAGCCAGGCCGCGAGAACGCCGGCCAGCGCGCCGAAGAGGTGGCCCTGCCAGGAGACGCCGGGGTTGCCCGGCAGCAGCCCGGCCAGCATGCCGCTCCACACGCCGAGCAGGACGACGGCGACCACGATCTGCCCGGCCGCGCGGTTGAACAGGCCGCGGACCAGCAGGTAGGCGAGCCAGCCGAAGGCCAGCCCGGACGCGCCGACGGTGACGCCGTCCGACGGCCCGACCAGCCACACGCCGAGCCCGGAAACCACCCAGATGATCGCCGTGACCAGCGCGAACCGGCCGATTCCGGCGGCCATCGCGAGGAAGGAGAACACCAGCACCGGGACGGTGTTCGCGAACAGGTGCGACCAGCCCAGGTGCAGGACCGGGGCGAACAGCACGCCGTCCAGCCCGGACAGCGCCCGCGAATGGATGCCGCCCTGGTCGAGGTCACCGGGGAGGATCACGTCGACCAGCTCGACCAGGTACAGCAGCAGGGTGAACGACAGCGCGACGATCGCGGCCGCCACCGGCTTCGGCGGCAGCACGCGCTTGGCGGCGGCGGTTTCCGGGGCGGGGCTCAAGGTGCTCACCCTTCGAGGCTACGGCGGGTCGTGGCCACTCCACCTCGGGTGAAATCCCTGATCCGGGGGTTTTGTCGGGGGTCGCCGCTACCGTGGCGGGCATGGGGAACTTCGACGTCACCGGATACCTGCAGCGGCTCGGCCTCGACGCGGAGCCGCCGAGCGCCGACGCCCTGCGGCGGCTGCACGCGGCACACGTGGAACGGGTGCCGTACGAGCCGCTGGAGATCCAGCTCGGGCGGACGACCTCGCTCGAGCCGTCGGCGTCGCTGGCGCGGATCCTGCGGGGCCGTGGCGGGTACTGCTACCACCTGAACGGGGCGTTCTCGGCGCTGCTGCGGGCACTCGGCTACCAGGTCACGCGCCACCACGGCGGGGTGCAGGGCGGCGCCGCGGACGCGCCGAACGTCGACCGGAACCACCTGGCCCTGACCGTCACCGGCCTGCCCGAGGACCCGTCGACGACCTGGCTGGTGGACGCCGGGCTGGGCGACGGCATCCACGAGCCGCTTCCCCTACGGGAAGGCACCTACGTCCAGGGCCCGCACACCTACCGGCTGCGGCCGTCGGAGGTGGCGCCGGGTGGCTGGCGGTTCGACCACGACCCCTCGGGCAGCTTCACCGGCTTCGACTTCGCACCCGGCCCGGCGGAGATGGCCGACTTCGCCGAGAAGCACGCGTGGCTGTCGACGGCGCCGGAGTCCGGGTTCGTGCGGGTCTGCGTGCTCCAGCGGCGCGACGCGGCCGGCGTCGACACCCTGCGGGCGCTGACCCTGAACCGCCACGGTGTCAAGGAGCTGATCGAGTCGCCGCCGGCCTGGTGGGCGGCGGCGGCCGACGTGTTCGGCGTCTCACCGGCGCAGTTCACGGACGAGGAGCGCGAGCGGCTGTGGCGGCAGGTCGTCGCGCAGCACGAAGCGCACACGGGCGGCGAGGCGGTGGTCAGCGTGTGACGTCAGGCGGGCGGCACGGGCAGCGAGGTGGTGCCCAGGGCGTAGTCCACCGCCGCCTCGGCGTGCAGGCGGGTCGTGGGGAACGTCGGCACCGGGCTGTCCTGCGGCCCGACGAGCAGTTCGATCTCGGTGCAGCCGTAGATGACGCCCTCGGCGCCCGCGCCGGCCAGCCGCGCGATCACGCCGCGGTAGGCCTCGCGGGACTCGGGCTTCACGACGCCGAGCACCAGCTCGTCGTAGATGATCCGGTGCACCAGGTCGCGGTCTTCGGCGCTGGGCACGAGCACGTCGAGCCCGTGCGCGGCGAGGCGGTCGCGGTAGAAGGGCTGCCCCATGGTGAAGCCGGTCCCGAGCAGCCCGACCCGGCGGACACCGGCGGCTTTGATGGCCGCGGCGGTGGCGTCGCCGAGGTGCAGCAGCGGGATGCCGAGGCCGTCTTCCAGCTGCCCGGCGACCTTGTGCATGGTGTTGGTGCACAGTACGACGAAGTCGGCCCCGGCGGCTTCGAGGGCTTTGGCGGCCCGGTTCAGCTCGGCACCGGCGTCGTCCCAGCGGCCGTCGGCCTGCATGGCTTCGATCGCGGCGAAGTCGACGGAGTAGAGCACGGTGCGCGCGGAGTGGAACCCGCCGAGGACGGTCTTCACCCGCTCGTTGACGAGCCGGTAGTACTCGATCGAGGATTCCCAGCTCATGCCGCCGAGCAGCCCGATGACCTTCATGCTCCCCAGCATGCCCGAACTGCGCACGGCGTTCGCCGGGGTTTCGAACGTCCTGGTCACCGACCACGCCCTCGACGCGCCGGTCGTCGCCGAGCTGACCGGCGCGGCGCCGGCCGGCGCGGGCCGACGGCGTCGACCTCGGCCTGCCCCCGCTGTGGCAGGCCGAGTGACTCAAGCCCAGAGCTGCCCGTCGAGCCGCTGGGCCGCCTCGTCGAGCGACCCCGCGTAGGCCCCCGTGGACAGGTACTTCCACCCGGCGTCCGCGACGACGAACGCCACATCCGCCGTGTCGCCCCGGGCCGCGGCCTTCTCGGCCACCGCCAAGGCCGCGTGCAGCACCGCGCCCGTCGAGATGCCCGCGAAGATGCCTTCGTTCTCCAGCAGCTCCCGGGTGCGCCGCAACGCGTCGTACGCCCCCACGGAGTACCGGCCGTTGAGCACCGAAGGGTCGTACAGCTCCGGCACGAACCCTTCGTCGAGGTTGCGCAGGCCGTACACCAGCTCGCCGTAGCGCGGCTCGGCCGCGATGATCCGGACGTCCGGCTTCGCCTCGTGCAGGTAGCGCCCGACGCCGACGAGCGTGCCCGTGGTGCCGAGGCCGCCGACGAAGTGCGTCAGCGTCGGCAGGTCCTTGAGCAGCTCCGGGCCGGTGCCGCGGTAGTGCGCGTCGGCGTTGGCCGGGTTGCCGTACTGGTAGAGCATCACCCAGTCCGGGTTCGCCTCGGCCAGCTCCTTCGCCCGCCGGACGGCCTCGTTCGAGCCACCCGCGGCCGGCGAGAAGACGATCCGCGCGCCGTAGGCCTGCAGCAGCTGTTTGCGCTCGATGGAGGTGTTCTCCGGCATCACGCAGACCAGCCCGTAGCCCTTGAGCTTGGCGGCCATGGCCAGCGAAATCCCGGTGTTGCCCGACGTCGGCTCCAGGATCGTGGAGCCGCGCCGCAGCTTGCCTTCGCGCTCGGCGGCTTCGATCATGGCCAGTGCGGGCCGGTCCTTGATCGAACCGGTCGGGTTGCGGTCCTCCAGCTTGGCCCACAGGCGCACGTCGTGCGTCGGGGAGAGCCGGGGCAGCCCGACCAGCGGGGTGCCGCCGAGCGCGTCGAGCAGGGACTCGAAGCGAGCCATCGATCAGCCACCGGCCACGGCGGGGAGGATGGTCAGGGTGTCGCCGTCCTTGACCTCGGCCTCGAGCCCGCCGGCGAAGCGCACGTCCTCGTCGTTGACGTAGACGTTGATGAAGCGGTGCAGCTTCTCCTCCTTCACCAGGCGGCCCTTGATGCCCGCGTGGCGGGACTCGACGTCGTCGATGACCTCGAGGACGGTCGCGCCCTTCGCCTCGACGGACTTCTCGCCGCCGGTGTGGGTGCGCAGGATCGTCGGGATGGAGACGGTCACGGCCATGGGTTCTTACCTCCGGTGGGTTCTTACACGCAGACGCCGGTGGCGCGGCGGTTTATTCCGAGCGGGCTCAGCCGAGGATCTCGACCGGCTCCTCGGTGATCTCGGCGTCCACGATCCGGTACGACCGGAACTCGTGCACTTCGGGGTCGCGGGTGGAGACGAGCACGTAGTGCGCGTCCGGCTCGGCCGCGATGTTCGCGTCGGTCCGCGACGGGTAGGCCTCGGTCGCGGTGTGCGAGTGGTAGATCACCACCGGCACCTCGTCGTTCGCGGCCATCTCGCGGTAGAGCTTCAGCAGGTCACCGGAGTCGAACTCGTAGAACGTCGGCGACCGGGCCGCGTTGAGCATGGGGATGAACCGCTCGGGGGAATCCGAGCCCTCGGGCCCGGCGATCACCCCGCACGCCTCGTCGGGGTGGTCACGGCGGGCATGGGCGACGATCTCGTCGACGAGTTCACGGCGGATCCGGAGCACACCGACATCTTAGGTGGTGGACAAAGCTCGTCCAGATGCTGAGAGCTACCGCTCACCAGCCGTTCCCGGGATACTGGCCGGGTGCCACTGTCGTCGAAAACACGCGATCGGTGCCGGACGTACCTGGGCACGGACGAGCGGATCCAGTACGTGATCCCGGGGATGTCGCTCTACGTCAACCGCTCACGCATGCGCGTCGGGTTCCTGGTCATGGTCACCGACCGGCACGTGACCCTGCTGGCGTGCAGCCGCTGGAGCCTGAACCGGCCGAAGCAGATCTGGGCGCGCCTGCCGCGCAGCACTGAACTGGGGCCGCTCGAGATCCACCCCTCGCTCGGGCCGATCCTGTCCGTCGGCGGGATCGACATGGAGATCGACGAGGAGTACGTGAGCGCCGTGCGCGCGGCGAACCTCGAGGCCGCCGGCGACGCCCTGCCCGAGGACCCCTACCCGGGCGGCTGACCGAACGCTTCCGGCCAGACGTCCCGGTAGGCCGGCACCCCACCGGCCGTGGTCGCCGCCAGCAGGCCGTGCACCATCGCCCGGGCGAACACCCGCGCCGTCGCCGAGCACAGCGCGTCCAGCGCCGCCGGCCGGGCCGCCGCGCCGAACGGCCCGCTCGCGTCCGGCAGCTCGTGCGCCCCCGTGGCCAGCGCGAACACCGTGTCGCCGTCGAACATCGTGTGGGCCGGACGCACGGCTCGCGCCAGCCCGTCCTGCGCCGCGACCGCGATCCGCCGCGCTTCGGCCTTGGACAGCGCCGCGTCGACCGCGACCACGCCGATGGTCGTGTTGAGGTCCGTCCGGCGCGAGGGCAGGTCAGCGGCCCGCGAGGGCCACTGGACGCCGAAGTCGCCGTGGTCGGCGGCGTACGCCCGGCCCGTCGTCAGGTCCACGGCCTCGCCGGCCGCGTTGACCGCCGCCAGCGCCCCGACCGTGAACTCGCCGACGACCTCGCTCGCCGACCCGATGCCGCCCTTCAACGACCCGACAGCCGCTCCAGCGCCCGCCCCGACCGTCCCCTGGGAGAACGAGCCGGAAGCCGCGTCGCAGGCCGCGTAGCCGAAGGACGCGTCGGGCCGGTTGCCCCAGTCGTTGCGCGGCAGGTCGAACAGCACGGCCGCGGGCACGATCGGCACCACCTCGTGCGGCTGCGTCCCGACGGGAAAGCCCAGGTTGCGCTCCGAAAGCCACCGCATCACGCCGTCGGCCGCGGCGAGGCCGTACGCCGACCCGCCCGACAGGCAGACGGCGTTGACCCGCTGCACCAGGTTCTCCGGCTCCAGCAGGTTCGTCTCCCGCGTGCCGGGTGCGCCACCGCGCTGGTCGACCGCGCCGACCGCGCCCTCGGGCACCAGCACCACCGTCGTCCCGGTGGCCCAGCCGTCGCCGACCCGCTCGTGGTGCCCGACCAGGACACCCGGCACGTCGGTGATCATCCGGTCAGCGCCTGGATCAGCGTCTCCTGCACCCAGGTCAGCCAGTGGTAGACGCCCAGGTGCGGGGCCCGCGGGTCGTCTTCGGGCAGCTCGTCGGGCATGTCCTCGGTGACGTCGAGCGCGGTGCCGAGCGCCAGCCGGACGTCGTTGAGCGCGCCCAGCCAGGCGTCGGCCTGCTCCTCGGTCAGCCGGACGTGGCCGCCGTCGCGGGGCAGCGTGTCGAGCACGATCTTGGCCACGCCGACCTTGATGTCGAGCAGCTCCGGCTCGTGCAGCGACCGCATCGCCGCGACGGAGTCGATGTCCTCCCGCGACGGGTTGTCCGGGTCGAGCTTGTGGAAGTCCGGGAGCAGCCGCGAGAGCACCGGGTCGTCCGGCGACTCGCTGGGCCCGGTCCGGATGCCGGTGAGCTCGGCGAGCTCGTCCTGGGGCGCCTCTTCGGCCCGCGCGGTGAGCATGTCCTCGAGCTGGCTGACCAGCCCGCGCAGCACGGCCGCTTCCTGCTGCTCGAACCCCGCGTGGATCACCGCGCCCTTGCGCCGCCAACCGTTCACGAGGGCTGCTCCATGGTGGCCCAGAGGCCGGCCGCGTGGAGTTTCGCCACGTCCGTCTCCACCTTCTCCTTGCTGCCGGAGGACACGATCGCCTTGCCCTTCTGGTGCACGTCCAGCATCAGCTTGGTGGCGTGGTCGCGGCTGTAGCCGAACAGCTTCTGGAAGACGTACGTCACGTACGACATCAGGTTGACCGGGTCGTTCCACACCACGGTCCGCCACGGTGTGTCCGACTCGGCGACTTCCGCTCCGGCCGGTTCGACCTGCGTCTGTTCGGATGCGACAGGCGTGGACATGCACCCCATGGTGTCACGGGGGTGACCGGGTACGCCGCGCCAGGTCCGGCCATGTGGGTGAATAGGCTTACCCCATGGGTTCACCGGAGCCGGTCACGGCCAGCACTGCGCTGCTCACCGACCACTACGAGCTGACCATGCTGGGCAGCGCACTCGCCGACGGGACGCACGCGCGGCCCTGCGTGTTCGAAGTTTTCGCCAGGAGGCTGCCGGACGGGCGGCGCTACGGCGTCGTCGCGGGCACCGCGCGGGTTCTCGACGCGATCGCGGACTTCCGCTTCACCGACGCCGAACTGGCGCAGCTGGAGGCCACCGCGGTCGTCGACGACGCGACGCTCGCCTGGCTGGCGGACTACGAGTTCTCGGGCGACATCGACGGCTACGCCGAGGGCGAGCTGTACTTCCCGGGCTCGCCGATCCTCACCGTCACCGGCTCGTTCGCCGAGTGCGTGCTGCTGGAGACGCTGGTGCTGTCGATCCTCAACCACGACAGCGCCATCGCGTCGGCCGCGGCCCGGATGTCCGGCGCCGCGCACGGCCGCCCGATCATCGAGATGGGCGGCCGCCGCACGCACGAATACGCCGCGGTCGCGGCCGCGCGGGCCGCCTACCTGGCCGGGTTCGCGACGACGTCCAACCTGGAAGCCGGCCGCCGCTACGGCATCCCGACGCGCGGCACCGTCGCGCACGCCTTCATGCTGCTGCACGACAGCGAGGAGGCGGCCTTCCGCGCCCAGGTGGACAAGATGGGCGCGGACACGACGCTGCTGGTCGACACCTACGACATCACCGCGGGCATCGAGACGGCGGTCCGCGTCGCCGGGCCCGAGCTCGGCGCGATCCGGATCGACTCCGGCGACGTCGGCCCGCTCGCCCGCCGCGCCCGCGAGCAGCTGGATTCCCTCGGTGCGAAGGACACCCGGATCGTGGTGTCCGGCGACCTCGACGAGCACGCCATCGCGGCGCTGCGCGCGGAGCCGGTGGACGCCTACGGCGTCGGCACCTCGGTGGTCACCGGATCCGGCGCGCCGACCGCCGGCATGGTCTACAAGCTGGTCGAAGTGGACGGCAAGCCGGTCGCCAAGCGCAGCGCGCACAAGGAGTCGCGCGGCGGGCGCAAGTCCGCGCTGCGGCGTCACCGCGGCACCGGCACGGCGGTCGAGGAGGTCGTCTGGACGACCTCGGGGGCCGCTCCCGAGCCGGAAGCCAACGACCGGCCGCTGCAGATCCCGCTGATCCGCGCTGGCCGTCCGGCGCCCGACCTGCCTACGCTCGACGACGCGAGGCAGCGGCTGCGCCGCGGCCTGGTCAGCTTGCCGTGGGAGGGCCTCAAGCTTTCGCACGGCGAACCCGCCATCCCCACCCTCTTCTTCTGAAACGGAGTCCGGCCATGGGAACCGCGCTGATCGTGGTGGACGTGCAGAACGACTTCTGCGAAGGGGGTTCGCTCGGCCTGCCGGGCGGGGCCGCCGCGGCCGCCGCCATTTCGAAGCAGGCCGCCGAGGGCGGGTACAGCCACGTCGTGGCCACCCGCGACAACCACATCGACCCGGGCGACCACTTCAGCGAGACGCCGGACTTCAAGGACAGCTGGCCGGTGCACTGCGTCGCCGGCACGCCGGGCGCGTCGTTCCACGCCGCGCTCGACGTCGTCCCGATCGGCGAGGTGTTCTCCAAGGGCGAGTACAGCGCCGCGTACTCCGGCTTCGAGGGGGCGGCCCGCGACGGGAAGTCCCTGGAGGCCTGGCTGCGCGAGCACGACGTGACCGACGTCGACGTCGTCGGCATCGCGACGGACTTCTGCGTCCGCGCGACGGCGCTGGACGCCGCGAAGGCCGGCTTCGGCGTGCGGGTGCTGCTGGACATGACCGTCGGCGGCTCGCAGCCGACCGTCGACGCGACGCTGAAGGACTTCGACGAGGCGGGTGTCACCTACACCGGCACCGCCGCCGTCGGCCCGGCCGCGTGAAGGACCTGCAGGCGGCGCTGGCGGAACACCGGCTCGTCGCGATCCTGCGCGCCGGCGACGCGTCGCGGTTCGCCGACGCCGCGATGGTGCTGCACGCGGCGGGCGTCCGCCTGCTCGAAGCGACGCTGACGACGCCGGGCGCGCCCGCCGCCATCACCGCGCTGCGCCTGGCGCTGGGCGAAGCCGCGCTGATCGGCGCGGGCAGCGTCCGCGAACCGTCCGATGTGGACATCGCGGTGGACGCGGGTGCCGCGTACCTGATCACGCCGACGGTCAACCCGGCGGTCCTCGAGCGCGCCGCGGCCCTGGACACCCCGGTGGTCTGCGGCGCGCTGACGCCGACGGAGATCGACCAGGCCTGGCGGCTCGGCGCGGCCGCGGTGAAGGTGTTCCCGATCGCGGCCGTGGGCGGGGTCGCGTACCTGCGCGCGGTGCGGGCGCCGCTGCCCGACGTCCCGCTGGTGCCCACCGGCGGCGTCCACCTGGCCGACGTCGAGGGCTACCTGCGCTCGGGCGCGATCGCGGTGGCCGCGGCGACGCCGTTGCTGGGCGACGCGCTGTCCTCCGGCGGCAGCCTCCCGGACCTGGCCACGCGGGCGGGCGAGTTCGTCGCCGCCGCTTCGCGCTTCGGGACGGCTTGAGCTACTTCTTGCCGAAGGGGTCGCAGGCGGCCGTGCCCAGGTAGATGTCGCCGCTCGCCGGGCCGCCCTGCGGGAACAGCTTGATGTGCACCGCGTGCGTCACCAGGCTGCCGTCCGGCGGCTGGGGCGTCACGGTCTCGTTGAGCACGACCGTCGCCAGCGCGGTGCCGGCGGCGCCGCCGGGGATGACGATCCGGTAGTTCGGCGGGATCTCCTCCGGCACGGTGACCCCTTCGACGGCGCCGACCGCCACCTCGCCCTGGCTGCCGGTGGCCGTCGTCGCGCACTTCGCGGAGAAGGTGCGGACGGTGAGTTCCGGGCCGCCGTAGCGCTGCAGCACGGTCGCCCGGAAGCGGCGCCCGGCCGCCTGGGCGATCGCCGCCTCGCCGGCTCGCCCGCAGCCGGTGTTACCGGCACCGAACACCGCGATGTCGCCCGTGGCGCCGCCCTGCGTCCAGCCTTGGTAGGGGCCGTCGACCGTGCACTTCGCCAGTTCACCGGTGACGACCTGCTCGTTGTCGATCGTGACGTCCACCGAGCCGGACGACGCCCATCCGGTGGACGTCACCGGGGCCGCCGCGCCGAGCAGCGGAGCGGCCAGCGTCGTCACGGCCAGCAATCGAAATGTCCGCTTCCTGGGGTTTCGCATCTCCGGCCTCCGCGGTTGGCGTGACAGTTCGCAGCTATGCCCTTCGTCATCGGCCGGTCCGGCGCCCGCCCTGATCGGGTCCACCCGGACGAGTGGCCGGTGAGGAACGCAACTCGGCGGGTCCACGGGCCGGTAACGAGCGTTAACCTCGGTTGTCGCCTGTTCACCTCGGGAGGTTTCGTGTCTTCGCTGTCCTTCGCCGGCAAGCGGCCCGTGCTGGCCGACCTCGTCCCCGGTTCGCTCGTGCGGGACATCGCGCTGGTCGCCGGCGGTGCCGTGCTCACCGGCGCCGCCGCGCAGCTGACGATCCCGGTGCCGGGCAGCCCGGTGCCGATGACCGGCCAGACGTTCGCCGCGCTGCTCGTCGGCGCGTCGCTCGGCATGTCGCGCGGGGCCGCCTCGATGCTGGTGTACCTGCTGGTCGGCGCGGTGGGTGTGCCGTGGTTCCAGCACGGCACGTCCGGTCTGTCGGGCGCGAGCGCCGGCTACATCGTCGGGTTCGTCTTCGCCGGGGCGCTGGTCGGCGCGCTCGCCGGCCGCGGCGGCGACCGGACGCCGGCGCGCACCGCGGGCACCATGGTGCTCGGCAACCTGGTGATCTACGCCTTCGGCGTGCCGTGGCTGATGGCGTCGACCGGGTTCGACCTGTCCACCGCGTTCGCCAAGGGCGTCACGCCGTTCCTGGTCGGGGACGCGATCAAGATCGTCGTCGCCGCCGGCCTGCTGCCGCTGACCTGGAAGCTGGTCTCCGGCCGCAACCAGGACTGACGCTCGCCGCGGGACCTTCCCCTGCGGGAGGTCCCGCGACGCGAGTGGCCCGTTCGCGACGGAGCACCGATCTCTGTCGGTGGTGGCGGCTAATGTGTGTCGCTGTGCCCGCCCGAACCGATTTCCCCGGCGTCCTCGAACTCCTCACCCACGCGGTGGAGTCCGTAGGCGGTGCCGAACGACCGGGGCAGGTCCAGATGGCCGACGCCGTCGGCCGCGCCATCCGCACCGGTGAGCACCTGGCCGTGCAGGCCGGCACCGGCACCGGCAAGTCACTGGCCTACCTCGTGCCCGCGATCCGGCACGCCGTCGAGAAGGAGGCCACGGTCGTGGTCTCCACGGCCACGATCGCGCTGCAGCGCCAGCTCGTCGACCGTGACCTCCCGCGCCTGGCGAAGGCGCTGAAGAAGCCGCTCGGCCGCGAACCGACCTTCGCGATCCTCAAGGGCCGCCGCAACTACATGTGCCTGCACCGGCTGGATTCCGGCGCGCCGGACGAGCCGGAGGACGCCCAGCTGTTCGACCCGTTCGCGGTGTCCCGGTTGGGCAAGGAGGTCACACGGCTGCGGGAGTGGGCGTCGGACACCGAGACCGGCGATCGCGACGAGCTCGTCCCCGGCGTCACCGACCAGGCGTGGCGCCAGGTTTCCGTGACGGCGAAGGAATGTCTCGGCGCTTCGCGCTGTCCCGTCGGCACGGACTGCTTCGCCGAGAAGGCCCGCGCCGAGGCCGGCCGCGCCGACGTGATCGTCACCAACCACGCGCTGCTGGCGATCGACGCGCTGCAGGGCTACCAGGTCCTGCCGGACCACGACGTGGTCATCATCGACGAGGCCCACGACCTGGTCGACCGGGTCACTTCGGTCGCCACCGGCGAGCTGACCAGCGCGATGTGCGCCTCGGCCGCGCGCCGGTGCGGCAAGCTGATCGACGCCGACGTCGCCGACGGCCTGCTGGAAGCGGGTGACGGGCTCGCCCTGATCGTCGACGACCTGCCCGCCGGCCGGATGGACGAGCTGCCGCGGCCGCTGAAGGGCGCCATCCCGGCGGTCCGCGACGCCGCGCACCGGTGCATCACGGCGCTGGGTTCCGACCGCAAGGAGGACGTCGAGGGGGCCACGGCGCGCAAGCTGGCGCGGTCCCTGCTCGACGAGGTGCACGACACCGCGGTCCGGCTGCTGGAAGCCTTCGACGAGGATCAGGCGCACCAGCGCGACGTCGTCTGGCTCTCCGGCGACAAGTACTCGTCGAACCCGCGGCCACCGGCGCTGAAGGTGGCGCCGCTGGGCGTCGCCGGCCTGCTGCGGGAGCGGGTGTTCAACCAGCACACGACGATCCTGACGTCGGCGACGCTGACCCTGGGCGGCACGTTCGACACCATGGCCCGCCAGTGGGGTCTCCCGCCCGGCGCGGCCCGGGTCGAACAGGCGCCCGGCGCCGCGACGGAGAAGGAGGCGCCGTCGGACGACTCGGGCCCGAAGTGGACCGGCCTGGACGTCGGCTCGCCGTTCGACCACCGGCGCAACGGCATCCTGTACCTCGCCAAGCACCTGCCGCCACCGGGCCGTGACGGCCTCATGTCGTCCACAATGGACGAACTGGCCGAGCTGATCGAGGCGGCGGGCGGCCGCACGCTGGGCCTGTTTTCCTCGATGCGGGCGGCCAAGCAGGCCACCGAGGAGATGCGGGGACGGCTGGACTTCCCGATCCTGTGCCAGGGCGACGACGCGACGTCGCTGCTGGTCCAGAAGTTCTCCGAAGACGTCCGCACGTGCCTGTTCGGCACGCTGAGCCTGTGGCAGGGCGTGGACGTCCCCGGCCCGTCGCTGCAGCTCGTGGTGGTCGACCGGATCCCGTTCCCGCGCCCGGACGACCCGGTGTCCTCGGCGCGGCAGCGCGCGGTGGAAGCTCGCGGCGGCAACGGGTTCCTCACCGTGGCGGCCACGCACGCGGCGCTGCTGCTGGCGCAGGGCACCGGGCGGCTGCACCGGTCGGTCACCGACCGCGGCGTGGTGGCGGTGCTCGATTCGCGGCTGGCGAACGCCCGCTACGGCGGCTTCCTGCGCGCGTCGCTGCCGCCGTTCTGGCCGACAATGGACCCGAAGGTGGTGCGGGAAGCACTGCGCCGGCTGGACGCAGCCGCGCCCGCGTGACGCGGTCCACAGCCGCGCCCGGTACGGTGAAGCCACCGAAGCAACAAGGGAGCACCGGTTGACCCAGGATTCGTCCAGCGCCCAGTCCCGGACCGTCAGCGTCGACGACACCGGAGTGCGGCGGCGGCTCGCGGACGGCAGCGAAGAGGCCGTCACGTGGTCCGACCTGTCGTCGGTGATGGTCAGGGTGATCCCTGACGGCCCTTGGAACGAAGACGTGTTCTTCATGCTGGTGGGCACCGACGGCAAGGGCACCGCGGTCCCGAGCGG
Source organism: Amycolatopsis sp. NPDC024027 (assembly GCF_040638975.1). Classification (NCBI taxonomy): domain Bacteria; kingdom Bacillati; phylum Actinomycetota; class Actinomycetes; order Pseudonocardiales; family Pseudonocardiaceae; genus Amycolatopsis; species Amycolatopsis sp. NPDC024027. The sequence goes on from NZ_JBEZYY010000015.1 coordinate 251,072, forward strand.
CGACCCGGCGGCCGACGCGCTCATCGAGCGCCTGCAGGCCCTGCCGGGCTTCGACAACGAGAAGTTCATCGAGGCCATGACCACCGACGCCGATCAGGCCTACGTCGTCTGGGAATCCAGCCAGAACTAGCTCTGCGGGAACGTCTCCGTCACCGGGATCCCCTTCTTGAGCGTGCGGCTCACCGTGCACAGCCGGTCGATGGCCCGGTCCACGGCGCCAGCCAGCGCTTCCCGCTGATCCGCCGCCAATGTCGACACGTCGACATCGAAAGCGACGTGCACGGCGTCCAGCTCCGAAGCGCCTTCGCGACGATCGGCGCTCACGGCGACGCGGAACTTCGCCTCTTCGCCGATCCGCCGCGTGATCAGCTCTTCCGCGGTCACCGCGCTGCAGCCCGCCGCCGCGATCTGCAGCAGTTCGGCGGGCGAGAACGCTCCCTCGGCGTCTTTCCGGCCGATCCGGACCTCGGCACCCCGGTCGTTGCGCCCCACGAAGGCGTGCTGGCCGTCGCGCTGTACTTCGAGTCCCATGCCCGCTCCAACCGGCTCAGGGCGACGCTTGTTCCGGCGCCCACTGGGCGAGCACCGTGATCGTGCCCGGGTCAACCTCGGTGAACCCGGCGTCCCGCACAGCGATGACGCGGTCGCGCCGCCACGCGCCCTCCGGGTCGTCACCGGGGTGCAGTTCCTTCCACCGCACGGGGCTCGCCGTGCGCACGGCGACCCGGAAGCCCCGATCGGCCCAGGCGGCCCGCTCCGCTTCGCCCAGCAACGCGGCGAGGATCATCGTCGCGTGGCCGACCTGGGCGGCACCCTTGCCGACGGTCATCGGCACGTGCGGGTTGAGCAGCAGCAGCGGGACACCGTCCGGGAGCGGGCCCGGCTCGTCCGGCGGCAGTTCGCTGCCGGAGATCTGCAGCCGCGCGACTTCCTTGGGGGTCTCGGTGACCAGCCCCGGCACGAGCGCCCGCGCCTCCGCGCCGTCGACCTCGACGGTGATGCCTGGCAGCTCCTGGACGGCCGCCCAGTGCGCGCCCCGCGCCCGCCGCGCGACCTTCCGGATCCGGTTGTCGAGCCAGGCGTGCACCGGCTCGGCCCACTCGCCGCCGGGCTGGGCGCGCTCGTCGAGGCACACCGCCAGCGCCGCCGCGGCCGCCGCCTCCAGCAGCGGCGTGCGTCCCGGCGGTTCGGCCCGTTCGATGCGGAGGATGACCGGCATCGCGCGGACTTCCTCGGGGAGCTCGTCGGAGGTGTCCGAAGTGTCTTCGGCCGGAAGCCCCAGCCAGAAGGCGTAGCGGGCGCCCAGGGGGTCGAGAACGCTGCTCACGGACGCATCAGCTCGAACCCGTCGGCGGCGTCGGCCGCTTCGACCTCGCCGCGGGTCAGGCCGAGCACGAACAGCACGGCGTCGAGGTACGGGTGCGACAGCGCGGTGTCGGCCACCTCGCGCAGCGCCGGCTTCGCGTTGAACGCGACGCCCATGCCCGCGGCCGAGAGCATGTCGATGTCGTTGGCGCCGTCCCCGACGGCGACGCACTGCTCGAGCGGGATGTCGTACTCGGCGGCGAAGCGGCGAAGCACCTTCGCCTTGCCTGCGCGATCGACGACGTCACCGATGACCTTCCCGGTGAGCTTGCCGTCGACGATCTCGAGCTCGTTCGCCACCGCGAAGTCGAGTCCCAGCTCCTCCACGAGGCCGTCGATGACCTGGGTGAACCCGCCCGAAACGACGCCGGTGCGGAAGCCCATCCGCTTGAGCGTCCGGATCGTGGTGCGGGCGCCCGGGGTCAGCTCGATCGACGCGGCGACCTGGTCGATCGCCGTCGCGGGCAGGCCGGCCAGCAGCGCGACCCGCCGTTCCAGCGACTCGGTGAAGTTCAGCTCGCCGCGCATGGCCGCTTCGGTGATCTCGCGGATCTCCGGCTCAACCCCGGCGTGCGCGCCCAGCATCTCGATGACCTCGCCCTGGATCAGGGTCGAGTCCACGTCGAACACGACGAGCCGCTTCGCCCGGCGCATGATGCCGGCTCGCTCCACGGCGATGTCGACGCCGGCCTCGACCGCGGCGTCGGCGAGTTCCGAGCGCAGCGCGGCGTCGGCTTCCGGCGTGTCCTGGTCGACCGAGACGTACAGCTCGAGCCCGGTCACGGGGTAGTCGGCGACGCTGCGGATCGCGTCGATGTTGGCGTCCAGCGCGGCCAGCCGGCGCGCGACCTCCGAGAAGCCCCGCGCGGTGACCGGGCGGCCCAGGACGACCAGCACGTGGGAGGAGTCGCGGCGGCCGAGCGCGAACGGGTCGTCACCGATCGCGCTGCCGATCTTCACGTCGACGTTCATGCCGACGGACGCCATCGCCTGCTCGACCGTCTCCTGCAGGCCCTCCGGGTCGCGGTAGACCCCGGCGAGCACCCCGAGCACGAGCTGCCCGCGGATGACCACCTGCTCGACGTCGAGCACGTCGACGTCGTGCCGGGTCAGCACGGCGAACAGCACGGACGAGACACCCGGCTTGTCGGGGCCGGTCGTCGTGATCAGGACGGGGGTCTGGGTCACTGGTCATCCCTCGTTCGGCAACGCTGCACGGCCAGTCTGCCGGTCCGGGCTCGGACATAAGTAGAGCGCGTGCCCGGCTTCACATCAGCCGGGCACGCGCTCACTCGATCAGGGGGTTACTTGTCGCCTTGCTCGCTCGCGTTGTCCTTGGAGTGATCTCCCGGGATCACCGCTTCCGTGAGCACCTGCGACGGCGCCGCGTGGCTGTTGACCTTCTGCTTCCCGAAGAAACCGATCTCACCCTCGTTGTGGATGCGCTCGATCATGTGCGGGTAGTGCAGCTCGAACGCGGGCCGCTCGGAGCGGATCCGGGGCAGCTCGGTGAAGTTGTGCCGCGGCGGCGGGCAGGAGGTCGCCCACTCGAGCGAGTTGCCGTAGCCCCACGGGTCGTCCACCGTGACGATCTCGCCGTACCGGTAGCTCTTGAAGACGTTCCAGATGAACGGCAGCGTCGAGGCACCGAGGATGTACGCACCGATCGTGGAGATCGTGTTCAGCGTCGTGAAGCCGTCACTGGTCAGGTAGTCCGCGTACCGGCGCGGCATGCCCTCGGCACCCAGCCAGTGCTGGACGAGGAACGTGCCGTGGAAGCCGATGAACGTGGTCCAGAAGTGCCACTTGCCGAGCTTCTCGTCCATCATCCGGCCGGTGATCTTCGGGAACCAGAAGTAGATGCCGGCGAAGGTGGCGAACACGATCGTGCCGTAGAGCACGTAGTGGAAGTGCGCGACGACGAAGTAGCTGTCCGACACGTGGAAGTCGATCGCCGGCGCGGCCAGCAGGATGCCGGTCAGGCCGCCGAAGAGGAACGTGACGATGAAGCCCATCGAGAAGATCATCGGCGTCTCGAAGGACAGCTGGCCCTTCCACATCGTGCCGATCCAGTTGAAGAACTTCACGCCGGTCGGGACCGCGATCAGGAACGTCATGAAGGAGAAGAACGGCAGCAGCACGGCGCCCGTGGCGTACATGTGGTGCGCCCACACCGCGACCGACAGCGCCGCGATGGCCAGCGTCGCCCAGACCAGGCTCTTGTAGCCGAACATGGGCTTGCGGCTGAAGACCGGGAAGATCTCCGACACGATTCCGAAGAACGGTAGAGCCACGATGTAGACCTCTGGATGGCCGAAGAACCAGAAGAGGTGCTGCCAGAGGATCACCCCGCCGTTTTCGGGGTCGAACACGTGCGCGCCCAGATGCCGGTCCGCCAGCAGGCCCATCAGGGCCGCGGTCAGGATCGGGAAGGCGAGCAGGATCAGGATGCTCGTGACCAGGATGTTCCAGGTGAAGATCGGCATCCGGTACATCGTCATGCCCGGCGCGCGCAGGCAGACCACGGTGGTGATCATGTTGACCGCGCCGAGGATGGTGCCGAGACCGGAGACCACCAGGCCGGAGATCCACAGGTCCGCGCCGACGCCCGGCGAGTGGATGGCGTCCGACAGCGGGGTGTAGGCGAACCAGCCGAAGTCGGCGGCGCCACCCGGGGTCAGGAAGCCGGACAGCACGATCAGGCCGCCGAAGAGGTACAGCCAGTACGAGAACGCGTTCAGCCGCGGGAAGGCGACGTCCGGCGAGCCGATCTGCAGCGGCAGGACGAAGTTCGCGAAGCCGAAGAGGATCGGGGTCGCGTACAGCAGCAGCATCACCGTGCCGTGCATGGTGAACAGCTGGTTGTACTGCTCCTGCGAGAGGAACTGCTGTCCGGGCCGCGCCAGCTCGGTGCGGATCAGCATGGCCATCGCGCCGCCCGCCATGAAGAAGGCGAACGACGTGACCAGGTACATGATCCCGATCTGCTTGTGGTCCGTCGTGCGGAACAACCGCAGCAGGTACGAACCCTTAACCGACTCGCGCGCGGGGTACGGGCGCGTGGCGATCGGCTTGGGGGCTACGGCCGTCACTCCTGCCTCCAACACTGAAACCTTGTGGTGGTCATCGTCGCGCCACAGGGTCGGGCGAGACCCGATCCGGCGGCTTAGGGGGATCGTAGCCCTCGCTACCGACAGTCGCGCGCACCGGCTGGCAAGATCGGTGTGTGGCCGACGACTACACCCGTGCGGCGGTGCTCGCGGCCCGCGAGGTGACCGCTCGCCTCGGCTTGCCCGCCCACGATCCCGAAGTGCTCCACGAACGCTCGAACGTGCTGGTGAGGCTGGGTCCGCTGGTCGCCAGGGTGCCCGCCACGACCCGCCTGCTCCGCCCGGAACCGGCGGCCTGGCTGGCCCGGGACGTCGCGCTCTCGAGGTTCCTCACGGACCGTGGTGTGCTCGTCGTCTCACCCACCGCGGATCCCCCGGCCGGACCGCATTTCGCGGACGGCCTGCCGGTCACGCTCTGGCACCACACCGCGCACGATCCGGACCACCGGTACGCCCCGGACGTCGTCGCGCGCTCCCTCGCCGACGTGCACGCGGCCCTGCGCGAGTACCCGGGTGAGCTGCCCCGCCGCGGGCCGCTGGACGACCTGGAGCGGCTCTTCGCCCGGTACGACTTCGACCCCCGCTTGCGGGCGGAAGCCGCGCGGATCGAAGCCACGCTGCCGGACGGCGCCGTCCAGCCGCTGCACGGCGACGCGCACCCCGGCAACCTGATCGCGACGGCGGCCGGGCCGTGCTGGCTGGACTTCGAGGACACCTGGCTGGGGCCGCTCGCCTGGGACCTCGGCGTCCTGGCGCGGCAAGGCGGCCCGGAGTACCTGGCCGCCTACCCCGGCTCGGTGTCCGGCGAGGCCCTCCGCGCATACACGCGGTTGCGGGAACTCTTCGCCGTCGCCTGGCGCTTCGTCATCGCTCAACGGTTCCCGCACCGGCTTCCCGAAGCCCGCTCCGCGCTCGCCGCCTACTTCGCTTCTTCGTGAGTCGCGGAGTACCAGGACAGGATCGCCTCGACCACGCCCGCGGGGTCTTCGAGCGGGGTCAGGTGACCGGACTCCGGGAGCACCACGAGCGTCGCGCCGTCCATCACCTCGGCGATCGCACTCGCCGCGGCCACCGGGGTGATCCGGTCCTCCTCCCCCACGATGACCAGCGCGGGAACGCCGGAATCCCGCAGCAGATCGAGCGAGTCCGGCCGGGTCCGCAGCGCGAGCGCCGTCCACGCGATGCCGGCGGGCGGCTGGGATTCGATGATCTCCCGGACCGTCTCGACGAGCTCGGGACGCTTTTCCCGCGTCGACGCGGCCAGCAGGTTGGGCAGGTTGGCCTCGGCCAGCCAGTTTCCGATGCCTTCGCGCTCGACGCGGTCCGCGACGTCCAGCCGCGTCTGGGCGGCCTCCGGGGTGTCGGGCGCGGCCTTGGTGTCGATGAGCACGAGCCCGCCGACCCGCTCCGGCGCGAGCCGCAGCACGGCCATCGCGAGGTAGCCGCCCATCGAGCAGCCGCCCAGCACGACGCGGTCGAGGTCCAGCCGGTCGAGCAGGGCGACGACGTCCCGCGCGGCGTCCTCGAGGCTCGGTTCGCGATCGGACTCCGGCAGCGGCGAGCGGCCGAGCCCGCGCTGATCCGGGGTGATCACCCGAAGGTGTGAAGCGAGGGGCTCGCGCACCGCGTTCCACATGCGGGAATCCAGGGGAAAGGCGTGGAGGAGGACCAGCGGCAGTTCGGTCATGCGCGTCATTTTGTCGGACCCCCTCGCTAGCTTCGCCGATGTGTTCACCGACATCGAAACCGACCGGCTCCTGCTGCGTCCGCTCCACGAGGCGGACCGGCAGGCGATGGTCGACATCCACACCGATCCCCGGACCAACCGCTTCCACCCCGACCCACCCGACGTCCCGCGCGCGTCGGCGATGTTCTCGGACTGGCTGGCCCACTGGGCCGAGCACGGCTTCGGCTACCCCGCGGTCCTCGAACGCGGCGGCACCGAGGTGATCGGCATGTGCGGCGTGCGGCTGCGCGAGTTCCACGGCGGGAAGGTCCTGAACCTCGGCTACCGGTTCCGGCCGTCGGCGTGGGGGAAGGGCTACGCGGTGGAGGCGGGGCAGGCGGTCCTGGAGTGGTGCGCCCGCGAGCTGCCGTCCGTGCCGGTGCTGGCGAGCGTGAGCATCGCGAACAAGCCGTCGCTGCGGGTGGCGGAGAGGCTGGGCTTCACGGAGTACACGGAGGAGATGTACGACGGCGCGATGTCCCGGCACTACCGGCGCTGACCGCCGGGCGATGTTTGACAACTCCAGAGCGAAGTCACCAGCGGCGGTGCGGCCGCCGCCGGGCCCGCGCTTCCCAGCAGGCCCGGTGCCAGTGCCGCCGGTCGGCGACGGATCCGGTCTCGTCGGCGGGCCAGACGACCAGGTGCGGCGTCCCCGGCCGGATCTCGTGGTCACAGCCGGGGCAGCGGTAGAACTTGGTGGCCTGGCTCCCGGGCACGGTCCGCACGAGCCAGTCCCCGTCGGTGCCGGACTCGGCCCGCGCCCACCCGGTGGCGGCACCGAGGTCCCGCTCGGGCGGCCCACCGTCCGAACGGCGGCCGGGACGGTTGCGTCGTGGCACACCCCAACGTTAACCGCCGCCCCCACCCGGCCTGGCCCGCACCCGATCCGACCCTCCAGGCACGCCACCCGCCCCTCCAATCACGCGAGTCGACCCTCCAATCACGAGTGTGGAGTTGCCCCCTGGAGGCGGACACAGGGTTTCAGGCAGCTGAGGCCTGAACGTAGCCGGTCCTGGCTTCGACTGGGGTGTTCTGACCGAC
>NZ_JBEZYY010000016.1:0-85768 GCF_040638975.1 Amycolatopsis sp. NPDC024027
AGATGTCGCAATCCACACCGAACCCGGAGGCCCTCCCCCACACCAAGATCATCCGATCACGTGTCGCCCTGTACCCAACCTCCGTGGTCAATACACCTAGACAGCGCGCTCGCCATGAACAGCCGGCTCCGCTTCGGCGACATGACATGGGGTGCACCGCTCTGCTGTGCGTAGGCGGAGAACACCAGCACGCCGAGTAAGAAGGCGGCCGCCGTCTTTGCTGTCGCCTTCGGACAGCTCTGTCCGGACTGGTTGGTCGACGCGGCGCACCGCCGCTGGCCGGACCTGGACCTTTCCGGCCGCCCGCTGAACCACGTGGCCCTGGTGCGCGGCCCGTCCGACCACGCCTACGGCCGTGCCTCCTACGAGCTGAACCTGGGCTGCAACTACGACTGCGAGCACTGCTACCTCGGCCTGAAACGCTTCGAAGGCCTGTCCTGGCCGGATCGGGAACGTCTCCTGCAGCTGCTCGCGGACGCCGGCGTGCTGTGGCTGCAGCTCACCGGCGGCGAACCGCTGATCGACAAGCTGTTCACGGAGGTCTACCAGCGAGCGTTCGAGCTGGGGATGATGCTGTCGATCTCCTCCAACGGCTCCCGCCTCGCCCAGCCCGACATCCTCGAACTGCTCACCCGGTACCGGCCGTACCGGCTCACGATCAGCGTCTACGGCGCCACCGCCGAGGCCTACGACGGGCTGACCCGCCGTCGTGGGTCGTTCGAGAAGTTCTCCCGCGGTCTGGCCGCCGCCCACGAGGCCGGACTACCGCTGAACCTGAACCTCATCGTCACCCAGCACAACGCCCACGAACTGGACGCGATGAAGGCACTCGCCGAGCGCTACGAGCTGCCGCACCACGTCTTCTCCAACATGTCGCCCACCATCTACGGCGGCGCGGAAAGCCTGCCAGCCCAGTCGCAGGAGTACCTGCGCAAGCGGAAGCCGTTCACTGGTTGCAACGCCGGCCACACCTTCTTCCACGTCGACCCGCACGGCATGGCCAGCATCTGCAAAGTCGGGCGCGACCCCCAGATCCCCCTCCTCGAGGAAGGCCTGGCCGGGCTGGCGCAGCTGGGCGGGATCGCGGACCGGCTTCTGCTGCGCCAGGGCGGTTGCACCGGCTGCCAGCTGCAGGGCAGCTGCGGCACCTGCATGCCGCTCGTCACCCTCTAACGGAAAGCCAAGGCCCCGCTGAGTGCCTACTGCCAGCACTGATCAACCGAGAGGAGGAAAACATGACCGCTGTCCTCGTCCCGCTCGAACGACGCGACGCGAACGGCACCACCATCCCCATGCCGCTCGAGGCGCCGAAGGGACCGGCCGAGATCGAGTTCATCGAGCACCTGGACGATCTCGTCGAGTCGTCGAAATGCAGCTGCAACGCCGGCGACGACAACCCGTACTAGCGCACGTCTACCCGCTCGGTGACCTCCGGCGCGTCTCCCGCCGGGGGTCACCGAACGGCCTGACGCCGGCGGGTAGCGTGCCGGAATGCGATTCCGGCCTGCCTGGTTGCGCCGCGTCCTGCGGGTGCCCGTCGTCCCCACCCTGGGACCGGTACACCCGGACACGCTCCAGCCGGAACTCTTCGACGAAGTCGTCGCCGCTGCACGCACCGGCGAGATGCTGCCCTTCGACAAGGAGCGCCGCTGGTCGGCAACCCAAGTCCGAGACCGTCCTCGTCGACGAGATCGTCCACTGCCCGGACCTCACGATCATCCCCACGCTCACCCACCGCGGGACCGGCATGATCAAAACCCACGTCTACAGCCCCGCCGAGCCCGACACCGCAGCCCTACGCGCGACGACCCGACGATGGTGCGCCGCCTACGGCGCCGCGGCCGGCCGCGTCATCTGGTTCACTCCCGAACCACCGCAAACCGCCCCAGCGACCAGGGTCCTGCTCAAGACGTTCAACCAGGACGACACAACTAGTACTGCCGATGTGATCCGCGAGCTCGATACTTGCCCTCCGTCCATTCAGGACACGTTCGTCCACCTGGCCCGGCAGGTACCGGAAACCGGGCTCGGGTTCTTAGGCCGCCGCTGGCACGAACGCCGCGTCGACGGCCCGATCCTCGCCGCCATCGACGACGGCATGGTCATCGGAGCGATCGGTCCGCTCGCCGTCATGGCCGATCGCGATGGCGCACAGGTTCTGCTGCCGCAGTACTTCGGGGTCGCCCCCAGCTACCGCGGTCACGGTCACGGCCGTTCCCTGTGGCGCGCCGCCGTCGCCTGGGGCACCGAGCACGGCGCGCGCTACCAGGTACTGCAGGCCGCTACTGGAGGGTCGTCGGAGGCTCTGTTTTGCACCGAGGGGCTGACCACCTTGGGCTTCACCTGCGCGGTGGCTGCGTGAACCAGCCCGGCACAGGGGCGTCCATGGGCACCCGTGACCGAGTCACCCTCGACTCCTTACCCCCTGCGACGCGCGCCGCGATCGCCGCCGAGATCGGCGAAATCCGTCATCTCGAACCGATCGCCACAGGTTTGAACTCCACGTTCGCCACCGTGCTGCACACAGCCGACGCCGCCGTATTCGTCAAAGGCATGAGAGACAACCATCCCGGTGTCCGCAGCCTGCGTCGCGAAGCCGCCATCGCACCCCACACCGCCGGGATCGCACCCCGGCTGCGCTAGCACCTCAACACCGCCGGCTGGGACCTGCTCGGATTCGACCACCTCCCCGGCCGCACCGCCGACCTCTCCCCCGGCTCCCCCGACCTCGTCGGCCTCGCATCCGCCCTCGCCCGGCTGGGTGAACTCGAACCACCACCGCTGCCGCTCCCCCGCATCGAACAACGGTGGACCGGCCTGGCCGACGACGCCGACCTGGCCCTGCTCGCCGGCGAGCACCTGTTGCACACCGACCTCAACCCCAACAACATCCTCATCAGCGACGGCCAAGCCTGGCTGGTCGACTGGGCCTGGCCGACCCTCGGCGCCCCCTGGATAGACCCTGCCTGCGCCGCACTCTGGCTCATCGCCGAAGGCCACACCCCCGCCGCCGCGGAAAGCTGGGCCCAAGAGCTTCCCACTTGGAGCCGCGTCCCGCCGACCGGACTCGACACGTTCGTCGCCGTCAACTCTCGCCTCTGGACCAACATCGCCACCGACGATCCGCAGCCGTGGAAGCTCGCACTCCGCAACGCTGCCAACCAATGGTTGACCCACCGAGGCTCATGAACACCGCTGACGAACCACCCCTGCGGGTCGGCGCCCGCGTCCTGCTCCTCAACTCCGCCGATGAGGTCCTGCTCATCCACGCCCGCGACCCCGACGACCCCGGCCACCACTGGTGGGAACTCCCCGGCGGCGGTCAAGACCCCGGCGAGAGGCTCGAGGACACAGCGCGGCGCGAGATCACCGAGGAGACCGGACTCGTTCTGGACGAGATCGGCCGCAAGCTCTGGACCCGCGAAAGCCGCTTCACCTACCGCGGCCGCCAACACCACCGCCTCGACCACGTCTACCTGGCCCGCACCGACCACGACGCGCCGCAGGTCGCCCTTCGGCACACCGCCAACGAACGTGCCAGCCTCATCGAGCGCCGCTGGTGGTCAGCCGCCGGGCTCTCGGCCTGCCGCGACAAGCTCTTGCCCGCCGAGCTGCCCGACCTCCTGCAGGCACTCCTGCACAACCGTCTTCCGCTCGCTCCCCTCGAACTCACCGCGTGAGATCCACTGTGCCGACGTGGACGCATCGCTGAGCAGCTCGGCGCATGGCGATCCGGGCCCGGAACGACTGCGCCACCGGGCCGTCCGGCAGCGGCGCCGTCCACCTATAGGACGGCGCACGAGCCACAGCGGCAGCCACTAGCGTGCGGCCGAAGCCGAGGCGCCGGTAGCCAGCAGCGACGTGGACGTAGTCGAGGGTGCCCGTCCGGCAGCTCGCGCACAGACTGGCGGTCACGGCGCCGACCTCCGTGCCGTCGAGATGAAGTTCGATCCGACCGGCCAGCGACCCCGCGGCCGGCGGACGGGCGACCAGGACGAGCCCGTCGCCCGGGGCCGTGCCAGGCGCATGCTGGACCGTGACGTCGAGGTGCGCCCACTCGGCGAGGCGCCGGGCGTGGTCGAGATAAGATACTTTCCGGAAACTAGACATGATCACAGTCCGGTACGCACAGGCAACCTCGAACATCAGGCTCACCGTCGCCAACCTACGGCGTCGAGATCTTGTTGCACGCGAGCGGCTTTCTCGTCGCGCCGCTGCTGACGAAACAGATGCAGTGCCTCCTGCCAAGCCGCGCGAGCATGATCATGCCGGCCGATTGCCAAGTGGGAGCGAGCGAGCCGGTCAAGGGTGTTGGCGTAGTCCGAGGTGTTACCGAGGCCGCGGTAGAGGTCGAGGGCCTGTTGGTAGTGCGCGATGGCTTCGGCGTGGCACCCGGTTTGGTGGGCGAGGTAGCCGAGGCTGTCCAGTGTGTTGGCTTCGCCCTCGGTGTTCTGATGCTGCTGGTGCAGGTCGAGGGCGGCTTGGCAGTGGGCGCGAGCGGCATCGTAGTCTCCCAGGCTGGCTGCGAACCACCCCATCTGGTTCAAGGCGTCGGCTTCCCACACCGGCTGGGCAAGATCGCGATACAGGTTCACCGCGCAGGTGACGTGGTCCAGTGCGTTCCGGTCGTCTCCGCGCAGTGTCAAGGCCCGTGCGATCACGCGATGTGTGTGTGCCTCTTCGATTCGCTCACGGTGGCGCCGGGCCAGGTCCAGTGCCTTGTGGAGATGGTCAGCCGCTTCCTGATGATGGGCCAGTTCGACGCACGCGCGGCCGAGGTGGCGATACGCGAAGATCTGTGCCGCGGGATCAGGCAGGTGCGCGGCGGCTTGCGCTCCGGCCTTCCAGACTTCCAATTCGTCGCGCAGACGGCCCCGGGGAAGGTGGACGCTGGTCAGTGCCCAGGCCAGCGTCCACACGGTGTCATGCCAATGCCGATCGATCGCCATGTGTTGAGCGGCGATCAAGTTGGCGTACTCCTGGTCGAACCAGGCTGTCGCGGCGCGTGCGTCGCCGAGGTAGTGAAGGTGACTGCCCGGTGCGGGGTGGGCATACACGATCATCGGCCGGTGTGGCAGGAGTTGATTGGCCGCGGCTTGTGCTGTGTGGGTGTAGAAGTCGGCCACCCGCCGCAGCGCCGCCGCCCGGTTGTCTGCGGTGAGTTGGCGGTCGGCGGTGGCGCCGGCGTAGTCACGGACGAGGTCGTGCATGCCGTACCGCTCGGCAGGTCCGCGGTCCAGCAGTGACCCGTCCACGAGAACGCGCAGCACCGCTCGTGTCCGGGGAATGGACAAGCCGATGAGGCTGGCCGCGGCGGGCAGGCTGATGTCCGGGCCTGGGGTGACCCCCAACAAGGCGAACAGCGTGCTCTGCTGCGCGGTGAGATCACGCAGGGAAACCGACAGCACGGCGGGCAGGCTGGCGGTGGGATCATTGTCGTCCAATGCGTCCAGGCCCGGTTCGCGAAGCTCCGCAGTGAACTCTGCCAGCGGGATGTCCGCACCGGCGGCGTGCGCCCGAGCAGCCACTATGGCCAAAGCCAGCGGGTAGCGGCCACACAACATGACCAGGTCGGTCACGGCGTCGGGTTCGGCAGCCACACGTTCATTGCCGAGGCGGCGCGCGAGCAGCGCGTGTGCCTCGTCGTCGTCGAAGACGGTCAGCGTCAGGTGTCGGGCACCGTGTCGGTGCAGCAACGCTGTGAGGGTGTTGCGGCTGGTGACCAGCACGGTACAAGTGGGTGTACCCGGTAGCAACGGAATCACTTGGTCGGTTGTGGCAGCGTTATCCAGCACGATCAGCATCCGCTTGCCGGCGACGTGGCTGCGGTAGCGGGCAGCGTGCTCGGCCAGGCCACCGCTGATGCCGGCTGGGTCGATACCGAGTGCATCGAGAAATCCACGCAATGCGGCCAGCGCCCCGACCGGATTGCTGTTGGGGCTGAAGCCGCAGAGATCGACGAACAACTGCCCGTCGGGGAAGCGGTCTGCATGCTGGTGCGCCCACCGCACGACCAACGCGGTCTTGCCGATCCCACCGGGTCCGGCGACGACGGTAATCATGATCGTCTCGGACGTGCCAACGACTGTGTCGAGACCGGCGGTAAGAGCGGTCAGTTCCGTGTCTCGACCGGTGAACCCCTGTAGTAGCGCAGGAAGTTGCCTTGGCAGGCTGGGCGGAGGCGCGGTCTGCGGGCCCAGGCCCAGGGCTGATGCCACCAACTCCTCCCGTTCCTCGGTTGACAGGTTCACCGCGTCGGCCAGTCGCCGTAGCGAGTCGAGCTGGGGATTGCGCCGCGTCCCGTTCTCCAGCCCTCGGATCGTTCTGACCGATACCCCGGATCGCTCGGCCAGTTCCTCCTGGGTCAACGCCGCGCGCTGACGGTATCGGCGCAGCGAAGCGCAGTCCTGGTCCCCCATGCCCGACCTCCCCACGTCGCGACCCAGACCCGAAGGGTAGCGCGCTCACCGGCCATACATTGCCGGTCCGTGTCCTGGTCCCACCATCGGCGCAACGCGATCATAGGACTGTCGAGCTATCCGGATCAGACGCAAAATCAGCAATTCGACACCACACCCCCAAGCACCATCGCGAATCGCATTACGAACCGAAAAAAGTGTATGAAATGCAACCAATGAAGGAGTTCAACGTGAAGCGAGCAATCCTGGCACTGACCATCGCGTCGCTCGGCGCCGGTGTCGGCATCACCGGCGCCACGCCGGCCGACGCCGCCCCCGCGGCCTACTGCGCCTCCGGCAACATCTGCGTCTACAACGGTTTCAACTTCACGGGATCGACGACCCCTTCGTGGAAGTGCGGCGTCATCGACAACATCGGCTCCCGCTGGGGATCCGACCAGGTCCGCTCGTTCATCAACAACCAGACCGGCCACGTGGTGGCGACCTTCTACAACTGGAACGGATCCAACTGGATCCCGATCGGTTACTCCCAGGCCTACGACAGCCGCCCCTACGCCCCAGCGTCGTTCTACAACGTCCCCGACGGCGTCGACGGGATCAAGCCCTGCTGAGTGACCCGTTGCGGCCGGTGGCGGCGAGACGAGTCGCGGCTACCGGCCGCACCTTCGGCGACCTCGCGGGCCGGGGCCGGACCGGAAACCGCGCTGGTGAAAGAACCGGCATCCGGCCACCCGGTGGCCGCGTACCGACGCCGGGTCGCCGAACACGGTCGGTCTCGCGGACCTTGATCGGCACGATCGTGGTGACCAAGGCGACGACCTGCCCGGGCCGGGCGCACCACCATGTGCTGCCCGCTGGTCGGCTTCGCGGCCGAACGGACGTAGCGCTGCCGCCCCGTGCCGACCGCACATTAGTTCGAAACGAAAGCAGGCGGTCCTCTCACCGATTTCACTGGGGCACAGCTGGGGCAAACCCCCTGTCACAACTGCACTCAACAACACACAGTTGCAAAAAACGGCGATCAAGCGCACCATTCCACTAGGCGATTCTCTATCGCCGCAGGTCAGGGCCATGATCGACCCTCACTGGTAGTGTGGGGGTCACCAGCACTGTTCTCACTGGTCAGAGACGTGTCGCCAGTGGCCTACGAACTACAGGCGATCACACAGAGCCACCCGCCGTCGAACCAGACAATCCTTACAACTTGATGTCGTGGCGTCTCCTTGCTGCTCCTCGGGCGGAGTTGGTCGTCGAGACGCGCGCCGTCGAAGTCGACCTGAGCGGGTACTTCCGCTCTGGCCGCTACGACGGTGTCGTGGACGATCCGTACACACCGACCACGCCCTGAGGCGGACATGACGACTTCTCCGAACACCTCTCCGCGATCAAGCGCAGCACCTCGCCGTTCACGACCACCGACGCGCCAGGACGCCGCCGGCAGTCGCCCTCGCCCTGGTCGTCGACGCGACGATGTCGTACCCACGGTGCTGCTGCCGACGTCCCCGCCGACGCTGTCGCACGGTGCCGCCGGCGCCCTGCTTCGGCTGCTGCTCGACGCGGACAAGGCGGCCTGATCATGCGGTTTGCGTTCTACGGCCGAGTCTCCACTGAAGACCAGCAGGACCCCGAGGCATCTCGGAATTGGCAGCTGGCCCGGGCCAAGGCGCTGGTCGACAAGCACGGTGAGATCGTCGCCGAATTCTTCGACATCGGGCAATCACGCTCAATCCCCTGGAAGAGGCGCCCCGAAGCGACCCGACTCCTCGCCGCGATGCGAGACAGCGACCGCGGATTCGACGCAGTCGTCATCGGCGAACCCCAACGCGCCTTCTACGGCAACCAATACGGACTCACCTTCCCCCTCCTCGTCCACTACGGCGTCAGCCTCTGGGTGCCCGAAGTCGGCGGCGCGATCGAGCCGGAATCCGAAGCGCACGACCTCGTCATGTCCGTGTTCGGCGGGATGAGCAAGGGCGAACGCAACCGGATCAAGATCCGCGTCCGCGCCGCCATGGCCGCCCAAGCCAGCGTCGAGGGCCGCTTCCTCGGCGGCCGACCACCCTACGGCTACCAGCTCGCCGACGCCGGACCGCACCCCAACCCTGCCAAAGCCGCTGAAGGCAAACGGTTGCGGCGCCTCGAACCCGACCCAGCCACCGCGCCGATCGTGCAGCGCATCTACGCCGAGTACATCGGCGGCCGTGGGAAGTTGGCCATCGCCGAAGCGCTGACCCGTGACGACATCCCCTGCCCATCCATGAACGACCCCGCCCGCAACCGCCACCGCACCGGCCGCGCCTGGGCCAAGGGCGCCGTCGGTGTCATCCTCACCAACCCCCGCTACACCGGCCGCCAGGTCTGGAACAAGCAACGCAAAGACGAAGTCCTCATCGACGTCGAAGACGTCGGGCTCGGCCACGAAACCAAGATGCGCTGGAACACCCGGGACAAATGGATCTTCTCCGAGCAGATCGTCCACGAACCGATCATCGACATCGAAACCTTCCAGCAAGCGCAGGAGATCGCCGCGGCCAAAGGCGCCGGTCGGAAGACCCGCGAACGCACACGCACCCAGCACCGCTACGTCCTGCGCGGCCTGCTGCACTGCGGCGTCTGCGGCCGTCGCATGCAGGGCCAGAAGAGCCGCGACCAGCTCTTCTACCGCTGCCGCTACCCCACCGAATACGGGCTGGCCAACAAGACCGAGCACCCCCGCAACGTCTGCCTCGCCGAACGAGACCTCATCGGCCCGCTCGACAGCTGGCTCAGCACCTGCTTCGCACCACACCGCCTCGACGAAACCATCGACGACCTCTATGCAGCCCAACCCGAACCCGACGTCGACCCCGGCGCAGCAGCCGCCGCCAAGACAGTCGAGGAATGCGACCGAGCACTCGGACGCCACCGCGCAGCCCTCGAAGCCGGAGCCGACGCCAAGCTCGTCACCGCCTGGATCACCGAAACACAGGCCCGCCGCGCAGAGGCCAAGGCACGCCTCGCCGCCCGCCCCCTGCCGCAACGGCTCGCCAAGGAGCAGATAGCCGAGCTGATCGAGCGGCTGGGCGACATCCGGAACGTGCTAGCCGCAGCCGACACCGACCGCAAAGCGGAGGTCTACCGGCAGCTCCAGCTGCACGCGACCTACCACCCCGGAAAACGACTAGTGCGCATCGAGACTAGTCTCGATGCGCACAGTTGGGGTTATGGGAAGTGTCCGAGGGGCGAGTTGCACACTGATCACCCGCATCGAGCTCACCCGTTAGCGACATCGAGCCGCGGGCAGCTTTGCGCACAGCCCCCTTTGCGTCCACCAACTGAAGCTAGCCTCGTCGCCTCAGCCTTTCGGCCTGAGGATACGCAGATTCAGCGCCGCCCACGCGGTAGCGGCCGCTGAGGAGTCGCTCGCCGCCGCGGCGCGGCTGCCTCAGCCAGTCGAACAATATTGGAATCGCTAGCCAATTTGTCGGGGGTTCCTGTAAACGCCCGGACGGCCGCCATTAGCGCTCGGTCGGCCGAAGAGGTCAACTTGGGCTCAAGGATGTCTAGCAGCGCATCCCACCGCTGCCGCCCAACCTGAGCCCAGAGCTTAACCGAGATCGTGGGATCCATGAAGCTGCGTAGCGCAACGCCGGCCTGCGAAGTGTCAAGTCGCTCCACTAGGTCCCTGTAAATCGTTTCAGCAGCCCAACTAACGCCGTACTGGTTACCTAGGAAAACATCGACGAGTGTCCGAAGATACTTGGGCTCCACCGCAGCTGGCACTTCGCCGCGCGCGCCGATCAGCGCTGCGACCGCGCGAGCCGGCGCCGGCTCGGTGTGAAAGTTGTTGAACCCGTGGTGCGCGGCACCCAGCGCATCGAGGGAGGCATCGATCTCAACTGCCAACTCCTTCTCCGGCAGGTAAGCAATACCAGCAACCAACTCCAATAGCTCTCGCGCAGACTTCGCCTGCGCGATATCCGCACTGGCAGTGAACCGACCGTAGCGCAGTCCAAACGCCCGTCGAGCATCCTCACTAACGAAAGGCCACAAGTCAGGCCATAGCAGAATCACGTTGTCAGCTATCAATGGCGTACGGTCGGCCGCCACGTAAAGTCCGAATAATCCGGCCGCCAGAGAGTCAGCACGTTCCGGAGGAAGGTCCTCAAAGAATGCTGTAGTCAGCGGCACATCGACCGGATCGATGCGAGCAGCCTTCACATTGGCAAGTAGTCGCTTAGTTTCAGCGGTAATAGTGTCGTACGGGAGAGTAATGACCTGGCGGATGCACGTTTCCAACCAAGCTGCCAACTGTAAGCCGGTCAACTCAACCTGATTCGGGTGTGCCGCACTGGCATAGTTTCGCATGTACCGGATGTGGTCGAGTTGAGCATGACCGGACGTCGAGAGGAGTCCGATCTGTAGCGCCGCTCGCAGCAAGTCGATGTCGTCAACCTTTGTAAGGTCCTCAACTGACGACAGATGCTTTCGCCGGTCCGGAGAGGGCACAGCAATCTCGTAGAAGTACGCCAGATCGTAGTTAGCTACCCGTCGGCGGAGTTCACCAACAGTCTCATTCCACAAGTAATTAAGAGCGGCATCGAACAAGCCTGCAGCAGCCGCCGCGATCATCTTACTTACGTAATAGGAGTCGCCACGGTCCTGAACAGGCAGCCGGGACAGCGCTCGACCAAGGGTCGTGAGCGCTTGCTCTCGCTCCTCAAGTTCAACCAGCACACCATCCACAGGAAGTCCCGCATTGGCTAACTGTTCCAAAAGCATCTGCTCAAAGCGCTGAAGCTCTCCGAACACCTGGATCTCGCCACTACCGCCAGCAGGCACAATCTCCGTCACCCGACCTCCTCCCTGACCTGGGCCACCCAGACATCCCCTCGCGAGTGGGCACCAACTACCGCAAGTGTCGTCGGACGTCTCAATACGTTACATCTCGCAGACAGGTAGCTCCCGAATGCAGGGTCCAGGCCGAGCTTCAGCGCCCCCCGACCCAATTTGACCAGCGCATGGTCGCGCTCGCGCCACAGACACGTGATGCTATCGATTTGATCACGGTACGCTTAGTTGCTCGCTCTGAGCCCTATTGACAGCAGGCATCGACTGGATGATGTCCGTTGAGGAGCGGGACGACGGACAGACCTCGGGTCCGCGTGGCTCGCCCGTTGAAGTGTCCGACTTTCCGGCGACGATTCGACTGCCGGGGCTTGGTTAACAATGTTCACCTACGGGGCCGCGACAACCTACCGCTTCAGCCGCGATAGCCAACTTCAGCGCTGAAACACACTCGTTCGCGCGACACGGCACCATGCGAGTCGGCGAGTTACGCATCGTCTGTCGAAGGCAGCGAGTAGTCTACGGGCCACCTGAGCCAAGGAGGAACACGATGCCAAACTATCCGTATATTTCCGGACAAGGTCCGGTCGTCGCGACTTTTACACAGCTTCGCAAAGGTTTTCCACCCAAGGTGGATGCAGGCTACCTCCAGCGGTTCAAGATCGCTTCCGCGAATGAGTCCTATGTCATTGCCATTCTACGGTTTCTCGACCTTATCGACGAGGAGGGTAATCGCGTCGAAGATAAGACCGGCTATTTTTACGGAAACGACGATTCTTTCAAAGCTGGCCTCGAGGAGGCTTTACGCAGCGCGTACTCTCAGCTATTCGAAGAGATGGGCAACGACACCTTTGACGCTGAGCGTGACGTTCTGGCTCACTGGTTCCGAGCAGCCGACAAGACTTCAGAACTAGTAGGCAAGCGGCAAGCAACAACCTTCCAGTCCCTCGCCGCACTCGCAGGACACGGAGAACTTCGTGGCATTCGGACAAATCCAAATTCCAAGTCTACGAATTCTCCGAATGGCGCGAATACAAAGACGAGCAACAAGAAGACAGCGACAACAACGAAGAAGGAACCGAAACCCCCAATCGATCAGAACAACGGACGCGGCGAGCCCGAAGGCAAGGCGGTAGGCGGACAGGATGTAGGACTAACTGTCCGCATAGAGGTCAACCTTCCTCCCGGAGGTGACGCCGAAACATATGACGCAATCTTCGCGAGCATCAGGAAGCACTTGATGTCGTGAGCGGATCACTTAATCGATTTGAGCACATCACGCGGTCCATCGACGCAGAATATAGTAACAGATCTAACGCTCACATCGAGATCACCGAGCGCAATGAACCTCACCCCTTTGAACTACGAAACATCCACCCCGAGCTGCCAAGCAAAGTGCGTAAACTGTTCGATGATGGACATTGGGAGCAGGCAGTATTCGAAGCTTTCAAATTCATCGAGAAGGAGGTTAAGCGAATCAGCGGCCTCCGCGGCAAGACGGGTTACGCCCTCATGATGGAGGCATTCAATGAGAGCAACGCAAAAATCAAGTTAAACAATCTTGGAACCGACTCCGAAATCGATGAACAGCGCGGCTATAAGTCCATCTTCGCTGGCGCAGCAGCTGGCATTCGCAACCCAAGAGGTCACGAAGTCGACATCGGCGACACCCCCGATGAGGCTATGGATTATCTAGCACTCGCCTCTCTCCTACTGCGCCGACTTGACGCTGCCAATGTTCGTTAGAGGCAGCGACCGGGAGAAATCCGCACTGTATTAGCCCAGGGTACGAAGCAAGCTTGATGCGCCCCCCTCCTGGCTGCGCGAGTTTGCGACTGTCGCCTGGAGTGCGGCTTCACCAACTCTTGGCAAACACTGGCTGGTCCGGCATGCTAAGCCGGTGGTCGTTGCAGATTTTGAGGAGAAGACGTTCGAGAACGCTTACAACATGGAGTTGGTCACTGGAGAAGGTGGAACACGCCGAATATTTTCACCCGGTCAAGTCCTGGAAAAACTGACCGGATTTGATGTGGCAACAGACCCCGGCCACGATCACCTCATATGGCGCATCCTCAACATCGAACGACCTCGCGGCTTATCGCTCATACCTTCACATTGGAGAAACTCACCATTCGGAATACCCAAGCGCCGTCAATTACCACAAATGCCGTTTAGTTTGATCTTGCAGTTCAAGCGCCCGGAGTACCTTTACGGGTCAAGAGCCAAACAGTGGAACTTGTGGCACAAACCGTATTATCGGTTTGCTCGATCAAAATCACAACATAGCACCTTGACGCGGCTTGAACGCAACGTCTCTGGTTCTGCAATAGTTAGGTACGCCTCCCCCGCATTCCATACTCTAGCCGAGCTAGAGACAGCTCAACTGACTGGAAAAGTCGTAGAGACTACAGGTCACGTATCGCCGACCGCTTTAGGGCGGCATCAAATTTGGACTTTCGAGAAGCCCGGTTCGTTCGGTCGAGGCAACCCCGTCGGACGACGACAAATGTTCGAACATTTCGATAGCTTGTTCGCATCCCTTCTGCCTGAGAGCAGTAGGACCGGTCAGCAAGTCTCGCCATACACGGCTGGCCTGGAAAACCATTTAGCGATTCTTTCTAACGCCTGCCAGCTTCGGTCACCTCAGCTTAGGCGAGCAGTGAGGGTATGGGCCAACCGACTCCGAATGACGGGTATACCAGTCGATCTGGTGCAGCCTCTTGCCGATCTTGCTACAATACAAATGACGATGTCGCAGCTGAGGTCCACATGGTGGATTTTTGATCGCTTTGAAGTTTTTTCCCACGTGAGTAAGTGATAGTCGTCAAGATAAAGACGCAATCACATCGGCGCCTCCTGCGCATTTGTGCTCGCTACAGCAGCAATGCTGACCGCTTCCACGCTTGAATAGTGCAGTGGTAGTCGGCGTTCTATACATTCGAATCCGATCCGACTAATCGTATCGATATTCGATAATACTTTTGATGCCGCGCAAGCCGAGACACACCTGGGCCATGATCAATGCACCAACAACTTCGGTTACTCCAGTTATCGGAAATCCGATCGAGAGGAGCGTGCAATAGCCGCCTGCCGCCTTTCGCCTAAATCGCTGTGGCGACGCATGGCCACTCCTTCTCGACCATAGCGCGAAGGCTCTGGCCGTATCGCTCGCCGCATGCGGGATCCACAGTAAACCGGTCGCCTGATAGGGACTTGACGCGACAGCTTTGCCGTATACTGATGCACGCCCAGACATCCAATTATAGAAAGATTCCCAATCCCCTTCAGCAGCATGTTCCGGAATCAAGATCGCCTCACTCAGAGGCTTTCTACCAGAAGAGACATACGCCGAAGACAGAGCTACCCTCTTACCATTCTGGGCATTCCAAGCAGTGGTAACTCTTTTCGGACCAAACCGACTAGGCAGTAAGACATCAATAGCGAATTCCAGCGTTCCATCTGCCGAGGCCCGAATGTCATATGGCGCGAGACTGAGGTCTAGAATTGCACTGCATAGCGCATAGGTGAGGTATTCGACGTCCTCAACACGTTCGGACATATAGCCAACCTTCGCGAATCCAATCCACTTACGTTCTTTGTGCTCGCGATTCAGACAATACAAGATAATCTTCTTCTTAACTTGCTCCGGGTCCGGCCACTGGTCGAGAGGCTCTTGACTAGTTTTATGAAACGCCTTTGATCCCGGATCATCTAATTTGCTAACCTTAGAAGTCTTCCACGGTATTCGACCTAGAACGATCTCAGTCGGCGGGCCTGGCCTACTAGAGATTTCCTCACTCGGCTCAATTGGTCGCGCCACTCGCAGGTCCTCAGGTATATCAAGTTCACTGACTTGCCGTTCCAGATAGATGTATCTATCATCATCTAGTTCTAAGAACATACCCTTATGCTTCCAGGGGCGCGAAACGTTGGCCCAGTCCTGATTTTCAACAACTTCCTCGCCGTAATCGAAGTCCAGATCAACTATCGACCATTGACTGCGCTCCAAGATGTAGCCACCTGTGATCAGATATCTGAGCGGCAAGTACCGCCATAGATATCTCATTGGCATTTGCGAGTTACCACTGAAGCTGACTACAGCAACCGGAGGTTCCTTTGGCTTAGAATAATCCAGCGCCCGGAGCAACTCAACAATCGTCACACCATTTAAAACAAGGCATTCGTAAGCCGAACGTGGCGACCAAAGTAACTGCGGGGCGCCTACGTGAAAGGTTAGAGCACTTACCAAAGCTTTCCTTTCGGCTTCTTCAGCAGCATAGGGAACTTCCTCTTGCCAACGATCCCGTCGACGGACTTTGTCATTCGCGGCGGTATATTCGACCCGACTTACACGCCTGATAAGATTTCCGACATACCCGGCTTTGACCCTGCATGACAGAGCTTTGAGATCATCTAGTTCCACCAGCGCACCTAGTGCATTCTCGAATACTTCCAGCGTGTTCGCACTTCTGACACTAAATATCGCTACTGCTGACTCGCTCATGGCGACACTGTAACTTCTAGCCAGACTCAGAACCAGTGGAGTGTCAACTTCTGTTACGGAGTCACCGAAGGCCAACGAACGGTTAAAACTATACAGTCCGCCAATGCTTCCCAGGAGTGATCGACACCCGGCCCCCACAGGACGTAGTCGCCCTGCCGGCTCATGACTTTGCTTCCGTTCGTGACGTCTACGCGGAACTCGCCGAAGATCAGAATGACGAGGGTGGTTCGCTGGTCGCCCGACGTCCACTCGGCGCGCTTCTCACCTACGCAGTGTTGCGCCCACTTCACTTCGACCTCCTCGGTGGCGCGGACGCCTAGCGATGGGTCGATGAAGTGCCCCACCAGCCAGCCGCGGGTGCTGACTGAGTCGTCGTTGGCGTTGCCAGCTGTCCAACGTCCGCTCGCAAGTTCGTTGCTCATTCGACCGTCTCCCGGATTCCGAGCTGCAGCACCGGCACCGAGTCGCCGGCTCCTGGCTATCTGATCGAATCCGAAGTCTGAGCTCGGCGCGAGCCGACGCAGCCTGGATACTCCTCGTCCCTCCGGACCGTTTCGAACGGTGAGCCTCTGTCAGCGAAGGCCAGACGTACTGGAGAAGATTGGCCGTCACAGCTGTCCCAGGCACTTGCCATGGCGCGCGATCTGGCGTGACGACTCGAAAGACCAGCCGACCTGCGAGAACGGCGCTGGTGACGGCTGTGACGGCCGTCGGGACGCTCGTCACGATTGGCCTCAATGGGGCCCGCAGACGACAGTTCGAGACGTGGCTCGTGTGTGTCACGCGTCGCCGTCGTCGCTAGGGCAGCGAGTGGTCGGGAGGAGTTTGACAGCGGCGAACGTGACCCGGCTCAGGGCGCCGACGTGCTCGGCGAACCTATCCCCGCCGAGAGACGTCAAGCGGAGTTTCTTGCGGTCCCCCTGGGTGCGGACCTCCAAGTAACCCGCCGCACGCAGGCATTCGACATGCGTCACGAAGGATCGTTCACCGAGCTGTAGAGCGTTCCGAACGGCGATGTCGTCACTCCACTTGCAGTCGGCGAGTAGGCATGCAATGAACAGCCGGACCGGCATGAGCAGTAGCGGGTCGAGTTCCTGCTGAAACGTCGGCAGAACGGCCCGTACGGGTGGTGTCACGACTCGGCGGCCGGAAGTTCGCCGGTCGGGCGCGGTGAGCGCTGGAGGCAGACCAAGCACGGCATCCCGAGCGGGCGTTCCAGCAGTTCCAGTTCGCCGAGGCCGAACGTGGCGTCGCAGTACGCGGTCAGGCGCGCCGGCATGGCGGCGTCGGCCAGCAGCGGGAACAAATGGACCATGCGGCGAGTCTCGCCCACCGTGCCGGGTAGCGGACGCGCGATGATCAGCCCGGTCGTCATCGCTCGCTCCGCCGCTCGTGGCGTCCGGCGAGGACGGGCGCGATCGGGGCGCTACCCGCCCCCGCCGGAGTCTGGGACCCGTGAGCGTGAGAAGTGCGGGCGCCGTGAGAGTGGGCCTGTTCAGGCACGTTGGCCTGCCCGACGTGCTGGAAGAGGCGACGCCAGCGTGATGGCTTGCGGTGCCGCGATGGGTGAAGGCGCCGTTCGACTGCCGGGAGCGTGGTCCGAGCTGCCAGGAACGCGCGGCAACGGACGCACGGCCGGCCGGGCGCGACGAGCATCGACGTCGGCAGCACGACGTGCCCGCACAGTCCCTCGTACCGGCCGAGCGCGTCGCGCCGGCCTCGGGAGAACTCCTCGTCGGTCACTGCGTGGTCGCGGTCGTCGACCTCGCTCCGGTGCCAACTCACGTACAGTCCGGCGGCCCTCCCCTGCCGTAGTACGTCGTTCACAAGCCCCTCCGCTACCTACCGGCTGACCAGCCACTACGGGCTGTAAGATCTGAAATCAGCCTGGCTCACGCGCTCATATAGGCGCCAGGTCACACGGACGACTTAGTGAGGACATATCGTTGGCGGCACGTCGGGAGGCGGAGATGGCAGCGGGGGACGGGACTGACGAGCTGCCGCGCACCGTGCTGGAACTCAAGCTCCGAGAGCGAAGTCAGACGCTCGCCGAGTTCGTTGAGGACGCCGAGCGCTTCGCGCGCACGTTCGGCGAGCCCGGCACGCTCAGCGTGCGGCACTTGCAGCGCCTGATCTCGGGACGGAAGGCGGACGGGTCTCCGGTCGGGCGTCCGCGGCCGGCCACTGCTCGCCTGCTCGAACGGATGCTTGGCCTCCCGATCGACGACCTGCTGTCGTCACCTAACGCCGTCCGCGGGTCGGTCGAGGCGGCTGAAGAGGAGTTGCGGCAGCGGCTCAGCGCTGCTCGCCGCGTGAACGCCGACGTCCTGGCCTTGCTTCAAGACCAGTTGACCGCGGTGCGCCGTCTTGACCGGCAGCTGGGCGCCTCGACGGCGCACGAAGAGGTGTCCACCAAGGTCCGCCAGATCACGCGCCTGCGCTCGCACAGTCTGACTCCGGGGGTTCGGAGCCAGCTCGGCGCCCTGCTCGCCGAATTCGGCACGCTCGCCGGCTGGCAGCAGCTCGACATGGGGTTCGTCGGTGACTCCTGGCAGTTCTACGAGCGCGCCAAGGCCGCCGCTCGCGAGTCCGGTGACGCGGCGTTCGAGGTACACACTGCCGCTGAGCAGGCGTTCGTGCTGCTCGACGTCGGCGAGACGGCGTCGGCCGTCGAGCTATTGCGCGCCACCGAGCGGCGGGCTCAACACGTCGCCGGCCGCCTGCTCAGGTCATGGCTCGCTGCTGCGTATGGCGAAGCCCTCGCAGCAGACGGCCAGCGCTCGGCGAGTCTCAGAGCTTTCGACCGCGCCGCGGGGTTGCTACCAGCCGATGTGTCCGCGGTGGAGGGTCCTTACGTCGTGCTCGATCCGGTCCATCTGGCGCGCTGGCGCGGGCACGCGCTCGCTCGGATCGGCGAGCCGGACGCCGTTGACGTGCTCTCCACAGCGTTGAGCCGCCTCGATCCAACGTTCACGCGTGCGGAGACGGCGTTACGAGTGGACCTGGCGACGGCGTTCTTTGCGATGGGTGAGCGCGTTGAGGGACGCGCGCACGCTCAGCGTGCTCGGGCTTTGGCCGTCGAAATCGGTTCTGTCCGGCAGCAACGTCGGATCGCTCGGCTTGTCGGGCCGACGAACTGAAGGGCGGTACGGGCGGGAATCGGTAGCCCGTAGGCTCGCGGCGTGGCTGACGAACATGGGTCGTGGAAGACGTTCGGTGAGCGGCTGGTCTACGACAACAAGTGGGTCAAGGTCGGGCTGACCGACGTCGAGGCGCCGAACGGCGAACGCTGGGACTACCACGTGGTGCACCTGGCCAGGATCGCCATAGCGCTGATCGTGAACGACCAGGATGAGGCGCTGATGCTGTGGCGCTACCGGTTCGCCACCGAGCAGTGGGGTTACGAGCTGCTGGGCGGCATGGTCGACGACGGCGACGACTCCGCGGGGACCGCCGCGCGCGAGGCTGCCGAGGAGTCCGGCTGGCAGCCAGTCGGCGAGCCCGAGCACCTGGTGAGCTTCGAGCCGCTTCCCGGGCAGGTCACCGCCCCGGTCGACGTGTACCTGTGGCGTCAGGCCGAGCACATCGGAGACCCGACTGACACCGAAGAGGTCGGCCGAGTCGAGTGGGTGCCGCTGTCGCGGGTAAACGAGCTTGCACAGCGTCAGGAACTGCTCGGCTCCGGCACGCTGGTGTCGCTGCTCTACTACCTCAACTCACGCCGGGCGTGAGCCGGGCAGGACGAGCCGTTCAAGGCGGCGGCGCAATCGCACGGAACCAACCTGGGAGATGATCCGCCGGGCCTGCAACGCGTAGGTCCTGGCGGCTTCCTGGTCGCCCGCTGCGCTGTACGCATGGGCGAGATCCACGTACACCGCGGCGCCGGCCCGGACGAATGACGTCGACCCGATGCCCTCGACCACGCGCTCGAGGTGCTCGATCGCTTCCGGCGCGCCGAGGTGGACCAGGGCGTTTCCGCGCCAACGGTCGAGGTGGCTGCCGCCGAGGAAGACGAACGGCAGCTCGGGGTGCACGACTTCGTTCGGCAAGAGCGTGTCGGCTTCGTCGAACGAGCGAAGGGCGCCGTCCCGGTGGCCGGCGATTGCGTGGCCCTCCCCTTCGGCGGCCGCGAGCCAGGCTCGCAGCAGCTCAGGAGCATGTTCGCCGATCGACCGCGCTTCCGCGAACAGGGCAAGAGCGTCATCGATGTTGCCGACGTCGATGAGGACGAATGCCTGTTCAGCGGTGGCGTGGGCGAGCAGGGCGGCTGAGCCGGACTCCATCGCGGCGTACTTCGCGCGTTCGTAGTGCGTCCACGCCTGGTCGAGTGCGCCGATGTCGAGCGAGTTCCAGCCGGCCAGCGTCGATGCCTCGACAAGCACGCTGGCCAGCGGTGCCCGGTCCCGGCGCAAGATCGTGTGCCTGAGCAGGCCCTCTACCTCGGTGATCTGTCCGCGGAGCCGTTCGAGCCGGGCCGCCGAGCCGAACCGGCGGTCAGCGTGGCGGACGCTGATGACTTCCTCGCGGAACAGCTCGATCGTCTGCTCGTCGACGCGGCGAGCGATGATCAGCCGCTCGGCGAGTTCGTCACCGGACGGGCCGGCGAAGTCGCCGGACGGGAACCCGAGGTCGTCATCGGTGCGGCCGTAGATCTCGCGCAGGACCGCGCGCATCGGCGGTTCGGGCATGACGTGCCCGTTCTCCCACCGAGAGATGTCCGTCTTCCGGCTCGCCACCGAACGCTCTGGCAATCCATGCGCCGCTGCGCGCGCGTTGATTGCGCGTGCGAGCTTTTCCTGGCTCCAACCGAGCGCGTTGCGGGCCGCTTGCAAAGCAGTTGTCGAGGTCATGACGTGACCGCCAGATAAGCGCCTTGAGCTGCGTAAATAACATGAGATAACACGGTGCTTGTCATCCGCTGCCAGCTGCCGGCCAACGCGGAAATGCCGTTTCTTAGTGGCATGACACACGACGAGAAACACCGGCGGGCCGCCGAATCGGCTGCCCACCACAAAGGACTCGCGCTAGTCGCGGGACTTCCCATCGCGGCGAAGCAGCTCGGTGAGATCGGCCAGTTGCTCGGTGATCGACGTCAGTCGCTGCTCGATGACGGCAAGGCGTGCCGACACGGCGTCTTCCATGTTCTCGCGGGGCTGTCCCAGCGTCGGCGGGATGCGGCCGTGCAGCACAGCGAGCAGGTGTTGCGGGTGCAGGCCGAGCGCCACGGCCAGCGCTTCGAGCGTCCGGTCACTGCGCTTGCGCTCGACGGTGTGGTTCTGGATCTCGCGGACGATCGCCTGGGAGACCTGCGAGCGCTCGGCCAGCTCGCGTTGTTTCCACCCGAGCTCGTGCACGCGCTCGTTGATGGCCTTCGCGACCGCCGCCCAGTCTTCCGACACCCATTCCTCCGTGGTCCGCCTCAGCGCCGACATTAGCGCTTGACGGATTCAACGGCGCCGAGATCCACACCGCGTCGCGCATTCGGACCATTCTCACGCCTTCATGCGACTAAATCAGCTCACATTTCACGCTCAAATCAGCGTGATGACTTTAGGGACTTCAAAATGCAGAAGAAACTTCCTGACGCCGGTGGTCCGGCGTTCTACTCGCCGGCCGACGCCGCGTGGCTTCTCGGTGTCGACCTCAACTCGATCCATCGCGCTATCCGGGTCGGCGAGCTGCGCGCTGTGCGGCGCCGCTCCCGGCTCGTCATCCCAGCTGCCGAGCTGCGGCGGGCGCTCGGCGGTGGTGCGCGATGAGCGATCACGACTACGCGGCGATCGCTGCGCGGCTCGACCGCTACGCCGCTGTGCCCGATGACGTGCTGACGAACGTGGTGGCCAGGGACGGCCTGTGCTTCTGGGCGTTCGAGCGGGCCGACCTGCCGGAGCTGACCGGGGACGATCCGCCGGACAGGGAGCTGGCTACGCGGCTCTGTGCCGGCTGCCCGGTGATCGATGAGTGCCTCGAACTCGACCTGCGTACCGCCGGGCCGGACACGCTGGGCGTGTGGGGCGCGCTGCCGGACACCGACCGGCGCACCTTGTACCCCGTCTGGCTGCGGCGACGGGGAGGTGAAGCGCGATGACGCTCACCCTCTCGCCTACCCAGGTTCTCGCCGGACTCGCGGTGCTGTTTGCCCTGTTCACGACATGGCGGTTCGGCGCCCGCAAGGCGCGCCGTGCTGCCGAGACCGCACGAGCAGGCGCCCGAGTGGTTTCGCTCGCGGGGCGCGTGCTGTTCACGGGCTCGGCGTTCGCCGGCGTTCAGTGGCTCGTGATCACGCACCCTGGGAACCCGACGTTGCTGCTCGTGGTGCTCGGCGCGCCGGACCTGGTCGCGGCCTACGTTTTGACGCGTGCTCTCACCGTAACGTCGCTGGACACCACGCGCCGGGGCGGTGGTCGCCGATGAGCGAGCAGATACCCCGCGCTCAGCGGCTCGCCCAGGATGCCGCCGAAGCGGCCGACGTCCGACGCTGGCGCACCCACCCGGACGTGGTTGCGCTCCAGGTCGAGCGAATCCGCGCTCAGGTCGACCGGCTGTGCTGGGCCGGGATCATCCTCGGCCTGGCGTTCACGACGGCAAACGTGCAGTGGTTCGCCGCCGCCGGAGCTGCCTTCGGGTCGCTGCCCTGGCTGACGGCGTGGCTGCTGGACCCGACCGTGTGTCTTGTTCTCCTCGCGATCCTGCGGGCCGAACAGGTGACCGCCCGATACCAGGTCCACACCGGACGGTGGGTCCGAGCAGCGAAGTGGCTCACGCTGGCGGCTACGTACGTCATGAACACCTGGTCGTCGTGGGCGGCCGGATCGCCGGCCGGTGTGGTTCTGCACTCCGTGCCGCCGATGGTCGTGTTCGTCGCGGCCGAGGCCGTCACGGACCTGCGCGACAAGCTCACCGACGCCGTTCAGGTGGCACACGTGAACGCCTCGAACGTTCATGAACTGCCAGCGCCTGCCCGTGAACGACCTGCGCGGCGGCTGTTCGCTGACTACCTCGCCGAGGCGCGTCAAGCGTGGACGCCCGACGTGAAGGTGACGCCGGCATGGGTCCGGGAGGTCACCGGGTGCTCGCGCGGGTTGTCGTCTCGGCTGGCCACCGCGCTTGCGGACGAGGTGCGCCATGACCGCTGAATCGGATGCCGAGGTGAACGGCAGTGCCAGGCTCGCTCGGGTGGCTTCAGGGGACGTCGAGCACGTCGGCCCGGTGCTCGACGGCGAGTTGATCGACGACACCTTGCCCCAGCCGCGCGCTCGGACTGTCCGACGTCGGTTCGCTCGGTGGTGGAAGCACTCGCCGCGAGTGCCCCTGTGGCTCAAGAGCAAGCCGCAAGCGGTGCAGGCTGCGAAGGATGCCGCGGTCTGGGCGGTCAAGTCACCGGCCCGGTACGCCGGTGCCGTGGTCCGCGGAATCGTGGTCGGAGTCCGGTCGTGGCGTGGCTGGATAAAGGTCAACGACTACCGGACAGCCGCCGAGGAGTCGGAGAAGCTTGCCGATAAGTTCACGGAGATCCGTGAACTCACCTTGTTCCGCTGGAAGGTCACCGGCGCCGTGGTCGCTATCGCGGCGTTGGTGGTCGCGGTGGTGAATCTGCTGTACGGCGCCGATCCGTTGTGGATCGGCGGGGCTGCCGCGTCGTTGGCGCTCGCGGTCCTGGGCCGACGCAAGGACGGCAGCCCGGGACGGAAACCCGCGCTTGCCGGGCCGCGCACGCTGACGTGGACGATGGACCCGCAGGTTCTCGTGGACGCGTTCCGAGACGCCAAGCTGATCGGAAAGGATGAGACGCTTCGTCTAGTCGAGCGCGCGACTCGCGTGGGCGACGGGTGGGCCGTGACCGTGGACCTGCCGGCGACGCGCAAGGCCGCGGACGTCGTGAAGAACCGGGATGCGCTCGCGTCGGCGCTCGCGGTCGACGAAGTTCAGCTCATCGTCGAGCGCGTGCGCGGCAACGGCGGGCACGCCGGGCGGATCTCGATGTGGGTCGCCGATGAGGACCCGTATGCCCGGCCGCCGCTCCAGACGCCGTTGCTCGGCGTGACGCGCTGGAACGCGTGGCGAGCGGTCCCGTTCGGACGCGACGCACGAGACCGGCGGATTGACCTTCCGCTCGTGTGGACGTCGTTACTGATCGGTGCGATTCCTCGGCAGGGAAAGACCTTCGCCGCCCGACTGGCAGCGAGCGGCCTCGTTCTGGACGCGTGGGTGCGGCTCTACGTTGCGGACTTCAAGGCCGGAAAGGACTGGATCGCGGCCGCGCAGGTCGCCCACCGCTTCATGGCCGGCGACGAACCCGAGCACGTCCTGGCCCTCATCGACTGGCTCGCCGAGCTGGTCGCCGAGGTTCAAGGCCGGTACCGGCGCATGCGGGACCTTGACGACATCGTGTGCCCGGAGTCGAAGGTGACGCCGGAGATGTCGCGGGACAAGGCGCTGAACATGCCAATCACGGCGATCTTCATCGATGAGGTTCAGGTACCGCTCGAAGATCGCACGCCCGTTGACGTACAGGGGAAGAAGCTCGGGGCCGGCGAATACGTCGGCGAACTGCTGACGTGGCTGGCGAAGAAGGGGCCTGCGGCCGGGATCGTGCTTGTCCTCGCCACACAACGGCCGGACTCGAAGACCATCCCGTCCGGGCTCCGCGCGGTTCTCGGGTCGCGGTTCGCGCTCCGGGTGATGGACTGGCGCGACTCCAACATCGTGCTTGGCGAGCAGATGAACACCCGCGGATTCGACTCCTCGCGGTTGCTGGCCTCGCACAAGGGCGTAGGTGTCCTGCGACCGGACGGCGACACGGCGGCCGGGGCCGACGTGCTGGCCATGACGGTCCGGACGTACTACATGCCGAACGAGGACTGGCAGACCATCTGCCAGCAGGGGCGAGCTCTGCGCGAGGCCGAGGGGACGCTCACGGGGCACGCTGCCGGCCACGACACGATGCCGACGCTCGACCATGCAGCCGTCGCGCACGCTCTTGGCGCGGGTACGGCCGCACCGCGGGCCGAGCTGCCCGAACCGCTTGCCTCGCTCGTCACCTACCTGGGTGACGACCTCGGCCCTGACGGACGCGACTTCGTGCCGACGGCCGAGCTACTGGAGGCGTTGGACGCCGATCGGAGGACGTTCTCCCAGCAGATGAGCGAGGTCGGATGTCGGCCGACTCGCGATCGCGTGACCAGCGAAGACGGCGAGACGCGGCAGGTGCGCGGCTACCTGACCGCTGATATCCGCCGAGCTGTCGAACGTGTCCGCGCTGGCGGCGAGCCCACCGGGGCCGGTGATCCGTCATGAGTGCGCGGGTGGAAGGTCAGGCATATCGAGTTATCCTACCTGCGGGATTGCCACAGCTGACGCCCGCGGCTGCGCGCGCGTTGCTGGCCGTACTGATCGAACTGACCGAGGTGCCGGTGCTCGACGGACCGGCAAGGGAGGCGACCGATGTCCGCTGAAATCAGCGACCCGTGGTCGAAATTAGACGAAATCCTTGGACTGGAGGTGGCCGAGCCCGTGGACGAAGGGATCGGCGCCTTGGCCGTCTACGGGCGGTGTTCGACGGAGGACAACCAGGACCCGGAGACCTCTCGCGGCTGGCAGTTCGGGAACGCGCGGAAGTTCGTCGAGCCGCTGGGCGGCCGGATCGTGGCCGAGTTCTTCGACATCGGGCAGTCGCGTTCTGTGCCGTGGGACCGGCGAACCGAGGCGTCGCAGTTGCTGGCCGCACTGAAGAATCCGCGTCGTGGCTGGAATGCCTTGGTCGTAGGTGAAGGCACCCGGTGCTGGTTCGGGAATCAGTTCTCGCTCATCGCGCCGCGGTTCTCTGCCTACGGCGTGGACTTGTGGGTCCCGGAGCTGGGCGGGAAGTTCGATCCGCGGAACCCGTCGCACAAGATGCTGATGAGCGTGCTCGGCGGCATGAGCGAGTCGGAACGGCAGCACGTTCAAGCCCGCGTGCGAGCCGCGATGGACGCGCAGGTCGTCAACGAAGGACGTCACCAGGGCGGCCGGGCGCCGTACGGGTACGTAGTCGTGGACGGCGGACCGCATCCGAACCCGAGGAAGGCAGCAGAGGGATTCCGGTTGCGCCTGCTCACCCTTGACGAGTCGGCCGCCGAGGTCGTGCGTCGCATCTTCGCCGAATACCTCGCCGGCAATGGGGATCGGGCGATTGCGAACGGGCTGAATCGCGACGGCATTCCCTGCCCGTCGGCGCGGCGGCCGGACCAGAACCGGCACCGCCTTGCCGATGGCTGGCAGGGCAGCACGGTGCGGTCGATTCTGGAGAACCCGCGTTACACCGGGTTCGCGTTCTTCGGGCGGTGGGCGCGGCAGGAAATGCTGCTTGATCCTGACGACGTCGCGGCCGGGAATGTGGTGCGGTTCCGCCGCGCCAAGCCGGATCGGGTGGTTCGCTCCCGTAAGCCTGCACATCCCGAGATCGTGTCTGTCCAGGACTTCACGCAAACGCAGTTGATGCGACGAGCCAAAGCGGCCGGCGGGCTACGAACTGCGCGCAAGACCGAACGCGCCGGACGCACGGTCAAGCACGCGTACCTGTTCCGTGGACTCATTCGGTGCGCCGCCTGCGGACGGAAGATGGAAGGCAGCCCGCGAAAGCACGGCATGTACTACCGCTGCCCGGCCAGGACACTCACGCCAGGCTCGCCAGCCTTGCTCACGCACCCACCGACGATCTACCTCAAGGAAGAGCCACTGCGAGACGCGCTGAACGACTGGATCGGCAGCCTGTTCGACCGGCAGAACATCGCCCGGACCGTTGAACAACTGGTTCAGGCTCAGCCGACACCGCGGACAGCGGACGAAGGGCCCGCACGGAAGGAACTGGAGGATGCGGAAACCAGGCTGCAGAGGTTCCAGAACGCCATCTCCGCGGGTGTGGACCCGTCGGCCGTCATCGAGGGCATCAACCGGGCGCAAGCCGATCGGGCGGCAGCTCAGGCGGAACTGATGAGCGCTGGTGAGCCTGCGGGACTCGGCGAGGCAGAGGTCTACGCGATGATCGACTCGCTCGGCAACGTCAGCGCCGCACTGGCCGACGGTCAGCCAGGCCGGCTGGCGCAGCTGTACCGGGACTTGCGGCTTGACCTGCGGTTCGACCACGAAAAAGAGGCCGTCGACGTGACGGCCTCTTTGCGGGTGAATAATGCGTGTGTCCGAGGGGGGACTTGAACCCCCACGCCCGTTAAGGGCACTAGCACCTCAAGCTAGCGCGTCTGCCATTCCGCCACTCGGACCTGCTGAGAAAAGAGTATACGGCCACTCCGCCCCCTCGTTCAGGGGGGGGTCCGGGTCCGCCGCCGGACCGGGTCTGGCATCATCGGGCGGTTTCGCGGCTCTGCATCGATCCAGGCGCCGTGGCACCCGGTCGCTGCCTGGGAAACGCGGTTGCTCATACGGTTTACAAGACCGGTTCTGCTTCCTAGGATTCGCCGGGCAAGCCAGCGCGTTCTAGCGCCCTCAGGACCTGGAGGTTCCGGTATGGCGCGCGCCGGTTGGCGGTCTGATGATGAGATTTCCGTTGATGAGCTCCTGCGGGAAACCGGGGCCATGCCTCGGGCCCTCGATGCTTCCGAACCCCTCGCGCGGGTCCGTGAGGATGACACCGGTGACGGCTACCGGGAACGGCTCGAGCAGCGGGCGCGGGAGGCCGCCGCCGCTCAGCAGCGGGCCGGGCGGCGGATTCGGTGGGTCTCTGCCCTCTGTGGGGCCGTTGTTGTCGTCGGGAGCCTGGTGATCATCGCCGTCACCTCCGAGAGCTCGCCCGGGCGGCAAGCCGCCTTGGCTGCTGATCCGTTGGCCCCCGCCACCACTCCGCGGATCGTTGCCAGCACGACGCCGAGTGCCACGCCGGTGCCCACCGTGCTCCGGCAGGTCTCGACCTCCGCGTCTCCCGCGACGACCGCGCCCAAGACCACCGCCACCACCAGCCAGACCCAGGCTCCTCCCCCGCCCGCTCCGGTCGCCTCGTGCACCGTCCACTACGCCGTCACCGATCAGTGGCCCAACGGGTTCACCGCCAACGTCTTCGTCACCAACACCGGCAACCAGACGCTCAACCCGTGGACCGCCACCTGGAACTTCACCGCCGGCCAGCGGGTCACCCACAGCTGGAACGGCGACTACTCGCAGAGCGGCTCACGGGTCACCATGAAAGCGGTTTCCTACAACCTGGCCTTCGCCCCGGGCGCGACCGTCGACATCGGCTTCAACGGCTCCTTCGACCGCGGCAACCCGGCGCCCGTCGGCTTCACCCTCAACGGCACCGGCTGCAGCACGAACTAACCCAGCACCTCGCGCATGAAGCCCACCAGCCAGTGCTGGGCCGGGCTGCGGGCGTGCGTGTGCCGCGTGTACACCGACACCTGGGCCGGCTCGACCTCCATCGGCAGCTCGAACAGCCGGACCCGGTGCTCGGCCGCGAACATCTCCGCCACCAGCCGCGGGACCATCGCCACCAGCTCGCCGTCCTGCACCAGGTACGGCAGCGCCGCGAACCGGGTCACCTCCAGCACCACGCGGCCGAGCAGGCCGCACGCCTCCAGCGCGCGGCGGGGGCCGTCGTGGCCGGTCGGGCCGAACACCGTCACGTGGCGCTCCGCCGCCAGCTCGCCGGACGAGACCGACGCACCCAGGCGCGGGTGGTCCCGCGCCACCATGCCCAGGTAGCCCTCGGAAAACAGCGGGATCCGGGCCACGCGCTGGGAGCTGATCAATGAGGACGCGATGAACGCGTCGATCTCGCCTCGGCCGAGCTGGTCGGCCGCGCGGTCGACGTCCAGGGGCCGGACGGTCAGCGTCACCCCGGGAGCGCGGGCCGGCAGCGCCGCCATCAGCCGCGGCAGCAGCGAGATCTCCCCCAGGTCCGACAGGCACAGCGTGAACGCCGTCCGGGCCGTCGACGGCGAGAACGCCTTCGCGCCGCTCACCGCCGTCTCGATCTCGGACAGCGCGCTGTGCAGGGGCTCGTACAACGCGCGGGCCGTCGTCGTCGGGACCAGGCCGCCGCCGGTGCGGCGGAACAGCTCGTCGGCGAACCGGCGCC
Source organism: Amycolatopsis sp. NPDC024027 (assembly GCF_040638975.1). Classification (NCBI taxonomy): domain Bacteria; kingdom Bacillati; phylum Actinomycetota; class Actinomycetes; order Pseudonocardiales; family Pseudonocardiaceae; genus Amycolatopsis; species Amycolatopsis sp. NPDC024027. The sequence continues at coordinate 28,817 of NZ_JBEZYY010000016.1, forward strand.
GCAGCTTCTGCAGGCTGTAGCTGATCGTCGGCTGCGTGACGTGCAGGGACTCGGCCGTGGCGGTCACGCTGCGGGTCTCGTACAGCAGCACGAACGTGCGCACCAGGTTCAGGTCGAAGTCCGGCATCATCGATCCCCTCTATAAAGCACCGAGGCAACATTTATTGGAACACAGGCGCGCAGCTCCATAGGGTCGGTCCGACTGCGAGGAGGTCACCGATGCCCACCGCCCGCCGGCTCGCCCACGAGTTCCTGGACCGCCGTGGCCTGACCACCGTCTTCGGCAACCCCGGTTCCAACGAGCTGCCGTTCCTCGCCGAGCTGCCGGAGCACTTCCGGTACGTCCTCGGCCTGCACGAAGGCGCTGTCGTCGGGATGGCCGACGGCTACGCCCAGGCGACCGGCCGCCCGGTGCTGGTCAACCTGCACGCCGCCGCCGGCTCCGGCAACGCGATGGGGGCGCTCACCAACGCCGTCTACTCCCGCACTCCCCTGGTGCTCACCGCCGGCCAGCAGGTCCGGACGGCGATCGGGCTGGAGGCGATGCTCGCCAACGTCGACGCGACGCAGCTGATGCGCCCCCTGGTCGCCTGGTCGGGCGAGCCGAGCTGCGCCGCCGACGTGCCGCGTTCGCTCGCGCAGGCGGTGTTCGAGGCCGAGCTGCACCGGCGCCCGAGCTACCTCTCGGTGCCCTACGACGACTGGGCCGTGGAGCTGGCGGAGACTGCGACGCTCGACCGGCAGGTCCAGCGAGGGCTCTCCCCGAGCGAAGGCCAGCTCGACGCCCTCGTCACGGCCGTCGCCGCGGCGCGGAACCCGGCGCTGGTCCTGGGCGGCGACATCGACGCCACCGGGTTGTTCGACCGGGCCGTCGCCCTCGCCGAGCACCTCGACGTGGCGACCTGGGTGGCGCCGTCGCCGCACCGGCTGCCCTTCCCCAACCGGCACCGGCTCTTCCGGGGCGTGCTGCCCGCCGGCATCGCGCCGGTGTCGGCCGCGCTGACCGGCCACGACCTCGTGCTCGTGCTCGGCGCGCCGGTCTTCCGCTACCACCAGCACGTGCCCGGCGCGTACTTGCCGAAGGGCACGCGGCTGATCCAGGTCACCGACGACTTCGGCGCCGCGGCCCGCGCGCCGATGGGCGAAGCGCTGGTCGCCGACCCCGCGCCGGTGATCGAGGCGCTGCTGGCGAAAGTGCCGGGACGGAAAGCGAACGCAGGCTACGTCGAGACCCCCGAGCCCAAGACCGGCGCGAAAGCGCTCCACCCCGAGCAGGTGTTCGCCGCGCTACGCGACACCCAGGCGGGCGACACGCGCTACGTCGTCGAGTCGACGTCGACGAACTCGGCCTGGTGGCGGCAGATGGACCTGCGCCGCGAAGGCTCGTACTTCTTCCCGGCCGCCGGTGGGCTCGGCTTCGGCCTGCCCGCCGCGGTCGGCGTCGCGATGGGCAGCCCGGATCGCCCGGTCGTCGGCGTCATCGGCGACGGCTCGGCCAACTACGGCATCACGGCGTTGTGGACCGCCGCGCACTACCGCGTGCCGGTCACCTTCGTGATCCTGCGCAACGGCGTCTACGGCGCCCTGCGGTGGTTCGGCGAGCTGCTCGGGACGCCGGACGTGCCCGGCACGGAGATCCCCGGGCTCGATTTCACCGCCATCGCGGCCGGGTACGGCGTCGAAGCCACCACCGCCGGCGACGAAGAAGACCTGCGCGCCCAGCTCAAGACGACCCCGGACGGCCCACGGCTGATCCAGGTCGACACCGAACCGACCACACCGGAGTGATCATGACCCTGCTCGCAACGGAATTCGCCGGCGGTAGCGGCGGGACCCACCCGGTCGTCGAACCGGCCACCGGGAAAACCCTGGGCCACGTGGGCATCGCGACGCCGGACGACGTCGCGGAAGCCGCCGCGGCGGCCGCGAAGGCCCAGCGCGACTGGGCCCGGCGCAAGCCCGCCGAACGTGCCGCCGTGCTGCGCCGCGCCGGTGACCTGTGGGAGGCGCACGCCGCCGAGGTGCAGGACTGGATCGTCCGCGAAGCCGGTTCGACGCGGCCCAAGGCCGGGATCGAGACCGGGATGGCGGCCGGGATCTGCTTCGAGGCCGCGGCCCTGCCCACCCACCCGCTCGGCGAGGTGCTGAGCACCGGCGAACCGCGCTGGTCGCTGGCCCGGCGGGTGCCGGCCGGGGTGGTTTCGGTGATCTCGCCGTTCAACTTCCCGCTGATCCTGGCCATCCGCTCGGTCGCGCCCGCGCTCGCGCTCGGCAACGCCGTGCTGCTCAAGCCCGACCTGCGGACCGCGGTGTCCGGTGGGGTGAGCATCCTGCGCGTCTTCGAGGAGGCCGGGCTGCCCGAAGGCCTGCTGCACCTGCTGCCCGGGGACACGGGAGTCGGCGCCGCGGTGGTCGACGCGCCGGAGGTCTCGGTGGTGTCGTTCACCGGCTCGACCGCGGCCGGGCGGAAGGTCGGCGAAGCCGCCGCGCGTTCGCTCAAGCGCGTGCACCTGGAGCTGGGCGGCAACAACGCGCTCGTCGTGCTGCCGGGGGCCGACGTCGCCAAGGCGGCCTCCGCCGGCGCGTTCGGCTCCTTCCTCCACCAGGGCCAGATCTGCATGACCACCGGCCGCCACCTCGTCCACGAGTCCCAGGTGGACGAATACGTCGAAGCCCTCGCGGAGAAGGCCCGGCGGCTTCCCGTGGGGAACCCGGCCGAGAGCGACGTCGCGCTCGGCCCGATCATCGACGACCGCCAGCTCGCGCACGTCACCGACGTCGTCGACCGCAGCGTCGCGGCCGGCGCGCAGGTCCTGGCGGGCGGGAAGCCCGACGCGCCGTTCTACCCGCCGACCGTCCTCTTCGGACTCGACGACGCGAGCCCGGCCTGGCGCGAGGAGATCTTCGGCCCGGTGGCGCCGGTGCGCGCCTACCGCGACCTCGACGAGGCCGCCCGGCTGGTCAACGACTCCGAATACGGCCTCTCGGTCGGCGTCCTCGGCGACGTCGGCACCGCGATGACGCTGGCCGGGGAGGTCCGCTCGGGCAAGGTGCACATCAACGAGCAGACCGTCGGTGACGAGCCGACCGCGCCCTTCGGCGGTGTCGGCGACTCCGGCAACGGCTCCCGCTTCGGCGGGGCGAAGGCCAACATCGAGGCCTTCACCGAGACGCAGTGGCTGACCGTCCGCGCGGACATCGCGCCCTACCCGTTCTGAGGAGCACGACGATGAAGACGTCTCGCGGCGCGTGGACGGCGGTGCTCTGCTGGCTGACCGTCCTGCTCGAGGGCTACGACCTGGTCGCGCTCGGCGCCACCATCCCGACCCTGCTCAAGAGCGGCTACCTCGGCTTCACCGCGGCGGGCGCGACCGCGGTCGCCACGGTGTCGCTGATCGGCGTGGCCGTCGGTGCCGCCGGTCTCGGCCCGCTGACCGACCGGTTCGGCCGCCGCGTGCTGCTCATCGGCTCGGTCCTGCTGTTCTCGCTGTTCACCCTGCTGACGCCGCTGGCGCCGAACGTCGCGACCTTCGGGGTGTTCCGGTTCGTCGCCGGGCTCGGCCTCGGCGCGTGCATGCCGGTGGCGCTGACGGTGATGTCGGAGAACCTGCCGGCCCGGCGGCGCGCCAGCGCGAGCACGTTCACCATGACCGGCTATCACGTCGGCGCGGTGCTGACGTCGGTCCTGGCGCTGTCCGCCAAGGAGGACTGGCACCTGCTCTTCTACGGCGGCGGGGTCATCGGCCTGCTGGCCGTGCCGCTGATGTGGTGGAAGCTGCCGGAGTCCGCGGCCTACCTCGCGGCCAGGGACCAGCACGAACGCGTGGGGCTGAAAGCCCTGCTGAGCGGCCGGTTCCGGCGGACCAGCATCGCCGTGTGGACCGGTTCGTTCATGGGGCTGCTGCTGGTCTACGGGCTCAACACCTGGCTGCCGCAGCTGATGCGCACGGCGGGCTACCCGATCTCGACGTCGATCACGCTGCTGCTGGTGCTCAACATCGGCGCGGTGCTCGGGCTGGTGCTGGCCGGCACGATCGCCGACCGGTTCGGCATCCGCCCGATCGCGCGGATCTGGTTCGGTGCCGGGGCGGTGCTGCTGGCGGCGCTGAGCTTGAAGATCCCGAACGCGGTCGTGCTCAACGCGGTGGTGCTGCTGACCGGCGTCTTCGTGTTCTCCGCGCAGGTGCTGATCTACGGCTACGTCGCGCACGCGTTCCCGGCGTCGGCCCGCGGTACCGCGCTCGGGCTGACGTCGGCGGTCGGGCGGCTGGGCTCGATCCTCGGCCCGTTCGTCACCGGTGCGCTGGTCACCGCCGGGGTCGCCTATCCGTGGGGCTTCTACTTCTTCGCCTTCGTGGCGGGGCTGGGTTTGGTCGCGGTGCTGCTGCTGCGCGGCGAGACGCGGTCCGAAGAGCGGTTGACGCCCGTGTCCGCCGGGTAGCCGCGAAGGATCGGCCACCCGAGGAGGAACGATGTCGCAGCCCCACCACGAGACCGGCGAGCTGGACTCGAGCGGGAACCCGGTCGGCGAGCCGCCCCGCCGCGAAGAGCCCGACGGGCCGCTGGAAGACGAGGACGCGAAGGCGCGGCCCGGTCATCCGGCCACGCAGGAGAACTTCCGCGGCCGCTAGACCGTGTCTTCCGGACGGCGGCGGCCCAGCGTCGCCTCCGGGTGTTCGGTGCGGCGGTCGGAGTCGCGCAGGACCTCGCGGGCCTGGCCCTCGGGGTCCGCGCTGTCCACGGTCTGCTCTTCGGGCAGCAGCTCGGCGCGGGTTTCGGTCCGGTCAGGGGTGTCGGTCATGCTTCGCGAGTACCCGGTCCGGAGCGATCTCAGACACCCCGCAGCCAGCCGAACGCGAGCGCGATGACCAGCCCGGCGACCATCAGCACGAGGACGCCGGTGAGGACCAGCCACAGCACCGGCATCGCCTTGGACGGCATCGGCTGCGGGTGCGACAGCCCCGACGTCTGGGCGGAGTCGGGGGGCGTGCTGCCCGGCGGCACCCCGCCCCCGGCTTCCAGGTCCGGCGTCCGGCGGGGGTCCGGATCCGGGGGTTCGGCGGTCATGGCGGCACCGTCCTTCCGTCGCTCCCGCGGCGGGTGCCCGCCCGGGGGCCGGGCAAACCCGGTCAAACCGGCTCAAACCCGCTCATTCCCGGGACCGGCGGTGGCCGGCGGCGTCGCGGCGCAGCTGGTCGGTGTGGGCCGAGATCTCGCCGAGCTGCTCGGCCAGCCCGGCGTGCGCGCCGGTCAGGTGCGGCTGCGCGGCGGCCAGCGGCGGGAGCAGCGTCGCCGGGTCGTCGTCGCCGAGGGCCGCGCCGAGGCGCTCGGCGCTGGCCTGCCCGGCCGGGCCCAGCCCGTCGAGCGCGCTGACGCGGCCGGCGAGCTGGCGCAGGATGGCGGAGTTGCGGCGGGCCCAGTCGGCGACGGCCCGGTCGCCCGCGCGCCGGTCGCGTTCCGCGTCGACCCGCGCTTCGCCGGTCTTCTCGCCGGTGTGCGACGGCTGCAGCCGCAGGTAACGCCGTTCCGCGGCCTGGCGGCTCGCGACGCCCAGCGCGGGCGCGAGCGCCACCCAGCTGGCGCCGGCCGCCCTGGCCGCCGCGATCAGTTCCGGTTCCCAGCTCGCCAGCTCCTCGCGCAGCAGCCGCAGGCCGGACAGCGCGTCCAGCACCCGGTCCTGGTCGCCCGTCCCGGCCCGGGCGGCCGCGACCGCCTCCTGGATCCGGCGCAGCGAGCCGGTGGGATCAATCCCGTCCATCGTGTCATCCTTTCGACGACCCACACCTTGTCATCGTTTTGACGACATGCTAGAACAGCTTCGCGTGTTGACACCAGAGTCGACGAGTTCCCAGGAGGTGGATCCCGATGTTGATGCGCACCGACCCGTTCCGCGACCTCGACCGGTTCGCCCAGCAGGTCTTCGGCGCCGGCACCTGGTCGAAGCCGGCCGCGATGCCGATGGACGCCTACCGCACCGGCGACGAGTTCGTGGTCTGCTTCGACCTGCCCGGCGTCGATCCCGGCGCCGTCGAGCTGGACGTCGAGCGCAACGTCCTCACGGTCAAGGCCGAACGACGGCCCCTGCCGACCGGTGACGACGTCCGGATGCACGTCTCCGAACGACGGCTGGGCGTGTTCTCCCGCCAGCTGTTCCTCGGCGACACCCTGGACACCGAGCACATCACCGCGAACTACGACGCCGGGGTGCTGACCGTCCGCATCCCGATCGTCGAGAAGGCGAAGCCGCGGCGCATCGAAGTCGGCGGGGCCGGCGAGCGCACGCAGATCGAGGCTTGACCCGTGGCGGGGCCGGGCGAGCCCGGCCCCGGCCGCCGGCTCAGGAGCGTTCGACGCGGAAGACCGCGATGCGCTCCGCGGCCGCCGCGACGGCGTCCGGTGTCGGTGCGTCCGCCAGGCCGGTCGTCACGAACCGCTTCCCCACGCTCGGCGGGCTCGTTTCGACGAGCCGGCGCAGGACCGGCCGCCGCTCCGGCACCGGCAGCTCGGCCAGCCGGGCGACCGACGAACGGCGGCCGCGGGTGAGCGTCACCTCGCCCGCGGCCCGCACGTTCGCCACCCAGGCCGCCTTCGGATAGGCCTGGACGATGTAGCGGGCACCGTCGATGGGCAGGACGGCGATGGGGAACGTGCGGGGCACACCGGTGCGCCGGCCGGGCACGGTGAGCAGCTGCATCGGCCCGAAGGCGACGCCGAGCCGCTGGAGGCCCACGACGATCTTGTTGCCGGCGTTGACCATCCGGCGGTAGCTCTGCGCTGTTGTCATACCCCGACGGTACACGAACTCATATGAAACTCATATGATCTGTAAGTCATAGTCCATCCCGGTCGGGACCAGGCGCCGGCTCCGGCGGCAGCGGGTCCGGGATGGGCACACCGGGTTCCGGGAGCGGCCGGTCCGGTCCCGGGTCCGGGACGACGGGGGCGGGCTGCACCGGTTCGGGCGGTATCGGGGGTGCGGTCGACATCGGTCTTCCCTCCGCCTCGCTGCGCCGCCCGCGAATCGGACGACGATCACCGGAGGGCTACCCGCCGCGGCGGGTCGGGGAAACCCGTTGACCCTGACACCGTGTCAGGCCTTATCCCGTACCCATGACGCCTTTCCGCACCGCGATCGAGGTGGCCGCCGGGATCCGCCGCGGCGAGCTCTCGGCGCGTGACCTGACCGAACAGCTCTTCGCCCGCATCGACGCCTCCACCGTCAACGCCGTTATCGCGATCTGCCGCGACTTCGCGCTCGACGCCGCTTCGGAGGCCGATCGGGCGGTGGCGCGCGGCGACGACGTCGGCCCGCTGCACGGCGTCCCGATGACGATCAAGGACGCCTTCGCCGTGAAAGGCCTGCCGACGACCTGGGGCGAGCCGGCGTTCGCGGACTGCGTCGCGGACGAGGACGCGGCGGTCGTCGCCCGGCTGCGGGCCGCGGGCGCGATCGTCGTGGGCAAGTCGAACGTGCACCACCTGCTGGCCGACTTCGGCCGGACCGACAACCCGCTCCACGGACGGACGCTCAACCCGCGAGACCACACCCGGACACCGGGCGGCTCGAGCGGTGGCGCCGCAGCCGCGCTCGCCGACGGCCTGACGTACCTCGAATACGGCTCCGACCTGGCCGGGTCGATCCGGATCCCGGCCGCCTACTGCGGTGTGTACGGCCTCAAACCCACCCCGGGCACCGTGCCACTGCGTGGGTTCCAGCCCCCGGGGCCGCCCGCGCCGCCCGCCCGGGAATTCCCCTCGGCGGTGGGTCCCCTGGCCCGGTCGGCGGCCGACCTGCGGCTCGCCCTGGAAGTCACCGGCGGCCCGCTGCGGCCCGCCCGGCGGTCCCGGCTCGAGGACTTCCGCGTCGGCGTCGTGCTCGACGATCCGGCCTGCCCGGTGACCGGCGAGGTCGGCGCGGTGCTTTCGGACGCCGTCGACGCACTGGCCCGCGCCGGGGTGCGGATCCGCGCGGGCTGGCCGGCGGACGTCGACCCGATCGCCCAGGCCGAGGCGTTCGGCTTCCAGGTGGAACTGTTCTTCGCGAGCCAAGAAGGGCGTGCCCCGGCCGGGACCGCCGGGCAGGAGCGGCGGCGGGCGGCCTTGACCGCGGCGTGGGGCCGGTACTTCGCCGGCGTCGACGGGTTTCTCTGCCCGACGGTGTTCACCACGGCGCCGGCCCACGACGACCGGCACCGCTACGAAGACCAGGTGTTCTGGATCGCGCAGGCGTCGCTGCCCGGGCTGCCCGCGGTCAGCGCCCCGGTGGGCGGAGCGCGGCCGGCCGGGCTGCAGGTCGTCGGGCCCGCGCACGAAGACGGCACCGCGATCACGTTCGCGGAACTCGCCGCGGACGTCGTCGGCGGGTTCGTCCCGCCTGGGGCAGGATCGAGCCGTGTTCTCGATCGGTGATTTCGCCCGCCACGGCCGGGTTTCGGTCCGGATGCTGCGCCACTACGACGCACTCGGTCTGCTGCGCCCGGCGCGCGTCGACCCCGCGACCGGCTACCGCAGCTACACCGCGGGCCAGCTCGCGCGGCTCAACCGGATCGTCGCGCTGAAGGACCTCGGGTTCACGCTGGAGCAGGTGGCCACGCTGCTGGCGGAGGAGGTCACGGTCGAGCAGGTGCGCGGCATGCTGGCGCTGCGGCGCGCGGAGCTGGAAGCCGCGCTGGCCGAAGGCGCGGCCCGGCTGGCGCAGGTCGAAGCGCGGCTGCGGACCATCGAGGCGGAGGGCCGGCCGCCGGCCCACGACGTCGTCGTCAAGGAGCTGCCCGGCCTGCGGGTGGTGGAGCTGACGGGGGTCGCGGCGGGGTTCGCGCCGGAGGCGATCGGGCCGGTCGTCCACCCGCTGTGCGCGGAGCTCGGCCGCCGCCTCCCGCACGCGGACGTCACGCCGGCGGGCAGGCTGACCTGCTACTACGAGCAGCGCGCGGAGGACGAGGTCATCGTGCACGCCGCGGTCCCGGCATCGGTCGGCGGCGGCGATCTCAACGGCCTGGCGGTGGTGCACCTGCCGCCCACCCGCGCGGCGACGCTCGTCCACCGCGGCGCGATCGACGGCGTCCTGCCCGGCTGGCAGGCGGTGGTGCGCTGGATCGACGACCACGGCCGCCGGTCGGCCGGACCGCAGCGGGAGGTGTACCTGGACTGCCCGGAGGATCCGGCGGGCTGGGTGACGGAGCTGCAGGAGCCGATCAGCTAGGCCCACGATGATCAACGACGGGGACTGATGCCTGGTCTCACCCCCGTCCACGATCTACTCACGCCCGGTCCGCAAACCGACTGCGCCCGGCGATGTGGCGGATGTCCGGGAAACCGATATTGCTCAGAGGGAGTTGGCGAACGATCCTCGCCCCCAGGTCCGTTACGCCGTGCGAATCGTGAGCTTAAGACACGAAAATTCGAGGACGAGGGGCCGGATGGTCCAAGTTCCGGATTTCCCGGTTTCGCCGGCCAGTGTCGGAACCTGCGGCCAACGGTTCTTCCCGTTGCTATTGTTTCGCCAGGACCACGCCGCGCGGGCGGCCGGGCGATGAGGATTTCCGATGGCGCAAGACAACCGGTACGACAGCCACGAGCCCGGGGAGCATCCGAAGGCCTTCATTTCGTACACCCACGACAGCGAAGAACATCGAGACGCTGTGCTGACCTTCGCCGATTTGCTGGTGCGACAGGGTATCGACGTGGTGCTTGACCGCTGGGCCACCGACCGTCGGCAGGACTGGCAGGCGTGGGCGACCCGGAACATCACCGGATCGGACCACGTGCTGGTCATCGCATCCGAGGGTTACCTGCGGATGGGTGACGGGATCGGGCCCAACCACCTGAACCTGGGCGGCCAGGCGGAAGCAGCGCTGCTGCGCGACTTGCTACAAGGCGACCGCGCGACTTGGACGGCCCGGATCCTGCCGGTTCTCCTGCCCGGCCACGGCAAAGACGAGATCCCGAACTTCCTCCAGCCCAACGCCGCAGACTGGTACGACGTTCCGGCCATCACACCGGAGGCGACGGAGTCTTTGCTGCGGGTTCTCACCCGGCAGCCGCGTGACGTCCCGCCCGCGCTCGGACCTCGGCCGGTTCTCCCACCGCGATCCGGCCCCAGTCCGGCCCCGCTCATCGTGCCGGGCGAACTTGCTGTCGTCCGGCGCTCGGAACTGCTGCCACAAGGCTTCCGATCACAAAGCCCGCTGGTCGAAATGCATCTTGTCCCCGCCTCGTCCCTTGTACGCTACGGCGTGCTCCAACTCGAGCGGATCTGCGACGAGCTGGCCACGTCGGGCCGCGCAACGGGGCTCTTCTCACATACCCAAGCCATCTCCGTCGGCTCTTCGGCCGACGCAGCATGGGCGCTCTCGACGGACGGGCGTTCCGGGGAGTGCGGGCTCGCGGTGCTCCGCGGCGGCCAACGCACGTGCTGGTTCGCGCTGCCAAGTGCGACCATCGGCTGGATTCTCGACCGGGACGACCTGACCTCGAAGCTCACCGAAAGGCTGAACCTGCTCCTGCAGATCGGCCTTCCCCTGCCGGACAGCTTCGCGCCGGCGATCGCGTTGGAGCCGGTGAGCCTGACGAGGCTCGGGCGTCTCTCCGATGCGACCGCGAACAGCGCATCACTGCCCATCAATCCACCTGAGCGGATCATGCTCGGCACCGAAGAGGTCTTCCGCATCGAAGAGCTCCGCCACTCACCACGGGCCGTCGCCGAGGAACTGGCCGCCCGGCTTGCGGTCGCGTTCAGACGTTGATCAGCTAGGCCGGGGGCGGTGGGCGTGGTCGCCCGAGGGGAGGTCGCGGTCCACGTGCTCCGCGTGGTGCAGGGCCTGGGCCAGCAGGCCGCGCACGTGGTTGTCGGCCGCGGAGTAGTACACGAACGTTCCTTCGCGGCGGCCCTTCACCAGGCCTGCCAGCCGCAGTTTGGCCAGGTGCTGGCTGACCGCCGTGGGGGCGGCGCCGGCCAGTTCGGCCAGGCAGGCCACCGATGATTCACCCTGCAGCAGCGCCCAGAGCACCTTGATGCGAGTCGGGTCGGCGAGCAGGCGGAACGACTCCGCCGCCAGGTGGACCTGCTCTTCGGTGGGCATTTCGAACTCCGGCAGCGACGCGTGCATGGCCGAAACCCTACTACTTGCGTATCTGCGTGCTTGCGCAGATAGACTGCTCCCATGCCTGGACACGGACACGGCCACTCGAAGTGGCGGCCGCACAGCCACGACAGCGCCGACCGCGTCGACCACGCTCTCGAAACCAGCCGGCGGGGCATGCGGGCGCTCGGGTGGTCGTTCGCCGCGCTGTCCTCGACCGCCGTCGCGCAGCTGGTGCTCGTGCTGGTCACCGGATCGGTGGCGCTGCTGGGCGACACCATCCACAACTTCGCCGACGCGCTGACCGCCGTCCCGCTCGGCGTCGCCTTCCTGCTCGGCCGCCGCGCCGCGACCCGCCGCTACACCTACGGGCTCGGCCGCGCCGAAGACCTGGCCGGCGTGGTGGTCGTGCTCGTCGTCGCGGCTTCGGCGGCGATCGCCGGCTACGAATCGGTGATGCGGCTGCTCGACCCGCGGCCCGTCGCGCACCCCTGGGTGGTCGCCGCCGCCGGCGTGATCGGCTTCGCCGGCAACGAACTCGTGGCGCGGTACCGGATCAGGATCGGCCGCGAGATCGGCTCGGCCGCGCTGGTCGCCGACGGGCTGCACGCCCGCACGGACGGCTTCACGTCGCTGGCGGTCGTCGCCGGCGCGGCGGGCGTCGCGTTCGGCTTCCCCGCCGCGGATCCGGTCGTCGGGCTCGTGATCACGGTCGCGATCCTGTTCGTCCTGCGCGACACGGCGAAGGAGGTGTTCCGGCGGCTGCTGGACGCCGTCGACCCGGCGTCGGTCGAGCTGGCCGAACGGACGGCCCGCGCCGTCGACGGCGTGCTCGGTGCGCGGGACCTCCGGATGCGCTGGATCGGGCACCACCTGCGGGCCGAGCTGGCCGTGACGGTGGCGGCGAACCTGACCGTCGAAGCCGCCCACGCGCTGGCCCACGAGGTGGAACACCGGCTGCTGCACGCGATCCCGCGGCTGACCGCGGTGGTGATCCACACCGAGCCGGCCACCGGCGCGGACCGGGCGCACGAAACCGTGGCCCACCACCGGTGAGCGCCACTGCTCAGGAGCCGACGGGCTGCTCCACCGGTTCCGGCTTCGGGCTCAGCACCCCGGCGAACACCGCCGCCAGGAGGCACAGCACCACCGGCACCCCGAAGGTCACGTTGAGCGGCATCCACCGGGTCAGCCCGCCGATCAGCGCCGGGCCGGCCAGCAGCCCGACGTACCCGAGGCCGACGACCCGGGCCATCAACGCGCCCGAGGCCCGCGTGTCCAGGTTGCCCGCCGCCGTGAACAGCTGCGGGACGCCGCCCGAAAGGCCCAGGCCGAACAGCGCCCAGCCCACCAGGGACAGCGGTACCCACGGGGCCGCCGCGGCCGTCGTCAGGCCGACCGCCGCCATCGTCGCTCCATAACGGACGATCGCCGCCGGGCCCGCCCAGGCCGCGACGCGGTCGGTCAGGAAGCGGCCGGTCGTCATCGCCACCGCGAACGCGCCGTACGCCAGCGCCGCCGTGGACGCCGAGGTGCCGAGCACCTTTTCCATGTGCAGCGCGGCCCAGTCGTTCGCGACGCCCTCCGACAGCATCAGCGCGAGGGCCAGCAGGCCGAGCAGCCAGACCGTGCGGCCCGCGGGCCGGCGCGTGCCGACCGGCCCGGAGGCGGCGGCAGGCACATCAGGAGAAGGCACCGCGGCCGGCTCCATCAGGAATCGCGCCGACAGCAAGGAAAGCAGCACGCACAGCAGGCCCGTGCCGGTCAGCGTCACCCCGGTGGGCACGCCCGCGCCGAGCGTCGCCGCGCCGATGACCGCGGCGATCGCGCCGCCGATCGACCACATCGCGTGGAAGGCCGCCATGATCGGGCGCGGGTAGGCCCGCTCCACGACCACCGCGTGGGAGTTCATCCCGACGTCGATCGAGCCGTTGCCGAAGCCGAAGCCGATCAGCCCCAGGCCCAGCGTCCACCACGAGTTCGCGAACCCCGGCCCGCACACCGCGAGCCCCATCAAGACGCCCGCGGCCGGCACCAGCCGCCGGTGCCCGAGCCGGTCGACGAGCGGTCCGGCCACCTGCATGCCGGCGAACGCGGCGCCACCGAGCACCAGCAGCAGCGCGCCCAGCGTGCTGTGCGAGATGCCCGTCGCGCGCTCGACGTTCGGGATGTGCACCACCCACATGCCCATCGCGAACCCGTTGAGGCCGAAGAACATGAAGGTCGCGAACCGGGCGGCACGCGGGCGGGGCGGGACGGTCATCGGCTCTCCATGGGGACGGCGACGTGCACGAGCACGCCGCGCTCGGCCAGCGCGGCACGCTGGTCCTCGGGCGCTGCGGGATCGGTGATCACCACGTCGGCGCGGTCGGCGGGACAGATGCGGGCGAGCGCGGCCCGGCCCCACTTGGCGCCGTCGGCGAGCACGATCGCCCGGGCCGCGACGTCGAGGGCGGCCTGCTTGACCTCGGCGTCGCCCAGGTCGAAGGCGGTGAGCCCGGAGTCGAGGCCCAGCGCGCAGGGGCTGATCACGGCGACGTCGAACCGCAGGGCCCGCAGCGAAGCCAGCGTCAGCGGCCCCACCAGGGCCTGCTCCCCCGGGCGCGGTTCGCCGCCGGGCAGCAGCAGCCGGACGTCCGGGTCGTCGGCCAGCTCACGGACCGCGTGCAGGGACAGCGGCATCACGGTGACCGGGCGCCCGCGCAGCAGCCGCGCCAGTTCCAGCGCCGTCGTGCCGCTGTCGAGGACGACCGTTTCGCCGTCGCGGATCAGCTCCGCCGCCGCGGCGGCGATGGCCCGTTTCGCCGCGATCGCGGCCGTCGCGCGGGCCGCGAACGGCGGTTCGACCCCCGACGGCGACGCCGGGACCGCGCCGCCGTGCACCCGGCGCAGCACGCCCCGGGACGCCAGGTGGTCGAGGTCGCGGCGGACGGTCATCTCCGACGCGCCGGTCGCTTCGGCCAGCTCGGCGACGCCCACCTGGTCGGCGTCCCGCAGCCGCTCCACGATCACCCGTTGCCGGTCCGCGCTCTTCACGCCGTGATGCTCGCAAGCCGTCCTCGTTCGCACAACCGGTTTGTTCGTTCGATCACGCAGCTTGTGCGAACGACCGCTGCGGCATGATGGTGCCGTGCACGCCGCCGAGACCACCGCGACCCCGTGACCGGGGGCTACCTGAAGGGCCGGATCCGCCGCGAAGACATCATCACGGCGGCGGCCGCGGCGTACGGCGAACTCGGCTATCACGGCTCGTCGCTGCGCGAAATCGCCAAGCGCGTCGGGATTTCCCACGCCGGTCTCCTCTACTACTTCCCCACGAAGGAAGCCCTGCTCGCCGCCGTGCTCGAACGCCGGGACGCCGAGGACGCCGAGCGCGAGCAGCTGACCGTGCCGCCCGGGCTGGCGGTCCTGCGCCACTTCGTCGCCCTCGCCGAGCACAACGTCCGCCACCCCGGGATCGTCGACCTCTACTCCCGGCTCGCCGCCGAAGCGGTCGCCGCGGACCACCCGGCGCACGAGTACTTCGTGCGCCACTACCGGGCCGCGCGGGACGGCGTGCACGAGTCGTTCGAAGCCCTCGCGGCCCGCGGCGAACTGCGAGACGGTGTCGAGCCCGCGATGGCGGCGCTGACGTTCATCGCGCTGATGGACGGCCTGCAGGTGCAATGGCTGACCGTGCCCGGCGCCGTCGACCTGGTCGGCTCGCTGCGCTTCTACCTGCAGAACCTGCTCACCGTCCCGCTCTAGAGGGTCTTCGCATACGGGTCCCACCCCGCCGGCAGCAGCGGCGGGACGTCGACGGTGCTCGCGACCTCCACGCTCTGCCCGCGGGTCATGGATTCGTCGATGGCCAGCATCGCGTCGAGCACGTGGTAGGCCAGCTCGCCGGACGCGCGTTCCGGCACACCGGCCCGGATCGCCCGGGCCAGTTCCAGCGCGCCGGTGCCGCGCGAAGCCGCATGTCCTTGCGGCGCCAGCTCTTCCGGCTCGTCGCGGTCGAGCAGGTGCAGCCGCGTCGGCTCGTCGAACCGGTTGGGGTCGGGCAGCACGGCGGTGCCGAGCGCGCCGGTCAGCTCGAGCAGCCCGGTCCGCTTGAGCGCCGAGTCGAAGCTCAGGACCAGCTGCGCCGAGGCCCGTTCGAACTCGACGAGCGCGGTGACCGTCGTCGGCACCGACACCGGGAACTCGGTGCCCGCCCGCGGCCCGGACCCGACGACCCGGGTGTCGCGCGCCCGCCCGCCGGCGCCGGTGACGCGCCGGACCGGGCCCAGCAGGTGCACCAGGGCCGTCAGGTAGTACGGGCCCATGTCGAGCAGCGGCCCACCGCCGGGCTGGAAGTAGAATTCCGGCGCCGGGTGCCACCGCTCCGGCCCCGGCACCTGGAACAGCGCCAGTGCGGTCAGGGGACGGCCGATCCGGCCCGCGTCGACGGCCTGCCGCGCGGTCTGCAGCGCGGCGCCGAGCACGGTGTCGGGCGCGCCGGCCACCCGCAGGTTCTGCTCCCGTGCGCGGTCGAGGAGCTTGCGGCCGGTCTGGCGGTCCAGCGCGAGGGGCTTCTCCGTCCACACGTGCTTGCCCGCTTCGAGCGCGGCGAGGCCGACCTCGGCGTGCGCGGCCGGGACGGTCAGGTTGACGACCAGCTCGACGTCCGGGTCGGCCAGCAGCTCGGCCACGGTGCCCGATCGCGGCACGCCGTGCTCGGCCGCGCGGGCCGCCGCGCGCCCGGTGTCGAGGTCGGCGACCCGCACCACGCGGACGTCCGGGAAGGCGGTGAGGTTCTCGAGGTAGGTGCCGCTGATGATGCCGGTGCCGATGATCCCGACGCCGACCGGGCCGCCGGTCACCGGCCCGCGCCGGTCAGGAAGGCGTGGCTGGCGGCGATGGCCTCGAAGAGGTCGCCGTCGAACGCGTCGAACTCGACCACGCGCAGCGCGTCCGGCGCGGCGGCGAGCACCTCGGCCACCGGAACCCGGCCCTGACCGGCCGGGACCTGGCCGGTGGCGTCGGTGGCGAGCCCGCCGTCCTTGACGTGGATGGCCCGCACCCGGTTGCCGAGCCGCCGCAGCAGGGCGGGCGCGTCCTCGCCGCCCGCGGTGGCCCAGTATGTGTCGACCTCCAGGGCGACCGCCGGGTCGAGCTGCTCGGCGAACACCTCGAAGGCGCTGCGTTCGCCGATCCGGGACTGCAGTTCCCACCAGTGGTTGTGGTAGCCGACGCGGACGCCGTGCTCGGCCGCGAGCTTCGCGGCGGCGTTCAGCCCGTCCGCGGTGGCCGCGATGTCGGCGGGCTCCTGCCACCGCTCGGGCGGCACGAACGGGTCGATCACCAGGCCGATGCCCAGCTCCGCGGCCGTGGCGAAGACGGCGTGCCGGTCGGCGCCGAGCAGCTGCGCGTGCGCGGTCGGGGCGGTCAGGCCGTTGGCGGGCAGCCCGGCCCGCAGTGCCTCGGCGTTTTCGAGGACGCCGTATGGCTCCACCTGCGTGAAGCCGATCGCGGCGAGCCGCCGCAGGGTGTCGGCGGGATCGGCCGCGAAGGCGTCGCGGACCGAATACAGCTGCACGGAAGGCACGCTCATCACCGGCTCCTCCACTTCGCCGTGGCGCCGTCGGCCGCGGCTCCTCAATTTCTACCACCTGGTCAAAATTGTGACCAGGGGATTCTCGGGACGATCCCCCGGCCGGCGGCATGCCCCGGCTCACGCCAATGGGTGTTTTGGCTGCCCCCGAATGGGGCAGTAACGCCAAGAGCGGGGAGCCAGGGCCGATCCGGGAGGTGCCGGTAGTGGACAGGGCAGGAAACGATGGCGACACGGGAGCCGCCGCCGGCGAGCACCCCGGGTCCCGTCGCGACCTGACCGAGCTGTCCGAGGCGGCCCGGGACCTCGACCGGCGGATCGAGCAGCACCTCGAGCGGCTGCGCCGTGAACGAGCCCAGCGCGCCGCCGACATCCCCAGCCAGCGGCTGCGCCGGCTGGGGTAGCCGGCGAGCCACCTCGGCTTCACCGCGCGGACGCGACCTACTACTCTGGGTGGCCCAACGCCACCCGCCGAAGTCCTGCGAGGTCGCCATGTCCGACACGCCGTCCGTGCTGTCCCCGAGCCAGAAGCCGGTGGGCGTCGACCCCGCCCGGCCGAGCATCGCGCGGATCTACGACGGGTTCCTCGGCGGGCACAACTTCTACGAGGTCGACCGCGTGGTGATGGACAAGATCCGCACGGCCGTCCCGGAAGCGGTGGACATCGCCCGCGGCAACCGCGGGTTCCACAACCGCGCGCTGCGGATGCTGGCCAACCAGACCGGGATCCGCCAGTACCTCGACTGCGGGTCCGGGCTGCCGACAGCCGAAAACACCCACCAGATCGTGCAGCGCATCGACAAGGACAACACGGTCGTCTACATCGACAACGACCCGGTGGTCCTCGCCCACGGCCGCGCGCTGCTCGTCGAGAACGACTTCACGCACATGGTCGAGGCGGACATCTTCAAGCCGCAGGAAGTCCTGAACCACCCGGAAGTCCTGGCGCACGTCGACTTCTCCGAGCCGGTCGCGCTGCTGCAGGTGGGCACGATGCACCACTTCGAAGGCGACGGCGTCGTCGACCTCATGCGCGAATACATCGACGCGCTGCCGTCGGGTTCGTACGTGGTGCTG
The DNA here is from genome assembly GCF_040638975.1 of Amycolatopsis sp. NPDC024027. Lineage (NCBI taxonomy): Bacteria > Bacillati > Actinomycetota > Actinomycetes > Pseudonocardiales > Pseudonocardiaceae > Amycolatopsis > Amycolatopsis sp. NPDC024027. Next base: position 46,550 of record NZ_JBEZYY010000016.1, read on the forward strand.
TCGCACTTCTTCGACCCCGAGGTGCCGGAGCTGACCGCGATCGCCAAGCGCATCGAGCAGATCCTGGTCTCCGGCCCGCTCGGCGCCGGCCGCTTCCGCACCCGCGCGGAGATCGAAGCCATGATGGCCGGCCTCGAGCTGGTCCAGCCGAACGCGACCTCCGGCCCGGGCATGGCGGTCTGCGACGAGTGGTGGCCGGACGGCCCCCGGCTCACGCCGCTCAGCGACTCCGCCAGGTGCGTGGCCGGGATCGTCGGCTACAAGCCGTAGCGCCTCACCCTTCCGGTTCCTCCGCTGTCTCTCCGGCCGGCACGGCCCCGTCGCGCAGCCACTTCAGCTTGACCTCGAACTGGCCCTGCAGCCCGGTGCGCGCGATCACCGCCCCGGCCTGGGCGTCCAGCTTGACGCCGAACTTGAGCTCGACCTCGTCCGGCCCGAGGTCGCGGAACTGGGCCAGCGCGGCGGACGCGGCCGCGCGGACTTCGCTCAGCGCGTGCTCGAAGGTCGTGGTCGCCTTGCGGAGCACCCCCGACGGCACCGAAGCCTGCTCCAGGCCCGGTTCCCCCTCGACCTCGACGACCACGGAACCGCCGTCGGCCAGCGGGAAACGCACGAACTCCTGCACCGGATCTCCTTCTTCCGCACGGTTTCAGCACGGCAGGTCAAGCCATTGCTCGCGGCCGATGCCGCGGCGCACCTGCTCCAGCTCCTCCAGCAGGGTGTCCAGCCGGTCCGGGTGGGCCAGGTACTCCAGCACCGCCTGGTAGAACCCGCTGGTCATCGCCGAGGGCATCAGGTCCGACGCGTCGAAGCACAGGTCGGTGCCGTTGGCCAGGGTCGTCGCGATCCGCCGGCTCACGTCGCTGCGGTAGACGTCCGGGCCGACGACACGCTGGTGCACCGAGAACGTCGTCCCGCCGGACGGCCAGATCCGCTGCCCCTGCTCCCCGGCCAGGTAGACCATGAGCCGGCGCGCGGCCGGGGTGTCGTGGAACATCCCGGCGAGGTCGGCCGACACCTCCGACCGCGCGGTTTTCCCGGTGCCCGGGAACGGGAAGAACCGGAAGTCCCGGTCGGGCACGGGCGGCCCGGCCGGCCGCGGGACCGCCAGGTAGCCACCGATCGCGAACGAGCCGAGGTGCTCGAGCAGGCAGCCGGGTGGATCGGCGAACAGGCCCCGGCCGGCGTCGGCGAACGAGGTGAGCAGGGCCGCCGTGCTGCCACCGCGGACCGCGCCCGGCGCCAGGACCAGCGTGCCCCAGCTCCGCCACGCGTCGCGCACGACTTCGTCGGTCCAGGCCAGCTCGCCGGCCGCCCACTTGCGGTACTTGTCCGGAGCCTGGTGCAGCAGGATGTCCTCGAGCCAGTCGGTGCCCGGGAACCCGGAGTTCGGCGGCGCCCCCATGCCGAGGCACCACGGCTGCTGCCCGGCGGCGGAAAGCCGCCCGGAGGTCGCCACGAGCGCGTCCCAGGTGGCCGGCGGGTCTTCCCGGAACCGGTCCGGGTCGTACCAGACGATGCTCTTCAGATCCGCCTTCACCACGACCGCGTACGTCGTGTTCCCGCCGAGCTGCTGCAGTTTCCGCCACGTCGGGCTGTACGCGGCGGTCGCGTCCGCGTCCAGGACGCCGTCGAGGGATTTCAGCTTCCCGGACTGCGCGTAGCCCGCCAGCTCGGCCGGGTTGGACAGCACCGCCACGTCGGGTGGGGTGCCCTGCTGCAGGTCCCCGCGCAGCACCTGGCTCTGCGCGCGGGTGCCCTGGTAGCGCGTGGGAATCCCGGTCTCCCGGGTGAACCCGTCGAGGACCCGCAGGAACGCCGTCTGCTCGTCGCCGGTCCACGACCCCAGCACGATCACCGGCTCCGCGCCGGTCCCGGCGGCACACCCGGAGATCAGGAGCAGGAGGGCCAGCACCGAACCGGCGCAGCGCTTCATCACGGCTCTCTCCTCGCGCGGAACCGGTATTCGTCGAGCCGGGGTTGCAGGCCACCCACCGCCAGGACGCCGATTCCGGCGGCCAGCAGCGGAATCCCGTAGCCGAGCCCCCCGGTCCAGCGCGGTTCGGTGAGTCCCGGGCCCAGCAGCGCCGATTCGTCGACGGCGCCCGGCGGCGCATCCGGGACGGCGGGCGGGACGGGTGTCCCGGCGGCGAACGCGGTCACCGTGGCACCGCACGCGGCCACTCCCTCCACCCCGCACTGGGCGGTCAGCACCCGGGCGAGGGCCCACCGGGCCTGGCCGGCGGCCGCCGAGGTGGCCGCGGACCGCGCGTCGACGGTGCGCTCCAGCGCGGTGCCGCCGTCCCGGGCGTCGGATTGGATGCCGAGCAGCAGCGCCGTCCCCGCGCCCAGCAGCACGCACGCCACCGTGGCGGCCAGCAGCGCGGTGTTCACCGTGCGCCGGAACCGCCGGGCGAGGAACCGCTGCGCCCAGACGAGCGTGGCGAGCAGCAGGACCAGCGGCACCGCCCACAGCGCCGTGATCGCGGGACCCAGCCAGTTCGCCCCGAGCTGCCGGTCGAGGGCGGCGCGCTGAGCCGCCTCGAGCGCGTCGAGCCGGGCGAGGATCCCGTTCTCCGGCGCGGTCAGCAGGTCCGACGCGGACTGCAGGTTGCTCGCGGCGAGCGGGCCGTGCGGGTCCTGCCGGAAATAGGCGGCGGCGTGCCCGATGAAACCGTTGTACGACGGCAGCAGCCCTTCGATCAACAGCAGCGTCTGGCTGCCTGCCCCGCCCGCCGCGTTGTGCTCGGCGACCTGGGCGAGCTGCTGGCTCGTCCGGGCGATTTCGTCCTCGTACTGCTCGCTGGGGCCGGTCAGGCGCGCTTGCCGGGTGTCGAACGCGGTCACCGCCGCCCGGTGTGCGGCCACGATCGCTTCCTTGGCCAAGGACACTTCGAGCACCGCGGGTGCGGTTCGCTCCCGCACCTCGGCGATGCTGGCCCGCACGCCGAGGAAGGTCGCCAGCGCCGTCCCCAGCACCAGCACACTGGCGGCCACGAGCCCGAGCCGCAGCCACCACAGGGTCTGCCGGGTGGTGCTGGTCGCGGTCACGAAGGCGCTCCCGCCTCGAACGGCGGCTCGCCGCAGTGCCGGCACCACTTCGCCGCCGACCCCACTTTTCGTCCACAGTGGACACACTCGCGCAGCGCCACGTCGGCTTCGGGCGGGACGGCTGCGGCGGCGGGTTCCGCCGAACCGGTGTAGGTGGAAATGGTCGAACCGAGCACCAGGGAGAAGCCGTCCCGCGGGCGGACACCGGCCTTGATCGCGACCGTGCCGTCGTCGTGCACGTCGATCAGCCGGCCCAGGCGCTTGAGGATCTCCGCGTTGCCCAGCTCGGTCGCCAGCCGGACCGCGGTGCTCCATTCGCGCGCCGCCGTCACCCGGTCGTCGCGCTCGAAGGCGTCCCAGCCCGTCCGGACCGCGCGGCCCAGTTCGGCCTGTCCGGTGACGCGGGCGACGTTGTCGTCCGGCACGCTGGAGAGCGCCAGGTCGTCGGTGAGGTAGCCGACGACGGCCAGCTGTTCGCCGACCGGCTCGTCGCCGGCGAAGAGCGTGACAGTGCCCAGCAACCGGTCTTCGTACCGCGTCAGCTCCCCCGCGTCGACGTCGAGGCAGAGGTGGTACTCGCGCAGCTCGTCGCCCCACGCCCCGGTGGGTAGCTCGATCGCGCGGCCCTCTTTCGGCTGACACTGCGGGGTGAGTTCGACCTCGGTCGGGAAGACCTGCTTGACGAACCGCAGCCGGCTGTAGGGCAGCGTGGTCATCCGCAGCCGCAGGTCCGGCACGGTCCGGCCCATCGCCCGCTCGACCAGGCGCCGGAAGTCCCCGGCGAGCTCCGCGTCCTCCAGGACGGCGTCCGCACTGCCGCGCAGGGCGGCCGCGATCCGCTGGAGGTCCCGCGGATCCCAGTCGTCGCCGATTCCCCGGGCGTCACAGGCGAACCGGCCCCGGCAGCGGTCGAGCGCGGCGTCCAGCGCCCCCCGGTGGTCGGACTCGTTCTTGCCGTCGGTGAGCAGCACCGCGTGCCGGATCACGGCCGGGGTCTTCCCGAACAGGTCCCGGGCCAGGTCCAGCCACGTGCTCATCGCCGTGCCGCCCCCGGCGATCAGCCCGGAGACCGCGACCTTCGCCTCGTGGCGGGTCCGCTCGCCGGCCACCGCCAGCGGCGGCTCGGCCGGGTACACGAGCCGGGCCCGGCTGGTGCATTCGACCACCCCGAACAGCACGCCGTCCCGCAGCGAGCCGATGGCCGCCCGGCAGGCGTGCCGGGCGGCTTCGATCTTCGTCGGCGGCCAGTCCATCGAGCTCGAGCAGTCCACCAGCAGCAGCTCGGCGGTCGGCGGCTGGCCGGCCGCCGGCACCCCGGCGTCGCCCACCCGCACGGTGAGCACGACGTCCATCCGGTCGTCGGAGGGCGCCAGGTACTTGTTCTGGCTCAGTTGCAGGGTGAACGACGGGCGGTCCCGGTCGGGCATCCGATCACCTTCTCGTCTTCGGCCGGACGGAGTTCGCGAGGTCGACCAGCACGCCGTGGGAGTTGCGATCGGGCGCCCGCTCGGCGAGCCGCCGCAGGGACACCTCCACCAGCGAGCGCAGGCCGCGTTCGGTGACGCGCTCGCCGAGGAGCGCGCCGCCGTACCAGTCTTCGCGGCCGGCGATTTCGGCCAGGGCGGGCAGCTCGGCGAGCGCGGCCTCGCGGACCAGCGCCTCCAGCCGGTCCTGGGCCTCCCGGTCGAGGTAGAGCTCGGGCAGCCGGCGCGCCGCGTCGGCGAAGTCGTCGCGGCCGGGCGGCCCGGACGGCAGGCGCCCGGCCCGGATCCGCACGGCGGCGATCCGCGCGGCGTCGTAGTGGCGCGAGACCGGCGGCACCGCGTCGAGGAGGGCGACCGCGGCGTCGCGGCCGTGCGTCCGCAGGTGACAGCGGGCCAGGCCGAAGGCGGCGCTGGCCTGGGCGTGGTCGCGGTGCCACACCGAGCGGTAGCAGCGTTCGGCCTGCTCGGTCTCCCCGCGCAGTTCGGCGCAGAACCCGAGCGCCAGCTTCGGCGCGATTTCGCCGGGCCAGCTGCGGTGCACCCGGTCGAACGCGGCCGTCGCCTGCTCGGCGTCGTCGCGGGCCAGCGCCAGCAGCCCGTGGTGCCACGCCGCCCGCCAGTCCCGCGCGGCCTCGGTCCCGAGCTGTTCTTCGGCGGCGGCCAGTGCCGCAGCCGCGGCATCGGAGTTCCCGAGCGCGACCTGGGCCCGCGTCCGGGCGAACGCGATCTCGACCGAGGGCTGCCCGAACATCGTCAGCTTGTCCAGCCAGCGGTGCGGCCCGGGCGCTCCCGCGGCGGCGATGAACTCGGCCGCCGGGTCGTCGGGAGCGACTCGCGGGATCGGCAGCCGGCCGGCGCCGTCGGCGGCACCCGGCAGGCCCAGGTCCAACCGGCCGGCGACACGCTCGCCGCCGACCCAGTGGTCGAGGCCGGGCACCGCGCCGAGGCCGTCGTCGAGCAGTTCCGCGGTGTCCTCGAACAGCGCCGAGGGCACCGGCCGCGGCCGTTCGTCGCGCAGCGAAAGGATTTCCCGGCGCACCCCGTCGAGCTGCTCGGCCATTTCGGACGCGGTGGCGAACCGCCGTTCGAACGGCGCGACAGCGCGTTCGAGCACCCGGTGCAGCGAGTCGAGGCCGCCCGCGACGCGGGCCGGATCGGCGTCTTCGCTCGCGGCTTCGAGCAGCACCTGCAGCGTCCGGCCCACGGTGTGCAGGTCCGAGCGCACGGTCAGGCCGTGCCGGGCGAGCTCGTGCGCCGGTGCCTGGAACCCTTCGGTGCCGATGCTCGGCCCGGCCGGCTCGTCGATCGAGCGGGCCGCGCCGAGGTCGATGACCTTGACCCGCTTGTCGCCGTGGATCACGTTCTCCGGCTTCATGTCGCAGTAGAGCAGGCCTTCGCCGTGCAGGTAGTCCAGCGCGCCGAGGATCGCCCGGCCGTAGACGATCACGTGCTCCACGCGCGGCGGCGGCCCGTGCTTCAGCAGGTCCCGCAGCGACCGCCCGCCGACGTACTCCATCACCAGGTAGGTGTCCGGTTCGCCGCCGCCGGGCGGCGTGTGCTCGACGAAGTCGCTGATGCGCACGATGTTCGGGTGGTCGAGCCGGACGAGCACATCGCGCTCGACCCGCGCCATCGCGCGCAGCACGGCGTTGCCGCTGTTGATCACGCCCTTGAGGGCGACGTGCTGGCCGGCGAGCGCGGTGTCGGCGGCCAGGTACACCCAGCCGAGCCCGCCGCGGGCGAAGCAGCCGAGGACGTCGTAGCGGTCGCCGACCCGCTCGCCGCGTTTCAGCTTGGGCAGGAAGGAGAAGCGCTCGCGGCAGTTTTCGCAGTACCCCTCGGCGATGGCGGGTTCCCCGCCGTCGGCGCGGCCGACGGGTTCCCCGCAGTGGCCGCAGAACCGGTGCTGCTCGGGGTAGACCGGGTCGGCGAGGACGAGTTTCTCGGGGTCCGGCACCTCGATCGCGGGCAGCGACTGGAAGTCCGCCTCGCCGCTCCAGAGTTCGACACTGCGGCCGAGTTCGACACTGCGCCGGGTGCTCTCGGGAGCCGGCCCGGGCGTGGCCGGCGGCTCGGCCGGCACCCGGCGGCGGCCGCACACCTCGCAGAACCCGGTCGGCCCGACCGGTTGTCCGTGGCACCACGCCGTTCCCGTCGTCACGCGCCCTCCAGCCGGCGGCGGACCGCGCGCACGTACCGCTCGACGAGTTCGGCCGCGGCCCCGGGTTCGTCCGGCCGCGTGGTCAGCACCTCCATGGCCTCGCGGTAGAGGTCGCCCAGCTCCTCGTCCTCCATCAAGCCCGCGTCGGTCGCCTTCGCGTTGTAGGCGCGCAGCCGTCCGTGCAGTTCATCGTGCCGCGCGGCGAGCGCGTCGAGTTCCGCGTACCGCCGGACCAGCTCCCACCGGGCCGCTTCCGCGTCCCGTTCGGTCGCCGCGAGGGCCCGCCGCACGCGGCCGGGTTCGACCCGCTCGCCCGCCGAGCGCAGCGCGGCCAGCCGCAGGCGCAGGTCCGCGGAGCTGCCGGGCACCGCCGTGCGCGAACCGATCCGGGCGGCTCGTTCCCGCGTGCGGTCCTCCTCGTGCTCCACCATGTCGACCAGCAGCGCCAGCCGATCCAGGCGCCGCGCGTTCTGTTCGTTCTCCCAGCGCCGCACCAGGCGCGCGCCGGGCGAGTCGGGCCCGCTGAACTGGAGCAGCACGGTGGCGCCCTTGTCCATCAGCGGCCGCACCACGTCGGTGAGCACTTCCTCCGGCGCACGGGCGTCTTCGACGCCGGTCACCGCCACCGCGACGTCTTCCGGGTTGGTCTGCAGCACGGTGACGACCTCTCCGGAGCTGATGCCGGCGCTGACGTGCTCGGCCACCTCGCCGGTGGTCTTGCCGGTCGCGTCCACGATCGCGGTGAGCCGCTCGCCGGGCACCCGGTCGGTCCCCGGTGGGCGGGACGCCCGGCGTTCACGCCGCACCTGCGCCAGGAGATCCTCCCGGACGGCGGAGTCACGATCGCCGATGACGACGATCAGCGGGCCGGCCGACGGCCGGGGCGGCTCCCCCACCCACCGGGCGACGTCCGGCACGTGCCGGACGATCACCTCCACCGGGATCAGGTAGGCGAGCCCCGCCCGTTCGTCGGTGTACTCGGTGACCACCATGCCGAGCACCGCACCGGTCGCCTTGTCGATCACGCCCGCGCCGCTGAACCCGCGCCGCACGCGCTCGCCGGGCAGCGGCGAATTGAGCTGGATCCATTCGCCGGCGGCGCCGGCCGGGCCGGCCAGTTCGGCGTTGTTCACCCAGACGCCGTACCGGTGCGGAGCCGGAAAGCCGTAGGTGTGGACCACCCGGTCGCGGACGGCACCCAGGCGCACCAGCGGGGCGCCGGGCACGTGGGGGAACGCTTCGGCGAGGTCCAGCAGCGCGATGTCGCCGCGGCCGTCTTCCGTCGGCGGCACCCAGCAACCGGGCCGCACCGCGGCGAGCGTCTCGGGCATCCCGTCCAAGCCGACGAAGCGCACCAGCACGTGCGCCCCCGAAAGCGCTTCCTCCGCCGCGGCCTGCACCACGTGCGCGCAGGTGAGCACCGTGGATTCGCCCAGCAGCATCCCGGCGCCCAGTGCCCGGCCCGACGAGTTCACCAAGCACACTCGCCACGGTTCCGGATCCCCCGCGCGCCCCTCGGCAGAACCGTTGTGCTCCCTCACCGGGTGCGACCTTACGACCCCGCACCGGCCTCCGGGACGGGTTCGCCCGCTTACCCCCGCAGATCACCCGATCGGCCGCTGACTCCGTGCCACCGTGGGGAACTCACGAACCCGCGCCGGTGGCCGGTGGTCAGTGTCCGGCGGCGCCGGGTCAGGCGACCGTCCGCAGCCGGCGGAGGGCGAAGAACACCAGCGCCGCCGCCAGGAGCACGAAGATCCCGGTCTCGATGCCCTGGAAGAGCCAGAACCGGTCCCCCGGCTGGTACTGCAGCCAGTTGACCGCCCCGGGGCCGGCTTCGGTGGCGGCGCAGCCGCCATCGCCGGGCGGGCACGGGCCGATCTGGGCGTTCGGCAGGACCAGCTCCCCGGCCGCGTTGCGGACACCGACGTCCATCACCCAGTTCCCGGACGCCGGATTCGGTGTCTGCCCGCCGGTCGGGGCGAACGTGAGGCTCTGCGCGGGCAGGTACCGCGGCCGGGCGAGGACCTCGATCGCGACGCGGACCGCCGCGAACCCGACCAGGGCGATCCCCATGGCGGGCAGGACCTTCCGCCAGTACGTCCCGGCGAAAACGCCGAGCGCCAGCGCGAACAGCGTGTACGCGATCGGGACGATCCCCTGCACGTCGAACGAGAGGTAGTTCAGCCGGCCGGTGCTCGCGCTCACCAGTGGCTGGAACCACCACGACACGCCCAGCGCGTACCCGACGGACAGCACGGTGGTCATCGCGCCGACCATGCCGAACTTGGCCAGCGCCCACTGCAGGCGGGTCACCCCCTGTGTCCACACCAGACGGTGGGTGCCCTGCTCGACCTCGCGGGCGACGAGCGGTGCGCCGAAGAACACGCCGACCAGCACCGGCAGGACCACGAACAGGACGGCGATGAAGACCATGCCGCCGTACTCCTGCTGCAACTGGTGGCCGAGGCTTTCGCAGCGTGAAACCGCCTCGGTCTGCGTGATCATCGACGCGCTGCCGAGCGCGGCCCGGCAGGCCCCCAGGCCCAGGCTGTCGTACTTCGCGTGCATCGCCAGGCCGGTGGGCACCATGACCGCGGCGAGCGCGGCCAGGGCGGCGAGGGTGAACAGCGCCTGCTTGCGGTGCTGCCGCCAGATCAGCCAGATCACGCCGGCACCCCCCACGCGGACGCCGGGACGCGGGGCCCGGCTTCGGCGAGGTGCGCCAGCACCACGTCCTCCAGGGTCACTCCGTGCTCCGTCCACAGTGGATCGATCGGGCCGTCGCCGCGGCGGACCAGCAGCGTCGACTGGCGTTCGGTGTGACTCGCGCGGACCACCTCCGCCACCCCGGCGATGGATTCGCTGCCGGCCCGCGGGCCGGCGAGCGTGCAGTACGTGGCGAGCAGGTCGTCGACCGGTCCCGCCAGCCGGACCTCCGACCGCCGCAGGACGATCAGGTGATCACAGCTGCGTTCGAGGTCCGCGAGCAGGTGCGAGGACAACAGCACGGTCGTCTCGCTTTCGGCCACGGCACCCATCAGCGTCTGCATGAACTCGCGGCGTGCGAGCGGGTCGAGGCTCGCGATGGGTTCGTCCAGCAGGAGCAACCGTGGTCGCTTGGCCAGGGCCAGCGCCAGGGCGACCTGGGCGCGCTGGCCGCCGGACAGCTTCCCCACCGGCTCGTCCGGCGGGATGCCGAGCATGCCGAGCCGGTCACGCGCCAGCGCGGAGTCCCAGCGGCGGCGGTTGAGCTTGCTGCCCATGGTGACCAGCTCCGCCGCGGTGAAGTCGCGGTAGAGCGGGGTGTCCTGCGCGACGAACCCGATGTCCGGCAGCGCGGACCGCGGTGCCCGTCCGAAGACGCGCACCTCGCCCGCGTCGGGTTCGAGCAGGCCGACGGCCAGGTGCAGCAACGTCGTCTTGCCCGCGCCGTTCGGGCCGACCAGCGCGGCGATGCGCCCGGCGGGCACCTCCAGCTCGCAGTCCCGCAACGCCCAGGTGCGCCCGTAGCGCTTGCCCAGCGCCCTGGCTTCCACCGCCAGTTCCATTCCGGACTCCCTATGACAGGTCGTGCGGCACCCGGGTGCCGCGGATCGTGGTTTCGATGAGGGCGGCGATGTCGTCGGGTGACATCCCCGCGGTTTCGGCGCGCTCCAGCCAGGCCACCAGTTCGTCGCGCAACTGCGCCTGGTGGCCCAGCGAAGGCCCGGCCAGGCTGCCGGTGACGAACGTGCCCACCCCCGGGCGGCCTTCGGCCAGCCCCTCCAGCACCAGCTCGCGGTAGGCCTTGAGCACGGTGTTCGGGTTGATCGCCAGCGCCTCGGCCACGGCCCGCACCTTCGGCAGCTGGTCGCCGGGCCGCAGCAGGCCGACGCGCAGCGCCTGCTTCACCTGGACGACGAGCTGCATGTACGTGGCAACCCGGGAACGGCCGTCGAGGACGAACTCGATCACCCTGCCCACCCTCCTATTGTCTTACGACATTAAGACAACACCTGCCGATGTCCGGCTGTCAAGGCATAGGGTCTCGTTCGACGGACGCACACCGGCACCGGGAGGCAGGCATGTCGTTGTTGGACGGGCTGGGCAAGGCGATCGCGGGCGGGGCGATCGAGATCGTCGACCTCACCGCTCCCCTGAGCTCGAGCACGCCGATCCTCCGGCTGCCCGAGCCGTTCGCCAACACGATCCCGTTCCGCCTGGAGGAGATCAGCCGGTACGACGAACGCGGCCCGCGGTGGTACTGGAACGACATCCACACCGGCGAGCACACCGGCACCCACCTCGACGTCCCGGTGCACTGGGTGTCCGGAAAGGACGGTCACGACGTCTCGCAGGTCCCGCTGAAGACGCTGGTGGCGCCCGCGGTCGTGCTGGACTTCTCGGCCCGGGCGGCCGAGGACCCGGACTTCCTGCTCTCGATCGACGACGTCCGGGCCTGGACGGCGGAGCACGGGCCGCTGCCCGACGGCGGCTGGCTGCTCTACCGCACCGGCTGGGACGTGCGCAGCGGCGATCAGGAGGAATTCCTCAACGCCGACGAGGCCGGCTCGCACACCCCCGGCGTCGCACCCGGGTGCGCGCGGTGGCTCGCCGAGGAAACGCCGATCACCGGGCTCGGTGTCGAAACGGTGGGCACCGACGCGGGCCAGGCACCCGGCCTCGAGCCGATGTTCCCCTGCCACGAACTGCTGCTGGGCGCCGGGAAGCACGGTCTGACCCAGCTGCGGAACCTCGCGTCGCTGCCGCCGACCGGCGTGCTGCTGCTGGTCTCGCCGCTGCCGATCGTCGGTGGCTCGGGCAGTCCCGCCCGCGTGCTGGCCCTGGTGGAGCGGTGAACGTCGCCGAACTCGTCGGCCGCACGCTGGCCGGCCTCGGCGCCGGCACGGCGTTCGGCGTGGTGGGCAGCGGCAACTTCGAGGTCACCAACGCGCTGCGCGCGGGCGGCGTCCGGTTCGTCGCGGCCCGCCACGAGGGCGGCGCGGCGAGCATGGCCGACGCGTACGCCCGGATGAGCGGCCAGGTGCCGGTGCTGTCGCTGCACCAGGGCTGCGGCTTGACCAACGCCGTCACCGGGATCACCGAAGCGGCCAAGAGCCGGACGCCGATGCTGGTCCTCACGGCCGACTCCGCGGCCGCGTCGGTGCTGTCGAACTTCCGCATCGACCAGGACGGCCTGGCGACGGCGGTCGGCGCGGTCCCCGAGCGCGTGCACTCGGCCGCGACGGCGGTGGCCGACACCGTGCGGGCGTTCCGGACGGCGCGCCAGCAGCGCCGGACGGTGGTGCTGAACCTCCCGCTCGACGTCCAGGCCCAGCCGGCGCCGTCACCGCCCCCGCTGCCGGACATCCCGGGACCCGCTCTCGTGCGACCGGACCCCGCCGCGGTGGCGGCCTTGGCGAACCTCCTGGCCGCCGCCGAGCGGCCGGTGTTCATCGCCGGCCGCGGCGCCCGCGGCAGCGGGGACGTGCTGCGGGAGCTCGCTTCCCGGTGCGGTGCGCTGCTGGCGACGTCCGCCGTGGCGCACGGCCTGTTCCACGACGACCCGTTCGCGCTGGGCATCTCGGGCGGTTTCGCGTCCCCGGCCGCGGCCGAGCTGATCGTGGGCGCCGACCTGGTCGTCGGCTGGGGCTGCGCGCTGAACATGTGGACGACCCGCCACGGCAAGCTGCTCAGCCCGCACGCGAAGCTGGTCCAGGTCGACGTCGAGCAGGCGGCGCTGGGCGCGCACCGGCCGATCGACCTGGGTGTCGTCGGCGACGTCACGGGCACCGCCCTCGACGTGCTCGCCTTGGCGCCGGAGCACCGCGGCTACCGCACCGACGAGGTCGCGGCCCGGATCGCGGCCGGGCGCTGGAACGACGTCGAGCACGAAGACTCCTCCGGCGACGGCCGGATCGACCCGCGGACGCTGAGCCGGCTCCTGGACGAGCTGCTGCCGGCCGAGCGGATCGTCTCGATCGACTCGGGCAATTTCATGGGGTACCCGAGCGCGTACCTGTCGGTGCCCGACGAGCACGGGTTCTGCTTCACCCAGGCGTTCCAGAGCATCGGCCTGGGCCTGGGCACGGCGATCGGCGCGGCGCTGGCCCGCCCGGACCGCCTGCCGGTGCTGGGCACGGGCGACGGCGGGTTCCACATGGCACTGTCCGAATTGGACACGGCGGTCCGCCTGGAGCTGCCCTTGGTGGTGATCGTCTACAACGACGCGGCGTACGGTGCGGAGATCCACCACTTCGGTGACGCGGACCTGACCACGGTCCGCTTCCCCGACTCCGACCTGGCGGCCATCGCCCGCGGCTTCGGCTGCACGGGCGTCACGGTGCGCTCGGCCGAGGATCTGCCGGCGGTGCGCGAGTGGCTGGCGGGACCGCGTTCGGCCCCGCTCGTGATCGACGCCAAGATCGCCGACGACGGCGGTTCGTGGTGGCTGGCGGAGGCGTTCCGCCACTGAACCGGCCTTGACAGGGGACCCGCCCACCCTGAATGCTGGCCGAGTTGTCTTATAGTCGTAAGACAGTAGGAGAACTACCGAGGGGCTCTCGTGCGACTCTTCTTGGCCATCCTGGCGGCGGCCGTCCTGCTCGCCGCTCCGGCGGACGCGGACCAGCAACGTCCCGATCCGGTGGCGGCACTGCTGGCCGCGTTCGACAGCCACGCGATCGTGGCGAAGTCCAGCCCGGACGTGGGAACGTTCGTGTTCGACCTGATCCGCGACCCCAGGTTCCCGGCGCGGGTGAACGACATAGCGGTGGAGTGCGGCAACGCGCGTCTCCAGCCGTTGCTGGACGCCTACATCGCCGGAGCCCAGGTCCCGGAGATCAGCGGTGTCTGGCGCGAGACAACGCAGCCGAGCTGCGGGTTCTCGACGTTCTACGAGCAGCTTTTCGCTCTGGTCCGGCAGGTCAACACGACGCTGCCCGCCGCGCGGAAGATCCGCGTGCTGGCCACCGACCCACCGGTCGACTGGAGCCGCGTGCACACGCCGGCGGACCTGGATCCGTTCCTGGACCGGGACGCCTCGATCGTGTCGGTGGTGAAGACGCAGGTGCTGCAGAGGAACCGCAAGGCACTGATGTTGTTCGGATTGGGCCACTTGACCCACGACGGCGGCAGCGGCGCGGTGGCCCAGCTGGAACGCGAGTACCCCGGAGCGGCGTATGTGATCGCGGACCACCGGGGGTTCACGGCGGACAACGCCCGCCTCGAGCGCCAACTGGGCACATGGCCGGCATTGGTACCGCTGAAGGGATCGTGGCTGGGCGCGCTGGAGACGACGTACTTTCCGCTGAACCGTGAGTACCCGCCGGGAACGCGCGGCTACCCGGGTGTGGACGCGTACCTGTACGAGGGCCCGGCGGATCTGTTGGTGCGCGAGCCGTTGTCGGCCCGGGCGGTCCTGGACGCGGGGTACATGGCGGAGCTCCGCCGCCGGGCCACGGCGATCGACGCACCACCGGACTCGATCGAGTGGCCGGAGGTGTTCTTCGAGCGGGAAAGAACATCGGGAGTCCTGCTGCGCGGCTGACTAGCCACGGCCGGGCCCAGGTGTCCCCCGGGTGGAACGGAAGTCCGGACGCGACCCACGGCTCTGCTGCGCGGGCCAGGTCCAAGCGCTGCCGGACCAGAGCCTGGCGAACTTGGTCGGCAGGCTCTGGCCGGAGGCGCCCAGGGCGGGCCCGTAGCCGTGTGGCTGCGGGCCTTTCCCGTGTCCGGTTGGCTCAGGCTGCGCATGGGAGTGGTTCGTGGATGTTGTTGCGTCTGGGTTTTCGGCGCCGGTCGATGAATACCGGTGGGAGGAATTCGGGGAGGCCGTCGGGGGCGATGCGGACTTCCCAGCCGGAGCGGTGCAGGAGTCGGTGGTGGTGGGCGCACATCAGGACGAGGTTGGTGAGGTCGGTGGGTCCGCCGTCGGCCCAGTGGCGGATGTGGTGACCCTGGCAATGCCGTGGCGGCCGATGGCAGTCGGGGAAGGCGCAACCTCGGTCGCGCAGGTACAGGGCCCGGCGCAGCCCAGCAGAGATCAGGCGGCGGAGGCGACCGAGGTTGAGGGGTTCGCTCTTGTCGCCCAGGACGGCGGGGATGAGCATGCTGTCGCAGGCGTGCACCCGGGCTTCGGCAGCGGTCATCGAACCGCTGTCGCCGAGGGTGGCCGTCCCCACACCGGTCTTGAGGTCGGCGAGCGACACCGCGACCATCACATGCGCTCGTTCCCCGGCCTGCATGGGCAGGTCCGGGGAGTTGAGGGCGAGGTCGACCGCGTCGGAGAAGGCATCGCCGTAACGCTGAGGCAGAGTCCGGTGGTCGGGGCCCTCGTCGCCGGTGCGGCGTTCGGCGAGCGAGTCGAGTAGGGCGCGGGTGCCGGTCTCGTCATCGAACCTGCCGTTCAACTCCCAGACCCCGGAGCGCTTGCGCCGCAAGAACAGCTCCCGAGAAGGGGTGACGAGTTCGGTGTCGTCAGGTTCGGCGCCGTCAGGGTTCAGGTGGGCGAGGATGCGAGCACCGAGGGCGGCAACCTGTCTGTGTCCGGCATCGGCGGCGAAAGTCAGAAGGTCGACTTCGACATTCGCGTGATGCTCGGGTGGAACTTGGGTGAGCACGCCGGTGATCACATCGATCATCGGGTTGCTCAACCGCCCCGCCCGCGCGGCAACACCCGTCGCGGGCGCCAAAGCGGGAATCAGGCTGCCGTCGAGATTCCGGCCCGGATTGAGAGCCCGGGCCCGTTTCACCATCCGTTCACCAGCCTGCTTCGGAACATCGCCGAGATGCTCCAACAGCCGAGCGACAGAGCGGTAACCGAACAGCTCCATCACCCCACGCTGCTCGATTTCCACCAGCAGCGCACCAAGTTCCGCTTCGGCGGAGCGCATGCACGCGAGCAGCTCACCGATGCGGTCGGCGATGGCCACCGCGTCGGAGGAGAGAGCCGCGTTGTCGGACATAGCTCAAGATTACCGACCATCGAACATGAGTTCATCACACGATCGGGGGTAACTGCTCAGGTCGTTTCGATAGTTGTTGGTAGCCAGGGATTTCCGGTGATGGCAGCGGTCGCCTCGACCGGCCCGGGCGCGGTGGCGGGTCATCCCGACCTCGCCGCGCCAGCTCCACCGCCTGTGCCGCAATCAGCGCGGCCAGCTCGCCATACGACGGAACACCTTCCCCACGACAAGATCGTTCCACAAACCCGCTCTCAGCCCCAACAAGGGCCTGAACAAGTCACTTCCCCGACCACAACCGATGCGACACCCAGACGTTGGCTTCGACATAGACCGCATAATCATCCACAGTGGACACAAAGACCGGAGCAAGAGCCCCAGGAACCACAACCAGCCCGTCACGATCGAACGGCAACCCGGTCCACCGCCGCCATGCGGCCAGAGGAGCCTGCACGGTCGCCGAACACGAAGCGACACATTCGACACGCCCCCCGGCACGAACATGAGTGCGCAACCACCGATCCACCGGCAACCCGTCCGGCCGAACCGCAAAGGCGTACGACTCCATCGACACCCTCGGAACCAAAGCCTTGTCCGGCGGCCGGACCGGAATGACGAGAGACGCGAGCCCCGCCGCGGCGACAGCTTCCCGCATCCCGGTCAACACGACAGACGACAGACCACGCCCCTGGTGCGAAGGATGCACCGCGATCTCCAACGCACAAGCAGTATCCGCAACTACACCGTCAAGAGCATCCTCGGCCGCCCACACGGCCACTTCGTCCCACCCGCGGGCCGGGAAGGGCGAGCGACCGTGGAACGGCACCATGATCCCCCGCGCCACCGGCGACCCGTCCTCGAGCAACGCCACCACCAGGTGCGGCCACCGCCGGGCCACCCGCCGCCCCCGGACCAGCAGACTCGTGAGGCTGCCCTCCATGAACCGAGGCGACCCCGGCGGATAAGGAATGGCGTACACCTCGTCCACCAGCTCCGGCCGCTGCGCCAGCGTCACGATCTCCACGGCTACCGCGACCAGGATTCCAGTGCGATCAACGTCTTCGTCCCCGTCACCTGGTGGTGCCGGCGGATCTCGTCGATCGTCTTCTGCAGGTGGGCCATGTCCCGGACGCGCAGCCACACCAGCGCGTCCGGATCGCCGGCGATCGTGAACACCGCCTGGGCCTCCGGCATCCGCGTGGTCGTCCGGAGGATCTCGGCCACCTTCGTGTTGCCCACGAACCGCAGCTCGGTGAACGCCTCGATCCCCCAGCCCAGTTTCGCGTGGTCGACCTGGACCGTGAACCCGGTGATCACGCCGCTCTCGCGCAGCCGGTCGATGCGGCGCTTGACCGCCGCCGTCGAGAGCGTGACCCGGCCGGCGATGTCGGACAGCGTGCGGCGGGCGTCCTCGCGCAGCAGGCCGAGGATCTCGTGGTCGGTGGCGTCGAGCAGCTCTTCGGGCATGCGCAAGCCTAACCACACGCAAAAATCGGCGTCAAACGATGCCAGAACCATAATAAGGTTGCGTGGGAGGCCCCAAAACGACGCCGCCTGTTGCGTCAGTGTGGCCCACGTCGCACCCTCCCCCGAAGCACACCGAGGCGAAAGGAGCCGCGCGTGGAGACGTTCACGCTGGAGGACCGCTACCTGCGGGAGGCGGGAACCGTGCACCTGACCGGCGTGCAGGCCCTGGTGCGCCTGCTGTTCGACCGCGTCCGCCACGACCGCGCCCGCGGCGGCGACCCCGCCGTCTTCGTCTCGGGCTACGAGGGCTCGCCGCTGGCCGGCTACGACCTGGAACTCGGCCGCCGCGCGACGCTGCTGGAGAAGCACGACGTCGTGCACCGGCCCGGCCTCAACGAAGAGCTGGCCGCGACGTCGGTCATGGGCAGCCAGCTCGTCGCCGGTGCCGGTGGGCAGCGGGGCGTCACCGGCTTCTGGTACGGCAAGGCACCCGGTCTCGACCGCGCCAGCGACGCCCTCCGCCACGCGAACCTGGCCGGCACCGATCCGCGCGGTGGCGCGGTCGCGCTCGTCGGGGACGATCCCAACGCGAAGTCGTCCACCGTCCCCTGCGCGTCCGAGCTCGCCCTCGCCGACCTGGCCATCCCGGTGCTCTTCCCCGCCGACGCCCAGGACGTCCTCGACCTCGGCATGCACGCCGTCGAGCTGTCGCGGGCCAGCGGGCTGTGGACGTCGCTGAAGATCGTCGCCAACGTCGCCGACGCGTCCGGCACGGCGACCGTCAGTCCTCAGTGGACCGGACCCGGGATCGCCGGCTACCGGCACAAGCCGACGTCACGGCTGCTCGGCACCAGCCTCGCCGAGCTGGAGCGCAGCCTCTTCACCGTCCGGCTCCCCCTCGCCCTCGACTACCTGCGCGCGAGCAAGATCAACCGGATCACCCGGCGCGGACCGGCCGACCGGATCGGCATCATCGCCGCCGGCAAGTCCTACCTGGACCTCCGGCAGGCGCTGCGCATCCTCGGCCTGGACGAGGAACCGCACGGCATCCGGATCCTCAAGCTCGGCGCGATCCACCCCCTCGAGCCCACGATCGTCCGCGAGTTCGCCGGCGGCCTCGACGACATCGTCGTCGTCGAGGAGAAGCGGGCGTTCGTCGAAACCGCGCTCAAAGAGATCCTCTACGGCCTCCCGAACGCGCCCAGGATCGCCGGCAAGAAGGACCACGACGGCCGGACGCTGTTCACCGAGCTGGGCGAGCTGGACCCGGACGGCATCGCCGCCGGCCTGGCCAGGGTCCTGCCGAAGGGCATTCCACCGGTCGAGGCCTACCGAGGACGACGTCGTCGCGAGCGCATCGCCGTCCCGCTGCTCGCGCGCACGCCGTACTTCTGCTCGGGCTGCCCGCACAACTCGTCGACGAAGGTCCCGGAAGGCACCCTCGTCGGCGGCGGCATCGGCTGCCACACCATGGCCCTGTTCATGGAGCCCGACCAGGTCGGCACCGTACTGGGCGTGACGCAGATGGGCGGCGAAGGCACCCAGTGGATCGGCATGGCGCCGTTCGTCGAGGCCGACCACTTCGTCCAGAACATCGGCGACGGCACGTTCACCCACTCCGGCAGCCTCGCCGTGCGCGCGGCGGTCGCCGCCGGCGTGAACATCACCTACAAGCTGCTCTACAACTCCGCCGTGGCGATGACCGGCGGCCAGGACGCGGTCGGCGGGCTGCCCGTCGAGAAGATCGCGGAACTGCTGCTCATCGAAGGCGCGAAGCGGGTCGTGATCACCAGCGACGCACCGGCGAAGCACCGGAAGCCGCCGGCCGGCGTCGAAGTCCGCGACCGCAGCGAACTCCTGCGCACGCAGGAGGAACTGGCCGCGATCAGGGGCGTCACCGTGCTGATCCACGAGCAGGAGTGCGCGGCCGAGAAGCGCCGGAAACGCCGTCGCGGCAAGCAGACCGCGCCCGCCAAGCGCGTGGTCATCAACGAGCGCGTGTGCGAGGGCTGCGGCGACTGCGGCACCAAGTCGAACTGCCTGTCCGTGCAGCCCGTGGACACCGAATTCGGCCGCAAGACGGCGATCCACCAGTCGTCGTGCAACGTCGACTACTCCTGCCTGGCCGGGGACTGCCCGTCGTTCGTCACCGTGGTGCCGACCGGCCGGAAGCAGCGCCGGAAGGCCGCCGACCTGGCCGCCGACGCCGTCCCCGCACCGGAGACACCGGGGACGCCGGAGACTCCGGCCAAGGACTTCACCGTCCGGATCACCGGGATCGGCGGCACCGGCGTGGTCACCGTGACGCAGATCCTCGCCACCGCCGCGGTGCTCGACGGCCGGCACGTCCGCACGCTCGACCAGACCGGGCTCGCGCAGAAGGGCGGCGCCGTCGTCTCCGACCTGAAGGTGACGGCGGAGCCGGTCGAACAGGCCGCGAAGCTCGCCGCCGGGGAGTGCGACCTCTACCTCGCCTGCGACGCGCTGGTCGGCGCGGACGCGGCGAACCTCGGGGTCGCCGACCCGGCCCGCACGACCGCCGTCGTCTCGACGACCGAGGTCCCGACCGGCCGGATGGTCGTCGACACCACGGTGTCCTTCCCGGACCCCGCCGGCGTGCTCGCGCCCATCGAGACGGCCGCGGCGCGCACGGTGTCGCTGGACGCGCGCGGCCTGGCCGAGGAGTTCTTCGACGACGACCAGTTCGCCAACGTGCTGCAGCTCGGCGCGGCCTACCAGACCGGCGCGATCCCGCTGTCCGCGTCGGTGATCGAGCGGGCCATCGAACTGAACGGCACGCAGGTCGCCGCGAACCTGCAGGCGTTCCGCCGCGGCCGCCTGCTCGTCGCCGAGCCCCCGGCGAAAGCTCAGGAGCCGGTGATCGCCGCGAAGCCCAGCGCGGTGCGGGCGCTGGTGCACGCCGAGCCCGGCTCCGAACTCGCGCGGCTGCTCGACATCCGCATCCCCGAACTGATCGCCTACCAGGACAAGGCCTACGCCCGCGCGTACGCGGAGTTCGTCGAGCGCGTGCGGGCGCTGGAGGACGGGCCGACGGAGATCACCGAGGCCGTCGCGAAGCACCTGTACAAGCTGATGGCGTACAAGGACGAGTACGAGGTCGCCCGGCTGTCACTGGACCCGGCGTTCACCGACGGCCTGGAGGACCGGTTCGGCGCGGGCACGAAGTACGCCTACCGGCTGCACCCGCCGGTGCTGCGAGCGCTCGGCATGCGGCGCAAGATCAGCCTGGGGCCGTGGTTCCGCCCGGCGTTCCGGCTGCTCCACGCGCTCCGGCGGCTGCGCGGCACCCGGTTCGACCCGTTCGGCCGCGCCGAGGTGCGCAAGGTCGAGCGCGCGCTGATCGAGGACTACCGCGGCGTGGTCCTGCGGGCGTTGCGCGCCGGGGACGCCGGCACGGCGCGGGCCCTGGCCGAGCTGCCCGACCTCGTCCGCGGCTACGAAGACGTCAAGCTCGCCAACGTGGCCCGGTACCGCGAGCGGCAGGCCGAAATCCTCACGCCCGCAGGTAGCTGAGCATCGCCTGGGCACCGTCGGGGACGCGCAGCTTCGCGCTGACGTCCCCGGCGTGCTGCCGCGCCGCGGCGGTGCCGATGCCGAGCAGCCGCCCGATCGTCGGCACCGAATGCCCCTCGGCGAGCAAAGCCACCACTTCGCGCTCGCGGGCGTTCAGCGTCGCCACCGGGTCGCCGGGCCGGGGCCGGGCCAGCTGGACCGCCACGACGTCCCGGTCCAGGACCGTGCCGCCGGCGGCGACGCGCCGCAGGGCGTCGAGGAACTCGTCGGGCTTGCCGACGCGCTCCTTGAGCAGGTACCCGGCTCCCCCGCCGCCGGCGGCGAGGAGGTCGCCCGCGTAGCCGTCTTCGACGAACGCCGAAAGCGCGAGGATCGCCAGGCCGGGCACGCGACGCCGGGCTTCGAGGGCGGCGCGGAGCCCTTCGTCGGTGAACGTCGGCGGCATCCGGACGTCGACGACGGCCAGGTCCGGTTCCACGGCCTCGACCGTCGCCACCAGGTCGCCGGGGTGGTCGACGGCCGCGGCGACCTCGAACCCCTCACTGCGCAGGAGCAGCACCAGCCCTTCCCGCAGCAGGGCGTCGTCCTCCGCGATCACGATCCGCACGACGGCTGCCTCCTCGCGTCCACGTCACCCCCTGCCTGGATGCACGGACGCGCGAGCGAAAGCGTTCAGCTCTGGCCGGACCAGCCGCTCAGCCGGGTCAGCAGGCGCTCCAGGACCTCCGGGTCCGCGGTCACCGGGTCGCCGGAGACGGGCTCGTCGACCAGCGTCCGGCGCTCCTGACGCCGGGGCAGGCGCACCTGCCGCGCGGTCATCCCGCCCGGCAGCGGCAGTTCGCACCAGGTGGTGCGGCCGCCGCCGTCGGCGGGCGCGACGCCCAGCCGCTCACCGGGCCGGGCCTGCGGGTCCGGCCGCCCGGGGATGTCGTCGTCGACCTCGATCGAGAGCACCTCGGCGCGCAGCCGCAGCCGCAGCGTGACGAAGGCGGGGACCTTGGGGTCACTGGCGTCGACGACGGCCTCGACCAGCCGTCTCGCGGTGGCGGTCACCTGCTCCAGCATCGGCAGCAGGGACCAGTCGGTGAGAATCAGGCGGACGAACAGCTCGGTGACCGGCAGCGCGCTGGGCTGCGCGACGAGCCGGATGTCGTCCATCTGGGAGGTGTGCGCGCTCAAACCCGACCTTCCTCGCCCAGGTGCGGCCCGTGCCACACCACCTCAGTCCGCCCGCCGCGGCACGCTACCGCCCGGGCCGGGCGTGGCCGCCGTCGGGGTTGCGGGTGCGAGGTCCCCGCGCGCCGGCCGCGCGGACTCCGCCGCGCGGCCGGACTCCCGGCCGGGTCACACCCGGGCCGTGACCCACAGCTCGTCGATGATGCGCTCCGCCGTGGCCAGGCTCGCGTCGGCCAGCGGGATGAGCTCCGCCATCGCCGGGTTCACGTGGGCCAGCGTGAGTTCCGCCGTGATGAACCGCGGCTCCAGGCCGGTCAGCGAGACGCCGTGCGGGAGCCACTGCTCGGCGTGGTCCCAGCCTTCGCGGGGCGTGCCCTCGCCGTACCCGCCGCCCCGGGACGCCAGCACGATGAACTCGCGGCCGCCGAGCAGGCCGGTCCGGGTTTCGTGGTCGACCGAGAGGCCCGGCGCGATGAGGTGGTCGACCCAGGTCTTCACGCTGCTCGGCGCGCCGAAGTTGTAGAGCGGCAGGCCCAGCAGCACGGTGTCGGCCGCCTTGATCTCGGCGACCAGCTCGGTGGTCCGCGCCCACGCGGCCGCCTGCTCGGGCGTGTGCTGGTCCGGCGGCACCATCCCGGCCAGGCCGCTCGCCGCGTCGATGTGGGGCAGCGGGTGCGCGCCGAGGTCGCGGTAGGTGACCGTGCCGTCCGGGTGCGCGGCGCGCCACGCCGCGGCGGCCCGCGCGCTGAGCCGGCGGCTCACCGAGCGCTCGCCCTGGATGCTCGAGTCGATGTGGAGGAGATGCGCCATGTCGTTAGCCGTCCATAGATCGTTGGTGTAGGACAAACTATTGATAGCACATCGACCATCGGTCTGCCCATATACTGGGCGCATGACCTCGCTCCCGGTCGTCAACCAGCCCCCGCACCGCTGCGGCGCACTGGTCGACCACCTCGCGCGCCGGCTGCGGCTGCGCAGCGAGTCGGTGCTGGCCCCGCTCGGGCTGCGGCCGCGGCACCTGATCGCCCTCACCGTGCTGCGCGACGGGGGCGGCAGCTCGCAGCAGGACCTGGCGAAGATCCTGGAAATGGACAGCACGAACGTGGTCACCCTGCTCAACGAGCTGGAGACCGAGAACCTGATCGAGCGCCGCCGGTCCCCCGCCGACCGCAGGCGGCACCTGGTCGAGCTGACCGACGTCGGCGCGAAGCTGCTGGCCCGTGCCGAGTTCGCCCTGACGGCGGTCGAGGACGAGGTGTTCAGCGGTTTGAGCGACGACCAGCGAGAGACGCTCTACACGCTTCTGCAGCAGGCGAGCAGCAAGACGGCCACCGAGGCGTGCCGGGAAATACCGCCCTGCTGAGCGTCAGGCGCCGGCGATCTCCCGCGCCAGCTGCTGCGCTTCGGGCAGCGTGAGCCGGCCCGTGATCTGCGTGGTACCGCCGGTGATGGCGGACTGGATCATCGGCGCGGTGAGCACCCGGCTCTTCAGGACGATGGCGACCTGCTTGCCGAGGTTGTGCCCGGTCCACTCCGCCCACGTCCCCGCCCCGGCGGCGGTGAAGTTCACGGTGACGGCGGCGTTTCCGGTCTCCGGGTCGACACGTGCCGCCACCCAGCTCACGTCCGCGCCGCTGAGGAAACCCGGGCCGAGGAGGTACCGGGTGCCCTGCGCGCGGTCGCAGCTGACCAGCGGAAGCGCCGGGTCGTCCCGGCCGTCGAGGGCATCCGGTTCGCCCGGCCCGCAGGAGAGCGCCCGCGCGGCGGCTTCCTGCGTGGCGGGGTCCGTGCTCTGCCGCTGCCCCGGTGAGCCGACCGCCGGGCCGGCGGGCACTTCGCTCAGGACGGGGCGGAACCGCAGCTGCGTCCCGTCCTTGACGACGAAGCCGTCTTGGAGGGGATAGGCGCGGCCTGCCACCTCGGCCTGGCATCCGGCGACAGCGGCGAGGACGGCGACAACCGCGAGCATGATCCGCACAAGCGGTCATTCTGGTGCGCGAACCCCGGCTGAGTCGAGAGTTTCCGGCGGGAAGAGGCGCGGCATGAACGCCAGCATCAGCGCCGACCAGACCACGTGCGTCAGCACCGGTGCCTGTACCCCGCCCGACCGGCCGCGCTGCCACGCGAACAGCGTGCCCATCACCGCCGACGCCAGCACCAGCGCGGGATTCCGGGTCGCCACCGTGGAAAGCACGTACACCGCCGTGGAAGCCCGGGCGCCCGCCGCGTCGTAGAGCGCGCCGCGGAAGAACACCTCTTCCGCCGCTCCCGTGAGCAACGCCGTCGCCACCACCGAGGCCTTCGAACCGCGGTGGGCGTGGTCCAGGACCCCGGTGATCGCCCGGCGCAGCGGCGGGATGTGGCGGGCCACCAGCGCGCAGCCGTAGAACACGCCGAACGCGCCCGCTCCCGCCACCACCGGTTGGAGGACGTCCCGGCGGCCTCGGGGCACCGGTCCGGCCGCCTGCGCCCCGGCGAGCCACGTCGCCGCCACCGAGGCCGTGAGCACGTGGAAGCGGCGGGAGCCGGGACGGCTGGCCAGTGACGCGCCGAGCAGGCCGGACCCGGCGACGGTCACCGCGGTGAGGAACGGCTTCACGCCGGCCGCCGGCTCTTCGCCCGCTCGCCCAGGGCCTGCAGGACGGCTTCGTCGTAGCCCATCGGCTCGAACTCGACGATCCGGCGGATCGCGTCGTCGCGGACGACGACCTCGTTGGTCATCGAGTCGATCAGCGCCCGCCCGGTGGTGACGTCGATGTCGGTGACGAGCGAAAGCCAGTACGACGACAGGCGCGGGGAAAGCAGCGGGACCGGCAGGATCAGCAGCGGCCGTCCCTCGATCGCCGCCACCCGCTGCAGCATGTCGCGGTAGGCCAGCACTTCGGGACCGCCGATGTCGAACGTCCGGCCGGCGGCCTCCGGGTGGTCGAGGACGCCGGCCAGGTAGCGGACGACGTCGGCGACCGCGATCGGCTGCGTGCGCGTGCCGACCCAGCGCGGGGTGACCATCGCCGGCAGGTGCTCCACCAGCTGCCGCGTCAGCTCCCACGACGTGCCGCCGTGCCCGACCACGATCCCGGCGCGCAGCACCGTCACCGGCACGCCGGTCTCCCCCAGCAGCCGTTCGACCTCGCGGCGGCTGGCGAGGTGGTCCGACAGCGCATCGGCGTCGTCCCCGAGCCCGCCGAGGTAGACGATCCGGCGCAGGCCCGTGTCGGCCGCGGCCCGGGCGAACGCGCGCGCGGCGTCGGCGTCGCGGCGCTTGAAGTCCGCACTGTCGAGTGAATGCACGAGGTAGTAGGCGGCTTCGACGCCCTTGAGCGCGTCCCGCAGCGAGCCGACGTCGGCGACGTCGCCGCGGACGGCTTTCCCGGCGCCGCGGTACTTCGCGGGGTGCCGCGTCATCGCGAGCACCTCGTGCCCGGCCGCCTCCAGCGCCGGGCACAACCGGCTGCCGACGAACCCCGACGCCCCGGCCACCAGCACCCGCATGCCCGCGACGTTAGCCGGGACGGCCTTCGCGCGCAGAACGTCCGCTGCCGGCGAAGCAGACCGCGGCGACGACGCCCGCGCACCCGATCAGCTGGGCCCACCCGGGTGTCTCCCCGAGCAGGCCGACGCCGAGCAGCACCGCGCCGACCGGCTGCAGCAGCATCAGCGTCGACCCGGTGGTGGCGGACATCCGGGGCAGCGCGGCGGAGATGAGCAGCCAGCCCGCCAGCTGGCCGACACCGGCGAGTGCGATCAGCCAGCCGAACGCGGGCCAGCCCGGCGCCAGGTCGAGCGTGCCGGTCGGGACACCCAGCACGACGGCGACCGCGCCGGCGGAGACCGTGGCCAGCACCAGCGAGTGCGCCTGCGTGCCCGTGCCGCCGCTGAGCCGGATCAGGAAGAGGTAGCCGGCGTACCCGGCGCCGGCGAGCAGAGCCGCGACGGCGCCGGTGACCGGGTCCGAGCCGAACGAACCGGTGCCGGCGAACCCGCCGGCCAGCACGATCCCGCCGAGCAGCACCGGTACCGCGGCGAGGAACCGCTTCGCCGGCCGCTCGGCCAGGAACGCGAACGCCAGCAGCGGCACGATCACCACCTGCACGGCGAGCAGCACGGTCGCGATGCCGGCGCCGACCCGCGGGATCGCTTCGCCCCACAGCACGAAGTCCAGGCCGAGCCCGGTCCCGGCCAGCAGCGGGAAGAGCACCCGGCGGCGTGGCGCGGGGCCGGCCTTCCCCCGTTCGCGCCCGGCCAGCAGGAGCAGCACCGGACACGCGAGCAGGCAGCGCCAGAACGCGCTCGTGCTGCCGCTGACGTGCGAAACCTTGATGAAGACCGACGACAGCGAGATGCAGAAGCTGCCGAGCGCGGCGAGCAGCCGCGGGTCGAAGCGGCGGTTGAACGTCGGGGCGTCGGTCGTGAGCACTTCTCCAGCGTGCGGTGGGCGACTGTCAAGGACAAGCGAATGTTTCTGCCTGGAATTCAGTAGTATTGCTACCGTGTACGGACTCGAGCGGATGCGGGCGTTGCACGCGGTCGCGACCCACGGCTCGGTCGCCGCGGCGGCCGAGTCCCTGCACGTCACGCCGTCCGGGGTGTCGCAGCAGCTGGCGAAGCTGGAGCGGGAGGCCGGGCAGCCGCTGCTGGAGCCGCGCGGCCGCGGCGTCCGGCTGACGAAGGCGGGCCAGGTGCTGGCCGGGCACGCGGAGCGGATCCTCGCGCAGGTCGCCGCGGCGAAGGCGGACCTGGAGCTGCTGCGCGAGGACGTCATCGGGCCGCTGCGGATCGGCGCGATCCCGACGACGGTCCACGCGCTGCTGCCGCCCGCGCTGGCCACCCTCGCCGACCGGCACCCGCGGCTGGCGGTGACGCTGCACGAGGGCGAGGCCGAGCAGACGCTGCCCCGCGTGCTGGCCGGCGACCTCGACGTCGGCGTGCTGGAGAGCTGGAACGACCGCCCGACGGTGCTCCCGCCGTCGACGACGCGCATCGCGCTGTTCTCCGACGTCGCGGACCTCGCCCTGCCCGCCGGACACCGGCTGGCCCACCGCAAGGCGGTCGATCTGTCCGAAGTGGACGACCTGCCGTGGATCGGCTGGAGCGCCGGGTCCGGGTGTTACGCATGGCTGGTGCAGGTGCTGCGCAAGCAGCGGCTGGAGCCGCGGATCAGCTGCACGGTGGGCGGCTACCCGACCCAGCTGGCCCTGGTGGCGGGCAACGTCGGCGCGGCACTGGTCCCCCGGCTGGCCCGTGACCGGCTGCCGGACGGGGTGCGGATCCTGGCCACGCGCCCGGCCCTGACCCGCACGATCTACGCGGTCTGCCGGGCCGGCGAGGAGGACCGAGGCGCGGTGCGGGCTTGCCTGGACGCGTTGCGGTCGGCGTCGGCGCGGTTCGAAAGCACGGGACGTCCGGTGGGCTGAGTCACCGGCTGAGCCGCGTCACCATCTCGGTCACCAGCGGGCCAGGACGCCGGTGGTGCACCAGAAAGATCTCCCGGGCCGGCTGGGCGTCCGCCGCGTCGCGCACCTCGACGCGGGCCGCGCCCACCCGCTCCAACACGCTCTCCGGCACGAACGCGATACCCAGCCCGGCCTCCACCAGCGCCAGGATCACCTGGTAGTCCCGGGTTTCGTACGCCACCCGCAGCCGGACACCGGCGGCGTCGGCGAGCTGCTCGAGACAGGCTCGGTTGGGCACGCCCGGGCTGCCGGAGATCCAGTCCTCCGCGGCCAGCGTCCGCAGGGTGAGCCGGCGGGCGCCGGCCTTCGCGTGCCCTTCCGGCAGGATCAGCCGGAACCGCTCCGAGCGCAGCAGCGTCCGCTGCAGGCCGCGCGGGTCGGGCAGCGGTGCGCCGGGGTAGCGGTGGGTGATCAGCAGGTCCAGCTCGCGGGAGCTGACCAGGCCGTACCCGTCCGGTGGCTCCAGGTCCAGCAGCCGCAGCGCCACACCGGGGTGGTCGCGGCGGAAGCCGGCGAGCGCGGCGGGCACCAGGGTCATGCCCGCGCTGGCGAACGTGCCGACGGTGAGCTCCTCGTCGAGCAGCGCGCGGACGGTCCGCTCGGCCGTGCGCAGCTCCCCGACGATCGCCTCGGCGTGGACGAGCAGCGCCTCCCCGACCGGCGTGAGCGTGACGCCGCGGGCGTGCCGGTCCAGCAGGCGGGCCCCGGCGTCGCGCTCCAGCTTGGCCAGCTGCTGCGAGACGGCGGACGGCGTGAACGAAAGCCGCTGGGCGGCCGCGGCGATCGAGCCGGCGTGCGCGACCTCGGCCAGCACGGCCAGGCGGTGGGCGTCGAGCACGGGAGCCTCCAGCCGTAAGTTCTGCTAACTCCAGCATAGGAGACGTCGCTGGTGCTTATGTCGGCCCGCGCGCATGCTGAAGCCATGATCAGCACAGCGGATGTCGAACGGGCGGCGGCACGCATCGAGGGCCAGATCCGCCGGACGCCGGTGCTCGCCGCGGACGAAGGCGCGTGGTTCAAGCTGGAGCAGCTGCAGCACACCGGGTCGTTCAAGGCCCGGGGCGCCTTCAACCGGATCCTCGCCGCCGGTGCGCAAACCGGCGTGGTGGCCGCGTCCGGGGGCAACGCCGGGCTCGCCGTCGCTTACGCGGCCCGCGAATTCGGCCTCCCGGCGCGGGTCTACGTCCCGGCGACCGCGCCCGCGGTGAAGGTCGCGAAACTCCGCCAGCTCGGCGCGGCGGTGGAACTCGTCGGCGAGAAGTACGCCGACGCCTACGACGCGGCCGTCAAGCACGCGGCGGACTCCGGCGAGCTCTTCTGCCACGCCTACGACCACCCGGACATCTGCGCCGGCCAGGGCACCCTCGGCCTCGAACTGCTGGAGCAGGCGGACACCCCGGACACGATCCTCGTCGCGGTCGGCGGCGGCGGGCTGCTGGCCGGCGTCGCCGCCGCGGTCGAAGGCCGGGCGCGCGTGATCGGCGTCGAGCCGCGCACGATCCCGACGCTGCACTCGGCGCTGGCCGCCGGCGAGCCGGTCACGGTCGGCGTCTCCGGCGTCGCCGCCGACTCGCTGGGCGCGTCCCGGCTCGGCGACATCGCGTTCGCGGTCGCCACCCGCACGGACGCGGGCTCGGTGCTGGTGGACGACACCGCGATCGGCGAAGCGCGGGCGGCGCTGTGGGACCGCTACCGCCTCGCCGTCGAACCCGGCGGGGCGACCGCGTTCGCCGCCCTGCTCTCCGGCGCCTACCGGCCCGCGCCGGGCGAACGGGTCGCCGTCCTGCTGTGCGGCGCCAACACCGACCCCGCCACGCTCACTTCCCCGACAGCCGCGCCACCACCGGCGCGAACTCCTCGAGGAACGCACCGTTGACGCTGAAGTAGGACACGCCCTGTTCCGCGCGACGGCGTTCGAGCTCCGCCACCATGTCGTCGACGCCGCCGCGGAGCAGGCCGAGGGAGTCGTGCTCGATCAGCGTCTCGGCGTCGACGCCGATGAAGCCGCGGATCCACGGCGGGACCGTGTCGCCGACCACCCAGATGTTCATCGCGAACTCGAGGTCGCGGTCACCGGCCGCCGAACGGACTTCCTCGACGTACCCGGTCATTTCCTCCCGGGTGGTCAGCACGCCACCGGCCATCGTGACGATGTCGGCCTTCCTCCCGGCGAGGCGGCGGGCCTTCGGCCCGCCCGCGGCGATCATCACCGGCGTGTGCCCGTCGCCGTCCAGCCGGCGGACGTGGTCGATCGTCTCGGAAATCGAGTCGAGGCGCTCCTGCCCCGAGCCGTACGGCAGCCCGAGTTCTTCGGCCTGCTGCCGCATTTCCGGCCGCCCGGTGCCGAGGCCGAGCTCGAACCGGCCGTCCGTGACGACGGTCAGGCTCCGCGCCTCCCAGGCCGCCGCCCGCGCGGTCCGCAGCGGACCGGCCAGCACGAACGAGCCGACGCGCAGCTCGGTCGTGGCCGCCGCGGCCGCCGCGAGCGCGGCGGTCGGCGTCGGCATGTTCAGGTTGTCCGGGCAGAGCAGCGTCGAATAGCCGAGCTCTTCGGCACGGCGAGCGGTGGCGAGCCACCTGGCTCCGCCATCGGTCGCGCCCGCGACCACGCCGAACCGGAACGCCTTCAGCGGCATCGGAGCACCCCCACGTCGTTGGTCCTTCGATCAAACCACCGGTGGGCCCGGCCGTGCCACCACGGCCGGGCCCACCCCGGCATCAGCCGCGCTGGTACTCCTCCCAGGTGACCTTCGCGACCTGCGGGCCGTCGTCGGCGCCGCGGCCGGCCAGGCCGTTCATGCCCAGGTAGTAGTCGCCGGTCTGGTGCTGCGCACCCGACGACAGGTCCGGGTCGGAGACGGCCATCGCGTGGATGTGGTACTCGAAGCCCTGCGCCGGCGTGCGGTACCAGGCCGCGAACCCGACGTTGCGCAGCGCCTTCAGCAGGGTGTTCCGGGTGGTCGAGGACATGCCGGACACCGAGATGTCCATCGCGCCGCCGCCGTCGTGCGTCCCGGCCGAGGCGTCGACGCCACCGGGGTTGTACGAGCCCTGCGTCAAGCTGACCTGGAAGCCCGCTTTTCCTTCCGCCGCAACGAGCATCGCCTTGGTGCGGGTGTTGAGGGTCTTGCCGTGGTAGGTCACCTGGCTGCCCGCGGAAACCGCGTTCGTGACCGTGTACCGGCCTTCGCCCAGCTTCTCCAGCGAAGTCTTGCCCGGCAGGCCGGAAGCGTCGAGGCCGGTGTAGCCCAGCGACTTCTGGTACTGCGAGTACGCCGTGATCGTCGTGGTGCCGAAGTAGCCGTCGACGTACTGGCTCGCCAGCAGTCCCTTCGCCTGCAGCGCCTGCTCGACGAGCAGGACGCTGTCGTGTGCTCCAGGCGTCAACGTGTCGTCGGCGCGGCGCGGGTCGATCTGGGCCGCCTTGAGCACGGCCTCCATGTTCGCACCGGGCAGCACCGTCGTGGCCGCAGTCTCGGCCTGAGCCGGTGCGGCCACGGCGAACGCAGCGGCGGTGAGCGCCGTGAGCACGGCGGCCTTCGTGAACATCTTGGTCCTCCATGGGTCGGTGGTGCGATGGCCACGAGAATCGCCCAACCGGATACAAGGGACGTACAAACCGGTTTCACCCGGCCCGGAACCCCCGCAGGCGCAGGCTGTTCGTGACGACGAAGACCGAGCTGACCGCCATCGCCGCGCCGGCGATCATCGGGTTCAGCAGGCCCGCGGCGGCCAGCGGCAGCGCGGCGACGTTGTAGGCGAAGGCCCAGAACAGGTTGCCCTTGATCGTCCGCAACGTCCGGCGCGACAAGCGGATCGCGTCGGCCGCGGCGAGCAGGTCGCCGCGCACGAGCGTCAGGTCGGCGGCCTCGATCGCGGCGTCGGTGCCGGTCCCCATGGCCAGGCCCAGATCCGCCTGGGCGAGCGCGGCCGCGTCGTTGACGCCGTCGCCGGCCATGGCGACGACCTTGCCGTCCGCCTGCAGCTGCCGCACCACGTCGGCTTTGTCCTTCGGGAGCACTTCGGCGATCACGTGCTCGATGCCGACCTCGGCGGCGACCGCCCGCGCGACGGTTCCGGCGTCCCCGGTCAGCAGCACCGGCGTCAGGCCGAGTGCCCGCAGCCTGCGGACCGCTTCGGCCGACGTCGGCTTCACCGTGTCCGCGACGACCAGCCGGCCGCGCACTTCGCCGTCCCAGGCCACGGAAACCGTGGTGCCCGGGTGCTCCTCCGCGTGGTCCCCGGCGAATTCCGCCCGCCCGACGACGACCTTGTGCCCGTCCACCACGCCTTCCACGCCCAGGCCCGGGGTACTGCGGAAGTCCACAACGGACGGCAGTGCGCCGAACCGCTCGCGAGCGGCGTCCGCGATCGCCCGGCCCACCGGGTGCTCGGATGCCGCCTCGACCGCGCCCGCGAGGCGCAGCACTTCGCCGCCGCCCCGCACCAGCGCCATCTTCCCGGTGGTCACGGTGCCGGTCTTGTCGAGCACGACGGTGTCCACGCGCCGGGTCGATTCGAGCACCTCCGGGCCCTTGATGAGGATGCCCAGCTGCGCGCCGCGGCCGGTGCCGACCAGCAGCGCCGTCGGCGTCGCGAGCCCCAGCGCGCACGGGCACGCGATGATGAGCACGGCGACCGCGGCGGTGAACGCGGCCGACGGTGTCTCCCCGGCCCCGAGCCAGAAGGCGAGCGTCGCCACGGCGAGCGCGATGACGATCGGGACGAAGACCGCCGAGACGCGGTCCGCGAGCCGCTGGACCTGCGCCTTGCCCGTCTGCGCCGCCTCGACCAGCCGGGCGGTCTGCGCCAGCTGCGTGTCGGC
Organism: Amycolatopsis sp. NPDC024027; assembly: GCF_040638975.1. Lineage (NCBI taxonomy): Bacteria > Bacillati > Actinomycetota > Actinomycetes > Pseudonocardiales > Pseudonocardiaceae > Amycolatopsis > Amycolatopsis sp. NPDC024027. Next base: position 78,646 of record NZ_JBEZYY010000016.1, read on the forward strand.
ACCGACGCGGGTGGCGCGGACGACGAGCCGGCCACCGGCGTTCACCGTGGCGCCGGCCACGACGTCGCCCGGGCGCACCTCCACCGGCACGCTCTCGCCGGTGAGCAGGCTCGCGTCGATCGCGGACCCGCCGTCCTCGACGACGCCGTCGGTCGCCACCTTCTCCCCCGGCCGCACCACGAACCGGTCGCCGACGGCGAGCTCGCCGATCGGGACGCGCCGTTCCCGGCCGTCGCGCAGCACGGCGACGTCCTTGGCGCCGAGGTCCAGCAGCGCGTGCAGGGCGGCGCCGGCCCGGCGCTTCGAGCGGGCCTCGAAGTAGCGGCCGGCCAGGATGAACGTCGTCACGCCGGCGGCGACCTCGAGGTAGATCGCGCCGTCGCCGGCCATCCGCTCGACGGTCAGCTCGAACGGGTGGGTCATGCCGGGAGTGCCCGCGCTGCCGAACAGCAGCGCGTACAGCGACCAGCCGAACGCGGCGAGCGTGCCGATCGAGATGAGCGTGTCCATGCTGGCGGCGCTGTGGCGGAGGTTGGCGAACGCGGCGCGGTGGAACGGCCACGCGCCCCACACCAGCACCGGGGCGGCCAGGGTGAGCGAGATCCACTGCCAGTAGGTGAACTGCCAGGCCGGCACCATCGCCAGGACGACCACGGGGACGCTGAGCACCGCGGAACCGAGCAGGCGCTGCCGCAGGGTCCGGGTGGGGTCCTCGCCGGCCCGTTCCGGTTCCACCGCTTCCACCGCGTCCGCCGCGTCCGCCGCGGGCAGCGTGGCGCCGTAGCCCGCCGCTTCGACCTGGGCGACGAGGTCCTGCGGAGCGACGTCGCCGGCGTAGCTGACCTTCGCCTTCTCCGTGGCGTAGTTGACCGTTGCCGTGACGCCGTCCAGCTTGTTGAGCTTGCGTTCGATCCGCATGGCGCAGGACGCGCAGGTCATGCCGGTGATGGCCAGTTCGACCTCGGCCCGGTCCAGCTGCACGGTCACGACGCGCTCCCTTCCGCGGTGGTCACGGTGAATTCGGCGGTCCGGACGACGCCACCGTGGCGGAAGTCCAGGAACAGGCGGTAGGTCCCGGCGGAGGGCACCTCGGCGAAGAACGTCACGGCCGGGCCCGCGGCGGTCTTCCCGTCGCCGGGCTCGCCGTCCGGGTGGACGTGCAGATACCCCAGGTCGCCGCGGCGGAGGGCGACGAGGTGGCCGTACGCGCCGAGGTAGGGCTGCAGATCGGTGACCGGGTGGCCGTCCTCGGTCACCGTCGCCGTCACCCGCGAGGAGCGGCCGGGGACCAGGTCGCCGTCGAGCCGGACACGGTAGCCGCCCACGTCCGCGACCCGCGACTCCCAGTGGTCGACCGGCTGGAACAGCCCGGGCGCGACGAGGTCGACGCCCAGCGTCTGCGCCTTTCCGCCGGACGGCGTGAAGTCCGCGAAGGCCCGGTAGCTGCCCGCGTCGGCGATCGCGATCGGCACGGTCCACGTGCCGTCGGCGCCCAGGTCGGGGTGCAGGTGCCGGTACCCGGTGGTGTCGCGGCGGACGACGATGAAGTGCATCCGCTTCTCGTGCTCGACGTCGTAGGCGGTCACGGCGGCGCGGTCCGGACCGGTGATCTTGAAGGTGAACGCCGTGGTGGCGCCCGGGGTGAGCGTGGTGGACGCGGGTTCGAGGGTGTAGCCGCCCGCCGCCGAGGCCAGCCCGCCGGGCTGGTGGTCCACGACCGCCGCGGCGGTGCCGCCGTGGGTGTCCGCGTGCCCGGCGGCCTCGGTCCCCGCCCCGGTCGCGCGCGGGAAGGGACCGACGGCGGTGCCGGTCACCCAGCCGCCGCAGGCGACCAGGGCGAGGGCCGCGCCGTAGGCCCCGAGCTTCGCTGCGGTGTTCATGTCAGCCGGTACCCCACTTCTTCCACAGCGCCCCGCACGTCGTCGGTGGACAGGGCGGCGGTGCTGCGCACGGTCACCGCGCCGGTACCGAGGTCCACGGCGACCCCGGTGACGCCGTCGAGTTCGCGGATCCCCTCTTCCACCGACCGGGCGCAGTGGCCGCACGTCATGCCGGTGACGGTGTAGGTCGAGTTCGTCATACCTCCAGAAATACCCTAGGGGGGTAGGGTAATCAAGGGTGGTGACAGCATGTAATCCCTGACACAGTCGAGGACGGACCCACTGGTCCAGGCGTGTTGATCGGCGTCACGGAGAGTTTCTGGCGGCCCGCCCTGGACGTACCCGTGCTCGTTTCGTAACCTGTTCGAGATCTCGCGGCCCCCGGTCGTCCCCCGACGGCGACGCGAGATCGCCGCCGATACCCCCCTGCCGGGTACCGGACCCCACGCGGGCTCTTCCTCTTGCGGTCGAGCGCGCCCCGGGCACGGGCGAGGCCCCCGACTCGCCGTCCCGGTACCCGCCGGCGGCCGATCAGCAAAGGAGACCCGCGCGAGAATGCGTTCGCACCAAGTCAAGCGCGTGGTGTCAGGTGCCCTCGCCGCGGCCTCGGTGATCACCCTCGTCACCATGGCCCAGCCGGTGGCCACCGCCGCCCCCGTCCCCGTCCTCCAGGCGCCCCCCGCCGGCTCGGACGCCCTCGCCAAGTACCGCGATCTCGCGGCGCAGGCGGAAAAGCTCAACGAAGACCTGCTCCGGGCCCAGGACGACCTGACCGCGAAGCAGGGTCAGCTCGACAAGGCCAACGCCGACGTCGACGCCGCGAAGAACGCCGGCGCCCAGGCCATCGAGGCGAAGCAGAAGTACCAGTCCGAAGTGGACAAGTTCGCCGGAGCGTCGTTCACCAGTGGCGTCCAGATGAACAAGCTGTCGGCGCTGCTGGCCGGAACGTCCACTCAGGACTTCCTGGACCGCTCGGCGGCGCTCGAGGTCATCGCGACCGACAAGAACAACGCGATGGGCAACCTCAGCGGCGCGGCGGCCAAGGCCGCGGCGGCCGAGAAGTCGGCCGCCGACGCGGCGAAGCGGGCGCAGGACGCCCGGGACGCGGCGGCGAAGCTGGCCTCGGACATCGAGGCCAAGAAGAAGGACCTGCAGGGCCAGATCGACCAGATCGAGGCGCAGAGCCGGAACCTCAGCACCTCCGACAAGGCCGCCCAGAAGGACACCGGCGGTGCGGCGCCGACCGTGAAGGCACCCAGCGCGGCGGCCCAGAAGGCGGTCGACGCGGCGCTCAGCAAGCTGGGCAGCGCCTACGTCTGGGGCGCGACCGGGCCGAGCACGTTCGACTGCTCGGGCCTGATGCAGTGGGCGTACAAGCAGGCCGGCATCACCCTGCCGCGGAACTCCGCGGCACAGGCCGGCTTCGGCACCTCGGTGTCGCGTTCCCAGCTGCAGCCCGGCGACCTCGTCGCCTACTACTCCCCCGTGTCCCACATCGGGATGTACATCGGCGACGGCAAGATGGTGCACGCGCCGACGAGCGGCGACGTCGTCAAGATCTCGCCGCTGATGAGCGAGTACGCGGGAGCCACGCGCCCCACGGCCTGAGGTACCACGGGTGCCCCGTTCCGCGAAGTGTAGAAATCGCGGAACGGGGCACTTTTCGCGCATGGACGAGAACCCTGACGCCGTCACCGTCGAAGCCGTCGGCAAGGTGACCGAGGCCCTCGAGACGATCGAGCGCGCTCGCGGGCACCTCTACTCCTTCCACCAGCTGACCGGCAGCGCGGACCTGGCCCTCGGCGAGGCCGTGGAGCAGCTCGGGAAGGCCGGCCACGGCGACTGGGCGAGGCGGATCTCCGAAGAGCTCATCGGGCTCAACGTATTACCCGATCGGTGGACTTTCCAGGTCGTCGAGGAGTACGACGACGGCTACTACAAGGCGTGCCGCGACCTTGAGCGTGAGCTGCTCACTTCGCTCACCGGAGGGCGCCGCCACCTGCACGAGCAGCAGATGAAGGACGACCGCCGGACGCACGGCCGGCCGGGCCACGAGGCGGGCGGCCCGAGCACACCCCCGGCCGCCCCGTGAGCGGCGATTGTCGGACCCCTGCGCTACAGTCGATCGCAGGCGAACAGATGTTCGATTGGAGCTGAGATGACCGATCAGGTGGAACCGAACCCCGAGAAGGACCCGAGCGACTGGACCACCGGCGACGAGCCGATGACCGGGCCGCAGAAGTCGTACCTGCAGACGCTGGCGCAGGAAGCCGGTGAAGAGGTGCCGGACAACCTGACGAAGGCGGAGGCGTCCGAGCGGATCGACGCTCTTCAGAAGACGACCGGCCGCGGCACGTGAGGGGCGCGGTGGCCGGGTGACGGGCAGGTGAGCCCCTCGCCCGCCCGCCTGCTGGGCCGCCGAAGTGCGGCGCGGGCAAGGCAGACCCACGCGCGGCGGGGCGCAGCCGGTGGGCGATCGAGGGGTGGTGCCCAGGTCCCGCGCCGGGTGAGAGCCCCGCGCTCGCCCGCCTGCTGAGGCGCCGAGGTGCGGTGCCAGGCAAGGCAGACCCGCGCGCGCCGGTCCGCAACCGATGGGCCACCGAGAGGCGGGGCCCGGGTGCCGCGCGGGTGGTCCCCAGCGCTCACGGCCCACTGGGCCGCCGAGGTGCGGTGCCGAGCAGGTGAGCCCACCCGATTCGCGCCGGTGCGTCGACCCCGCAGCCGCTGGTGTGCCCGACGCCACGGCTTGTCCCTCGCCGGTGGGGGTAGTCATCCGAGAGATGCCCTACTCCCCGATGGAGGACATCCCGTGTACTTGACCGTGCTGCTCGTCACCCTCGCCGGACTGCTCGTGCTCGGTGGATTCGCTGTCCGGGAGCTGCCGAAGCCGTATCCGCTCACCGCGAAACGGACCCTGGTCGCCGCCTGGGTGGTGGCCGCCGCCGGGGTTGGGTGGTGGGCCTTTGCTCCCGGGGCCGCGCCGCTCGTTGTCACCGTTGTCGGGTTCGGGTTCCTCGTTGCCTCACTCAACCGCGGGCCCGAGCGGCCTTCGTACCCGCGGGCGACCCCGTACCAGCCGCCCCGATGAGTGGAAGCGCGCAGACCGGGTACCTCTCGGGAATGTCGCATCCGAACGAACAGCAACCCGAGATCGCCCGGCCCGACACCGAAGATCCCGGCCGCTCCGAAGACCGGCTCTACCGTCGCGGCGAAGGCGAACCGCCGGACAACCCCGAGGAAGCCGATGGCGTCGGCGCCAAAGTGATCGGCGAACTGCGGGAGCGGCGCGAAGGCTGAGTGTTCAGGCCGCTTCCGGCAGCGCCGCACCCGTCACGCGGAGCAGGAACTCGGCGTTGGAGCCGGTCTTGCGGAGCTGCTCCAGCAGCTGCTCGATCGCGTGCGGGCCCGGCAACGCCCGCCGGACTTCGCGCATGGCCGCGAGCTCGCCCGGGGTGACCAGCAGTTCTTCGCGCCGGGTGCCGGAGGCGGCCACGTCGACCGCCGGGAAGACGCGCCGCTCGGCGGTCTTGCGGTCGAGTTTGAGCTCGGCGTTGCCGGTGCTCTTCAGCTCCTCGAAGAACACCGTGTCGGCCAGCGAACCGGTTTCCACCAGCGCCGACGCGATGATCGTGAGCGAACCGCCGCCCTCGACGTTCCGTGCGGCGCCGAGGATCCGCTTCATCGGCAGCAACGCGGCCGCGTCGACGCCGCCGGACAGCGTGCGGCCGGACGGGCGGGCCGAAAGGTTGTACGCGCGGCCGAGGCGGGTGAGCGAGTCGAGCAGAAGCACGACGTCTTCGCCGTGCTCCACCAAGCGTTTCGCGCGCTCGACGGCGAGTTCCGCGACAGCAACGTGTTCGGCGGGTGGACGGTCGAAAGTGGACGCGATCACCTCGCCGCGCACGGTCCGGCTCAGCTCGGTGACCTCTTCGGGACGTTCGTCGGCGAGCAGGACCAGCAGCCGGCAGTCGGGGTGGTTGACCGACAGCCCGTGGCCAATTTCCTGCAGCACCGTGGTTTTCCCGGCTTTCGGCGGCGAGACGACCAAGGCGCGTTGCCCCCGGCCGAGCGGGGTGACGAGGTCGATGACGCGGGGCAGCAGCCGCGCCGGCGTGGTTTCGAGCAGCAGCCGGCGATCCGGGTGCACGGGCACGAGGTCGGCGAAGCGCGGGCGCGGCTCGTCCGGGTCGCGGCCGTTGACGCTGGTGATCTTCTCGGCGGTGCCGGTGATTTCGTCGCCGGGCCGCAGGTTGTGCTTGCGCACCAGGGAAAGGGGGACGGCAACGTCGTCGGGCGCGGGCCGGTAGCCGGGCCGGGCGAACGGGGTTTTACCGGACAGGTCGAGGATTCCGTGAAAAGACATGGGTGTCTCCTGAGATGGTGATGGGGCCCGCGCACAGACGGCGAGGCCGGGAAGAAGGAAAGAGGCCGACTGGCCTGGATCCGGGGAGCTGCCTCCGGGCGGCCGAGGGGCCGACATCCGCGAGGAGCGTCTCCAACTGTAGCGACAGATCTCACGAAGCACAACGGGTAAGACTCCGTGGCGGTGGGTAGTCCACGTGAGAAGCCCGCTGAAACGGGGGAACCGCGGCTGAACGATGGGAGCGGATCGTGTATCGACATACCCCGGAAACTGGCGTCGATACGGGCGAGAGCACCGACGCCGACCAAGCCGGGACCACGGCCCCGGAGCGCTTCGCCGCCGGAGCCGTGGTCGCCCCGGCATTCGAAGAACTGGCGCCGGCTCTGCCCAACGAGATGGCCGGCCTGCGCCGCAAGCTGATCCAGTGGCTGAGCGAATTCCCGCTCGACCCGGACAGCCGGCACGACATCACACTGGCGACGTACGAGGCCCTGGCCAACGTAGCGGCCCACGCCTACCCGGACGGCCACGGCTGGGCCCGCTTGCAGGCCCGCCGAGAGGGCGACGCGATCACGGTGACGGTGACGGACACCGGCTGCGGCATCCCGGCGACGCGCCCGCGCGAAGCGGGCCTGCGCACCTCAGGTGGCCGCGGCCTGCTGCTGATCGACCAGGTGACGGACCAGTCCGACATAGACACGAGCGCCACGGGAACAACGGTCCGCATGACGTGGCGCCCGCCGGCCCTCCGGGACGCGGGCTAGCCGCCCACTCGCGACACCGCCCGGCTGAGCCGGAGGAAACCACCGGCCGGCTGAGCCCGGTAAGCGCCAGTGGACCGAAGACCCGCAGGCCGACTGACCGGGCCAGCGCCAGTCGT
>NZ_JBEZYY010000016.1:85864-246860 GCF_040638975.1 Amycolatopsis sp. NPDC024027
ACGACCGAACACCCCCAGGCCGACTGACCCGGCCAGCGCCAGCCGACCGAACACCCCCAGGCCGACTGACCCGGCCAGCGCCAGCCGACCGAACACCCCCAGGCCGACTGACCCGGCCAGCGCCAGCCGACCGAACACCCGCCGGCTCGCCTACCAGGCGTGCCGGCGGGTTTGTGTCCCCAGCGACCTCCCTCGAGCCCCTCTCAAGCCGCCTCGGCCAGGCGGATCAGCCTGTTCCTCGGGTACGAAACCAGCTCTCGCTCATCATCGGTGGTGAAGATCTCGACGGAGTCCTCCCGCAACTCCGCCGAGTTCACCTGCAGCTGCCACGCGGGCAGCCCCGGCGCCGGCTCGTGCCAGAACCACTGGCCCTTGGTGAGCTGGTGCGCCGGGACTGTCGCGTCGTCCGTTTTCATGTGCTGAGGCTATCCGTCACCACCGACAGTTTTCGCAGCACCTCGGCCCTGTGATGACGACCACTATGGACTCGCGCAGGTCACGGTCGGGTCGGTCAGGTTGCCGCCGTGCTGGACGGTGAAGCCGATGACGTTGCCGCTTCCGTTGGGCCTCGCCGTCAGCACGTAGCCCGTGCTGTCCCACGTTCCCGTGTAGTTCCAGCTGCCGATCACCTTCTGGGGTGCGTGGAACGTCACCGTGAGCACCCAGTTGTTCGACCCCGACACCGTCACCTGGCCGTTGAAGCCGACGTTCCACTCCGCCGTCTTGACGTAAGCGGCCGAACAGCCACCAGGTGCCGGAGTAGTCGAGGTGGTCGGGGTGGTCGGGGTGGTGGGAGTCGTGGTGGTCGTGCCGCCGTCCGGGGGTGCGCCGGCGTTCAACGCCTCGAGCACCGCCGTGTAGGCCGCCTTCTTCTGGCCGTTGCCGTCGAACAGCAACGGTGTTGCCGACGCCCGCCACGAATCCGTGTCGCGGATGCCCCACACCGTCATCCCGGTGCAGCGCGCGACCGCCATGCACGCCGAAGTGACGGTGCCGAAGTTGTTCGCCTGCGCCGTCCCCGAGCCTTCGACGTCCAGCTCGGTGATCTGGACGTCCACCCCGAGGTCGGCGAAGTTCTGCAGCGTCGTCCGGTAGTTCGACGGCACCGGGCTGTTCGGGTTGAAGTGTGACTGGAAGCCCACACAGTCGATCGGCACGCCGCGGGACTTGAAGTCCTGGACCATGCGGTACACGGCCTGGGTCTTCGCCTGGTTCCAGTCGTCGGTGTTGTAGTCGTTGTAACACAGCTTCGCGTCCGGGTCGGCCGCCCGCGCCGCGCGGAACGCCGCCTCGATCCAGTCGTCGCCCGTGCGCTGCAGGTTCGAATCACGCCGGGCGCCCGAACCGCCGTCGGCGAACGCCTCGTTCACCACGTCCCACGCGTAGATCTTGCCGCGGTAGTGGGACGCGACCTGGGTGATGTGGTTCAGGATCGCCTGGCGCAACGCCGAGCCCTCCATGCCCTGCATCCAGCCGGGCTGCTGCGAGTACCAGGCCAGCGTGTGCCCGCGCAGCCGGGCGCCCTGGCCGGTCGCCTGGCTGACGATCCGATCCGCGTTGGCGTACGAGAACTGCCCCTGCGAAGGCTCGGTCGCGTCGATCTTCAGCTCGTTCTCCGGCGTGATCATGGAGAACTCGCGGCTCAGGATGCCGGTGTACACGCTGTCCGACAGCTTGCTCGCCGAGACCGCCGTGCCGAAGTAGCGCCCGGTCCGGGCCGCCGCGCCGCCGAGCGTGCTGCCCGCGGGCGGCGTCGAAGACGTCGTGGTGGTCGGCGTGGTCGGCGTGGTCGGCGTGGTGGTCGTGGTCGAACCGCTGTTCAAGCCCAGGAACGCGATCGCGTACTGAACCATCCCGTTCTGCGGCAGCGAGTGCCCGGCACCCTGGACGCTGATGCCCTCGACCGGTGCCTGCGTGCCGGTGGCGCCGTACCGGGTGCGCGTCCAGCCCGACTGGGGGGAATCACTCGACGACGGCGTCTGGCCGATCCCCTGCAGGTTCGTCCACTGCTTGATCTCCTCCCCGAAGTTCGGGTAGCGCAGGGTGTCGTCCGCCGTGCCGTGCCACAACTGCATCCGCGGGTACGGGCCGGTGCGCCCGCCGCTCATCTGCCGGGCCTGATCACCCCACTGCTGCGGGGACTTCGTGAGCTGCCCGTTGGCGCACTGGCTGTTCCAGCTCGACCCGTCGGTGGTCGCGAAACAGCCGGCGGGCACGCCCATGAACGCCGAGCCGGCGGCGAACACGTCCGGGTACTCCGCGGCGAGCACGTTCGTCATCATCGCGCCCGAGGAGAAGCCGGTGACGTACACGCGGGAGGAGTCGACGTTGTAGCGCTGCTTCGCCCAGTTGACCATCGACAGGATGCCGACGGGGTCGCTGCCGCCGCCACGGGTGAGGGCCTGCGGCGAGGAGACGTCGAAGCACTGCCCGCTGCGGGTGGCTTCCGGGAACACGATGACGTACCCGTACTGGTCGGCCGCGGTGACGTAGTCGCGGGCGTAGCCGTTGTAGATCGCCGACGCCGAGCCGGTGCAGTAGTGGACGGCCACCAGCAGCGCCGGGCGGGCCGCCACGTGGTCCGGGACGTAGGTGTACATGTTGAGGTTGCTGGGATTGCTGCCGAAGTCGGTGACCCTGGTCAACGTGGCCGCGGACGCCGGCTGCGCCGCCACGACCAGCACGATCGCCGCGGCGATCGCCAGCACGGCGGCGGAAAGGGCGGTGAGGAGTCTTCGCACTCGAGGAAATCCTTTCCGGGGGCGGGAACGCAGCTGGGACGATGGTTCGTCCCGCCGCCCGGCCGGTCAACGATTATCGAAACCTTTCGGGAACTTTCGAGTGAGTCACCGATCGGCCGCCCCGGCGGAGTTCTGGCAGGCTTCCGGGATGACCGAGCTGCTGCTGGGCCCGCTGCTGCGGCACGTCGACGCCACTTCGGCGACGATCTGGGTCGAGACCGGCGCCTCCTGCGAAGTCGGTGTCGGCGACGCCGCCGCCCGCACGTTCGAGGTCGCCGGCCACCACTACGCGCTGGTCGTGCTCACCGGGCTCGAACCCGGGCGCAGCACGCCGTACGAAGTGCGGCTCGACGGCGACGTCGTCTGGCCGGAACCGGACGGTGACCTGCCGCCGAGCCGCATCCGGACGCTGCGGCCCGGCGACCCGCGGTTCCGGCTGGTGTTCGGGTCCTGCCGCAAGCCGCGGGAGCAGGACGCGCTGGGCCCGGACGCGCTCGCCGCCTACGCCCACCGGATGGCCGCCCTCGACGAGGACGAGTGGCCGGAATCGCTGCTGTTGCTGGGCGATCAGGTCTACGCCGACGAGACCACCGAAGCGACGCAGGAGTGGCTCGCCACCCGGCGTGATACCAAGAAGCCGCCCGGCGACGAGGTCGCCGACTTCGAGGAGTACTGCCACCTGTACTCCGAGGCCTGGTGCGATCCGGCGGTCCGCTGGCTGCTCTCGACCGTGCCGACGTCGATGATCTTCGACGACCACGACGTGCGCGACGACTGGAACACCTCGCAGGCCTGGCGCGCGAAGATGGCCCGGACGTCCTGGTGGCCGGAGCGGATCCGCGGCGCGCTGGTCTCGTACTGGGTCTACCAGCACCTCGGCAACCTGGGCCCGCACGAGCTGGCCGAAGACGAGCTCTACCAGCGGGTGCGCAAGTCGGGCGAGGACAACGCCGAGCTGCTGCGCGAGTTCGCCGACCGGGCCGACCGGGAGGCCGACGGCGCCAAGGGCACCCGGTGGTCCTACCGGCGCGACTTCGGCCCGGTCCGGCTGCTGGTGATCGACTCGCGGGCCGGGCGGATCCTCGAGGGCGGCCGCCGTTCGATGATCGGCGACGAAGAGTTCGGCTGGATCGAGGAGCAGGCGACCGGCGAATTCGACCACCTGCTGATCGGCACGTCGCTGCCGTGGCTGCTGCCCACCGCGCTGTCGGCCGCCCAGTCGGTCAACGAGCGGCTCTGCGCCCGGCCCGGGCTGGTCGGTCGGGTCAGCGAGTTCATCCGGCAGCTGGTGGACCTCGAGCACTGGCCGGCCTTCCGCACGTCGTTCGAGCAGCTGGCGAAGCTCATCGCCCGGGTCGCCGACGACGGACCGGCGTCGGTCAGCGTGCTTTCCGGCGACGTGCACCACGCCTACGTGGCCCGCGCCGAGTTCCCCGGCGGCACCGCGGCACCGGTCCACCAGCTGACCTGCTCGCCGGTGCACAACACCGTGCCGTGGTACATGAACCGGCTGTTCCGGGCCGGCTGGTCGCGGGCGCTGACCAGGGTGAGCGAGGGGCTGGCGCGCCGCACCGGGGTCCGGCCCGCGCCACTGTCGTGGCACTGCGTGTCCGGGCCGCACTTCGGCAACGCGGTGATGACCTTGGACGTCGACGGGCGCACGGCCACGGCGACGCTGCTGCGGCCGGACGCCGACGAGGAGCCGGTCCGGCTGGTCTGAGGGTGGGTGTGGCACGACCACCCTGGTGCAGTGATTCCGGGTTAGCCTCGAAGCATGGTCAAGGACAACACCCTCGGGGAGTTCCTCCGGGCCCGCCGTGAACAGGTGGGGCCGGAAGAGCTCGGCCTGCCTCCGGGCGGGTCACGCCGGGTGGCGGGCCTGCGCCGCGAGGAGGTGGCGCTGCTGGCCGGGGTCAGCACCGACTACTACGTCCGGCTGGAACAGGGCCGGGAGCGGAACCCGTCGGCGCAGGTCGTCGACGCGCTGGCCCGCGGGCTGGCCCTGGACGAGGACGCCTCGGCCCACCTGCACCGGCTCGCCCAGCCGGCGCCCGGACGCCGGCGGCGGGCCCGGCGGCCGGAACGGGTCAGCCCGAACCTGCTGCGCCTGATGGACGGCTGGCCGGACACGCCCGCGCTCGTGCTCGGCCGCTGTCTCGACGTGCTGGCGCACAACGCGCTGGGCCAGGCGTTGTTCGCCGGGCACGCCCACAGCGGCGACCTGATCCGGCTCGTGTTCCTCGACCCGGACGCCCGCGAGTTCTACCCGGACTGGGAGCGCGTGGCCGTCAACACGGTCGGCGGCCTGCGGGCGGCCGCCGGGATCGACCCCGACGACCCGCAGCTCATCGACACCGTCGGCGAGCTGTCGGTCAAGAGCGCGGACTTCCGCCGGCTGTGGGCGCGCCACGACATCCGGCAGAAGACCCACGAGACCAAGCGGTTCCGGCACCGGCTGGTCGGCGAGCTGGAACTGAGCTACGAGGCGCTGACCGTCAACAGCGCCCCGGGCCAGCAGCTGATCGTCTACCAAGCCGAGCCGGGCAGCCCGTCGGAAGCGGCACTGGCCCTGCTGGGCAGTCTCGCCGCCTCCTGAAATCACCTTACCCCAATCCTCCATTGTGGACGGAGTAGTTCGTCATGCCCGAAAACTCGCCCGAAAACCCCGTCTGGTTCATCACCGGCTGTTCCACCGGCCTCGGCCGCGCACTGGCCGAAGCCGTGCTCGAGCGCGGGATGCGCGCGGTCGTCACGGCCCGCGATCCGGCGCGCGTCGCCGATCTCGCCGAGGCACACGGCGACCGCGCACTGCCCCTGCCACTCGACGTCACCGACCACGCCCAGGTCGTCGCCGCCGTCGAGCGAGCGGAAGCGGCGTTCGGCCGGATCGACGTCCTGGTCGGCAACGCCGGCTACGGCTACCTCGCCGCGGTCGAGGAAGGCGAGGACGCCGAGATCCGGAACCTGTTCGACACCAACGTCTTCGGCCTCGCCGACGTCACCCGCGCGGTCCTGCCGGGCATGCGGGCGCGCCGCAGCGGCCACATCGTCACCGTGTCGTCCCTCGGCGGCCTGGCCGCGTTCGGCGCCACCGGCTACTACCACGCGACGAAGTTCGCCGTGGAAGGCTTGTCGGAGTCGCTGGCCGCGGAGGTGGCGCCGCTGGGCATCAAGGTGACCATCGTGGAGCCTGCCGCGTTCCGCACCAATTGGTCCGGTCCTTCGATGCGGGAGTCGGCGATCCGCATCGACGACTACGCCGAGACCGCGGGCGCCCGCCGGGAGGCGACGCTCGCGACGTACGGGCGGCAGCCGGGCGACCCGGCCCGCGCGGCCGAAGCGATCCTCACCGCCGTCGGCAGCGACGAACCGCCGCTGCGCCTGCTGCTCGGCCGGGCCGCCTACGACATCGCCACGACCCGGCTCGACACCCTCCGCACCACCTTCGACACCTGGCGCGAAACCACCCTCGCCGCCGACTTCCCGGAAGGAACCCCGTGAAAACCGTCCTGATCACCGGAGCCAGCAGCGGCATCGGCCGCGCCACCGCCCTGCGCCTGGCCCGCGAAGGTCACCACGTCGTGCTCGGCGCCCGGCGCGAAGACCGGCTGACCGAGCTGGCGAAGGAAATCCACGACACGGGCGGCACCGCCGACGTGCACCGCCTCGACGTCACCGACCGCGCGGACGTCGCCGCGTTCGCCGACGCCGCCGTCGAGGCGCACGGGCGGCTCGACGTCTTCGTCGCCAACGCGGGCGTGATGCCGTTGTCGCGTTTGGACTCGCTGCACGTCGGCGAGTGGGACCGGATGATCGATGTCAACATCCGCGGCCTGCTGCACGGGATCGCGGCCGCGCTGCCGCACTTCCGGCGGCAGGGCGGCGGGCACTTCGTGACGATCGCCTCCACCGGCGCGCACGAGGTCGTGCCGACGGCCGCGGTCTACTGCGGCACCAAGTACGCGGCCCGGGCGATCACCGAGGGCCTGCGCCTGGAGGCCGGCCCCGGCCTCCGCGTGACGACGGTCTCCCCCGGCGTCACCGAATCCGAACTGGCCGACACCATCACCGAGCCCGGCGCGCGGGAGGCGATGCGGACCTACCGCGCGGTGACGCTCCCGGCGGACGCCATCGCCGGGGCGGTCTCGTACGCGATCGGGCAGCCGGAGGGCGTGGACGTCAACGAGATCATCGTGCGGCCCACCGCCCAGCGGTGACGCCGTGTCGTCCGCCGAATCACGCGTGTCGTCCCTTCAATCACGCGTGTCGGCCCTTCCGGCACGGCGTCCGGAGGGGCTCGGCGTGGTTGCGGGGCCGACACGCGTGATCAGGAGGTCGACACGCGTGATTGGCGGGTCGACACGGCTCAGCGCTCCAGCTCGGCGATGACCCGCGGGATCTCCGCCACGAGTTCGCGCGCCAGCAGGCCGGTGGTCCCGGTGTCCGGGATCAGGCGCTGGCCGGCCACGGCGTGGACGTGCGTCGCCCAGCAGGCGGCCTGGTCCACGGCGCCGCCGCGGGCGAGGAAGCCGCCGGTCAGCCCGGCCAGCACGTCGCCGCTGCCGGACGTCGCCAGCCCGACGTGGCCGCTGCCGTCGCGCCAAACCCGGCCGTCCGGCGAGGCGACCACGCCCATGAGCAGCACCACGCCGCCGTAGCGACCGGCGATCCGCACTGCCGTTTCGAGGTCGTCGACGTCCTTTTCCTCGCAGCCGTCGAGGAAAGCGGCTTCGACCCGGTTCGGGGTGAGGAGGAGCCGGCCCGCCAATGGTTCGGCGAGCGAAGGGTCCCGGCTCAGCGCCCCCAGCGCGAACGCGTCGAGCACCACCTTCGCGTCCGGGGCGATGGCCGGGACCAAGCCGCGCAGCAGCTCTTCGGTCTCCGAGACGCCGGTGAGGCCGGGGCCGACCACGACGGTGCCGGCGTCGGGGAGCACCTCGGCCAGCCGGTCGACGGCCTCGGCGGCGATCGCCCCGGTGCCGGTCTCCGGCAGCCCGAACACCGACGACTCGGGCACCGAGACACCGATCGCCGTCGCGTGCCGTTCGGCGACCGCCAGCTGCAGCGTGCCCGCCCCGGCGCGCAGGGCGGCGGTGCCGGACAGCGCCGGCGCGCCGGGCACGGTCCGGGCGCCGCCCACGACGAGCACGGTCCCGCGGTCGTCCGGGCCGATCCGCCAGTCCCGCAGCAGGGCCGGGCTGATCGGCGCCGGGTCAGGAGAGCTGCTGCGCGGCATCGTCGTCCGCCGTCGGCGGGGTGTCGGTCTCGTGCAGGTGCCCGACTTCCTGGGCCAGGACCATCGTGAACCCGCCGTCGGAGTCGCGCTCCCAGGCCGTCACCGAGCCGTTCGGGACCTCGGTCGCGTCGGCGGCGCGCAGCAGGTCGGGCTCCGGCAGCCCTTCGAGCAGGTAGCGCAGGGCGAAGACGGTCATCTCGTGGGCGGCCAGCAGAACGCGCTTTCCGGCGTGGTCCACGCTCAGCTCGGTGAGCAGGGACCGCAGCCGCAGCACGACGTCCGCCCAGGACTCGCCACCCGGCGGCCGGTAGTAGAACTTGCCGAGCCGCCGCTTGCGCCGCAGCTCGTCGGGCCACCGCTCACTGACGCCGTGCGAAGTCAGCAGGTCCAGCACGCCGAGCTCGCGGTCGCGCAGCCGTTCGTCCGGGATGATCGTCACCCCTTCGGGGGCGGCCAGCCGGGCGGTGTCCCAGGCACGGCGGTAAGTCGAGGTGATGACGACGTCCGGCGGTTGCTCCGCGAGGAACTTCCCCGCCGCCGAAGCCTGCTCCCGCCCCAGATCCGTCAGCGGCACGTCGGCGTCGCGTTCGGCGATGTCGATCACGTCCGCGCCGGCCGACTCCGCCTCTTCCCTGGCCACGTTCCCGGTGCTCTGGCCGTGCCGCAGCACACCCACCCAGTCCAAGTCGACGTTCACGACGGCCTGGTACCCCGGGAGACCCGCCGTCGAAACCCGGGATGGTTAGGCCCGCAAAGGAGTTGCGGCTAGGGTCGTGCCATGTCGCGAAGCCTCGACGCCCAGAACCGGCTGCAGCAGCTGGAGGCGATCATCGGTGCCTCGGCCACCCACCTGGGGCTGGCCGAGATGCTCGCCGAAACCCTGCAGCGGCTGCGCGAGGTCATGGCGGTCGACACCGCGACCGTGCTGCGGTACCAGCCCAGCGGCCGGCAGCTGGTGGCCTTCGCGGCGGCCGGGATCGAGGAGGAGGTCCACCAGGGCGTGCGGGTGCCGGTGGGCCGCGGGTTCGCCGGCCGGGTCGCGCTCGAACGGGCGCCGGTCATCCTCGACCACGTCGACGAAACGACCGTCGTGAACTCCCTGCTGTGGGAGCGCGGGCTGCACTCCATGCTCGGCGTGCCGATGATCGCCGGCGGCGAGCTCGTCGGCGTGCTGCACATCGGTTCCGTGACGCTCCGGCAGTTCGGTGAGTCCGAAGTGACCACCATGCAGCTGCTCGCCGACCGCCTGGCGATGGCCGTGCAGGTGGAGGCGCTGGAGGAGAACCGCACCGCCACCATGGCGCTGCAGCGCAGCCTGCTGCCCAGCAGCCTGCCCGAGGTGGCGGGCCTGGCCTTCGGCGCCCGGTACGTGCCCGGTGCGGAGACCGGGCTCGGCGGTGACTGGTACGACCTGTTCTCCCTGCCGGGCGACCGGCTCGGCGTCGTGATGGGCGACGTCTCCGGGCACGGCCTCGAAGCGGCCGTGATCATGGGGCGGCTGCGCAGCGCCCTGCGGGCCTACGCCCTCGACTGCGAAAGCCCCGCCGAGGTGCTCGCCAAGCTCGACCGCAAGGCCAACCACTTCGAGCACGGGGCGATGGCCACGGTGGCCTACGGGATCATCGGCCCGGACCGCGAGGCGCTGACGCTGTCCCTCGCCGGGCACCTGCCCCCGGTGCTCGCCCTGCCGGGCGAGGCGGCCCGGCTGGTGGACTCGCCCCCGGATCCCCCGATCGGGCTGACCATCGGCGTGCCCGAGCGGCGCACCACCGTCGTCGAACTGCCGTCCGACGGCGTGCTGGTGTTCTACACCGACGGGCTGGTCGAGCGCCGGGACCGCCCGGTGGACGTCGGGATGGCGCAGCTGGCGCAGACCGTGCGCGCCGGGGACCCCGAATGGGTCTGCGCGCAGGTCATGGCCGCGATGATCGGCAGCCGGCCGGCCCAGGACGACGTCGCCGTGCTGGCCATCCGGCGCCTTGACGTCCCGGCCGGCGCCTGAGGCGGGGCCGGGACGCTCCGGGTCAGGACCCGCTCAGCGCCGCTTCCCGGGTCGGGAAGAGCGACAGGCTCTCCTCGAGCCCGGTCAGCTGGATCGGGCGCAGGGTGGCCCGGCCGGACGCGACGATCCGCACCGCGGTGCCGGTCCCGGCGTTGCGGTGGATGGTCAGCAAGGCGGTCAGGCCGGGTGATGCGAGGAACTCGACCCGGCTCAGGTCGACGACCAGCACCGGCGGTTGCTCTGCCAGCGCTTCGTCCGCGGCCTGCACCAGGGCCGGTGCGGTGGTGGTGTCCACGTCCCCGGCAACCTCGACGACGACCGCTTCTCCCTGCTCCGTCCGGGCGATCCGGAATTCCCCGAACGGCACAGCGGTGGCCGAGCTTTCGAAGTGGGTGTGCTCGGTCATGGCGTTTGTCTCCTCGCCTTCGGCAACGCCCCCGGCAACCGGTGGGCGTGCGTGTTCACGAAGGCTGTCTGCTCAACCACGGTCAATCATGCCTGCCCGGGCGGCACACCGCCGTGTCAGCACCCCTCCGCTTCCGGTCGGGGCCCCGAACAGGCAGGATGTCGCCATGGGCGAACGGGACGTGACCGGGGACTCACTCGACGACGCCGCCAGTTCAGCGGGATCGGTCGCACTGGAGAACCTCGACGGCGCAGTGGTCCTGCGCGTCGACGGCGCTCTCGACCTCGCACTCGCACCGAAACTGCGCCGGTTGGCCGAACGGGCGGCACGGCTGGGGCCGCCGCTGCTCGTCATCGACCTGACCGGCGTCACGTTCCTGGCCTCGGCGGGCATGGCCGAACTCGTCCGGGCGCACCGCGGGCCCACCTCGTCAGCACCGCTGCGGGTGGTGGCGACCGGCCGGATCACGCTGCGCCCGCTGGAACTGACCCGGCTGGTCGACGAACTCGCCATCTACCCGTCGCTGCCGGAAGCACTGGCGCCCTGATGACGTCCGCCCCGGAATTCGACACGATCCTGGACGCCGTGCGCGGGGCCTTCGTCGGCCGCGACGGCGCTCCGGCGGCCACCGCGGTCCGCGCGCTCGGCCCGGCCGAGGTGCGCGCGGTGCTCGGCGACCACGTCGCGCTGGCGGTGACCGATCGCCCGGTCCTCGCGGACCTGGTGCCGGGCACCGAGATCACCCACGCGATCGCCGTCGCGGCCGGCGACGGCGAGCACGGCGCGTTGGTCTACACCACTGAGGAGATCGGCGAAGGCCTCCGGGCCGTCGCCACCGCCATCGAGGCCGCCACCGCGGGCCTGGCCGCCACCGTCCGGCGGCTGCGGAGCGAAGCCGCGGTCCTCGACGCGCTGCACTCCACGGGCCGCGAACTGACCGCGCACCTCGACATCGACCGGATCGTCCAGGACGCGACCGACGCGGCCACGAAAGCGACCGGAGCCGGCTTCGGCGCGTTCTTCTACAACCTGATCGACGAACTCGGCGAGTCGTACACGCTGTACACGATCTCGGGCGTGCCCCGCGAGGCCTTCTCCCGGTTCCCGATGCCGCGCAACACCGCCGTGTTCGCGCCGACCTTCGACGGCACCGGCACCGTGCGCAGCCCCGACATCACGCAGGACCCCCGGTTCGGGAAGAACGCGCCGCACCACGGGATGCCCGAAGGGCACCTGCCGGTGTGCAGCTACCTGGCCGTCTCGGCGATCAGCCCGACCTCCGGCGAGGTGCTGGGCGGGTTCTTCTTCGGCCACCCCGGACGCGACCGGTTCACCGCCCGGCACGAGTACCTGGCCGAAGGCATCGCCGCCTACGCGGCCATCGCGCTGGACAACGCCCGGCTCTACGAACGCGAGCGCACCCTGGCCACGGAACTGTCCCGCAGCATGCTGCCGGTGGCCCCGCCCACCCCGGGCCTCGACGTGCTCACCCGGTACCTGCCCGCGGCGACCGGGAGCAAGGTCGGCGGCGACTGGTTCGACGTGATCCGGCTGCCCTCGGGCGCCACCGCGTTCGTGATCGGCGACGTCGTCGGCCACGGCGTCACCGCCGCGACGGTGATGGGCCAGGTCCGCACGGCCATCCGCAGCTACGCCCTGCTGGAACTGCCGCCGTCGGAGGTGCTGCGCAACGTCTCCGAGCTGACCGCCGGCCTGTTCGGCGAAAGCTTCGTGACCTGCTTCTACGCGGTCCACGAGCCCTCCGCCGGGACGCTCGCCTACGCGAACGCCGGTCACCTGCCCGCGATCCTGATCCGCCCGGGCGAACCGCTCGAGCAGATCGGCGAGGCGCTGGCGCAGCCGCTGGGCGTCGGCTCGGTCTTCCCGCAGCGCACCGCGGGCTTCCCGGTGGGCGCGGAGCTGGTGCTCTACACCGACGGGCTGGTCGAGAGCCGCACCCGAGACCTCACCCTGGGCATCGAATGGCTGCTGGCGGGTATCCCGGGACTGCTGACCGCGGCCGACCTGGAAACGGCGTGGGACAAGCTGGTCGACGAACTGACGCGTGGACGGCACGACGACGACATCGCCGTGATCCACGTGCGCCACCGCGGAGAGGACACGCCATGACGGACCCCCTCCCACCGGACGCACCCGCTCCCCCGGTCTCGTTCCACCGGCGCACGGCCGCGATCGCCGAACGGCTGCCGGACCTGCGCGCGGCCCTGGCCCGGTGGCTGGCCACGCTGGGCCGGTTCGACGTGCGCTTGAGCCTCGAACGCCGGGAGGACATCGTGCTCGCCGGGTACGAAGCGATGGCCAACTCGGCCGAACACGCCTACCCGCGCGGGCAGGCCGGACCGGTCGACGTCCGGGCCGAAGCACAGCCCGGGCGGCTGACCGTGACGGTCACCGACTACGGCACCTGGCGGCCGCCGGCGGCCTCGAACGGGCTGCGGGGCCGCGGCCTGCCGCTCATCGACACCCTCGCCGACCACAGCGCGCAGGTGCACCGCGACGACGGCACCACGGTCACCATGACCTGGCTGACCGATTGACACACCCGGCGGCGGGGAAACCGGTCGAGTAGGCTCGTCCGGGGCCGCGTGAACCTGGAGTGTGATGAGCGTCGGGGAAGAGGCCGGCCACCGCGCCGTGTTTCCGGGGGGCAGCCGGATGGCCGCCCGGATGCGGGAGTTCGACTGGACGTCGTCCCCGCTCGGGCCGCCGCGGGACTGGCCGGCCAGCCTTACGACGGCGGTCCGCATCTGCCTCACCTCCCGCTTCCCCATGATCGTCTGGTGGGGCCCGGAGCTGCGGTTCCTCTACAACGACGCGTACCTGCCGCTGCTGGGCACGAAGCACCCCGCACTGGACAAGCCGGGCTCCGAGGTCTGGGCCGAGATCTGGCACATCATCGGGCCGATGCTGGACAGCGTGATGACCACCGGCGAGGCGACCTGGTCGGAGGACCTGCTGCTGCCGATGAACCGGCACGGCTACTGGGAAGAGACCTACTGGACGTACTCCTACAGCCCGGTGCACGACGACCGCGGCGCCGTCCGGGCGGTGTTCACCGCGGTCTCGGACACGACCGAGCGCGTGATCGGCGCCCGCCGGCTGGCGACGCTGCGCGAACTCGGCGCCCAGGCCGGGGTCGCCCGCACCGTGGACGAGGCCTGCGAGCTGGTCGCCGGCGTGCTGGGGCGGGCGGCGGCCGACGTCCCCTACGCCGCGATCCACATCCGCGGGACCGAGGGCGAGCTGGCGCTCGCGGCCGTCACCCCCGGCGGGGCCGGCGCGGGTGACGAGACCGCGTGGCCGCTGAAGGACGTGCTCGCCGACGGGGTCGCGCGGACGGTGTCGGACGGGGTGTTCGGCGAGCTGCCCGCGGGCGGCTGGTCGACGCCGCCCACCGAGGCGATGGTGCTGCCGCTGCGCGGCGACGCCGGTGATGCCGCCACCGGGGTGATCGTGCTGGCGGCGAGCGCCGGGCGCGCGCTCGACGAGACCTACCGGACGTTCCTCGGGCTGGTCGCCCAGCAGACGACGGCGCTGGTCAACGGCGCGATCGCCTACCAGGTCCAGCAGCGGCGCGCCGAGGAGCTGGCCGCACTGGACGCGGCGAAGACCACGTTCTTCGCCAACATCAGCCACGAGTTCCGGACCCCGCTGACGCTGATCCTGGGCCCCGCCGCCGAGCTGCGGGAGGCGCTGGCCGGCGCGGGCGAGCGGGTGCGCGAGGAGGTCGAGGTCATCCAGCGCAACGCGTTGCGGCTGGGGCGGCTGGTGAACAACCTGCTCGACTTCTCCCGGATCGAAGCCGGCCGGATGCAGGCGAGCTTCGAACCGGTGGACCTCGGGACGTTCACCGCGGAGCTGGCGAGCGTCTTCCGCGCCGCCGTCGAGCGGGCCGGGCTGGCGTTCGACGTCGACTGCCGCCCGTCGGACGAGCCGGTGTACGTCGATCGCGGGATGTGGGAGAAGGTCGTCTTCAACCTGCTGTCCAACGCGGTCAAGTTCACCTTCGACGGCGCGATCCGGGTGACGAGCGCCGTCGAAGCCGGGCACGCCGTGATCGCGGTGTCCGACACCGGGATCGGGATCGACGCCGCCGAGCTGCCGCGCCTGTTCGAGCGGTTCCACCGGATCCCGTCGGCGCGGGCGCGGTCGAACGAGGGCAGCGGCATCGGCCTGGCGCTGGTGCGCGAGCTCGCCGGCATGCACGGCGGCAGTGTCACCGTGGAGAGCACGCCGGGCGCCGGGACGACGTTCCGGGTCCGGGTGCCGCTGGGCACCCGGCACCTGCCCGCCGAGCACGTCGTCGAGGAGGCCACGACCGGTCAGCTCACCGCGGACTCGGCGGAACCGTACGTGCAGGAAGCCCTGCGCTGGCTGCCCGACGGTGACCGGGCCATCGACCCGGCGGCCGTCGGCGACCAGCACCTGGGCGCCCGCGTGCTGGTCGCCGACGACAACGCCGACATGCGCGACTACCTCGTCCGGCTGCTGCGCGACGACTACGCGGTGACCGCGGTGCGCGACGGCGTCGAGGCGTTCGCCGCCGCCTGCGCCGAGCCGCCCGAGCTGATCATCAGCGACGTCATGATGCCGCGGCTGGACGGCCTCGGCCTGCTCGCCGAGCTGCGGGACGACCCGCGCACCGCCGCCGTGCCCGTCCTGCTGCTCTCGGCCAGGGCCGGTCAGGAAGCCGCCGTCGACGGCCTGGCCGCCGGGGCCGACGACTACCTCGTGAAGCCGTTTTCGGCGCGGGAGCTGCTCGCCCGCGTCCGCACGACCGTGCAGCTGGCGAGGCTGCGCACGCAGCACGCCCGGTGGCGCGCGGCGATGATCGACTCGCTGCAGGAGGGCTTCTTCGTCTGCGACGCCGACGGCCGGGTCGTGGAGATCAACGCGGCGTTCACCGAACTGCTCGGCTTCGGCCCCGGCGGGCTGCCCTACACCCCGCCGTTCGCGTGGTGGCCCGACCGGGAGGCCGAACCCGCCGCCCACCACGAGGTCGCGGCCGCCTTCGGCGGCGCGTGGGACGAGCCGGGCGGCAGCTTCGTGCTGCCGATGCGGCACCGGGACGGGCACCGGTTGTGGGTCGCGGTCGCCTACAACCAGCTGCAGGACGACGAGGGCCGCCGCCGGCTGGTCGGCACGATCCGCGACGTCACGGCCGAGCGCTACGCGGTCCAGCGCGAAAGCACGCTCGCCTCGATGAACCAGCGCCTCGCCGGGATCAGCGGGGCGCCGGAGGTGCTCCGCGCCGCGCTGGAGCTGCTGCGCGAGCTGTGGGACGCCCGGCGCGTCCTCGCGGTGACCTGGCCGCGGGACGACGAGCCGGAGCTCGCGTCCACCGATCCCGCCGACCGGACCTGGGCGGGCCTCGCCGCGCCGCTGCGCTCGACCCTGGACCACCTCCGCTCGCTCCCGGCGTTGCACGCGACCCCGGCCGACAGCGGCGCGGGCACCACCGTCGACCACCCCGGCGGCCGGCTGACGCTGTGGGTCGAGCCCGCGCCGGGGCGCCCGCTCGGCACCGAAGACCGGACGCTGCTGGCGCTGCTGGCCGGGACGCTCGCGCACGCCCTGCGCCGCGCCCACCGCGACGACCGGCAGCGGGAGGTCGCCCTCGCGCTGCAGCGCTCGATCCTCGGGCCCGCCCGGCTCCCCGACGGCTTCGCGGTGCGCTACGAGCCGGCGAACCCGCCCCTGGAGGTCGGCGGCGACTGGTACGACGTCGTCCCGCTGGCCGGCGACCGGATCGGCATCGTCGTCGGCGACTGCGTCGGCCGGGGACTCGCCGCGGCCGCGGTGATGGGCCAGCTCCGCAGCGCCTGCCGCGCGCTCCTGCTGGAAGCCAGCAGCCCGGCGCACACGCTCAGCGCCCTCGACCGCTTCGCCGGGCGGCTGCCGGGTGCCCTGTGCACCACCGTCTTCTGCGGGGTGCTCGACCCGGCCACCGGCACGCTCACCTACAGCAGCGCCGGGCACCCGCCCGCCACCCTCGTGCACCGCGACGGCACGGCGGAGTTCCTCGACGAGGGCGGCAGCCTGCCGCTGGCCGTCGGGGTCACCGGGTCGCGCCCGGAAGCCACCGCGGTCGTGCCGATCGGGTCGCTGCTGATGCTCTACACCGACGGGCTGGTCGAGCGCCGCCGCGAGTCGCTCGACGAGGGCATGGGCCGGGCCACCATGGTCGCCCACGACACGAGGGACGCCGAGCTCGGCGAGCTGGCGACCGCCCTGATGGTCCGGCTCCGCCCGGCCGAAGGCTACGAGGACGACGTCGCGCTGCTGCTCTACCGCCGGTCCATTCCCCCGCTGGACTTCGCGTTCGCCGCGCACCCGGACCACCTCGCCTCGACCCGCCAGTGGCTGCGCGCCTGGCTGGAGAACGCGGCCCTCGAGCCGGACCTCGCCCAGGACGTGCTCGTCGCGGCCGGCGAAGCCTGCGCCAACTCCGTCGAGCACGCCTACCTCGACGGCACCGGCGCGACCGCGCACCTCTCGGCCCGGCTCACCGGCGCCCACCTGGTCGTCACGGTGACCGACCGGGGCCACTGGAAGCAGCCGCCGCCGGACAACCACGTGCTGCGCGGGCGCGGCGTGCCGATGATGGAAGCGCTGGCCGACGCGGTCACCTTCCGGTACGACGCCACCGGGACCACCGTCACGCTGGAATGGAGGATCGGTTCGTGACGACGGCACTCACGCTGGTCAGCGGCCCGGGCGACGACGGGGACTCGGTCCTGTCCGTCACGGGGGAGATCGACATGAGCAACGCCGCGGAGTTCGGCGCGGCGCTGGACGGCGAACTGGCGGCGGGTGCCGCCGTCACCGTGGACCTCACCGGAGTGTCCTACCTCGACAGCGCCGGCGTCGCGGTGCTGTTCGACCGGGCCGCCGAACACGACCTGCGGCTGGTCGCGCCGCGGCTGCTCGACCGCGTACTGCGCGTGTCCGGGCTCGCCCAGGTAGTGAAGGTCATGATCCGCTGAACGGTTGACTTCCGGCGCATGGGGTAAGCAAGCCGCAGCGACGGCGGGTGGGGTGGATTGTGCTGCCGTCCGTCGCCAGGTGGCTCCGGCGCCCCACCCACGACGTTCAGCAGCGAGCGCCGGCCCGGAGCCACCGCCCCCTCCCGGACCCGGGTGTCGCGACGGTGTGGTCGCGACAGTGTTGTTGCGCGGGCGTTGTTGCGGAAGGCGCGGCGGGCGCGAGTAAGGTTTTGCCGTTCCGTTGAAGCAGCAGCGGTTCGGCACGAGCCGCCGCCGTCCGGGACGGAGATGACGCCAATGACCGGTGAACCGATCCTGCCCGAGCACCT
Organism: Amycolatopsis sp. NPDC024027; assembly: GCF_040638975.1. Classification (NCBI taxonomy): domain Bacteria; kingdom Bacillati; phylum Actinomycetota; class Actinomycetes; order Pseudonocardiales; family Pseudonocardiaceae; genus Amycolatopsis; species Amycolatopsis sp. NPDC024027. The sequence continues at coordinate 103,586 of NZ_JBEZYY010000016.1, forward strand.
CGACGAGCTGACCGCCGCGATGGCGGACCTGACGGGCGCCCTGGAGACCGAACCGGCCGAAGCGGAAATCCTCGACGCCGTCTGCGCCGAAGCCCTCCGGGCCATCCCGGGCGCCGACATGGCCAGCATCACCGCGATCCGGGACGGCGAGCCGACGACGGCGGCCAGCACGGACGAGCGTGCCGTCGAGATCGACCGGGCCCAGTACGCGGCGGGCGCGGGTCCCTGCCTGCAGGCCGCGGAGACCGGCGAGATCGTCCGGGTGCCGCTCGCCACGGCCGGGACGGCGTGGCCGGAATTCACCGGACGTGCCCAGGAACTCGGGGTCGGCAGCTACCTCGCCGCGCCGCTGCGCGTCGACGAACGCCTCTCCGGGGCGCTCAACCTCTTCGGCTACGGTGCCCACGGCTTCGCGGAGACCGATTCGCGGCTGCTGCAGCTCTACACCACGGTCGTCTCGTTCGGGCTGCGCACCACGCGGCGCTACCACCACGCCCGGCAGCGCACCGCCGACCTCGAGGCGGCCATGCGGTCGCGGGCGGTGATCGAGCAGGCCAAAGGCATCCTGATGGCCGTGCACCGGATCAGTGCCGACGATGCCATGAAGCGGCTGGTCACGGAGTCGCAGCGGACCAACGTGAAGCTCCGGGACATCGCGACCCGGTTCGTCGAAGGCCTGTCCTCGACCAAATCGCCCTGAACCTCAGGCGCTGCGGCGGGCCGGGAACGGCCAGGTGAGCGTGATGACGGTGCCGCCGTCGGTCGAGCGGAGGTCGAGCCCGTCGACCAGGGCCTGGATCAGGCGCAGCCCGCGGCCACCGTCCGCCCGCTCCGCCACCGACTCCCAGCGGCCCTGGTCGGCGACGGTGACGATCAGCACGTCCTGGTCGATCCGGGCCCGGACGTCGATCAGCCCCGGCCGGCCGTGGTAAGCGTGGCCGAGCACGTTGGCCATCGCTTCCCAGCAGGCCAGCACGACGTCGTCGGCCTGCCGCCCGACCTCGTCGCCGGCGCGCCGCCGCAACCACGAGACCAGGTGCCGGCGCAGGCTCGGCAACGTCCGTGGCGAAATCGTGCCGCGGTACCGCCATCCGTCCGATTCCAGCTCTTCCACGTTCACCTCCTCGGGGGATTTCAGGTTTGCTACCCACCGGTTCGGATTCTCAATCACCGGTAAAGCCGCCCTGGCGCCGTTCGGACCTGGTGCGCGCCCGGGCGGCCGTGGTCGGATGGGCGGATGATTCGGTCGACGTCGTCCGTGGTGCTGTGCGCGGTGCTGGCCGCGACCCTCCTGCCCGCTGTACCCACCACGGCCGCGGCCACCGCGGCGCCCGGACCGGGTGCCGTCTCGCACTTCGGCCTGGCCCGCAAGGACTGCCTGGGCACCGCGCGGAACACGGCGAGCAAGGCGTGGTTCACCGTGGCGGGCGGCGTCCTCTCCGACGTCTACGCGCCGGTGATCGACAACACGAACGTCGAAACGCTGCAGTTCGCCGTCACCGACGGGCGCAGCTTCACCGACCTGCAGGCCCGCGACATGACCTACACGGTCCGCACGAGCGCGGGCGGGATGGCGTGCGAGGTGACGTCGACCCCGCGCAGCGGGCGGTACCGGCTGGTCACCGAGTACCTGGCGGACCCGGCCCGGACCGGCGTGCTCATCCGCACCCGGCTGGAGCCGCTGCGGGACTCCGGGCGGGACCTGAAGGTCTACGTGCGGTTCGACGCGAGCGTCAACGGCAATGGCGGCGGCGGCCCGGCCAACGGCGGCGGCGACACCGCCACGGTCGACCCGGCGACGTCCGCGCTGGTCAGCGCCGACGCGAACACCGTGTCCAGCGCGCCGGCCCGCGACTACGGCACCCCGCTGGCCGCCGCGCTGCGCGCCGACCGCCGGTTCCTGGCCACCGGCAGCGGCTTCGCCGGCACCGCGGGCGACGGCCTGGCCCAGCTGGACCGCGACCACCGGCTCACCGGCACGACCCCGTCGGCGGTGAACGGCAACGTCGTGCAGACCGCGCAGCTGGACCTCCAGCCGCGCCGCCCGGCGGTGCTGGCGCTCGGCTTCGGCGCCGATGCGCGCGCCGCCGTCGCCACGGCCGGGGCGAGCCTGCGCACGCCGTTCGAGCAGAGCTACCGCCAGTACGCGCGCGAATGGCGTGACTACGACAACGGGCTGATCCCGGTGCGGGGCAAGGACTCCGACGCTTACTACCAGTCGGTCAACGTGCTGAAGGCCAGTGAGGACAAGACCTTTCCGGGCGCGGTCGTCGCTTCGCTGGGCAGCCCGTGGGGTCAAGCGGTGTCCGCGGGTGAGGCGCCCGGTGGGAAGCCGGTCTACTTCGGTTCCTACCGGGAGATCTTCGCGCGCGACCTCTACGAAAGCTTCTCCGGCCTGCTCTCCGCCGGCGACCGCGAGACGGCGCGGGCGAGCGTCCGCTGGCTGTTCGCGCGGCAACAGCAACCGGACGGCCGGTTTCCCCGCAACTCGCTGCTCAACGGCAAGAAGGCCCCCGACTCCGGCGGTGACCAGCTCGACGAGAGCGCGTACCCGATCCTGATGGCCTTGCAGGCCGGGCTCGACCGCGACCGCACGCTCTACACCGACCACATCCGTGCCGCCGCCGACTTCGTCGTCGCGCACGGGCCCGCGTTCGGCTCGGAACGCTGGGAAGAGCAGGGCGGCTACTCCCCCTCGACGATCGCCGCCGAGATCGCCGGTCTGGTCGCCGCGGGCGTGCTCGCCGACCGCAACGGCGACAGTGCGCGCGCGAACGTCTACCGCGCCACCGCCGACCACTTCCAGCGCAGCATCAAGGGCTGGACGGTGACGCGGAACGGGCCCTACGGCGGCCGGTACTTCCTGCGGCTGACGAAGAACGGCGACCCGGACTCGGAGTGGAACTACAACCTCGGCAACGGCTCGGTCGACGCCGACCAGCGCGCGGTCGTCGACGCCGGGTTCCTCGAGCTGACGCGCCTGGGCGTGCTGCCCGCGAACGACCCGGACGTCGCCGCGTCGCTCGGCGTCGTCGACCGCGTGATCAAACGGGACACCCCGGCCGGGCCGGGCTGGTACCGCTACGGCACGTCGACGCCGGGCAGCGAGGACGGCTACGGCGACTGCTACGAACCGGATCCGACGAACTGCGCCCCCACCGGCGCTCCTTGGCCGTCGACGAACACCGGGTCCGGGCACCTGTGGCCGGTGCTCGCCGGCGAACGCGGCGAGCAGGCCGTGCAGACCGGCGACCGCGCGGGCGCGGCAGCGCTGCTGCGCGCGATGCGGGCCCAGACCGGCGGCACCGGCCTGATCCCCGAGCAGATCTGGGAAAACCCGGCGCTGCCCGCGTCGCCGTACGGCGCGGACCCGAAGACGGCGTCGATCGGCTTCACGCCGGGGCAGTCCGTGGGCTCGGTGGCGCCGCTGAGCTGGGCGCAGTCGCAGTCCGTGCGGCTGGCCAGGGCCCTCGACGACGGACGCCTGCCCGAGCAGCCCGCCGACGTCCGTTCGCGGTACGTCCACGCGCCACCTGCTTTGGCTGTCACCCTCGACGCGCCCGCGTCGGTGTCCACCGCGACCGCCCAGGTCACCGGCACCGCGCCGGCCGGCAGCCGCGTCGACCTCGCCGTTTCGGCCACCGACGCGGGGACGACTTCGGTGCTGTCGACCCGGGCTTCGGCGGCGGGGACGTTCCGCGCCACGGTGCCGACGCCGCTCGGCGCGAACGTCGTCACGGCGGCCGCGGCCGGCGCGGGAACCGGGTACGCGCAGAAGACGATCAGCTCGGACTTCGTCACCGGCACCGTCCTGCTGGACACCACGGACCCGGACGGCGACGACACCGGCCCGGGCACCTACACGTACCCGACGGCGGGCGACTTCCACGCGGGCGCGTTCGACCTGCAGCGGTTCCAGGTCATCGATTCCGGCACCACCCTGGTCTTCCGGGCGCAGGTGCGTGACCTGTCGCCGACGTTCGGCTCGCCGCTGGGCGCCCAGCTGCTGACGATCTACGGGCACGACCCGGCCGCGACGGCGACCTCGACCGCGGCGCCGTTCCCGAGCCGGGCGTACACGATCTCGCCGCAGGACGCGTGGAGCCGGCGCATCGAGGTCCAGGGCTTCGCCGAGCCGGCGCTCGTCGACGCTTCGGGTGCTTCGCTGGCAACGCCGTCCGTGCAGGCTTCGCAGGCGACGCGGTACATCACGGTCAGCGTGGCGAAGGCGGCCTTCGGGACGCCGGGACCGGGCTGGACGTTCGCCGTGGTGCTCACCGGGCAGGACGGCAACTCCCCCGACCAGGCCCGGCCGTTCACGCCGACGGCGGGCCAGTACACGTTCGGCCTCTGCGCGGCCGGCGGGACGGCCCCGGTCTGCACCGCGGACCCGGCGACCGCGCCCAAGGCGGTCGACGTGCTGACCCCGTCCGGAGTGGACCAGAAGCTCGAGCTGGATCCGGCCCGCGGGCCGGTCGCCGTGCGTGCGGTGCCCGTGGGCTGAGTTCTGGCACCCTGGACGCATGATCGACGAATTCGCGAAGCAGTACCTGCACGGTGACCTGCGCGAGATCCGCGAAGAGATGGTCGGCAAACTCGATGGGCTCGGCGAGTACGACATCCGCCGTCCCCTGACCGCCACCGGCACCAACCTGCTCGGTTTCGTCAAGCACCTGACGCTGACCGAAGCGAGGTACTTCGGCGACATCTTCGGGCGGCCGTTCCCCGAGCCGATGCCCCGGTGGGACGACCGCGAGGCGCGCGGCACGGACATGTGGGCGACCGAGCACGAAACGCGCGCGGAGATCGTCGACCGCTACCGGCGGGTGTGGGCCCACTCCGACGCGACGATCACCGAGCTCGCCATCGACGCGCCGGGGCACGTGCCCTGGTGGCCGCGCCCGGACGTGCTGCTGTTCAACGTCCTGGTCCACGTGCTCACCGAGACCAACCGCCACGCCGGGCACGCCGACATCCTGCGTGAGCAGCTCGACGGCTCGCTCGCCACCGACGGCCACCGCGACGCGGAGTTCTGGGCCACCCGGCGCGCGGAGGTCGAGCGGGCCGCCGAGGCCGCGCGCTGACGTCCACTGTGGACTTCCGGCCCGGTGTCGCGTGGCCCCCTGAGGTCGCGAATGACTCATTCGAGACCTCGGAGGTCTCGAATGAGTCATTCGCGACCTTTGGCGCGCCGGGTCAGCGCGGTAGTCCCGCGTTGAGGCGCGCCAGGATGCCGTGCGGGAACGGCAGCGGCGGCGCGCTCACCTCGGTCAGCCGGTCCAGCTGGGCCTCGGTGACGTCGAGGGCGAGCGCGCCGAGCGTTTCGGCGAGCTGCTCCGGTGTCCGCGCGCCGATCAGCGGCGCGGGCATCGACGGACGGCTCGTCACCCAGCGCAGGGCCACCTGAGCCGGGGTGGCGCCGGTTTCGGCCGCGACCTCGCGAACGGCGTCCAGCACCGCCCAGCGGGTTTCGGGCAGGGAGCGGAAGGCGGCGGCGTCCGGACCCGCGAGCCGGCCGGTGCCGGCGCCGTCACGGGTGTACTTGCCGGTGAGGAAGCCGCCGCCGATCGCGCCCCACGGCTGGATCGCGATGCCGAACTCGCCCGCCAACGGCACGTACTCGGCCTCGATCGCCCGCTCGACCAGGGAGTACTCCAGCTGCAGCGCCGTCACCGGCGGCCCGCCGAGCATGGCGGCCTTCGTCGCGTACCACGCGGGGACGTCGCTGAGCCCGACCGCCCGGATCTTCCCGGCGCGCACGAGGTCGCCGAACGCCGCCAGCACCTCTTCGGCCGGGGTGAAGCCGTCCCAGATGTGCAGCCAGTACAGGTCGACGTGGTCGACGCGCAGCCGCCGCAGTGACGCCTCCAGCGAGGCGATCATGTTCTTGCGCCCGTTGCTGCGGCGGCGCGGGTCCGAGTGCGGGGCCCCGCCGCTGAAGCCGGGCCCGGAGTACTTCGTGGCGAGCACGACGTCGTCGCGGCCGACGTCGCGGAGGAAGTCCCCGACCAGTTCCTCGCTGCGGCCGCCGCTGTAGTTGTCCGCGGTGTCGACGAAGTTGCCGCCACGCTCGACGTAGGCGCGGAAGATCTTGCGGGCGGTGTCGTCATCGGCGCAGAAGGAGCCGGTGCCGAAGGTCATCGCGCCCAGCGCCAGCGGGGACACGCGCAGCCCGGAGCGGCCCAGCGGCCGGTAGTCGTCCAGTTCGGTCATACCCCGATCGTGCAACCCGGAGCGCGGTCCGGGTCAAACCCCGATCGGGTGTCCGCGGGCACCATCCAGGAGACATCCAGGCAGACTCACGGCTAACACCGGATGACCATCCGGTGTGCGCTAACCTGCCGCTCATGGGATCCGGCCGAGTGGGCCGGCGCGTCGAGGAGTCGATTTCGTGCAACCGAACCTGGGGCCAGGCGAAGACTTCCAGCTCCTGCTCGAGCGGCAGGTCCGGGAGATGCAGTCGAAAGCCGCCGCGCTGAACGAAGCGCTTTCCTCGGCCGGGGCGACGGTCCGCACCCGTGACGGCTCGGTCACCGTGACCCTCGCCCCGAACGGCGCGCTCACGAACCTCGAGCTCGGGCACCGGGCGTGCGAGCTGGGCCCGGCGCGGCTGACCGCGGCGATCATGGGCGCGGTGCGGGACGCGCAGCGCCAGACCGCCCGCGCCGTCGCGGATTCCTTCGCCACCATCAACGGCGACGGCGAGTCGACCGAAATGGTCCGGTCCTTCCTGCCGCCGGACCCGCCGCCGGACGGCGGTTTCGCGGCGCCGGAGAGCGCCGAGACCGCCCCGCCGCCCGCACCGGCTCCGCCTGCCCCGCCGTCACCGCCGTCCGCGCCGCGGCGGCGTCCCGCGGCCGACGACCGTCCCGACGACGAATCGAACCCCTGGTGACCGGCGGCGGCTTCCGCGTCTCCTCGGAGCCACTCGCGAACTTCGGCAAGCACCTCGACGAGCTGCAGAAGAACCTGCAGGGCACCGCGGACCTCGTCGGCGGCATGACCTGCGACCCCGGCATGTTCGGCATCAACCCGGCGTGCCAGCTGATGGCCGCCGGCGCGAGCACCTGGACCGACAAGGCGCACCACCAGTTCGGCGAGTACGCCAAGACCGTCGGCGAGTTCGCCGACAAGGTCACCGAGGCGGCGAAGCGCTACCAGTCGGGCGAAGAAGACGCCGTGAACTCGATCGTGAGGTTCGGATAGTGGGCGACGACTACCAGAGCAAGGACGTCAGCCTCCACGGTTCGGACCTGTTCAACTCGGACAACCGCGCGGCGGGCGCGGGCTTCTTCGAGGCGGCGACCGGCCTGGACAAGGCCGTCAAGGAGCACGACAAGGTCGCGATCGGCATCGGCTCGGCGGGCATGGCGCTGGAGACCATCGGTCTCGTGCTGGACCCGATCGGCAGCCTGCTGACGGCCGGGATCGGCTGGCTCATCGAGCACATCACGATCCTGCGGTGGCCGCTGGACATCCTGATGGGCGACCCGATCGGCATCGCGGCGGCCAGCGAGGCGCTCACGGCGGAGAAGAAGAAGCTGGAGCAGTGGTCGGCCGACCACCAGCAGGCGCTCGACACGCTGATGAAGGACTGGAGCGGGCAGGCCGCGGACCAGTTCAAGAAGGACATGGACGCGGTCACCCAGCAGCTGGGCTCCCTCGGCGGCTACCTCGACGAGGCCGGCAAGAACATGAAGATCGCCGGCGGCATCGTCGGCGCGTTCCGCGGCATCCTCCGCGACCTGATCGCGATGCTCCTGGCGACGATCATCAAGGGCGCCCTGATCGCGGCGGCCCTGGCCCCGGTGACGTTCGGGGCGTCGATCGCGATCTTCATCGGCACGACGATCGGCACGGTGGCGACGGCGCTGGGCAAGATCGGCGCGAAGCTGGCCCAGCTGGCCAAGCAGCTGGGCGAACTGCTGAAGGCGCTGACGAAGCTGGGCAAGGCGGGCGACGACCTGGCGGCGGCCAAGCCCCCGACGAGCAGCCTCACCCCCACACCCACCCCGAAACCCACCCCGAAGCCGGACCCGGCACCCGCACCGAAGCCGGACCCCAAACCGGAACCCAAGCCTTCGTCGGCGACTCCGGAGCCGAAGCCCGAACCCAAACCGGACACCACACCGGAACCCAAGCCCGACACCACTCCCTCCTCGGCCACCCCCGAGCCGAAGCCCGAACCCAAACCGGACACCACACCGGAGCCCAAGCCCGACACCACCCCTTCGTCGGCCACCCCGGAACCGAAGCCGGACACCACTCCCTCGTCGGCCACCCCCGAGCCGAAGCCCGAGCCCAAGCCGGACACCACACCCGAGCCCAAGCCCGAGCCCAAACCGGAACCCGCGCCCTCGTCCTCCTCGACGACCCCGGAACCGAAGCCGGAGCCCAAACCGGACACCACACCGGAACCCAAGCCCGAGCCCAAACCGGAACCCGCGCCCTCGTCGTCGACGACCCCGGAACCCAAGCCCGAACCCAAGCCCGACACCACCCCCGAGCCCAAGCCCGAACCCGCGCCCTCCTCGGCCACCCCGGAACCCAAGCCGCACAAGCCGTTCACCGATCAGATGACCGACGTCATCAAGACCAAGCTGTCCCAAATGGACGGTGTGACGCCCGAGATCATGCAGAAGTTCGACAAGATCAGCAACTTCTCCGTGCACGAGCTCGGCAAGCTCTTCGGCAAGGAGGGCGCCGAAAAGTTCGAGTCGGCCGTCAAGGTCATGACCGACCCGTGGTTCGGGAAGTCGGGCCTGGCCGGCAAGACCGTCGTCGACATGATCAAGGGAGTGCCCGCCAGCATCGGCAACGTCACCGGCGGGGACGACGACTCCTAGCCCAGCGGCTCCAGCCCGGTCAGCGCCACGCTTTCCGTCCACAACCGGGCGGCGGCCGCGTCGTCGGTCAGGTTGGCCCACCGCTGTTCGAGCCGCGGCCGGCCGCGCAGGCCGAACACGCGCGGGCCCCACAGCTGCCCGCCCTCGACGTCCGGGCCGAGCACCGCGCGGACCGCGGGCCGCGCCCCGGCGTCCTTGCCGTGCAACACCAGCCGGGCGGGCAGCCCGCGCAGCCACGCGCCGCTCGTGCGCGTGTGCACCGGCGGCCGTGACGGCGTCAGCGAGTCGAGCGCGCCGCCGGGGTGGGCGAGCACGCTGAGCCGCGAATCGCCCGCTGCCCGCAGCCGCCGGTCGAGCTCGAGCGCGAACAGCATCTGGGCCAGCTTGGACCGCTCGTACGCGCGCTTCGGCTGGTAGTCACGCTCACTCTGGAGGTCGGCGAAGTCGAGGTGAGCCGACTTCGCCGCGAAGCTGCCCGTGGTGACGATCCGGGCGGCCGGCGCCAGCACCGGCAGCAGCCGGGCGACCAGGGCGAAGTGACCGAGGTGGTTGGTGCCGAACATCAGCTCGTGCCCGGCCGCGGTTTCCCGTCGCGGCGGGGCGTCGAGGGCCACTCCGGCGTTGCACAGGACGGCGTCCAGCACCCCCACGTCCGGTTCGAGCGAGCCCAGGTCGGCCAGGTCGAGCCGGACGTACGCCACCTTCGCCCCGGCGACCCGCGCCCGGATCGACTCGGTCGCGGCCTGCGCCTTGACCGGGTCGCGGCTGCCGATCACCACCTCCGCGCCGGCCGAAGCCAGCTGCTCGGCGGCGAAGTAGCCGATCCCGGCGTTGCCCCCGGTCACCAATACCCGCACCGCGGCCCCTCCCCGTGTCAAGCTGTCCTTCGTGGACAACGCTACCGACGACCCGGCCCGGCCCGGCTACCGCCGCTCGGCCGGGTCGCCCCGCGGAGAGGCCCGGCGCCGGGACCTGCTGGCCAAGATCACCGACGACGTCGCCGAGAACGGGCTCGTCGACTTCTCGCTGCGGCGGGCCGCCCGAGCGGCGGGGACGACGCACAAGGTGCTGCTCTACCACTTCGAAGGCACCGAAGACCTGCTGCGGCAGGTGGTCTTCGCGTTGCGTGAACGACGGATCGGCAACGCCCTGACGGCCGTCACCGCGGAGTCGCCGACGCTCGCCGGGCGCGTCCGGGCCGCCTGGGTCAGCCTCCGCGACGAGGAAACGCAGCTGCGGCGCGTCCTCGACCAGGCGATGGGCCTGGCGATGTACGACCCGGGCCGGTACGCCGCGCTCGGCCGGGGCGCGTCCCAGCAGTACCTGCCGACGCTGGTGTCGTTCTGCCCGCCGCACTGGCCGGAGCGGCGCAAGCTCGAGGTCGCCGAGATGATCCTCGCGACGCTGCGGGGTTTCCTCGTCGATCTGCTGACCAGCCCGGACGGCGAAGGCGCGGCGGCCGGCGTCGCGGCGCTGCTGCGGGCGGTCGAACGGGAGGAAGCCGCGCCCTGATCCTCGACAGTTTGCGAACCACGTGGTTCACTTCTGCCCAGGGGACGTCACTGGGAGGCTGACATGCAGGTCGCGCTGTCCGCGGGCACCATCGAGTACACCGACACGGGCGGGGCGGGCCCGGCCGTCGTCTTCGTCCACGGCCTGCTGATGGACGGCTCGCTGTGGGACGGTCCGGTCACGGCCCTCGACGGCCTCCGGTGCGTCGTCCCGACACTGCCGCTGGGCGCACACCGGCATCCGATGCGCGACGACGCCGACCTGTCGATGCCCGGCCTCGCGAGACTGCTCACGGAGTTCCTGGAGCGGCTCGACCTGCGGGACGTCACCCTGGTCGGCGTCGACACCGGCGGCGCGCTGGTGCAGCTGCTCATGGCGGACGACGCCGCGCGGGTCGGCCGCGTCGTGCTCGCGTCCTGCGACGCGTTCGACAACTTCCCGCCCGGCCTCACCGGCAAAACGCTGTTCCTGACCGGGAAGCTCTCGCCACGCCTGTTCGGCGCGTTCATGCAGCAGATGCGGCTGCGCGCGGTGCGCCGGCTCCCGATCGCCTTCGGCCGGCTGACGAAACGCGGCGACGCCGTCACGGCCCGCTGGATCCGGCCGCTGCTGACCCAGGCCGGCGTCCGCCGGGACACCGTCCGCGTCCTGCGGGCGGCCGCCGCCGCACCGGGCATCCTGGTGGAGGCGGCCGGGCGGTTGCCGGGCTTCGACCGGCCGGCGCTGGTCGTCTGGGCCACCGAGGACCGCGTGATGCCCCTCGAACACGGCCGGCGGCTGGCCGGGCTGCTGCCCCAGGGAAAGCTCGTCGAGGTGGCCGACAGCTACACGCTGCTGCCGCTCGACCAGCCGGCGGAGTTCGCGCGGCTGGTCCGGGGGTTCACAGCCGGCTGAGGCCGTGCAGGATGCGCTTCATCAGGTCCATGCTCGGCCGGTTGCCGTTGCCGCGCTTCGCGGTGTGCACGGCGACGAGACCGCGGTCGGCGAGGTCGGAGAGCAGCACCCGCGCCACCCCGAGCGGCAGCCGCCGCCGCGCGGCCACCTCGGCCACCGACTGCGAAGTGCGGCACAGCACGCAAATTTCCGACTCTTCGGGCGTGCTCCCGCGCGTCATGGCCCGCCCGCGCGCGGTGGTCGAGACGAGCGTCTCGACGGGGAGGTCCCGCGTCGGGCGCGTCCGGCCATGGGTGCGGAAATACGGACGGACGAGCCCCGCCGCTCCTCCGTCTTCGAGCGCGGTCCCCCAGTGCACAGCCAGCTCCTCACGGCGATTAATCCTTGTAGGCGATTATTCGACACCGTGATCGACTCCACCGCAATCGACCGAACAGGCTAACGGACGGTAAACTCCAGGTCAGGGTGGCGCCGTTGAGCGACACCACTCCGCCGGGCGAAGGTCATCCAGCGGGATTATCAGAGTTCTGACAACACGGCCGGCTTCCGTGCCTTCCGGGTGCGGGCCAGCAGGCGCGTCATCCGGCGCCGCCACCACCGCGCGGCGGCGAACTCCTGCTGGACCTCGGCGATGCGTGCGCGGAGGTAGGCGTCGGTGATCATCTCGGCTCCCCTGGTCGTCCGTGCCGTCACGGTGCGCCGGGGGCGTTGGGAAAATCTTGAACAGACCTTGCCCGGCGGACGCCGATCCGCTACGCCTGAGCTGGGAGGGATCGGGCGTGGTGGAACTGCGGGTGCTGGGTGCCGTCGAGGTCGTGGCCGGTGGCACCCGGCTCGACATCGGGCACGCGCGGCAGCGTGACGTGCTGGCGGCGCTGCTCCTCGACGTCGGCCGGGCCGTCCCGGTCGACCGGCTCATCGACCGCGTGTGGGGCGAGCGGCCACCGCGGCAGCCGAAGAACTCGCTGTACGCGTACGTTTCGCGGCTGCGTGCGCTGCTGAGCGCGCTGGACGGCGTGACGATCGAGCGCGAGCGTGACGGCTACCTCCTCGTCGCCGATCCGCTGGCGGTGGACGTCCACCGGTTCGAAAGCCTGCTCCGGCGGGCGAGGGCGACGGCGGACGACCACGCCGCCCTCGCGCTGTACGACGAAGCCTTGGCGCTGTGGCGCGGGACGCCGCTCAGCGACCTGGACTCACCGTGGGTGGACGGTGTCCGCAGCGAGCTGGAGCGCAAGCACGAGGCAGCCGTGCTCGACCGCGACGACCTGCGGCTGCGCACCGGCGCCCACGCCGCCGTGCTCGCCCGGCCCGTCGATGCCGACGCCGGCGGCGAACGGGCGGCCGCCCAGCGGGTCGAGGCGCTGTTCCTCGACGGCCGTCCGGCCGACGCGCTGCGGGAATACGAACGGGTCCGGGCCCGCCTGGCGGACGAGCTCGGCGCCGACCCGGGCCCGCGGCTGCGCGGCCTGCACGAACGCATCCTGACCGGCAGCGGCACCGGCACCGGTCCGGAACCGCGGCAGCTCCCGGCCGCGGCGCCCTCGTTCTCGGGCCGCACCGCCGAGCTGGCGGCCCTCGACCGGATGCTGACCCGCGACGGCGCTGTCGCGGTGATCTCCGGCGCGGGCGGTCTCGGGAAGACGTGGCTGGCCGTGCGGTGGGCGACCGACCACGCGAGCCGGTTCCCCGACGGCCAGTTGTACGTCGACCTCCGCGGCTTCGACCCGGCGCACGAACCGGTGCCCGCGGAGCGCGCCGTCCGCGGCTTCCTCGGCGCGCTGGGCGTCGCACCGGCGTCGATCCCGCCGGAGCCGGACGGACAGGCGGCGCTCTACCGCAGCCTCACGGCCCGCCGCCGGCTGCTCGTGGTGCTCGACAACGCCCGCGACACCCGGCACGTGACCCCGTTGCTGCCCGGCGGACCGTCCTGTTCGGTGCTCGTCACCAGCCGTCACGAGCTCGGCGGCCTGCTCACCACGCACGCGGCGAGCGCGCTGCCGCTGCGCACCCTCGACGAAGACCAGGCGCGGGAGCTGCTCGCGCACAAGCTGGGCGCGGCCCGGCTCGCCGGCGAACCCGAAGCGGCGCAGGAGATCCTGGGCCAGTGCGGCGGACTGGCCCTGGCGCTGGCGATCGTCGCCGCCCGCGTCGCGGCCCAGCCGCGGCGGCGGCTCGCCGAGCTGGCCGCCGAACTGCGCGAAAGCCGGCTGGACGCCCTGGACACCGGGGAGCTGGCCGCGAGCCTGCGGGCGGTGTTCGACGCCTCGTACCGCTCCCTCTCCCCGGCCGCCGCCTCCGCGTTCCGCCTCCTCGGCCTGGTGCCCACCGAGGACATCGGCCGCGCGGCCGCGACCGCCCTGCTCGGGAACGCCCGGGCCGTGCGCGTGCTGTGCGCGGCCCACCTCCTCGATGAGCACCAACCGGGCCGCTTCCGGATGCACGACCTCGTCAAGCTCTACGCCGCCGAGCTCGTGGCGACAACGGACGACGACGCCACTCGGCTGACGGCGTCGACCCGGCTGTTCGACCACTACTTGAGTTCGGCATCGGCGGCCGCGGACCTGTTCTCGCCCCACGAGCCGTACGTACGGCCACCGGTGGCCGGGCCGCGCCCTTCCTTCGCGTCCGACGAGGCCGCGCGCGCGTGGCTGGACGCCGAGCGGGCGACGATGGTGGCGTTGGCCACGAGCGCCCCGGAGGCGCTGGCGGGGCACGTGGTCCGCCTGTCGGCGACGCTCTGGCGATACCTGCACATCGGGGCGCACCACTACGAAGCACTCACCCTGCACACGACCGCGCTGGCGCTGACGCGCCCCGGCACGCGCGAACGGGGATTCGCCGACCACGCGGTCGGCATGACCTTGATCTTCCTCGGCCGCTTCGACACGGCCGCCGAGCACCTCGAGCGAGCCCTTTCCCTGGCGTTGCGGCAGCGGAACGATTTGCTGGAAAGCATGACCCGCAACAGCATCGCCACGATCGAAGACATCCGCGGCCACCGCCCGGAGGCCCGCGAACAGCTCGACCTGGCCCACGAGGCGGCGCGCCGGACGGGCCACGCGCTGCTGGAGGGAATCGCGCTGTGCAACATCGGAGAACACCACCGCTGGTGCGGCAACCATGCGAAGGCGGTCGAGTACCTGCGGCAAAGCGGCCGCATCGCCGAGAACCTCGGTTCAGCGGGGTTGGGCGGCCCGGTCCTGGCGGCATTGGGCAGCGCGTACGCGGGCTTGGGCCGCCCCGGCGAAGCCGACGACCACTTCCGCCGCGCATTGGAGTTCGCGCGGGTCGGCGGGAACACGAACCTGGAGGTCACGGCCCTGAACGACCTGGCGGCGACGAAGTCGGGTGCGGAGGCGATTTCGTTGTACGAGAAGGCGTTGGCGCTGGCTCGCCGGAGTGGCCACCTCCGTGAGCGTGCCTTGGCCCAGCACGGGTTGGGGGTGGCCCACCGGGCTGCCGGGAACCACGCCGAGGCGACGTCCCAGCTGGAAGCGGCGTTGGCCGCGTACACGGAGTTGAGGGCGCCGGAGGCCGAGGAGGTGCGCGTCCTGCTCGGCGAGGGAGTTGAGCCGTCCTGCGCCGGGCGTTCCGGCGACGGCCTGACCTCCGGTTAGGATTCGGCCGGCAATCATGTTCAGACCTGGGGGGGACCTTTCATGACGATGCCCGAAGACAGACCGCAGCCGCCCGCGCCGGAAGCGAATCCCTTCCGGCCCCCGACCCCGGGGGCGGCCCTGCCGCAGTACCCGCCAGCGCCGTACCCGACGCCTCCGCCGCTCGGCTTGCCGCCCAGGAAGGGCGGTGGCCTCAAACTCGCGCTGCGGCTCGGCATTCCCCTCGTGTTCCTCGCGATCGTGGTCGTGATCGGGCTGACTTCGTCCACGCCCAAGAGCAGCAACGTCGGCGACTGCCTCAAGGGCAACGCGGACAACGCCGACAGCGTGACCTCGGTGGCCTGCGGCCCGGAGGCGAACTACAAGATCGTCGGCAAGGTCCCGGACCAGTCCCGGCTGGCACTGACCATCGGCGGCGGCTGTGACCGGTTCCCGACCGCGACCGTCGCGTACTGGGAGGGCGTCGAGGCCTCGAAGGGCACGCTGCTCTGCCTGGAGGACGTGAAGAACCCGGGCAAGGGCATGCCGCTGGTGGGCGACTGCGTCAAGGGAGACCTCTCCGACGCCGCCCACGCCGAAAAGGTCCCTTGTGGACCGGAGGCGGCCTACAAGGTCGCCGGTGTAGAGGACGGCGGCGCGCTGGGCGGCCTCACGACCGCGGCCTGCGTCAAGGTCCCGTCCGCGGCCGCCTCGATGGAGTGGAAGCGGCAGGGCAGCCTGTCGTCGAAGGTCCTGTGCCTGGAGGATCTGAAGAACCCGGACAACCGGAAGCCCGCCATCGGCGAGTGCATGGCGACCGGCGCCAACGACGAGCTCCACCTCGCCCCTTGCCAGAAGGGCGCGGCGAAGGTCCTCGGCCAGGTGGACGGCCTGACCAAGATGGACGGCCTGTCGAAGACGGTCGAGGAGATCTGCAAGGACTTCCCCGGCTCGGACCAGGCGGCTTCCTGGAGCATGCAGGGTTCCCTCGCGGTGACCACCTACTGCATGCAGTCGGTCAAGAAGTAGGGCGCCAACCGCGTGTTCAAGCCCCGCCGGCCGCGGCAGCCGACCTGAGGACGGCTTGGCGGGGCCGAACGCGTGGTGACGGCCTCGCCTCCTGCGCCCTCCCCACCCTCTGATGGCGTGTTCGAGAAGTTGGCCGCGGTCGGTGTGGTTATGCGGTTCGGTCGGCTAGGTCGGCGAGGTCGGCGAGGTTGAGCTGGGTGGCCGATGCGAAGTCGACTGTGAACCTGGCCAGAACGACCATCTGCGTGATCCATTCGTCAGTCAGGTTGTCGACTGTGAGCGGTGTCGTTGGCACTGCGAGCCGGGCGTACGGCCCGGACGAGTCCTTCCAGTCGTAGGCGTAGAAGCCTCTGGCCGCGAGATCTCGCCAGTCGGCGTAATCACCGGTATCGCTGGGCCGACTGATGGAGCCACCCACGTAGGGCCAGGTGTTGATCAGGCCCAGGGCCGCGTCGACGGACTCAACGTGATCCCTGACCGCCTTGGGAACTGGGCCGTACCCGGCGGAAGTGAGCACGGCAAGAGAGCCAGAGGGGTCGACTGCAAGCCAGTCGAACTCGGTACCCCAGCGAGGGTGCGCATACTCGTCCTTCATCAAATGCTCCTGGCCGACTCACTGAGCGGCGGCCAGGCTAACCCGTCGTCTTCGTCCCTGCCGTCTCCAGCACCGTCTCGGCGCTGTCAAGGGTGGGCGCTTGCGACCTGACGACGGCCTGGCGGGGCTGGACGCGATAAAACCGCCGGTCAGAGGCGGATCGGTTTCTTGTTCATGAACTCCTCGATCCCCAGCGGCCCCAGCTCCCGCCCCATCCCCGACCGCTTGATCCCACCGAACGGCAGATCCGCCTCCGACCCTCCCGACTTGTTCACGTACACCATTCCCGCCTCGATCTTCCGGGCCACGCGGGCCGCGCGGGCTCGGTCGGTCGCGAACACACTCGCCCCCAAGCCGAACGGGGTGTCGTTGGCCAGGGTCACCGCCTCTTCCTCCGTCTCCGCCCGGAACAGCAGCGCCACCGGGCCGAAGATCTCCTCGTGGTACGCCGCCATCCCGGGCGTCACCTCCGTCAGGACCGTCGCCTCCACGTACGCGCCCGGGCCCGGGATGCGGTGGCCGCCCGCGCGGAGTGTTGCTCCTTCGCGGATCGCCGTCTCTATCTGGGCCGCCACCTCGTCCGCCGCCGCCGTCGAGGCCAGTGGGGGCAGCGTTGTCGACGGGTCCGCCGGGTCGCCCGGGACGTAGTACTCCGTCACGCGCTTGGCGAACCGGTCGGCGAACTCCTCGTACAGCTCGCCCAGCACGATGATGCGCTTCGGCGCGTTGCACGACTGGCCGCAGTTGCGCATCCGGGCCGTCGCCGTGATCTTGACCGTCTCGGCCAGGTCGTCGGTGTCCAGCACGATCAGCGGGTCCGAGCCGCCCAGTTCCAGGACGCACTTCTTGAGGTTGCGCCCGGCTTCGGCCGCCACCGAGATGCCCGCCTGCTCGCTGCCGGTCAGCGACACCCCGGCGAGACGCGGGTCCGCGAGCATCCACGGCACCTGGCGGCTCGACGCGAACACGTTCACGTACGCGTCCGCCGGCACACCTGCGTCCCGCAACACCGACTCGATCGCGACCGCCGACCGCGGGCAGATCGACGCGTGCTTGAGCAGGATCGTGTTGCCCAGCACCAGGTTCGGCGCCACGAACCGGGCGACCTGGTAGCACGGGAAGTTCCACGGCATCACGCCCAGCAACGCCCCGATCGGCTCCTTCGTCAGCACCGCCTCGCCGCCGCGGATCGCCAGGGGCTCGTCCACCAGCAGGTCCGGGCCGCGCTCGCCGTAGTAGCGGAAGATGTCGGCGACGACGCCCACTTCGCCGCGGCCTTCGTTGATCCGCTTCCCCATCTCCAGGGTCATGATCGCGGCGAGCTCGTCCGCGCGCTCGGCGAACAGCTCCGCCGCGCGCCGCACGATCGCGGCGCGGTCGGCGACCGGCCGGGCCCGCCAGGCCGCGTACCCGCGGTGCACCCGATCGATCGCGACGCGGACCTGCTCGTCGGCCGCGTTCGGGATTTCGTCGACCAGCTCACCCGTCGCCGGATTGGTGACTGTGTACAAAGCGGCCTCCTTCGTCAGACTACTGGATACTGTATACACTATGTGAGCAGTGATCGACACCCGCGCGGCGGTACCCGCGGCCGCTTGATCGACTATCGTTCCCCCCGTGACGCTGGAACTCACCGGCGGACCTGCTTTCGCCGCACCGGCCCCGGAAAACCCGCGCTGGAACCGGTATTACACCGCCGCCGCGGTCACCTTCGGCTGCCCCTCGCGCACGTCGGAACGCACACCGCGTGTGTGGAGCGGACGCGGTCTCGGCCTGCCGGCAGCCGAATTGGCGGAATTCGCCACGCAGCTGCGCCGCGTCATGAAGAAGGACGTCTACTGGATCGCCCGGGCCGCCTGCCCGGACCGCCACGCGGGTGATGCGGCCGTCTGGTCTCCAGGCCACTACGACGACGAAGACGGGTTCGTGTACTTCGCCGGCCCCTGCACCCACGGCGACCTCTGGCCCGGCTACCGGCCGGCGCGGGCGTTCACCATCGCGCTCCCCCGCGTCCGCGGCCTGCGGATCCGGGTGGCGGCGTACCTGGCCGGATGACACCGGCTCGAGCGGGGGCCGTCGCCGCCGTGGTGAGCGGTATACCGTCGACCGCGCACGCCGTCCTCACCGGCGGTGACATCCTCGCGGCCACCCGCGCGGCGGGCACCCTGCTGCCGGGTCGACGCACCCGGCCCGGCGTCGCCGCCGGGCTGATCGCGCACGTGATCGTTTCCGCCGCCTGGACCGGCGTGCTCGCCGCGATCGCCCGGCACCACCGGCTCGGGGCCGGCGGCGGCGCGCTCGCGGGGCTGGCCATCGCGGCGCTGGACCTCGGGATCGCGGCCCGCGCGTACCCCGCCGTGCGGGCGTTGGCACGCGGGCCGCAGATCCTGGATCACCTGGTGTTCGGCGCCGTCGTCGGCGCGCTCCTCGACCGTCCGGATCGGACGGATCAGGACACGACCTCGACGACGTCACCCGGGTGCAGCGAGTTGTAGAACGTCACCGCGGCGTCGTGCGAAAGGTGCACGCACCCGTGGGACTTGACCTTCAGGCTGCCCTGGTGGAACGCGACCCCGGTGGTGGTGAAGAACACCGAGTACGGCATCGGCCCGTTGAACTGCTTGCTGTAGTGGTCGATGTCCTTGTACTGCACGTGGAACTTCCCCAGCGGGGTCGGGTACTTCGGCAGCCCCACGGTGATCGGGACGCCGCCGTAGGTGACGTTCCCGGCGCCGTCGGTCAGCCACGCGGTATTCGAACTGCGCTGGACGCAGGCCTTCGCTTCGGCACTGCACGGCGTCGGCGCCGCTTCGGCCGTTCCCGCGAACGCCACGGTCCCCGCCATCGCGGCGACCCCGCCCAGTAGTGCGATCATCCTCCGGTTCATCGTGTGCCTCCCGTTGTCGTTCGGCTACACAAAGAGAGTGCCCACTCGGGCGATCTTCGAATCGGCGAGTCCGAAGAATGCGGAAATCAGTTCTGCGGTTGCGAAAGCCCGAGGAATTCGGCCTGCTCGCGGTCGTAGCGGCGGGTCAGGCCGGTGCCGTAGCGGTCCCACCAGTTCTGCGTGTGCCCGCCCTGGGTGGTGCTCGTCCCGCCGTAGACCTGGCGGTCGTATTCGACGCGGGCGTCGCGGAATTCCTGCTGGAACTGCTCGGGGGTCAGCCCCTGGACGTGCTGGATGGTCGCGTCGCCCAGCGTCCGCGAACTGCGCACGATGTCCTCGCCCGCCATGTGGTTGAGGATCGCGCGGACGCCGCCGGCGCCGCGCATGTGCGCGCCGGACATGATCGCGGCCTGGGTGCCGGGATCGGTGAAGTTGAGCGCACCGGCCGTGCGGGCGTTCGCGGTCATCAGGTCGGCGACGACCGCGCGTTCCTCGGCGCTGCCGATCCCGTACTGCTCGCGCGCGGCGATGATCCGGTCGTAACCGTTGTGCATGTTCTGCCGGAAGCCGTACGCCTCGGGCACGCCGCCCTGCTCCCCCGTCGCGCCTTCGGACCGCATGATCGAGTCGACGACCCGGGGGTCGAGCTGCTGCGGCGCCGCGGCGGCGGCACCACCCCCACCCTGCCCGCCACCGCCGTAGGCCCGGGCGACGTCGGAGTCGGCGGCGCGGTACCCCTCCGCGGCCGTCCGGACGTTCTGGTTCACGTTCGTCAGGAGGTGCAGGAGCTTCTGCAGGGCGCTGCCCAGCGTCGAGTGCAACGCCGAGTTCGCGGCCGCGACACCGCTGCCGATCCCGGCGAACGACAACGCGTCCAGCACCAGGCCTTCCAGGTCGCGGGTGGCCGACAGGAAGGACGACCCGACGTCTTCGACCGCGTGGGCGATCGTCCCCATCTCCGCCGTTTCGGCGTGGTAGGCCCCGGCACTCATGTCTGCTCCCTCCGGACACCGGCTGTGCGCATCGAGAATTCCCCACCGCGCCGGACCGGTCCACGGCCGAATTACCCACTGGCCGCGGCCGGACTGCCCACACCGGCGCTATGGTCGGGAGATGAGCACACCCGACGGCGACCCGAACGTGGTCGAGGGCGAGATCGTCGACGACACCCCCACCGCGGCGCTGGCGATCCCGTCGCCGCCGCTGCCGGACCCGGACTACAGCGAGGGCGGGGTGCCCAGCTTCGACTTCGTCCGCGACAAGATCGAGAACCGGTACACCACGTCGCTCGGCTCGGTCGACGTCGCCGGTCTCGGCACCGACAACACCGCCGAGACCCTCGACAAGCAGATCGCGGACCGCGACCAGGCGGCCAAGGACCGGCTGGCCGAGATCCGCCGCTCGATGCGCGGGGAGTGACCTGCGTCACTTCGCCCGGACGACGGTCCGGCTCGAACCACGCCTTCGCGGGCTCAACCGGCGGCCGCGCCGCGCGGCTGGAGCGCCGAGCTCCGGCAAGCCGAGCCGGCGGGTGATCACCTCGCCGGCGGATCGGCCACCCGACCGCCGGACCAGTGCGACCAGCGACTCGAAGTAGCGCAGGAACCCCGCCGGTGCGTCGGCGGGGTACGCCTGGCTGCGGTGCTCCCGCTCGGCCACGATGTGGGGCTCCAGCAATGACCAGGTGCGCACGATGTGCGTTCCCAGCGACCCGATGACGAGATCCCGCTCGATCAACCCGAAAGCCAGCAGGACCCCGAGGTAGTCGAAGAAGTAGCACACGGAATAGACGCTGTCGCGGTACTCCGGCGCCAGCGCTTCGATACCGCCATTCTGCGAAGGCACTTCCTCCGGACCTCTCATAATTCTCGCCAGGTGCTCGCGAAACTCCGCCGAGCCGACCTTCTGGAACACTTCGGTCGTCACTCGGAGAGAATTGGCTTTCATCGAGGAATCGCGGCTGCGGAAGGTGGACCAGATCGCGGCCACCAGGGCACCGACCGACACCAGCAGCGACACGATCGAGGCGACGAGGTTCACCACACACCACCCTTCCAGCGGTTTTGCCTCCAGTGTCGCGGCAAGGGCGGCGTGGCGAGTGCCGCCGGCCGACATTTCCCCAACTTGTGATCGGGCGGATTTCCCGTCGAGACAACGAGTGATTTTTTCTCTCCGGGCGCGCCGTTATGGCAGCGCACTCCTGGAAACAGAACTTTTTTGCTCCCACCGTGCAAGTCCCAGCACGCAAGGCCGATACCGCTTCCGCCCGCGCGGATCGCCGCCACCCGGTTGGATCTCGCGAACCCGCCGGAGCCGGGAGTAACGTCCGGTTCCCGCTGGGAACCCAGGACCTCGTTCCCACGGGTCGCCGCCCATGCTGCACTGGCAAAGCGAGGGTCCCATGGCACCGACGCAAGGCCCGATCGTGCCGCGGCGGAGGATCGCGGACACCCTGCGCAGCCTCCGGGACGAATCGCGCCGCACGCTGGAGGAAGTCGCCGAAGCACTGCTGATCTCGACCTCGAAGCTTTCGCGGCTGGAGAACGCTCAGGGCAGCCCGCAGGCCCGGGACGTCCGCGATCTCATCCGCTACTACGGCATCGAGAACACGCAGCTGGCCGAGCGGCTCATGCGCTGGGTGGGGATGTCCGGGCGGCAGGGGTGGTGGACCGACTACTCCCAGGCCGTGGCCACCCCGGGGCTGGACGCGCACCTCGCCTACGAATCGGAAGCGACCGTCGCCAGGATCTACACCATCCCGCTCCTGCCCGTCCTGCTGCAGACGACCGACTACGCGCGTGCCCAGTACTCGACGCAGGAGCCGTGGTGGTCGCCGGCCGAGGTCGACCGGCTCGTCATGCTGAGGGAGCGCCGCAAGCAGGCCCTCGTCGAGCGTGACGGTATCGACCCGCTGCGGCTGGTCGCCGTCACCCACGAGGCCGGCCTGCGGCAGTTCGTCGGTTCCCGCGAGATCATGCGGGCCCAGCTGGACCACCTGCTCGAACGCTCGACCGAGCCGAACATCGACCTGCGGGTGTTCCCCTACAGCCATCCCCCGGTGTTCTCGGTGGGCTGCATGTACGCCTACTTCGAGTTCGAAGACGCCCTGGACCGCGACATCGTGCACATCGAAACGCACGCGGGGTTCCGGCACATCGAGACCGCCACGGTCGTCGACCGCTACCGCGGCTACCACGAGGCACTCGTGACCGCTTCGTGCGGCCCGGACGAAAGCCGCGACCTCATCCACCGAATCCGAGCGCACGAGCTCGGCTGACCCCCGCCCTGGACGCAGCGTGATGATCCCGAACGAATTCGTCGGCGAAGACCTCCGGCTGTACCGGAAGCGGCTCGACACCGACGGCTACCTCGTCGTCTCCGACGACGAGCTGGGCCTGCCCGGCGCTCGCCTGCGCGACCACCTGCTGCGCACGTACTTCACCCCGGACGTCCTCCGCCGCTACCCGGGCGACATCCCCGCCGACCGGGAGCGGGCCCGCGACGTCGTCGAGTACGCGTGGGACGGCGAGACCCCGGTGCTCACCGAGCACGCCGAAATCGCCATCGAGGACCGCGGCGGCCGCCCCGGGCGGCGCGAGTACGCCCGGACGCCCGTGGCGCACGATCCGCTGTTCGCGGCCTGGATCCGCGCCGCGCTCGGCCTCGTCCCGGAAGGCCGCCGCCGGCGGCGGGGGACGTTCGGCGTCAACATCTTCCGGACGTTCACCAACGTCGTGACGCGCCCGCACGCCGACGGCGAGGAGTTCGTCTTCGTCTACGTCGTGGACCGCGCCGGCACCGGGGCGGAGACGGCGCTGTTCCGCCCCGAGGCCCCGGACACCGCGGTCCACACCCAGCGGCTGGAGCCGGGGCAGCTGATCGTCTTCGAGGACGCCCGCTTCCTGCACACCGCCAGCCCGCTGATCGCCCCCGAAGGCGGCCACGCCCGCCGTGACGCGCTCGTGTGCACCGTCGACCACCCCCAGACCTACGGCCTCGGCTGACGCTCAGCAGGGCAGCCAGCGCACCTCGACCGGCTGGTAGGCGACGATCGTCGCCAGGCGGTCCGGGAACACCCGCACCAACTCGCCGAGCCCGGTGCGACGGACCACCCGTTCGACGCCCGTGCCCGGGGAGGCGACCAGGCACCCCGGCAGGCCGCGGTCCCGGCAGCGCTGGATCGCCTCGAGCAGGCTGTGGACGCCGCGTTCGGAGAGGAAGTCCAGCCGGCCGAGGTCGATCACCAGCAGCCGGGGCCACGGCAGTTCGCAGAGGGCGGTTTCGAGCACCGACGCCCGGCGCAGCACCTTCGTGATGCCCGGCTCGCCACACATCTCGACGACCAGCACGCCGCCGGAGCGTTCCGAGGCGATGTCGTCGTCGCGCATCGCGCCTCCCGGGAGTCATCCCGTCCCGGGGCCCATCGTCCCACGTCGCGTCAGGCTTCCGTAATACCCGCGTGGAATCATCGGGGGGCCGGGGCAGTTGTAACGGGCGGTAGCACCGCACGAGGAGAAGGAGTGACGCCGTGACCACGTCAACCGAAAGGGCCGTCCTGGCCGGCGGCTGCTTCTGGGGCATGCAGGAGCTGTTCCGCCGTCAGCCCGGGGTGATCTCGACCCGGGTCGGTTACAGCGGCGGCGACGTCCCGAACGCCACTTACCGCAACCACGGCACGCACGCCGAGGCCATCGAGGTCGTCTACGACCCCGCGCAGACCACGTTCCGCGACCTGCTCGAGTTCTTCTTCCAGGTGCACGACCCCACGACGAAGGACCGCCAGGGCAACGACATCGGCCTGAGCTACCGCTCGGCGATCTTCTTCGAGAACGACGAGCAGAAGCGGGTCGCCGAGGACACGATCGCTGACGTCGACGCGTCGGGGCTGTGGCCCGGCAAGGTCGTCACCGAAGTCAGCCCGGTGGGTGACTTCTGGGAGGCCGAGCCGGAGCACCAGGACTACCTGCAGCGCATCCCGAACGGGTACACGTGCCACTTCGTGCGCTCGGGCTGGAAGCTCCCGAAGCGCGAGAAGACCGCCTGACCCAGCACCACCGAAGGGCCCCTTCGCCGATCCCGGCGAAGGGGCCCTTCGTCGTCTCGGACGCAATGAAGATCGTCCGAACGGCGGTGATCTCCACGGAGTCCTGAATGGACAGACAACACCGCAGATCCCAATAATGTCAAATGTCCTTTTTGGGAAGTATTGCTCATTGCCGATAAGACCCCTACGTTCGTCGCTTGTTCACAGGGCTTTCACACCGGATGCTGATTTCCGCTAAGCCGCACCATTTTTCCCCGTCGTCCCCGTTCTCGGCCCGGCTCGACCCCGGGCCGGTTCGCCCTGCCCGGAGGAGATCCCCCGATGCACCTGAGACGTCCATTCGTCTTGGCCGCGAGCGGCGCACTGATCGCCGCGGTGTGCACGACCACCACCGCCCAGGCCCAGCCCGCCACCCCGAACGCCGTCCCGGACGCCCAGACCCTGGCCGTGTCGGCGGCGGCCGGGCTCGTGGCGAGCAGGCCCGCTGCGCTGCACGCGAGCTCGGACGACGTTTTCCTGGCTCAGAAAGCGATTTCCGCGACCAACGGCCTGAAGTACATCCCCTACGAGCGCAGCTACAAGGGCCTGCCCGTGGTGGGCGGCGACTTCGTGGTGGCGACCGACTCGACAGGCCAGGTGCTCGGCACCTCCGTCGCCCAGGACCAGACGATCAACCTCGCCACCACCGCCGCGAAGGTCTCGCCGGCCGCGGCCGAGGCGACCGCGCGGCAGCAGCTGTCCGCGGTGGACAGCGTGAGCCCGGCGCAGCAGGTCGTCTTCGCGCTCGGCTCCCCGACGCTGGCGTGGAAGAGCACCGTCGTCGGCCGCGACGCCGAAGGGCCGAGCCGGCTCGACGTCATCGTCGACGCCGCCACCGGGAAGGTGCTCAAGACCCAGGAGCACGTCCTCAACGGTGACGGCACCAGCGCGTGGAACGGCCCGAACCCGGTGCACCTCGACACCACGCACTCGGGCAGCACGTACTCGCTGAAGGACCCGGCGATCACCAACACGTCCTGCCAGGACGCGGCCAACAACACCACGTTCAGCGGCCCGGACGACCTCTGGGGCAACGGCACCGCCAGCAACCGCGAAACCGGCTGCGTCGACGCGCTGTTCGCCGCCCAGACCGAGAACAAGATGCTCTCGCAGTGGCTGGGGCGCAACGGCTTCGACGGCAACGGCGGCGGCTGGCCGATCCGCGTCGGCCTGAACGACCAGAACGCCTACTACGACGGCAGCCAGGTCCAGATCGGCAAGAACACCGCCGGCGGCTGGATCGGCTCGATCGACGTCGTGGCGCACGAGCACGGCCACGGCATCGACGACCACACCCCCGGCGGCATCTCGGGTGCGGGCACCCAGGAGTTCGTCGCGGACGTCTTCGGCGCCTCGACCGAGTGGTTCGCGAACGAGCCGGCTCCCTACGACAAGCCGGACTTCCTCGTCGGCGAGCAGGTGAACCTGGTCGGCTCCGGCCCGATCCGCAACATGTACAACCCGTCGGCGCTGGGCGACAAGAACTGCTACGACAGCAGCGTTCCCAACGGTGAGGTGCACGCGGCCGCCGGCCCCGGCAACCACTGGTTCTACCTGTTGGCCGAGGGCACGAACCCGACCAACGGGCAGCCGACCAGCACCACGTGCAACAGCTCCACCGTCACCGGTCTCGGCGTGCAGACCGCGGTGAAGATCTTCTACAACGCGATGCTGCTCAAGACCTCCAGCAGCTCGTACCTGAAGTACCGCACCTGGACGCTGACCGCGGCGAAGAACCTGTTCCCGGGCAGCTGCACCGAGTTCAACACCGTCAAGGCGGCGTGGGACGCGATCAGCGTGCCGGCGCAGTCGGCCGACCCGACGTGCTCGGCGACCGGCACGGTCACCGTGTCCAACCCGGGCAACCAGTCCACCACGACCGGTGGTTCGGTGAACCTGCCGCTGTCGGCTTCCGGTGGCACCGCGCCCTACACCTGGTCGGCCTCCGGCCTGCCGGCCGGCCTGTCGATCAACTCGTCCACCGGCGTCATCTCGGGCACCGCGACCACCGCGGGCACCTCGAACGTCACGGTGACGGCGACCGACAGCGCCAGCCACTCCGGCACGGCGTCGTTCAGCTGGACCGTCGGCACCACCGGCGGCTGCTCCGGCCAGAAGATCGTCAACGGCGGCTTCGAATCCGGTAGCGGCAGCTGGACCGGCACCACCGGCTCCATCGGCCAGTGGGGCTCGCAGGGCCAGGCCGCGCACGGCGGCACCTACTCGTCCTGGCTCGACGGCTACGGCTCCACCACCACCGAGTCGATCGCGCAGTCGGTGAGCATCCCGGCGGGCTGCCACGCCAGCCTGACGTTCTACCTGCACATCGACACCGCGGAGACGACCACCTCCACCGCCTACGACAAGCTGACCGTGGCCAACGGCAGCACGACGCTGGGCAGCTACTCCAACCTGAACAAGGCGTCCGGGTACGCGCTCAAGACCATCGACGTCTCGTCGGCGGCCGGCGGCACCCTCGCGCTGAAGTTCACCGGCACCGAAGACAGCTCGCTGCAGACCTCGTTCGTCATCGACGACGTGGCCGTCACCCTGAGCTGAACAACTGAATACCAGTAGCGGGGAGGCCGGGAAACCGGTCTCCCCGCTTCTGCGTTTTCCGGAGCAGAATCGGCGCATGGACACCGAAGAACTGCGGGCGACCCAGGCGCCGCTGAAGGACAAGTACCGCGAAGACCCGGAGAGCGCGCTCGTCACCCTGCACGCCGACGCGGAGCTGGCCGGCCTCGGCATCTCCTGCAAGGTCGAGACCGGCCGCGCGGTGGTGGAAGCCGGGCTGCACCCGGCCACCGGGGGCGACGGCACCCTCGCCTGTTCGGGCGACATGCTGCTCGAAGCGCTCGTCGCGTGCGCGGGGGTGACGCTGCGGGCCGTCGCGACGTCGCTGGGCCTGACCGTCCGGGGCGGGCGCGTCCGGGCCGCGGGCGACCTGGACTTCCGCGGCACCCTCGCCGTCGCGAAGGACGCCCCGGTGGGCTTCCGCGCCATCCGACTGTCGTTCGACCTCGACACCGACGCGAGCGAGGACCAGCTGGCGACGCTCAAGAAGCTGACCGAGCGCTACTGCGTCGTGTTCCAGTCGCTGCGGACGCCCCCGGAGTTCGCCGTCACGCTTTCGGCGAACTGAGCCGTCTCAGGGAGAAACCCGGAGGACAAACCGGGCAGGGTGGCCTAGCTTGTCGGGGTCACCTGAAGGGGGAGCCGTCATGCCACAGCCGGGACCGGACCCAGCCGTCCGGGTACGCGGGCTCGTGAAGACCTACGGTTCGACGCGCGCGCTCGACGGCGTCGACCTCGACATCCCGGCCGGGCAGGTGCTCGGCCTGCTGGGCCCGAACGGCGCCGGGAAGACCACCACCGTGCGCATCCTGACCACGCTGCTGCGCCCGGACTCGGGGTCGGCGCACGTGGCCGGGTACGACGTGCTGGCCGAGCCGGACGAGGTGCGGCAGCGGATCGGGTTGTCCGGCCAGTACGCCGCCGTCGACGAGAACCTGACCGGGTTCGAGAACCTCTACATGGTCGGGCGGCTCTACGGCCGGAAGAAGGCCGCGGCCCGCTCACGCGCCCGGGAGCTGCTCACGCGGTTCCGGCTCGACGAGGCCGCCGACCGGCCGGCGAAGGGCTATTCCGGCGGGATGCGGCGGCGCCTCGACCTAGCCGGCGCGCTCGTCGCCGAGCCGACCGTCGTGGTGCTGGACGAGCCCACCACCGGCCTCGACCCGGGCGGGCGGCTCGACACCTGGGAGGTCATCAAGGAGCTCGTCGCCGACGGCACGACCGTGCTGCTGACCACCCAGTACCTCGAAGAGGCCGACCAGCTCGCCGACTCGATCGTGGTGATCGACCACGGCCGGGTGATCGCGCGCGGCACGGCGGACGAGCTGAAGGCCCAAATCGGCGGTGAACGCCTGGAGCTGGTCGTCGCCTCGGCCGCGGACCTGCCGGCGACCTTGGCCGTGCTGCGCGAGGTCGGCACCGGCGAGCCGTCCGGCGACGACCACACGCGGCGAGCCGAGATTCTGGTCGACACCGGACCGAAGGCGCTGATCGAGGCCCTGCGACGGCTCGACTCCCACGGCATCACGGTCCAGGACGTCGGCCTGCACCGCCCGACGCTGGACGACGTCTTCCTGTCCCTGACCGGCCACGGTGCCTCGCCGGCCGAGGGGGTTTCGAAGTGAACGCGTTCGCGAAGGGCATTTCCGACGGCGGCATCGTCACGTGGCGCAACCTGATGAACGTCCGCCGCAACCCCGACTGGCTGATGGCGGCGACGCTGCAGCCGATCATGTTCGTGCTGCTGTTCGCCTACGTCTTCGGCAACGCGATCGGCGGCGAAGCGGGCGGCGCGGCGTACCGCGAGTTCCTCATCGCCGGGATCTTCGCCCAGACGGTGGCGTTCAACTCGGCGTTCACGGTCATCGGCTTCGCCAACGACCTGCAGAAGGGCATCATCGACCGGTTCCGCTCGCTGCCGATGTCCCGCATCGCGGTGGTCCTCGGCCGCACGACGTCGGACCTGGTCGTGAGTGTCGTGGCGCTGATCGTGATGTCGCTGTGCGGGCTGCTGGTCGGCTGGCGCATCCGCGGCAGCTTCTGGGACGCGCTGCTCGGTTACCTGGTGATGCTGATGTTCGCGTGGGCCCTGTCCTGGGTCGGCGCGCTGATCGGCCTGGCGGCGCGCAGCGTGGAGGTGGCGCAGAGCGCGGGGCTGATCTGGATGTTCCCGCTGAGCTTCATCTCCTCGGCGTTCGTCCCGACGGACACGCTCCCGCCGTTCTTGAAGGCGATCGCGGAGTGGAACCCGTTCACGGCGGTGATCAACGCGACCCGCGATTTGTTCGGCAACCGCTTCGGCGCCCCGCCGACGGGCTGGCCGGCGGAGAACGCGGCGCTGTACGCGATTTTGTGCTGCTTGGCGATCATCGCGATCTTCGCCCCGCTGGCGACAGCGCGGTACCGCCGGGTGGCGAGCAAGTAAAACAGTCCGAAGAGGACTTGCTCAGTCCTCTTCGGACAGCTCCACGATCGGGATCACCCGCCTGGCCTGCCGGGCCTTCGCCTCGTGATCCGCCAGGAACGGGTACTCCTTCTCCAGCTCCGTCCACGTCCGCACGTAATCGGCCCCCAGCAGCGGCAGCGCCTCCGCGTCAAAGGACCGGCCGTCCACCTCGACCCGCACCCGTGAGTCGGCCTCGAGGTTCAGGTACCAGTCCGGGTGGCGGGGCGCGCCGATGTTGGACGCCACCACCAGCCACCGCGAACCGTCGCGGTGGACCATCATCGGGACCGTCCGCGGCTCGCCGGACACCCGGCCCGTCGTCGTCAGCAGGGCCAGGCGCTCGCGGTGCATGCCCTCGACCTCGCCGCCGGCGCGGAACTGCTCGATCACCCGGCGGTTGGTGTCCCGGACGTCCATGACGGTCACCGGTCGTAGTACCGGGTCGGCGGGTCCTGCTGGGTCCACTGCTGGCGGGTCGGCGGCGGGGGCGCGCCCTGCTGCCGGGCCGGCGGCGGCGCGCTCTGCTGGGTGCGGCGCCGGTGCAGCGTCCGGGCGCTGGCCGCCATGCTGTTCACCACCGCCGCGATGACCAGGCCGATCACCAGGTTGATCGCCGCCGTGGCGATCTTCGCGCTCGGCGCCACCGCCAGGGTCAGCGGCAGCACCACGGCGATCAGCGTGACGAGCACCATGATCCAGCCGAAGAACTGGGACGGCGCCGGCGTCGCCACGCTCAGCAGGTGCATCAGCCCGGTGGCGAGCAGGGCCACCGCGGCGGCGACCAGTGCGTACGTCGTGGTGCTCGCGTTGCCCCAGACGCCTTCGCCTTTTGGGGCGAGCACTTCGACCTCGAAGATCCCGCGTGCGATCAGCAGCCCGACGACCGCGAGCAGGGCCGCGACCACCGCCGTGGCCACGCCGCCCGCCCACAGGCGGCGCGCGTCGATGCCCGGGCGGACGTCCTGGGGCTGGTTCCCGTAGTAGTCGGACATCAGAGCCTTCCTGGGGTCGGCTGTGCCTCTCCCCCCGATTGTCCCCCGTTTCGGCCCCGGCCGCGATTTGCGCTGGAGTGCACTCCAGCTCGTAACGTCGGATCCATGACCACCGCACAGCACAAGATCGGTTCGGGCTTCGGCGCCACCACCACGGCCGCCGAAGCCGTCGCAGGCGTGGACCTCACCGGGAAGCTCGCCGTCGTCACCGGCGGGTACTCCGGGATCGGCCTCGAAACCACCCGCGCGCTGGCCGGCGCCGGCGCCCACGTCGTCGTCCCGGCCCGCCGCCGCGAGACCGCCGAGGAAGCGCTCGCCGGTATCGAAGGCGTCGACGTCGACGAGCTGGACCTGGGCGACCTCGAAAGCGTCCGCGCCTTCGCCGGGCGCTTCCTGGCGACCGGACGGCGGATCGACCTCTTCATCGCCAACGCCGGCATCATGGCCTGCCCCGAGACCCGCGTCGGGCCGGGCTGGGAGGCCCAGTTCGCCACCAACCACCTCGGCCACTTCGCGCTGGTCAACCGGCTGTGGCCGGCGATCGCCGAGGGCGCCCGCGTGGTCTCGCTGTCCTCGCGCGGCCACCACTACTCGCCGATGCGGTGGGACGACGTCCACTTCGAGACCGGCTACGAGAAGTGGCAGGCCTACGGGCAGGCCAAGACGGCGAACGTGCTCTTCGCCGTCCAGCTCGACCGACTGGGCGCCGAGAAGGACGTCCACGCGTTCGCGCTGCACCCCGGCGGCATCATGACGCCGCTGCAGCGGCACCTGCCGCGGGCGGAGATGATCGAACGCGGCTGGATCGACGAGGCCGGCAACTACCTGGTCCGGTTCAAGACCCCCGAGCAGGGCGCCGCGACCACGGTCTGGGCGGCGACCTCGCCGCAGCTGGCCGGGCTCGGCGGGCTGTACCTGGAGGACTGTGACGTCGCCGAGCTCGCGCCGGAGGGCGCCGAGGGCCTCGCCGAGTCCGGGGTCCGCGGGTACGCCGTCGACCGCGAGCAGGCCGCTCGCCTGTGGACGCTGTCGGCCCAGCTCACCGGTGTGGACGCGTTCGCGCGGCCGTGATCGCGCCCTGATTGTCACGTCGGCGGGACCCCGGACGATACTTTCTTCGTGATCTTCCGACGTTTGCCGTTCGCGGGACCGGGGTATTTGGCGCCCGTGGCCGACGAAGCCGGGAGAACGGGGCGCCCGCCGACGAGCGACGGGGCGGAAGTCACCTGTGGCCGTTACGCACTCGGTGAATTCACCATCACCCCGCGCCGCGCCCTCGACGACGAGCGGCCGCCCGGGTTGCTGGGCGGGCGCTACGAGGTCGGCCGGCTGATCGGCAGCGGCGCCACCGCCCGCGTCTACCGCGCCTACGACGTCCGGCTGACCCGCGAGGTCGCCGTGAAGATCTACGACCGGGACGCGGTGGCGCTCGACCAGCGGCGCCGGCTGCGCGAGATGACGATCCAGGGCAGCATCAGCCACCCGGGCGTGGTGGCGCTGCTGGACAGCGGCGACGAGAACGGCCGGACGTACCTGGTGATGCAGCTCGTCGAGGGCGAGAACCTCGCGGAGCGCCTGCTGGGCGGCCCGATGCCGGCGGCGGACGTGACGGCGCTGGCCGACGGGCTCGCCGAGGCACTGGCCCACGTCCACGCGCGGCGGATCGTGCACCGCGACCTGAAGCCGGCCAACGTGTTCCTGTCCGCGGACGGTCCCCTGATCGGCGACTTCGGCATCGCGCACGCCCTCGACACCACGCACATCACGGGCACCGGCCTGATCCCGGGGACGGCGGCGTACCTGGCGCCGGAGCAGGTGTCGGGCGAGCCGGCGGGCCCACCGGCGGACGTCTACGCGCTGGGCTTGATCCTGCTGGAATGCCTGACGGGACAACGGGAGTACCCGGGCACGATGGTCGAGGCGGCCATGGCCCGGCTGACGAGACCACCGCGGATCCCGGAGGAGGCGCCGCCGACGCTGGCCTACACGTTGCGCCGGATGACGCAGCGGGAGCCCGCCGACCGGCCCACGGCCGCGAAGGTCCTGGACATGCTGCACGCCCCGCCGCCGACGCTGCCGTGGAGCCGGCCGGAGCGCAGCCCGCGGTGGCGTCGCCGCCCGGCGCGCCAGGAGGCGGCTGCCGCCGCGAACGCCGGTGGCCTCGGCGCGGCTACGGCCGGCGCGAGTTCCGCCGCCGGCCCGGCGCGCGCGGCTTCCGGTCCGGCGGGCCTTGGCAGGCCGGCTGACGCGGTGCCGGGACAAGACACCCGCACGGCCGCCGGTCTGGGCGGCCCCGCGACCGGCGCGGTGCCGGCTCACGAGACCCCCTTGGCCGCCGGCCACAGCCGGCCCGCGACGGGCGCGGTGCCGGCACAAGACACCCATCCGGCCGCCGGTCTGGGCGGCCCCGCTACCGGCGCGGTGCCGGCCCACGAGACCCCCTCGGCTGCCGGTCATGGGGGGCCCGCGACCGGCGCGGTGCCCGCCCACGGCACCCCCTCGGCCGGCCACGACTGGCCCGCCGACGATGCGCCCACCCACCTCCATCCCGTCGCGGCCGCGGCCACGGCCGCATACCCGGCCGACAGCCCCCGCCGCCGCCGGCTGGCCGCCGCGGCGGGGCTGACCGCCGCCGCCGTTGCCGCGGTGTCCGCGTTGGTGCTGATCAACCAGGACACGGGGACCAGCTCCCCCGCCCAGCCGCCCGCCGCGCACACCCCGGTGGCCACGTCCACACCTTCGTCGTCCACCCCGCTCGCCGACCCGGGTACCTCCGCGCCGCACTCCGACGCCGGCGGCCCCGGTCCGGCCACCAGCGGACCGGCGTCGCTCGAGCCCGCCGCCGTCACCCACGAAACCCCGCCGCCCGCCGCCGAGCCGCCGAAGCCGGGCGGCAAGCCCGAAAAGACCGAGAACCCCGGCAAGGGCAAAGGCAAGGGCCCCGGCCGCGACTCCTGAGCGGCGGCCCGGGACCTCCGGCGCGCGAAACCGGGTCCAACGGCCCTAGTGCGGAGTACCCTCCGGAACCCACGGTAATTACATTCCCTGAATGGGGACTCGAACCAATAACGACAGGTAACCGGAGCTGCGTCCGGGCCGACACACACCACGTGCCGGCTGCACTTCGCACCGCGCCGGGCACTGCCGCCGGGAATCCCCTCCCGCCGGCTCGACGATGTTTCCGGAGGTTTGGATGAGTGTCAACGCTGCCCTCGCGCGGCCGGTTTTCCGCACCCCGCGCGGCCGGCACGCCAAGCCCCGTCCCGTGTGGCCGCGGGTCGCCGGCCGGGCAGTCTTCCTGATCTCCGCGCTGGTCTGCGCCGTCGCCGTCGCCGGCTTCGGGTGGCCGCCCGTGCTGCTCGTGGTGCCGGCGGCCGCGTTCGCGCTGCTCGCCGCGAGCGTCGCGAAATTGCGGACGGCGGCCCGGAAGATCGACACCATCTTCGCCGAAGAACTGACCGGATCGGATCGGCGCCATTGAACGAAAGCGCACCATTCGATCATTCCCCGGCCGGCTGGTCGACGGCGGAAGGCTAACGTGCGGTCCATGGAGTTCTTCTGCTACCACCGTGATCGCCCCGGGTCATCGGCGTTGCGGCAGGAAACGCTGGAAGCGCATTGGGCCTACATGGACCGCTACGCGACCCGGATGATCGCCCGCGGCCCGACGCTGGACGACGCCGGCACCCCCACCGGCAGCGTGCACGCCCTCGACCTGCCGGACCCGGCCGCGGCCCGCGCGTTCGCCTTCGACGAGCCCACCTATCAGGCCGGTGGGTACCGGGACGTCCTGCTGCGCCGGTGGCGCAACGCCCTCGGAACCACGATGTGGGACTCCCCCGGCGAGCCGGCCGGCTACCTGGTCCTCGGCCTCGGCGAAGGGCCGCCCGCCGACGTCGAACCGCCGGACGGGCACGATCTCATCGCCTACGGACCGCTCCTGTCCGACGACGGCACCGCCTGGCTCGGCACCGCCGCGCTGACGAGGGCGGCGACCCCGAGCGCGGCACGCAGCGTCCTCACCCCGGCCCGGTACGCCGCCGTCGAAGTGCGCATCTGGCGGTTCGGCGGGCGGGTCACCGCAGGTCCAGCCACATGATGCGCAACCCGACGTCGCCCTCGGCCGGGTGCCGGAACGCGCCCGGCGCCGTTCCGAGCGTCACGAACCCGAGGCTCTCGTACAGGCGGATCGCGGCCACGTTCACGTCGACGACCGCGTTGAACTGGATCGCCGCGAAACCGCTCCGCCGGGCCCAGCCGATCAGGTCCGTCGTCAAGGCCCGCCCGACGCCCGCGCCGCGCGCCGCCCTCGCGACCATCAGGCTGCCCGAGGCGACGTGACTGCCGGGCCCCGGCCGGTTTTCGTACATGTTCGCCGTGCCCGTCACCCGGTCGCCGTCCAGCGCGACGACCACCCGGGCCGGCGGGTCGCGCAGCCACATCCGCCGCGCGTCCCGCTCGGTCATCGCCGGGTCGTATGGGAAGGTCCGCTGCTCGGTGACGACGTCGTGGATGATCGGCCAGATCGCGGGCCAGTCGTCGCCGCGGGCTTCGCGGATCACCGGTTCACCGCGGCGCAGAGTTCCG
Source organism: Amycolatopsis sp. NPDC024027 (assembly GCF_040638975.1). Lineage (NCBI taxonomy): Bacteria > Bacillati > Actinomycetota > Actinomycetes > Pseudonocardiales > Pseudonocardiaceae > Amycolatopsis > Amycolatopsis sp. NPDC024027. The sequence goes on from NZ_JBEZYY010000016.1 coordinate 138,633, forward strand.
GCACGACGGTCTCGATGTCGTCCCGCAGCACGAAATCGGCGTCGTCGTCGTACGGCGTCGGGTCGCGGTTGACGACGACGAGCGTCGCTCCGGCCCCCACGGCGATCGTGCACAGCGACGCCGCCGGCTCCACCTGCAGCGAACTGCCGATGGCCAGGAAGAGCTCGCTCGCCGCCGCGATGGTCCTGGCCTGGCCGAGGACGGCGCCGTCCAGCCTCTGTCCGAAAAGGACGATGTCCAGCTGGAGAATGCCGCCACAGCGCGGGCACGACGGGTCGTCGTCGCCCGCGGCGAGGATCTCCGCGGTCGGGAAGTCCGCCGCGCAACCGGTGCACCGCGTGGTGTGCATGGTGCCGTGCAGTTCGAGGACCTTGCGCGCGGCGAGGCCGGCCCGCTGGTGCAGCCCGTCGACGTTCTGGGTGAGCACGCGGACGGCGACGCCCGTGCGGTCGAGTTCCGCCAGCGCGCGGTGGGCCGCGTTCGGTTCGGCGCGCCAGGCGGCGTGCCCCGCGTATGTCCGCCAGAACTCCCGGCGCACGCCGGCGTCGGCCAGGAAGTTCTCGAGGGTGAAGGCGTTCACGGCGCTCGGCGTGCGCGTCCAGACGCCTTCCGGACCGCGGTAGTCGGGAATCCCGGACGCGGTGGAGATGCCCGCGCCGGTCAGCGCGGCGATCCGCCGGGCGCCGCGGATCCGGTCGATGAGCTTGCCGTCCATGATGGCGAAGGCTAATGGCTCCGCCGCGGCGGCACGACCGGATTACCGCGCCGGCTCAGTCCTTCCGCAGCCGCAACGCCAGCGCCGGGCACGCCGCGGCCGCGGCACGCGCCTCCGCCGCCAGTCCCGCCGGCACCGGGCCCGGAGCCACCACCGGATAGCCCCATTCGTCGAGCCGCACCAGTTCCGGCAGCAGATCCGCGCACAACCCGTGCGCGCGGCACCTGATCGGGTCGACTGTCACCTTCATGCGACACCCGCCGGGACCCGGCACCGGCCGCCGGCCTGGTGCGCGCGGACGTCGGCGTCGAACACCCGCAGCGCGCTCGCCGCGAGGCGGGCCGCGCCGTCCGGGTGGGCGCACGCGCCGCGGCCGGTGAGCAGCGGGAGGCGCCGGGCCAGCCGGGGCGCCGACGGGCCGCCGTGGATCAGCTCCGCGAAGTCCGCCGCGATCGAGGGCAACCCGAACGTGCACGGTCCGCACTGCCGGGCCGACTCGGCCGCCAGGAACGCCAGCACCTTCGCGGTGTACTCGAGCCCGCACGCCCGCACCGGCAACGCGTGGACCGCCGCGATCCCCGGCACACCACTGCCGAGCTCCGCCGTCCACGTCCCGCCGCAACCGCCGGCGAGCACCGCCTGCACCGGCTCCGCTTCGCCACCCGCCGCGGCCAGCGCGCCCGCCACGGACGTCCCGGCGGCCACTTCGACGACGCCGGGCCGCCTGACCGCACCGGTGACCGTGACGAGTTCGGTCCGGGCCGCGCGATAGTGGTGCGGCCCCAGGAGAACCACCGACGCCAGCTGCGCCAGTGTCTCCACATTGGACACGAGCGTCGGGCGCCCGCGCACCCCGCGTTCGGCCGGCCGGGGCCGTTTGCCGAGCGGCCGCGCGTCCCCCGACGTCAGGTAGCGGACGAGCGCGGTCTCCTCGCTGGCGACGTACCGGCGCGGGATCTCCGCGACCCGCACCGGCACCCGGTCTTCGCGCTCGGCGAGAGCGGCGCCGACACCCGGCAGGGCCGGGCTGCCCGCGTGCACGCAGAGGACGGCCTCGGCGGCACCGATGGCGTGCGCGGCGAGCTGCAGGCCGTCGAGGACGAGGTGCGGCGAAAGGGTCAGCAGCGCGGCGTCTTTTTGGCTCAGCGGGTCGCCTTCACACCCGTTCGCGACGACGATCGAGCGCTTCGACCGGGCCGCGCGCAGCTTCACCGCCGTCGGGAAGCCCGCCCCGCCACGGCCGCGCAGGTCAGCCGCCTCGACGGCGTCGATCAGCCGGTCGCGGCCGTCGTCGCCGTGGTAGGCGACCCACGGCACGACGCCGTTGCGGCGCCGGTGGCCGGCCAGGTCGAGCCGGTGCGGGGGCAGGATGCTCATCGGGTGCCTCCCAGGGCAGCGAACTTGCGGACGTGGGCCGCGCGGTACCCGGCGGACCCGAGCACGGCCAGCACGCACAACACGTCGAGCGCGACGATCCAGCCGTACGCGGAGTCGTCCTCGGCCATGCCGAAGCCGTGCACCAGCGCGACCGGCCAGCACAGGTAGGCGAGCCAGTGCACGGTGCGCCACCCGCGCGCCGGCAGGCGGGTGCGCACGAGGCTGGTGACGACGATCGCGAGCACCAGGTCGATCGCGACGGCGCCGAGCCCGACCCACAGCGGCTGGTAGTCCGCGCCGAACGGGACGACGACGTCGAGCCAGCCGAGCGGGACGTACCCGTCGAGGACCGCCGACGCGATGTGCGCCGCGAGGAACGCGAGGCTGGCCAGCGCCAGGTTCCGGTGCACGGCGGCGACGGCGAACCGCGGCCACTCGCGCGTGGCGAACCGGCCGGCGCCGAGCGCGCCGAGGACGACGACGCCGGTGAACAGCACCAGCGAAACGAGCCCGGTCGCGCGGCTGAAGTACCAGACCGCGGAGCTCATGCCGCCTCCCGCTCTGCGGGCCAGCCGGGGGTCGTGACGACGTCGCCGTCGACGCCGGCCAGCCGCGCGGGCAGGTGCCGTCGCTCGAGCCAGGCGGGTGCGCCGGCCCCGAGGACGATCGCGGCGGTGCTCGCGGTGTTGGCGTCCACAGTGGACTTGGCGGCGACGGTGACCGTGCGCCACCGCGGTTCGGGGACGTCGCCGGTGCGCGGATCGACGATATGGTGCACGGTCCGGCCGCCGTGGCGCCAGCGCCGCCGGGTGGTCCCGGAGGTGGCGAGCGCGCCGTCCCGGTGCAGGGCGACGGTGGCGTCCGGCCGCCTGACGGCGTCGGCGTGATCGTCGCCGAGCGCGACCAGCCAGCCGCCGTCGGGCGGCGGCCCGGCGGCGCGCAGATCGCCGCCGAGGTTCACGAGGGTCCCGCAGCCGGCGGTGGCGTGGATCCGCCGGGCGGCCCGGTCGGCGGCGAGGGCCTTGGCGGTCGCGCCGAGGTCGAGGTGGACACCCCGGGGCAGGACGACGAGCCGCCGGACCGGATCGAAGAGGATCCGGTGCCAGCCGGGCGCGCGACCGAAGGGAGTCGCGAATGACTCATTCGGGACGTCGGAGGTCCCGAATGAGTCATTCGCGACGTTCGAAACCGCGGTGTTCCGGTCACCGGCAACCAAAGCGAAGTCGCGGTCGTACCCCAGCGCCCGCACCGCCGCCCCCACCGTCGGGTCGACCAGTCCGTCCGTCAAGCGGGCCGCGCGCAACGCCACCGCCAAGGCCTCCGCCAGCAACGGCCCCACCCGGACCTCCCGCCCGGCCGCCTCGTGCAGCCGTGAGATCTCCGAATCCGGGCGGAACCGGCTGCACGCCGCATCGATCGCCGCCAGCTCCTCCCGCAGCACCGTGACCGCCGCCCCCAGCCGGGCCGGGTCGGTCACCAGCAGCTCCGCCGTCGTGCCCAGGGCCGGGAATGCCGTGGTCACGACGCACCCGAGCCCGTGTGCGCGTGGCCGGAGCCGCCGCTCAAGCCGCTGTCCGGCGCCTCGAGCTGGTCCTGAGAATCAGTCGAAGTGGTCGTGGTGTTCTGCGTCGTGTCGGCCGAAGCCGCCGACAGGCCGAAGCCGATGGCGCCGACCGCGGCCGCGCCCAGTACCGCGGCGGCCGCCGTCGCCAGTGCGGCCTTGCGGCGTCCCTGCTCGCGGCGGGCGGGTCCGGCCGGGGTGATGGGTTCCATGGCACCGAGTGTCGGCGCCGTTCCTTTGAACGAGCTGGGAACGACCTGTCAAAGCCCTGACGCCCCAACCAAAGGAGGTTGACACCGGAAAGCCATTCACCCACTCTTTCCGTTGTCCGCCGGAGGTTTCCTGGTGTTCACGAACCGGACCACAGCACCTCACGCACCGGCCCCCTGCCGTGGGCACCATGAGGCGCCCACCCCCTCAGTGCTGGAGGACCCATGATCCGCAAGCGGATCTTCGCCGCGTTCGCCGCGGCCACCCTGGTCACCGCCGGCGTCGCCACGGCGGCCGTCGTCACCCGGACGGACGAGTCCGCCGCCGTCCGGCCGACCGCCGCGGCCGTGCCGGCGTTCGACCACATCGTCCTGGTGATGTTCGAGAACAAGAAGTACTCCTCGATCAACGGCAGTTCCAGCGCGCCCTACTTCAACACCCTCGCCTCGCAGAGCGCGAAGTTCACGAACTCCTTCGCGATCACCCACCCGAGCCAGCCCAACTACGTCGCCCTCTTCTCCGGCGCGACGCAGGGTGTCACCGACGACACCTGCCCGGCCAACCTCGGCGCGAAGGCCAACCTCGGCCAGCAGCTGATCGGCGCGGGCAAGACCTTCAAGGGCTACTCCGAAGCCATGCCTTCGGACGGCTACACCGGCTGCTCCAGCGGCACCTACCGGCGCAAGCACAACAGCTGGGTCGACTTCTCGAACGTCCCCGCCGCGAGCAACGTCCGGTTCTCGGGCTTCCCGGCCGACTTCACCCAGCTGCCGACCGTTTCGTTCGTCACGCCCGATATGTGCAACGACATGCACGATTGCGGCGTCGGCACCGGCGACACCTGGCTGAAGAAGAACCTCGACGCGTACGCCCAGTGGGCCAAGACCCACAACAGCCTGCTGATCACCACCTTCGACGAGGACAGCGGCACGTCGGTCAACCAGATCTTCACGACGTTCACCGGAGCAGGCGTCAAGGTCGGCAGCTACAGCGAGTCGATCAACCACTACACCGTCCTGCGCACGATCGAGGCGGCCTACGGCCTGCCCGGCATCGGCAACGCCGCGAGCAAGTCGCCGATCCTCGACGTCTGGCAGTAACCGCGTGTACCTGTCCACCATCGGCCGCCGAGAGCATGCTGGGACGGTGTCCAAGCGCAAGCTCTCGGCGGTCGGCGCGAACGTCTTCGCACTGGGTGCCGTCAGCCTCGTCACGGACGTCTCCTCGGAGATGGTCACCGCGGTCCTGCCGGTGTACCTCGTCCTCGGGCTGCACCTGAGCCCCGCCGCGTACGGGCTGGTCGACGGCCTATACACCGGCGCGACGGCGTTGCTGCGGATCGTCGGCGGGTACGTCGCCGACCGGGTCCGGCGGCGCAAGGTCGTCGCCGGCGCCGGGTACGCGCTGTCCGCGGTGGCGAAGCTCGGCCTGCTCGCCGCCGGAGCGTCGGCGGCCGCGATCGGCGCGGTGATCACCCTCGACCGCGCCGGCAAGGGCCTGCGGACGGCGCCCCGGGACGCGCTGATCACGCTGTCGGCACCCGAGCCGCTGCTCGGGCGGGCCTTCGGCGTGCACCGCGCGATGGACAGCGTGGGCGCGTTCGCCGGGCCGCTGGTCGCGCTCGCCGTGCTGGCCACCGTCGGGGCCACCGACCCCGAAGCGTTCGACGCCGTGTTCGTCGTCAGCTTCTGCATCGCCGCGATCGGGGTGCTGCTGCTGGTGCTGTTCGTCCGCGACCGCCGGACGCCGAAAGCGGCCGCGACACCGGTCTCGCCGCGCGCGGCGGCCGCGTTGCTGCGCGGCAGCGGCGTGCGGCGGCTGCTGGTGGCCGCGTGCGTGCTCGGGCTGGCCACGGTCGGCGACGGGTTCGTCTACCTGCTGCTGCAGCACAAGGAGGACATCGCCACCGGCTGGTTCCCGCTGCTCGCGGTCGGCACGAACCTCAGCTACCTGCTGCTCGCCGCGCCGCTGGGCGTGCTCGCCGACCGGGTCGGGCGGCTGCCGGTGGTGCTCGGCGGCTACGGCGCGCTGGCGCTGGTCTACCTGCTGCTGGCCGGGCCGGTGTCCGGCTGGCCGCTGTTCGCCGGAGCCCTGGCGTTGTACGGCGCGTTCTACGCGGCGACCGACGGCGTCCTGATGGCGCTCGCCGGCCCGTTGCTGCCGGAGTCGTTGCGCACCACGGGGATTTCGCTCGTCCAGACCGCACAGGCGCTCGCCTACTTCGCCTCGTCCGTCCTCTTCGGACTGGCGTGGCAGTTCTGGGGCGCGAACCTCGCGATCGCGGTTGCCGCGGGCGGGGCCGTGGTCGCGATCGCCGTCACGTTCGCGGTGCTCTCCCCGCGGAAGGTGCCGGCGTGAAGACCCGGATCCTCATCGCGGTCGTCGGCGTGCTCGTGCTCGCCGGGGCGGCGGTCGCGTACGTCGGGTTCGCGAGCGCGCGCGGCCACGATGTCACCCCGACCGGCGCCGTCAGCCTCGACCCCGGCCCGCGGCTGCTGTTCCGCAGCACCGGCGACGCCGACCGCGGGCACGTCGCGACGGTATCCGCCACCGACCCCGGCGGCCCGCGGACGGTGTCGCCGCTGTCGTGCGCGCGGGTGTACGCCGCCGGCGGCACCGGGCTCTGCCTGCGCCAGGACGGCGACCTGACCACCTACCAGCTGGCGGTGCTCGACCGGGGGCTGGCCGTGCGGCGGGAGATCCCGCTGGTCGGGCTGCCGAACCGGGCGCGGGTGTCGGCGAGCGGCCGGATGCTCGCGTGGACGGTCTTCGTCACCGGCGATTCGTACAACGGCGGCATGTTCTCCACCCGCGCCGGCATCCTCGACACGGCGACCGGCGACCTCGCGGGCACGCTGGAGGACTACGCGGTGACGCTCGACGGGAAGCCGTACCAGGCCCCGGACCTCAACTTCTGGGGCGTGACCTTCACCCGCGACGACCGGCACTTCTACGCGACGATGTCGACGGCCGGCCACCGTTACCTGGTCGCGGGCGACTTCACCGCGCACACGATCCGCACGCTGCGCGAGAACGTCGAGTGCCCGTCGCTGTCCCCGGACGGGACGCGCGTGGCGTTCAAGTCCGCCGTGGACGGCGACCCGGCCAAGGGCTGGCGCCTGTCGGTGCTGGACCTGGCGGCCTCGAAGGTGACACCGCTGGCGGAGACCCGCAGCGTCGACGACCAGCCGGCGTGGCTCGACGACCACACGATCGGCTACGGCCTGCCCCGCGGCCCGGGCCACGCGGACGTCTGGTCGGTCCCGGCCGACGGCTCCGGCGCCGCCCGGCTGCTGATCCCGGACGCCGAGTCCCCGGCGGCCCTGGGTTCGTGAGCGCCGCGGCGGCCTCCGGCGGGGTGCCGCCGATGCACCTTTCCCGCTGAGGCGTCCAATCGCGCGAGAATGCGGTGAACCGGATCGAACCGCCGGCCGTATTACTGGGTGAGAGGCGCGGTCTACCCGCCGCGAAACCCGCGTTGAGCTGCTGTTTTACCGTCCGGACGGTCGACCCCGTTCGGCCGCTTGCGAGAGCGTCGACCGTCATTCATGATGGCTTCGGGGTCCGCGAAAATTCATTGATGTCGAATATCCAGGTGTCGGCCATGCTGCGGAAGTACCGTCCGTCCGGAAGTGAACGTCATGCTCCTACCTGTGCCCGGGGCCGCCTGATGGCCGTCGACCTGCCGGGTCTCGCGATCGTCGCCGGGCTGCTGCTGCCGGCCCTCGCCGCGGCGGCCTGGGCGATCACCCTGGAGCGGCGGCCGCGCCGGTCCCCGGCCGCCCCCGACCCGGAACCGGACTTCACCGTCGCCGGGATCCAGTCACGCCTCCGCCGCGAGGTGGCCACGCGGCAGCTGGCCGACGCGGGCACGGTCGCCCTGCCGACGCTGCCGATCCCGGCGCAGACCCGCCGCGAACCGGCCCCGGCCCGGCTGCCGTCCCGCGTGGCCGGCTTCCTCCCGCCACCGGCCCCGGTCACCGCCGGGTTCGCGGCCCCGCGGTTCGCGTTCGCACCGCCGGACTCGGACTTGATGCGCCGCATCCTCGACGGTTTGCGCAAACTGGACTGACCGGGCGCTCAGCCCAGGTCACACGACGTCGCCAGCTCCGCCGGGGTCGCGCCGGCGGGGCGGGCGATCGTCGCCGAGGACGGCGGACGGTGGCCGCGCAGCCACCCCGCCAGCGCGTCGAACGCCGTCCGGAAGCACGGGCCCAGCGGGCGCAGCCGGTCCGGGAAGGCGTCGGCCAGCCCGTCGACGTGGTTGCCGCCCTCGATCCGGTAGTACCGGTGCAGTGCGCCGCGTCCCGCGGCCGTGATCATGCGGTCGTAGACGTCGGAGTCACGGGTGATCGGCAGCAGCGTGTCGAGCGTGCCGTGCAGCGTCAGCAGCGGCTTGCCGATCCGGCCGGTCAACGAGATCCGCTCGACCGCGCGCGCCACGGACGGCGGCCGGGACGCATACGCGTAGTCCGCGTCGCAGGACGGCGTTCCCGAAGCGCAGAACGGAGTCCCCGCCTCCAGCGGACCGTCGAACGACGGGTCGACCTCTTCGCGGTAGATCCGCTGTGTCAGGTCCCAGTAGACGCGGTAGTGGTAGTCCCACAGGAACTCCGACCCCGGCGCGAACCCGGCGTCCAAAATGGACTGGTGGGCCGACGGCGATCCCGCCGCGTACGCCGGATACGCGCGCAGCGCCGGCGGCAGGAACGTGAGCAGGTTCGGCCCGTCGGCCCGCCACAGCGTCCCTTCCCAGTCGACGCCGCCGTCGTAGAGCCACGGCCGGTTCTCCAGCTGCCACCGCACGAGGTACCCGCCGTTGGACAGCCCGGCGGCGAGGGTCTTCGTGACCGGACGGCCGTAGTGCCGGGCCGCGGCGGCGCGAGCGGCGAGCGTCAGCTGCGTGACGCGGGAATTCCACTCCGCCGGCGCGTCCCCCGGCCGGATGCCGTCGGTGAAGAACGCCGCGCCGGTGTTGCCCTTGTCGGTGGCGGCGAACGCGTAGCCCTCCGCCAGCGCCTGGTCGCCGATCGCGCGGTCGTTCGCGTACTGGCGCCGCACGCCGGGTGAGCCGGAGACGACCAGGCCGCCGTTCCACCGGTCCGGCAGCCGCAGCACGAACTGCGCGTCGTGGTTCCAGCCGTGGTTGGTGTTCGCCGTGGACGTGTCCGGGAAGTAGCCGTCGACCTGCACGCCGGGCACGGCGCCGAAGGTGGGCAGCCCGGCCGAAGTCAGCCCGGCCCAGTCGGCCTCGACGGTGTGCCCGGACGCGACGGTTCCGGTCGTCGTCAGGTCGTCCAGGCACGCGGCCACGGACATTTCGGCACCGGGCACGTGCCCCGAGCAGCGCCCGGCCGAAGCCGACGCCGGTGCGGGCACCGCCACCGCGAGCGCTCCCGCCAGAACCCCAGCCAGCCAACCCCGCACGGTCCACCTCCGCCTCGTCGCGATACCCGAACCCAACCGCGTGCGGCGCCCCGGAGCCATCCCGCCGGTCACCATGAACGGGCGAGCCGATGTGGTGGACGGCCACATGGTCCGCGGCCGCGCGGCCGTCTTAACGTCACCGGGACCCTCTCAACGACGAGAAGGAGCTCACATGCGCAAGCTCGCCTTCGCCGGACTCGCCGCGATCACCGCCGCCGTGCTCACCACCGTCGGCGTGGCCGCCGCCGATCCGCCGCCGTCATCCCTCGTACCGGTCAGCAGTTTCGGCGCCAATCCCGGGGCGCTGGCGATGTACACCTACACCCCCGCCGGGCTCGGGACCGGCCGTCCGGTGGTCGTCGCGCTGCACGGCTGCACGCAGAGCGCGGCGGACTACTACGCCCACTCGGGCTGGCCCGCCCTGGCCGACCGCTGGGGGTTCGAGGTCGTGTTCCCGCAGCAGTCGACGGCGAACAACTCGCTGAAGTGCTTCAACTGGTTCTCCACCGCCGACGACACCCGCGGCAACGGCGAAGCCGCCTCCGTCAAGTCCATGGTGGACAAGGCGATCGCCGACCACGGCTCGGACCCCGCCCGGGTGTTCGTCACCGGCCTGTCGGCCGGCGGCGGGATGACCGCCGACCTGCTCGCCGCGTACCCGGACGTCTTCGCCGCGGGCGGGATCAACGCCGGGCTGCCGGCCCAGTGCGCCACGAGCGTCACCGAAGCGACGAACTGCCAGCAGAACGACCAGCACCTGACGCCGGCGCAGTGGGCGGCGAAGGTCAAGGCGCAGTACCCCGGCTACGGCGGCCCGTGGCCGCGGGTCGCGATCTGGCAGGGCACCGGCGACTACACCGTCTACCCGGTCAACGGCACCGAGCTGCGCGACCAGTGGACCGCGGTGCACGGCGTGTCCCAGACGCCGACGAGCACGCAGTCCTTGCCCGGCGGCACGACGTTGACGAACTACTCCGGCAAGGTGCAGCTGTACTCCATCGCGGGCATGGGCCACGGCACCGCGGTCGACCCCGGCACGGGCACGACGCAGTGCGGTAGCACCGGCGCGTACTTCCTCGCCGGGATCTGTTCGAGCTACTACACGGGCGTGTTCTTCGGGCTGGACAAGGGTTCGGGCACCACGACGACGGCCGCACCGACGACGACGACCACCACCACCACGCCGTCGGGCACCTGCGTGAGCGCGAGCAACTACGCCCACACGCAGGCGGGCCGGGCGCACCAGAGCGCCGGGCAGACGTACGCGAACGGTTCGAACCAGGCCATGGGGCTGTGGAACACCTTCACCGTCCACGCGCTGCGGGAGACGTCCCCGGGTTACTGGATCCTCGCCGACGGGCAGTGTTGACCGGGGCTCCGCCACCCCGCGCGGCGCGGCGATGCAGTGAATGACTCATTCCTGTCGTCGGACGACAGGAATGAGTCATTCACTGCATCGGACCAGCCGCGCTGACCGACCTGCACACCTAAAGGAAGATCCGCATCGGGTTGAGGTCTTCGTAGGCGGTCGGCTCGGCCAGGCGGCCGAGCCGCACCGGCACGTCGTAGAGCCGCCCGGGCGCGAAGCGCCCCCAGAACCCGCGCAGGCCCGGGACGATCACCTTGACCACCGGCAGGCCGATGTCGGGCCGCGTCTGGTCGAGCACGAACACCTCCAGCCCGGCGGCTTCGAGCCTGGCCTGCACCAGTTTCACGTCCGCCAGCAGGTCGGTCGAGGAGGCGTCGGCCAACTCGGCCGGTCCGCGGGCCGGGTCGGGCCGGAGGTACGGCCGGCCGGCCACGGTCGCGTCCCGCAACCACCGCACCGCGTCCGGGTCGTCGCCGCCGTCCCACCCGTCGAGGACGACGGGCATCATCTGGTTCAGTTCGGTCAGCGCGCGCCGCAGGGCGACGGCCGGGTCGAGGTGCGCGCCGAACCCCAGCATGATCGCCTCGCGGGCCCCACCGGTCTGCCGGGACAGCGCAACCATCACCGGTACCCCGAGGTCGGCGGTGACGTCGAGGACCCAGACCTCGCGGCCCAGGTCGGCGTACGCCTGCCGCAGCTCGGCGATCCAAGGGTCACCGGACGCGTCCAGATCGACCGCCGGCTGCCGGGTGCGGTTGTACCACCACAGGGCGACGGCGTCGCGCTCGACGACCTCGAGCATGCCCTGCAAGGCGGCATCTTCCAGGGTGCCGCCCGCGGCGTTGCCGTTGGAGTCGGCGAGCAGGGACGGCGGCCCGGATGCGCCGAAGTACAGCAGTGCGGTGGGGAACAGCCGGTGCTCGCCGCGGGTGAGCGACCACACGGGGGTCCAGTCCAGCTCGGCGTCTTCGTCGAACGGCTCGACGACGTGCTGGAACGGCCCGTGCTCCGCGTTGCTGCGCGCCCGGTCGGCGAACTGGCGTTCGTGGAACAGCTGGCACGTGTCGGGGTGCACCGCCTTGTCGCCCAGTGAGCGGAAACTGGCCCGCACCCGCTCTTCGTCGCCGTCGTGGTGGCCGCTGTGCCGTTCGAGGGCCTCGCACAGCGCGCCCACCTCGGCCTGGAGCGGGTTGACGCCCTTGCCGCCGTTCTGGCTGCGCAGCGCCGTGCGCAGCCGGTCGGCGCCGCGCCGGCCCAGCGCGATGTTCGGTCCCGACCGGAACGAGGTGAACAGGGCCGGGCCGCGCGTGTCGCGGCGCAGTTCCTTGACGACCCCGGTCAGCGGGCTGACGAGGTGCCGGTAGGTCTCGAGGACCTGCTCCGGCGGCAGGGCGCGGTGGCCGCCGCCGTCGGTGCGGGCCTTGGGCCGCGGCTCGAACACGACGGGCCGGCGCGTCCGTTCGCGCACCAGGTCCGGGTTCCCGCAGGACGCGCACTGCGGCCGGGCGCGCACCTCGTGCCGCTCCCCGCTGAGGTCGCGGCTGTCGAACGTCCACAGGGCACGCTGGCCCGGGTGCCGCTGTCCGGCCAGCCACTTGACGGCTTCGAGGGCGACCAGGTTGAGCGCGACGGCGGTCAGCGGCGTGAGCGCCACTTCCGGACGCGGCAGCGGCCCGGGCAGGCCGAGCGCGTCGCGGATGTGGGCCTCGGCGGGCCGGTTGCCCCACAGCCGCGCGGCGAGGCAGTGCCAGCACGGGCCGTCGCCGGGGGTGAAGAACGGGCCGACCCAGAGCCGCGTGCCGACCGGTTTGGCCGGCAGCCACGGCCGCCCGGCCGCGCGGTGCTCGGCGTCCACTTCGGACAGTCGTTCGGCGAGGTAGTCGTGGCACAGCACGATGGACAGGTCGGCTTCGTCTTCGGCCACGGTGAGCCCGGCTGACCGCAGCACGTCCGCCGCCGCGGGATCCCCGCCGATCAGCGCGACCCGGCCGCGTGCGCTCGCGGCGTCGCCGCCCACGGCGTCCCAGTAAGCCGATTCGGGCGTGGACGCTGCCGGGCGCAGGCCGATCAGCCCGGCTTCGGCGAGCCGGGTCAGCACCCCGGAAGCCTCTTCGGCGGGGACGTCGGCAGGCAGTTCCCGGCGCAGGGCCGCGAAATCCCTGGTGCCGTCGAGCAACGGGACCAGGGACTCCAGGTGCGGCCCGCTCAGCGCCGTCGTGCCCTCTTCGGACAGCACGTAGGCCGCGTCGCCGGGCACCACGGCGGTGCTGAGGTGCCGCTTGAACCCGACGACCGGCGGAGACGGTTCGGTCACCCGGCGATCGCGGTCACCGGCTCGGGGCTCTCGGCCCGGCAGTAACAGGTGCGGACCGGCTCCGCCTGGCACAAGGTGGCCAGAACCGGCCCGGGCGTTTCGGCCCGGCAGTAGCTCGCCGGCACCGGCTCGGCCAGGCAGGCGCAAGTCGCGCAGAGGGGCGCCGGCTGCCCGGCGACCGACGGGCCGTCGAGCTGGTCGATTTTCAGTTCCGGCAGCTCGGCCGTCCCCGTTCCGAAAGCTGCTTCGAGTGCGCTCTTGAATGGGCTCACGAAATTCCCCCTCGATGTCGCCGCTTGGCAACTCCCATTGTGCCGAGCGCGTCACCGGTGCGTCAGAGCCGGACGGGGGACTTCGGCGGGACCGGTCCGGTCACCCGGCGATCGCGGTCACCGACAGGGGCTGACCGACGGGCGAACCGGGTCCGCCACCCAGGTGTAGCACAGCGGCGCCGGGCCGGACCCGGTCGGCTGCCGGCCGTCGAGCTGGTCGATCGTCAGCCCGGGTACCGCGGCCGGATCGACCTCGAACGCCGCTGCGAGTGCGCTTTCGAAATTCTTCATGGGACCCCCGTCAATTGTTGTTTTCCGTGGCTTCAACGATGCCCGGCCACGCTGCGGTCCGCTAGCGCCAGGCGGTGGACGCCCGGACTGCCGAGCAGCTCAACGGGTACTGGTCCGCGGCATTTTCGAAGAAAATCACCGGGACTCGCCGAGCCGGTGCAACCGCAGCGCCAGCTGGATTTCCAGGGCCCGGTCCGGCGCCTGCCAGTCCTCCCCCAGCAGCGACGCCACCCGCTCCAGCCGCTGCACCACGGTGTTCACGTGGACGTGCAGCACGTCCTTCGTGCGCGCCAGCTGCGCACCGTTCGCGAAGTAGGCTCGCAGCGTCGCCACCAGCTCGGTGCCGCGGCGCTCGTCGTAGTCCAGGACCGGCCCCAGCGTGCGGCGGACGAACGCGTCCAGGTCCGCCCGGTCGCCGAGGAGCTGGCCGAGGAAACCCAGGCCGGCCATCGCCGCGCCTTCGCCCGTCCGGCCGAGCGCCAGCAACGCCCGGACGCAGCGCGCGGCCTCCGCGTGGGCCTCCGCGATCGCCGAGGGGCCGCTCGCCGGCCCCGCCGCGCCCACCGTGACCGGGCGGCCGGTCGCCGAGCCGAGGTCGGCCGCGACGCGGCGGGCCAGCTCGTCCGGGTCGCCGGTCGCGAGCAACACGACCTCCTCCGCGTGCACCCCGACCAGCGTCGCGTGCCGGGCGGCCGCACTCGCCACGCGCCGCCGCGAGCCGCCGTCCGCGTGCGCGACCAGCACCGCGTGCGGCGCCGACAGGTCGATGCCCAGGCGGCGGCCGCGGGCCAGCAGCGCGCGGGGGTTGCGGCCGGGTGCGGTGAGCAGGTCGGTCAGCAGCTCGCCGCGGACCTCGTCCTCGGCGCGCACCACCGACCGCCGCAGCATCAGCAGCAACGCCGTCACGACGCCGGCGCGTTCGAACAGCCGCCGGTCGGGATCGGTGAGCCCGGGACGGCCGGCCAGCACCAGGCAGCCGAGCAGTTCCGGTCCCGCCTGCACCGCGCACACCCAGTTGTCCTTTGTGGACACCGCACGCCCGGTGGTGCGGGCCGACGCCAACGCGTCCGGGTCGAGCGCCACGGGATCCGCCGAACTCGCCAGGAGCGTGCCGTCGGCGTCGTACACCGTGAGCTCGCCGTGCAGCACCGCCGCGACCGCGTCGGCCACGTCCGGCAGGTCGCCGCCGCGCAGGACGAGGTCGGTGAGCCGGTCGTGGGCGTCCTCGGCGCGTTCCATCGTCGCGTTGGCCTCGTTGAGTTCCGCGACCGCGCGGCGGGTCTGGTCCAGGAGGTTCGCGCTGTCCAGGGCGATCGCCGCGTGGTCGGCGAGCGACGACAGCAGCGCCACCTCGTCGGCGGAGAACTCCCGGGCGGCGCGGTCGGACGCGAAGAGCACGCCCAGCACCTTCGGCCCGATGGCCAGCGGGACGCCGAGGATGGCGGTCAGGCCCTCGTCTTCGACGCCGGAGTCGATGTGCCGGGTGTGCTTGAACCGGTCGTCGTTGAAGTAGTCCGAGGTCGCGTACGGCCGCGCGGTCTGCGCGACCAGCCCGCCGAGGCCCTCCCCCATGCCGAGCACGATCTGCTGGAACTCCGCCGACACCGAGCCGTCGCTGACCCGGATGTAGGTCTTGCCCTCGGCTTCGTTGTTGAGGCTGAGGTAGGAGACGTCGACGCCGAGCAGGGCCCGTGCCCGCCGGACGATCGAGCGCAGCACGGTGTCCGGATCGGACAGTGCGGCGAGCTCGCTCGCGGTCTCGAACAGCGCGGTGAGCCGGGCCTCGCGCCGCCGGTGCTCGGCCAGGGTCTCGCGGATCCGCAGGGCCAGCTCGCCCGCGCTGGCCAGCGCGGCCAGGTCGGCCGCGTCGAGGGCGCCCTCGGCGCGGGCGGCCACGACGACGTGCGCCAGCTGCTCGGTGCTCGCCCCGGAGGCGAGCAGGTCGAGCAGCCGGCGCAGCGCGTCCGAGGGTGCGGTCACGGCGGTCATGCTAGGGCGAGACGGCTGCCTTCTCCGCTTCGACGTCGTCGTGCAGCGATTCGCCCCGGGTTTCCCGGGCGGAAAGCAGCGCGATCACCGTGATCAGGCACATCGCCGTGACGTACAGCGACACCGGCACGGTGCTGCCCCAGCTGGAGAACAGCGCGACGGCGACCAGCGGCGCGACGGCCCCGGCGGCGATCGACGAGAGCTGCCCGCCGACGGAAAGGCCGGTGTAGCGCACCCGGGTCGGGAATTGCTCGGCGAAGAACGCGGCCTGCGGGCCGTACATCGCGCCGTGCAGCACCAGCCCGACGGTCGTGGCCAGCACGATCACCGCCGACGACTTCGTGTCGAGCAGCGCGAAGAACGCGAAGCTCCACAAGGCCATCCCGATCGCGCCGAACAGGTAGACCGGACGGCGTCCGACGCGGTCCGACAACGCGCCCCACAACGGGATCGTCACGAAGTGCACGGCCGAGCCGATGAGCACCGCGGTCAGGCCGACACCCTTCGGCAGGTGCAGCCCGGTCGTGACGTACACCAGGATGAACGCGGTGATCACGTAGTACGAGACGTTCTCGGCCATCCGCGCGCCGATGGTGATCAGCACCTGGCGCCAGCTGTTGCGGAAGACGTCGACGACCGGCACGTGCTTCTCGGCGCGCAGCTCGGCCTGACGCTGAGCCGCGAGGAAGACGGGCGACTCGGTGACGGCCAGCCGGATCCACAGGCCGATCAGCAGCAGCACGCCCGAAAGCAGGAACGGGACGCGCCAGCCCCAGGACATGAAGGTGGCGTCGGACTGGGTGGCCGAAAGAATCGCCAGCACCGCGGTGGCCAGGAGGTTCCCGCCGGGCGCGCCGCACTGCGGCCAGCTCGCCCAGAAGCCGCGGCGGCGGTCGTCACCGTGTTCGGAGACGATCAGGACGGCGCCACCCCATTCGCCGCCGAGCGCGAAGCCCTGGACGAGCCGGAGCAGCGTGAGCAGCAGCGGAGCCAGGACGCCGGCGGTGGCGTACGTCGGCAGGACGCCCATCAGGCAGGTCGAGCCGCCCATCAGGACGAGGCTGACGATCAGGAGTTTCTTCCGGCCGAGCCGGTCGCCGAAGTGGCCGAAGACCAGCCCGCCGACCGGCCGGGCGAGGAACCCGACGGCGTAGGTCAGGAACGCCAGCAGCGTGCCGGTGAGCGGGTTCGCCGTCGGGAAGAACAGCTTGTTGAAGACGAGGGCGGCGGCCGAGGTGTAGAGGAAGAAGTCGTACCACTCGATGGTGGTGCCGATCAGGCTCGCGCCGACGATCTTGGCGATCGCCGACCGGTGGGGTTGGCTCACTGCGGGCTCCACTTCCTTGTGGTTGAGCGGTTGTTCACGGCGTTTTTCAGGCAGCGGTCCAACCGCCGTCGAGGGGAATCGAGGCCCCGGTGATGTGGCCGGCGTGCGGAGAGCACAGCCACACCACCAGGGAAGCGACGTCTTCGGGTTCGATGAGCTTCTTGATCGCGGCCCGCTTGAGGAGCACCTCGGCGACGACGTCCTCACGCGGGATGTCGTGCTCGGCGGCCTGGGCGTCGATCTGCCCGTCGACGAGCGGAGTGCGCACATACCCGGGGTTCACGCAGTTGCTGGTCACGCCGTGTTCGGCGCCTTCCAGGGCGGCGACCTTGGAGAGGCCTTCGAGCCCGTGCTTGGCGGCGACGTAAGCGGCCTTGTAGGCGGAGGCGCGCAGCCCGTGGACGCTCGACATGTTGACGATCCGGCCCCACCCCCGCGCGTACATCGCGGGAAGGGTGCGCCGGATGAGGAGGAAGGGAGCGGTGACCATCAGGGCCTGGATCCGCGTGAAGACGTCGGGCGGGAAGTCTTCGAGGGGCGAGACGTGCTGGATCCCGGCGTTGTTCACCAGGATGTCGACCTCGGCGGGCAGGCCGTCGATCGAGGCGGGTTCGGTGAGGTCGGCGACGTGCGCCCAGCCGCCCACCTCGGAGGCGGCGGCTTCGGTGCGGTGTTCGTCGATGTCGACGACGTGCACCTTCGCCCCGGCCGCGGCGAGAGCCCGGACGCAGGCGAGGCCGATGCCGCTCGCACCGCCGGTGACGAGGGCGGTGCGCCCGTCCAGATCGCTGGTCATGGACGGGAACGGTAAGCGTGACCCCGGTCGCTAGCTATGTGCGGAAGGGCTACACCTCAGGAAGATCCAGTGTGGTGGGCCGACACAACGCGGAGAGTAAGGCGTCCCACGATCGGGTGGAGATTTCGAGGGTGCCGCCGGAGCGGTCCTTGGTGTCGCGGACTTTTGCCGCAGGTCCGAGCGCCACTTCCACGCACTTGTCTTCAGTTGCGCTGTAAGTCGATTTCCGCCAGGTCATGCTGCCTCTCCAGGTCGGCGATCACCTCCCGGATGAACTCGCCGCTCTTGTGCTCATCCATCGCCAGGGCCGCCATGGTCTTCGCCGCCGCGCGGTAACTGGCCACCTGATCAGCATCGTAGAGGTAGGCACTCGCCCGGTGGAGCTCCACGAAGACAATCTCCGGGAGGGCCTCGAACTCAAGCACACCGAAGTTGTGGGTGACCGCCTGCGCGCTGGCACGCATCGGGAGCACCTGAAGCCGGATGTTCCGCCGCATCGAAGCACGCAGCAGGTGCCGAAGTTGCTCCACCATCACCGACGCCCCGCCAACCTCGGCTCGCACAGCGCCCTCGCCGACCAGCACGTGGTAGTCCAGCGGGTCGTGCCTCGTCAGCACTTCTCGCCGCGCCAGCCGCGCATGCACGACCCGCTCGATCCGCTCAGGCTGCTCCTGACCGCTCAGCAAGGCCCGGATGTAGTCCGGAGTCTGGAAAAGTCCCGGAATCACCGCGGGCTCCCAATCGAAGATCGCCGTTGCCGCGCGCTCGTTCTCCGCGTAACTGGAGGCGCTGGGTGCCACGCCGGGCACCGCCTTCTCCAACCAGCTCAGCTCGCGGGCGGTGTGGGCCAGCTCCAGCAACCTCGCTCGCTCCCCCGGCTCGACAACCAGCACCCCCATCAGCAGCGCCACCTGCTCCACCTTGGGGATCCGCTTCCCGTACTCCCAGTTGGACAGCTCCTGCGCATGCACGCCGATCTTCCGGGCCAGTTGCCGCACGCCGAGGTTCCGCGCTTCCCGGCAGGTGCGCAGCCCGAACCCGAGCGCTCTCGCCCGGGGTGTCGCGAAGGGTGTCGCCATGACCGCATTCTGTCAGCGGGGTCCGACATTTCCCTTCGCCGGCCGCCCGCCTGGTGTCGCGGATCCGCGTCAGGTTCGCTGCTGGTCATGGACCCGGACCACGCACTTCTGACCCGTCTTCGCGATCTCGCCGAAACGCTCCCCGGCGACCTCGCCTGGCTGACCGGACCGCCCTTGCGCGCGGACGGCCTGCGCGACCTCGGCGAGCGCCTCAGCTGTCTCGGCGCGGACCTGATCAGCCGCGCGGGCGTGCTCGACGAGATCGCCGCCGCGCGGCTGCCCGCCCACGGCTGGATCCCCGAGTGCGGGCCGGAGCCGCGGCGCCGCCTGTCCCACTACGTCGGCCGCGGCGAGGTGCGGCTCGGCCTGATTTACTTCGCGAGCTGCGGCGCGGGGTGCTTCCCCTTCTACGGCACCGATCCGGCGGGCCGGACCGAGCGGCACGAGCGGTGCGAGAAGTGCGTCAAAGAGGCGTACCGGCTCATGAGCGTTCCGCCAGCACCGCGAGATAGTGCACGTTCGTCATGATCCCGAGGACGTTGCCGAACGGGTCGACGACCGAGGCCGTCACGAACCCGGGCCCGCGTTCGATGATCGGCTCGTACTCCTTCGCGCCCAGCTCCAGGAGGCGCGCGAACGTCGCTTCGAGGTTGTCGACGTGCCAGCGGACGATCTCGCCGCCCGGCTCGGTGAGCGCGGACGGGGCGTACTTGCGGTCGATGATGCCGAGTTCGTGCTGGTAGTCGCCGATCCGGAACTCCGAGTACCCGGGGACGTTGAAGTACGGCTCGACCCCCAGGAACTCCGTGTACCAGGCCTTCGCGGCCTCGAGGTCCTCGGCGTAGTACGTCACGGTGGCCATTCCTCGCAGCATGTCCGGCTCCTCTGAAGCGCCTCGTTCAAGCGGTGTGGAGTCATCATGCGGGGTAAAAGTGCTCACCAAGTGACCACTTTATTTGCGACACTTCTCCCATGCGCGCCGACCGCCTCGTGGCCACCCTCCTGCTGATGCAGACGCGCGGCCGCGTCACGGCCGCCGAACTGGCGGCGGAGCTGGAAATCTCGGTCGCCACCGCGCGCCGCGACCTCGAAGCCCTCTCGGCGGCCGGGGTGCCCGTCTACCCGCAGCCGGGCCGCGGCGGCGGCTGGCAGCTCGTCGGCGGCGCGCGCACCGACCTCTCCGGTCTGAGCGCCCGCGAGGCGCAGGCGCTCTTCCTGCTGGCCGGCCCGGCCGCGGCGGGCGCACCGGAGGTCAAATCAGCGCTGCGGAAGCTGATGGGCGCGCTGCCGGGCACGTTCCGGGCGGACGCCGAGGCGGCGGCGGACGCGGTCGTCGTCGACCAGGCCGGCTGGGGTGAGCGCCCGAAGGAACGGCCGCCGATGGTCTCGCTGCTGCGGGACGCCGTCATCGCCCGCCGCCGGGTCCGGCTCGCCTACGCCGGGCGCGAGAAGTCCGAGCGGCTCGTGGACCCGTGGGGCCTGGTCGACAAGGACGACGTCTGGTACCTGGTCGCGGGGACGGCGAAGGGCCGCCGCACCTTCCGCGTCGACCGGATCGTCTCCGCCATCCCGACCGACGAGCCCGCGGACCGGCCGTCGGACCTCGAGCTGGCGGCGGTCTGGCGGGAGGTCGTCGAGGAGATGGAAAAGCGCCGTTCGTTGCTGAGCGCGGACGTGGTGCTCGCCCGCCGGCACTTCCGGGTGCTCCAGAACCGGTTCGGGCGGCACTGCGAGCTCGTCGCGGAGCTGCCCGGGGAGCGGGTCCGCGCGCGGGTGGCCGCACCGGCGCCGATCATGATCGCGCAGGAGCTGGCGGGGTGGGGCGGGCTGGTCGAGGTCGAGGGCCCGGAGTCGGTGCAGGCGGAACTGGCCCGGCTCGGCGCGGAGCTGGTTGCGCGCTACGGGACGTGATCGCTGCCCGTTATGACACGAGATGTCGGAAACGCGTCGTCCGGCCTCCGCACCTGCTGAAAGGCACTTGCACACTTTCCGAACCTTGCTCGTCGATCATGTCGAATGGCCGTGATCACCCCTCAGCTTGGTGAACGCCGTTCATCGGTCTACAATGGACACCGGGCGGGAACACTCGGAGTGTCCGTTACCCGCCGGTATCTGGCCGTTCGGAGTATCCCTGATCACCCGTTTGCTGCTATTGTGACGCCTCCGTGACCTGAACGTGCGTTCGGCGACACTTCGGTGAGGGCAGACAATGCGTGACGATGTGGTCGAGGCGAGTGCCGTGGTCGGACACCCGCCCGACGTGGTGTGGCAGATCGTCGGATCGCCGGAGTGGTACTCGCGGTTCGTGCCGGAGATCAGCTGGTGCGAGATCCAGGAGCCGGCCGGGCGCGGGCGCGGCCCGAAGGGCGTGGTCCGGATCGTCCCGGCGCGGGGACCGATGCTCGAGACGCAGATGCAGGCCGTCGTCTACCGGCCGGGCGAGCACGTCGTGTGGTGCGGCGTCCCCGACGAGGGCACCTGGGTCTCCCTGGAGCTGAGATCGCTGGCCGGCGGCCAGACCGAGCTGTTCGTGCGGATGATGCTGCCGCCGTCGCACCTGGAACTGGTGTCGACGATCAAGAAGGACGTCCGCGCCCTCGCCCGGCGCCTCGACCTGCACCTGGCCGGCGAGCACGACCCCGGCACCGACAGCGAGACCAACAAGGCCACCAAGCTGCGCACCACGAGCATCCTGCTGCGCGCCGGCGTGCTCAGCGCCGGGCGACCGGACAAGCTCGCGCGCCAGCTGAACTCCCTCGCGCAGTGGGGCGCCACGGTCGCGGGCGGCTACCAGGCCGCCGCGGCCCGCGTCCCGGACGAGCTCGCCCTGCACGACGAGCGCAGCGTCCGCACCTTCCGCCAGGTCCAGGAGCGCAGCGACCGGCTCGCCAACGCGCTGAGCGAACTCGGCGTCGTCGAACGCGACCGGATCGCGCTGATGTGCCGCAACCACGCCGCGATGATCGAGTCGTTCGTCGCGGCCAGCAAGCTCGGCGCCGACGTCATCCTGCTGAACACCGGCCTGTCCGCCGCCTCGGTCAAGGACGTGCTCGCCGAGCACCAGCCGTCCGCCGTGCTGGCCGACGACGAGTTCGCGCAGACCATCGCGAACGTGCCGGGCGACTTCGCGCGGATCAGCACCTGGCCGGACGCCGACGCCGGCTACCCGACCGTCGACGAGCTGATCCAAGCCGCGCCCGCCGACCGCCCGAAGCCGGTCGAGCGGCCCGGCCGGCTGATCGTGCTCACCTCCGGCACCACCGGGACGCCGAAGGGCGCGCGGCGGCCCACGCCGAAGGGGCTGGGCACCGCCGCGGCGATCCTCGACCGGATCCCGCTGCGCTCCGGCGACCGGCTGCTCGTGGCCGCGCCGCTGTTCCACACGTGGGGCCTCGCGGCGATGCAGATCGGGATGGCGCTGCGGGCGTCGCTCGCGCTGATCCGCAAGTTCGACGCCGAAGAGACGTTGCGGACGATCGCCGAGCAGAAGTGCGACGCGCTGTTCGCCGTGCCGATCATGCTGCAGCGGATCATGGACCTGCCCGAGCGGGTCCGCGCGCGCTACGACCTGTCGTCGCTGCGGATCGTGGCCAGCAGCGGCTCGGCGATGTCCGGGCCGTTCGTGACGTCCTTCATGGACACCTTCGGCGACGTCCTCTACAACTTCTACGGCTCGACCGAGGTGTCCTGGGCGAGCATCGCCGACCCGGCCGACCTGCGCGCGGCGCCGACGACGGCCGGCCGCTGCCCGCTCGGCACGCGGCTCGCGATCCTGGACGAGGACCGCAAGCCGGTGCCGCCGGGCGGCGAGGGCCAGATCTTCGTCGGCAACGACATGCTGTTCGAGGGCTACACGAGCGGAACCGACCCGGCCCGCGCGGCGGACATGATGGCCAGCGGCGACGTCGGCTACCTCGACGCGGCGGGCCGCCTGTTCGTCACCGGCCGGGCCGACGAAATGATCGTCTCGGGCGGCGAGAACGTGTTCCCCCGCCCAGTGGAAGAGGCGCTGGTGGCGCTCCCGGGCGTGCACGACGCGGCGGTGGTCGGCGTGGCCGACGCGGAGTGGGGCCAGCGCCTGGCGGCGTACGTCGTCCCGCGGCGGGGCGCGTCGCTGCACGCGGAGGACATCCGCCAGTACATCCACCACCGCCTGGCCCGGTTCGCGGTGCCACGGGACGTCTATTTCGTGCCGGACCTGCCCCGCAACGCGACGGGCAAGATCCTCAAGCGCCTCCTCCACGACGACACCTGGCCGGCGACCAGCGAATACTGACCGCACGACTCCGACCAAGCGCCCCAATGTGGCCTTGGTTGCGTTCAACGCACCCAAGGTGGCCTTCGGTGCGTTGAACGCACCGAAGGCCACATTGGGGCGCTGGCGACCGGCCAACGAGCGGCCGGCTCAGCCGACCGGCTGACGCAGCACCGTCCGCAGCTTCGCGGGCTCGACGCGTCTCGGGTCGCCGAGGTACACCTCGTGGTGCAGTCCGGTCGGCTTCAAGCCTTGCGCCGCAAGGTATTCGTCGTGCAGGCGGGCCAGCAGCGGACCTTCGTCGTCGTACGAGCCGACGTGGAGCACCTGCGCGCAGCGGCCCTGGTGCAGCTTCTCCAGCCGGACCGGCGCCTCGAGCTTCTTCTTGCGCCGCACCGTTTCCCTGGCCTCCTCGACGGCGGCCTCCTCGATCCACGAAGGTTGCGCGATGAGCATGGTCCACTGCCAGGAATCCTTGGCGCGCACGGTGAAAGCCGCGTAGTCCTCGGCCCACCACAAGCCCTCCAACGGCCCCACGACGAAGTCCTCACCACGCTGTTTCGCCGCCATCTTGATCGTGTAGGCGAAGGCGTAAAGCGCTTCGACGGCCTTCCGGTAGCTCTCCGCCGTGTTCGGGTTGCCGCGGCCGTCTATCGCGAGGAACCGCTGTTCGGGGACGTCCACCAGGGCCCAGTCGGTGTTCTTGGGCGCGTAGAGCTGCTTCAGGTCCTTCTTGATGTCGTAGGGCATCAGGTCATTCCTTCCAGCCACCGGGCTTCCGCCTCGAGTTGGACGATGGAGTAGTCGAAGATCGCGCGGACGAACGGCGGGGCGTGTTCCTGGGCCGCGGCGGCGCGGCGGACCTCGGTGAGCCGCTCTTTTACGGCTTCCGCGCGACGAGCCAGCGCGGCCGCAAGCCGTTCGGGCGGGACGGCCGGGCTGTTCGCCAGGCCGACGAGCACCGGCGGGTGCACCGGGCGCAGCTCCGCGACGGCGGCTTCGGCGGCCGCCGCGCACGCCTTGCGGCCCGCTTCGGTGGCCGTGAACGTTTTCTTGGCCTTGGCGTGCGCGCGTTCCCCCGCGACCTCGGCGACCAGGCCTCTCTCGCGGAGTTTCCCCAGGACGTAGTAGATCGAGCTGAAGCCGAGAGCCGTCCAGTCGCGCATGCCGCGCTCCGAGACGACCTCGTCCAGCTCGTAGCCGTGCCTCGGCCGCTCGACCACCAGGCCGAGCACCGTCAGTTCCGCGTCGGTCAGCACGGCCGTACTCTAGCACTAGAATACTCAGCGTCCGGAAATTGTCGGTGGGTGCTGGCATGCTTCACCTCGTACCGGAAAGCGAGGGAGCACAGTGGGGGGACAGGTGGTGACGGCGGTGCCGTGGACCGCGGAACGCGTGGCCGGGCTGGCGCCGGATCCCGCTTCGGAGAAGGCGGGCCGGGCGCTCGCCACGCCGGCGCGGTGGTCGGGCGCAGGTGCGTCCGAAGACGCCGTGTGGGGCTTCTGCCAGGGCAGTGGCAAGAAGCCGTACCAGACGTGCGTCGAGCTGGCCGAGCCCGCGTTCCGGTGTTCCTGTCCCAGCCGGAAGTTCCCATGCAAGCACGCGCTGGGCTTGCTGCTGCTCTGGGCGGCCGGGCGCGTCGACGGCGCGGAACCACCCGAGTGGGTGCACACGTGGCTGGCCGAACGCGCCGACCGCGCCCGCCGGGCGGAGAACCGCGCCGAGGCGACAGGTCCGAAGGACGAGGAAGCGGCCGCCCGGCGTGCTTCCGATCGCGCGGCCCGCGTCGAAGGCGGCGTCGCGGAGCTGAAAGTGTGGCTGACCGACCGGATCGGGGCCGGGTTCGCGGGCTTCGAGCGCAACGGCGGTGAAGAGCTGCGCACGGTCGCGGCGCGGATGGTCGACGCGCAGGCGTCGGGGCTCGCGGGCGGCTTGCGCCGGGCGGCGGGGCTCGTCGGCCGCCGCGACTGGCCGGAGGCGCTGCTGGCCGAGCTGTCCCAGCTGTACCTGCTCGCCGACGCGGCCACGCGCCTGGAGTCGCTGCCGCCCGCGCTGGCGGAGACCGTCCGCACGCGGCTGGGGTTTTCGGTGGAGACGGCCCGGGTGCTGGAGACCGGCGAGCGCGTCGCGGACGAATGGCTGATCACGGGCGCGGCGGACGAGGAGAACGACCGGCTGCTCACCCGCCGGACGTGGTTGCGCGGCCTCGGCACGGGCCGGGACGCGCTGGTGCTGTCGTTCGCGCCGCCGGGCCGTCCCCTGGACGCGACGTTGCCACCGGGCCACCGGCTGACGGCGGAACTGGCGTTCTACCCGGGCGCGGCGCCGCTGCGGGCCCTGGTGGCGGAGCGCGGAATCCCGCTTGCGGCTCCGGCGGCCGAAGGTGGGTCGATCGCGGACGCCCTGGCGGCGCACACGCGGGCGATGGCGGCGGACCCGTGGCTGGAGCGCTGGCCGGTGCTGTTGTCGGGCGTCACCCCGGCCGAGCACGCGGGCGGCTGGTGTCTGTCCGAACCGGACGGCACGGCGATGCCGCTGGTGCCGTACGCGTTCCCGTGGTCACTGCTGGCCCTCTCGGCGGGCCGCCCGTTGACGGTGGCCGGCGAGTGGAGCCCGGCGGGATTGCGGCCGCTGATGTGCTGGCACGAGAACCGGGCGGTGCGGCTGTGAAGGTTTTCCCCGACTACGAACAGGAAGCCGAGGTGTCCCGATGAAAGCCTGGGAAGACCTCGTCGGCACCGCCCTCCTCGGCACCCGGCGGCGCACCCTGGACCCCGCCGCCCAGCCGGCCGCCGTCCAAGAGCTCGTCGTCGGCCGCGCCGACCCGGCCGAACAGCTGCTCGCCGCCGCGGCCGTGCTCAGCACCTACCGGCGGGCCGGGCGGCGGCCGCTGCACGACGTCCGGCCGCTTCCCGTGGCCGCCGGCGACGAACGGCCCTTCGTGCCGCCGCTCGCCCGGGAGCGGCTCGGCCGGCTGCTCGCCGCCAGTCACCCCGACCTCCTGCTCGAGTGGCTCGGCATCGTCGCCGGCACCGATTACCGCGTCCCCCCGGAAACCCTGCCGCTGCTCGCCGAGGCCGCGCGCACCAAGGCGGCCCTGCGCGGGCCGCTGGTCGCCGTCGCCGGGCCCCTCGGCGCCTGGCTCGGGCAGCGGAACCCCGACTGGGCCTTCCTGGCCGCTCCTGCCGAAGAATCCGGCGACGTCTGGCAGTACGGCAGCCTCGCCCAGCGCCGCCGGTGGCTCGGCGCCAAGCTCGCCCAGGAGCCCGACGCCGCCCGCGAAGCCCTCACCACGTCGTGGAAGACCGAACCCGCCGACGTCCGTGCCGACTTCCTCGGCGTTCTGGCCGGGCACGTCCGCGCCGGCGACGAAGCTTTCCTCGAAGCCGCGCTCACCGATCGGGCCGCCGCCGTCCGCGAACAGGCCGCCGAGCTGCTCGGCCGGCTGCCGGGCACGCGCTACGGCCGGAGCATGGCCGAACGGCTGCGACCACTGGTCCACCGCCGGAACCGGGTGCTCACCGTCGCCCTGCCCCACGGCGAACGCGGCGACGGCACCGTCCGGCTGCGCACCCTCGTCGCGGCCGCGCCGCTCTCCTTCTGGACCGAGTTCGGGCCGCCGGCCGAGGTCGTGCGGATGGCCGTCGAAGGCTGCCCGGCCGCCGTGCTGCGGGAGTCCTGGGCCACCGCCGCCCTGCGCCAGCGCGACGAAACCTGGGCGCGGGCCCTCATCGGCGCCGACCCCGGCGGCCGCACCACGCCGCCGCTGCTCGGGGTGCTGAGCCCAGCCGGCCAGGCCGCCACCGTCGGGCACCTGGTGAGCCGGCTGCCCGTCGAGTCGTTCGCGCGGCTGGTGCACGAACTGCCCCGGCCGTGGACGAAGGAACTCGGCACCGCGCTGCTCGACTGGATCGCCCGCCAGGCCGACCACCGCCTCGTCTCGCACGCCGCCGTCGTGATCGCGCGCGCGGTGCCGCCGCAGTGCCTGCGCCACCCGCTGGCCACCACCCGGCTGACCATGGACGCCGGGCCGTGGCGCCGGGCGCTCACCGAAACGCTGAACTTCCGCCGCGAAATGTACGAGGAGCTCGCATGACCGCCCCCGCCACCGTCCTCCGGCCGCACGCCGAGCAGGACCACGCCGCCGAGCTGGCCGCGCTGGCCGCCGCCGACGAACGGGCGAAGCCGCCGAACTGGAACCTCTCGCCCTGGGCCGTCGTCGAGTACCTGCTCGGCGGCACCCTGCCCGACGGCACCGTGATCACGCCGAAGTACGTCGGCCCGCGGCGGCTGATCGAGGTGGCCGTCGCCACGCTCGCCACCGACCGCGCGCTGCTGCTGCTCGGCGTACCCGGCACGGCGAAGACGTGGGTTTCGGAGCACCTCTCCGCGGCCATCAGCGGCGATTCGACGCTGCTGGTGCAGGGCACCGCGGGCACGTCCGAGGAGTCGATCCGCTACGGTTGGAACTACGCCCGGCTGATCGCCGAGGGCCCGAGCGCGGCCGCGCTGGTCGAAAGCCCGCTGGTGCACGCGATGCGGGACGGCAAGCTCGCCCGCCTCGAGGAGCTGACGCGCATCCCGGCCGACGTCCAGGACTCGCTGATCACCATCCTGTCCGAGAAGACGCTGCCGATCCCGGAACTGGGCACCGAGGTGCAGGCCCGGCCGGGCTTCAACCTGATCGCGACGGCGAACAACCGCGACAAGGGCGTCAACGAGCTGTCCAGCGCGCTGCGGCGGCGGTTCAACACGGTCGTGCTGCCGCTGCCGGACAGCGCCGAGGCGGAGGTCGAGATCGTCAGCCGGCGGGTCGCCGAGCTCGGCACGTCGCTGCAGCTGCCGGTGGAAGCCGCCGAGCTGGCCGAGATCCGCCGCGTGGTCACGGTGTTCCGCGAGCTGCGCTCGGGCCGCACCGAAGACGGCCGCACGGCGGTGAAGTCGCCGTCCGGCACGCTGTCGACCGCGGAGGCGATCAGCGTGCTCACCGGCGGGCTCGCCCTGGCCACCCACTTCGGCGACGGCGTGCTGCGCCCGCACGACATCGCGGCGGGCATCCACGGCGCGGTGGTCAAGGACCCGGTGGCCGACCGCGCGATCTGGATCGAATACCTGGAGACCGTGGTCCGCGAGCGCGACGGCTGGGCCGACTTCTACCGGGCGGGCCAGGAGCTTTCGTGACGGCGACCCACCTGCTCGGCATCCGCCACCACGGCCCGGGATCCGCCCGGGCTGTGGCGGCGCGGCTCGCCGAGCTCGAACCCGACGTCGTCCTCATCGAGGGGCCACCCGAAGCCGACGCCCTGGTCGAGCTCACCGAAGACCCGGCCATGCGGCCGCCGGTCGCGCTCTTGGCCTACGCGACCGACGACGTCTCGCGCGCCGCGTTCTGGCCGTTCGCCGTCTTCAGCCCCGAATGGCAGGCGCTCGCCTACGCCCGCGAAGCCGGCATCCCGGTGCGGTTCTGCGACCTGCCGGCCGCGCACACGTTCGCCGCGGCGCCGGACGAGCACGCGGGCCCGCCGGTCGATCCCCTGGCCCTGCTGGCCTCGGCCGGTGGGTACGACGACCCGGAACGCTGGTGGGACGACGTCGTCGAGTCGCGGCGGGACACCGAAAGCCCGTTCGAAGTGATCGCCGAGGCGATGAGCGCGGTGCGGGAGGACGAAGAACCCGCGCAGGGCAACGAAGCCCGGCGCGAGGCGTACATGCGCTCGGTGCTGCGCCGCACCCGCAAGGACGGCTTCGAGAACATCGCCGTCGTCTGCGGCGCGTGGCACGTGCCCGCGCTGGCGGACCCGCTGCCACCGGCGTCGCACGACCAGGCTGTCCTCAAAGGACTCCCGAAGCGGAAGGTCGCGTGCACCTGGGTGCCGTGGACGCACGGGCGCCTCGCCACGGCCAGCGGCTACGGCGCCGGTGTGCGGTCGCCGGGCTGGTACCACCACCTCTTCACCACCCCCGAAGACGTCACCACGCGCTGGCTGACCGGCGTCGCCGGGGTGCTGCGGGAGGAGGATCTGCCGGTCTCGACCGCGCACGTCATCGAGGCGGTCCGCCTGGCCGAGACGCTCGCGACGCTGCGGGGGCGGTCGTCGGCCGGGCTCGCGGAGGTCACCGAAGCCACCCGGTCCGTGCTGTGCGGCGGGGACGAGGTGCAGGTCGAGCTGGTCACGCGGCGGCTGGTGGTCGGCGAACGGCTCGGCGAGGTGCCCGAGCGCGTCCCGCAACCGCCGCTGGCCGCGGACCTGACCGCGACCGCGAAACGCCTGCGGCTCAAGAAGGACCCGGTCGTCAAGGAGCTCGACCTCGACCTGCGCACGCCGGGCGGGCTCGACCGCTCGAAGCTGCTGCACCGGCTGCGGATCCTCGGCATCGAGTGGGGCAGCCGGGAGGCGTCGGCGCGGCGGAACAAGGGCACCTTCCGCGAAACCTGGGCGCTGGCCTGGGAACCGTCGTTCGAGGTCGACCTGGTCGCGGCCGCGGTGCACGGCACCACCGTGCCGTCGGCGGCCACCGCCGCGGTCCGGGGCACCGTCGAAGGCACGCCACCGCTGGACGAAGTCACCACGGCCGTCGAGAACTGCCTGCTCGCCGACCTGCCGGAGGCGCTGCCCGAAGCGCTCGCGGCGCTCGACGCGCGGGCGGCGGCGGACGCGGACGTCGCCCGGCTGATGTCGGCCCTGCCCGCGCTGGCCAGGGCGACCCGGTACGGCAACGTCCGCGGCACGGACACCGGCGCGCTGCGGGCGGTCGCCGACCGGATGCTCGACCGGATCTGCGCCGGCCTGCCCCCGGCCGCCCACGGCATCGACAACGACGCCGCGGCCCGGCTGGCCAAGCTCGTCGACGGCGTGCACGACGCGACCTCGCTGCTGGGCGACGAGGCGAAGGAACGTTGGCTGGCGGCGCTGGCCCGGCTGGCGGAACGGCCGTCGCTGCCCCCGCTGCTGGCCGGGCGGCTCACCCGGATCCTGCACGACGCCGGGCTGTTCGACGCGCTCGACGTCGAACTGCGGCTGGGCCGGGCCCTCACGCCGGGGGTCGTGCCGTCGGCGGGCGCCGCGTACGTCGAAGGCTTCTTCGACGGCGGCGCGCTGCTGCTGGTGCACGACGAAGGCCTGCTGCGGGTGATCGACGCGTGGCTGGCCGGGATCCACGCCGACGTCTTCACCGAGGTGCTTCCGTTGCTGCGCCGCACGTTCGGGGCGTTCAGCGGTCCGGAAAAGCGGGCGATCGGGCAACGGGCGGCCGGGCTCACCGGCGCCGCGCGGACCGTGGCGGTGGCCGACGAACTGGACGAGGACCGGGCCGAGCGGGTGCTGCCCGTCCTGGCGACGCTGCTGGGGGTGGGGGCGTGACCGACGTGACCGTGGATGCCGACCGGGTGCGGCGCTGGCGGCTGGTACTGGGCGGCGACGGCGCCGGTCCCGGGCTGACCGACGCCCAGCTGTCCGAAGAGGACAGTGGGGTGGACGCGGTGCTGGCCGCCCTCTACGACAAGCCCGACGAGGAAGCGGCGGGCGGGCCGCGCAGCGCGAGCCTGGGTGCCTCGGCGCCGCGGGTCGCGCGCTGGCTCGGCGACATCCGGCGCTACTTCCCGAGCACCGTCGTGCAGGTCATGCAGCGCGACGCGGTCGACCGGCTGGGGCTCACCCGGATGCTGCTGGAGAAGGAGCTGCTGTCGGCGGTCGAGCCGGACGTCCACCTGGTCGGCACGCTGCTGTCGCTGAACGGCGTGCTGCCGGAGGAGACCAAGGAGACCGCGCGCGAGGTGGTCCGCAAGGTCGTCACCGAGCTGGAGCAACGGCTCGCCGAACGCACCCGCGCGGCGATCCGGGGCGCACTGGACAAGGCGTCGCGCACGCACCGGCCCCGCCCCGGCGACGTCGACTGGGCCCGCACGATCCACGCGAACCTCAAGCACTACTCCCCCGAACTGCGCACGATCGTCCCGGAGAAGCTGATCGGCTTCGGCCGGCGGCAGCAGGCGGTGCAGCGGGACGTGATCCTGGCCGTCGACCAGTCGGGCTCGATGGCGGAGTCGGTGGTGTACTCGGGGCTGTTCGGCGCGGTCCTGGCGTCGATGCGGGCGTTGAAGACGTCGTTCGTGGCGTTCGACACGGAGGTCGCGGACCTCACCGAGCACCTCGCCGACCCGGTCGACGTCCTGTTCGGCACGCAGCTGGGCGGCGGCACGGACATCAACCGGGCGATCGCGTACTGCCAGGGCCTGGTCGAGCGCCCGGAGCGGACGCTGCTGGTGCTGATCAGCGACCTCTACGAAGGCGGCGACGAGGACGAACTGCTGCACCGGATCGCCGAGCTGGCCGGCGCGGGTGTCCAGGTGGTGACGCTGCTGGCGCTGTCGGACTCGGGCGCACCGTCGTACGACCACGAGAACGCGGCGGCCCTCGCCGAGCTGGGCATCCCGGCCTTCGCGTGCACCCCGGACCAGTTCCCGGACCTGATGGCCGCAGCCATCCGCGGCGACGACCTCCAAAGCTGGGCAGCCCGCGAGAGCAGCTGAGTTGCGGAATCAAACCGACCCCGTGGTGGTTGACGACGGTGTGGGACAGCTCCCGCAGGAAGGACGGCTCGCCATGAAGGTCCGCAGCTCGATCCGCTCACTCGCCCGCCAGCCGGGTGCCCAGGTCATCCGCCGGGGGTCCAAGGTGCTGGTGATCAACAAGGACAACCCGCGCTCGAAGGCCCGCCAAGGCTGACGCAGGCGTGACCGGCCGGGCATCTCGCGTGACCGGCCGGGCATCAACCGTGATTGGAGGGGCATCAGGCCGATGCCCCTCCAATCACGCGAGATGCCCCTCCAATCACGCGAGATGCCTCCCCAATCACGCGAGATGCCCCTCCAATCACGCGAGATGCCCCCTCAATCACGCGAGATGCCCCCTCAATCACGCGAGATGACTCCCCAATCACGGGAGACGCCCCTTGGCGCACCCTGTCAGGCCGGGCCCGCGAGGCCGATGAGGTTGCCTTCCGGATCGGTGAAGTGGGCGACCACCAGATCCCGCCCCGGGGCGCGGTCCGGGCCCATCCGGCGGGTGCCACCGAGGCGTTCGGCCTCCGCGAGCGCCGCCGCGACGTCCGGGACGCCCACATAGAACACCACGTGACCGTCGAAACCCGCGCCGCCGCCGACGCCGCCCGGGATGGTCTCCGTCTCCACGAACCCGTAGGCACCCGATTCCGACACCTGGTCCGACACCGGGCCGGACGTGTCGAACTCCCAGCCGAACAGCTCGCCGTAGTACCCGCGCAGCCCCGCCGGGTCGGTACCGATGATCTCGAAGTGCACGACCGGCCGTCCCATGACCGTTCCTTCCCGTCGACATCCGGACCCGGCCGACCGTACGCCCATCCAGTTGTTAAAAACAACCATCGAGTTGTATATTAAGCACATGCCGACGAGCCGCAGCTACGGGGACGCCTGCACGATCGCCCGCGCCCTGGACGTCGTCGGTGAACGCTGGGCCCTGCTCGTGGTGCGCGAGCTGCTGCTCGGGCCGCAGCGGTTTTCCGACGTCCGCCGCGCGCTCCCCGGTGCCAGCTCGAACCTCGTCACCGACCGGCTCCGCGAGCTCGAGGGCCGCGGCGTCGTGACGCGCCGGCAGCTGCCGCCCCCGGCCGCCTCGACGGTCTACGAGCTCACCGGCTGGGGCCGCGAACTGGAGCCGGTCGTACTGGCGCTGGGAGCGTGGGGCGCGCGAGTCCCGCTCCCGCAGCCCGCGTCACTCGGCGTCACGTCCGTGCTGCTGTTCCTCCGCGGGTCCGCCCGCCCGCGCAGCACCGCTTGTTACCGCGTCGAACTGGACGCTCGCGTGTGGACGGTCCGCACCGAACCGGGCCGCATGACGATCGAGCCGGGCGAGCCCGGCGCCCCGGACGCGACGATCCGGACCGATCCCTCGACGCTGAACGCCCTGCTCGACCGGCCTCACCACCTCGAGAAGGCCATTGCCGACAACAAAGTGACGATCGAGGGCGACCGGAACGCGGTCCGCAGGCTCCTACGAGAACACGAAAGCTGAGAACTTCAGCCCGCGCGGGCGAACCGCAGCACGCCGTCGTCCACATGGGCGAACCGCATGTCCGCCAGGTCCAGCAGGTAGTTCTGGCGCATCGTCCAGGGCCGCCGCCCGCCTTGCTTCGGCAGGCCGGGGGCGGCCCGCTTGATGTACCCCGACTGCAGGTCCACGATCGGGCGGGGCCGGCCCGCGCCCGACGCCGAGGCCGCGTCCGCGTCCGGCACGCAGAACGCGAACCCGTGGCGGTCCAGGTGGGCCGGCAGCCGGCACACGTACTGCGACGCCAGGTCCGCCCGCAGCGTCCACGAGCTGTTCGTGTACCCCACGCACCACGCCAGGTTCGGCACCCCGCCGAACATCGTGCCCTTGTACGCCCGCTGCTCCCCCGGCTCGACGGCCCGCCCGTCGACCGAAAGCGCGATCCCGCCGAACGCCACCAGCCGCAGGCCCGTCGCCGTCACGATGACGTCGGCCGCCAGCGTGCGACCCGATTCCAGCGACACACCGGACGCCGTGAACCGCGCGATCCGATCCGTCACGATGCCCGCTCGGCCCGACCGCAGCGCCCGGAAGAGGTCCGCGTCCGGGACCAGGCACAGCCGCTGGTCCCACGGGTCGTACGACGGCGACGTCCGGCCCGGCAGCCGCCGCATCAGCTGGAAGTACAGCGTGCCCATGACCACGTTCTTGCCGCGGATCACCCGGTGGGCCGGCTTCTCCGGCAGCAGCGCCCGGAGCCGGTCGGCCAGCGCGTCCCGGCCCGGGCGCGCCACGATGTACGACGGTGACCGCTGCAGCATCGTCACGTGCGAAGCGCGCGACGCGAGCGCCGGGACCAGCGTCACCGCCGTCGCCCCACTGCCGATCACCACGACCCGCTTGTCCTGGTAGTCCAAAGAATCCGGCCAGTGCTGCGGGTGCACGATCTCCCCGGCGAACTCCGCGCGGCCCGGTGCCCGAAGCGAATGTGGGCGGTCACGCCGAACACCTCGGCCGTCGAGCGGATGTAACTCAGGATCGACGGCCCGTCCGCGATCGCCTTCGGGTCCTTCCACGGCCGGAACGGGTAGCCGAGGGTGAACATGTCCGAACCGGACCGGATGCCCGGGTACCGGAACAGGTCCCAGGTGCCGCCGATGGTTTCGCGCGCTTCGAGCACCGCATACGTCTTGCCCGGGAGGCGTTCCTGCAGGCGGCAGGCCGCGCCGATCCCCGACAGGCCGGCGCCCACGATCAGGACGTCCACGTGCTCGGTCATGCCCGGCAGCGTAACCGAGGTGGGGACCCCGCCGGACCGGGTCGGGGCACCGGCCCGGCGGGGACGTCTGCCTACACCAGGGCAACCTGCGTCGCGCCGAACGTGCCCTTCAGCGGCACCTCCACGGACCGGCCGCGCACCGTCACCGTGACGCTGTCCTGCAGCTGCGTCGGATCCGACACCGCGAGCTGGGTCCGGGCCCCGCACCGCCCGATCGCCACCGAGGCCGGCCCCGACACGCCGATGTCGCCGGCCGAGCCGGCCGCGAAGAAGTTCGCCAGCACCGTGCCGCCGGCCACGCGGATCGCCTGCACCACCGGGGTGTTCGCGAGCACCCGCCACGCCCAGGACGCCGTCAGCGTGTCGATCACCGAAGCGCCCGGGAGCACCGCGTACGCGTACTTCGCGTCCGTCGGCTTCACGCCGTGTTCCAAGACCAGCTTCTGGTACCGGCGCGTGTTCGGTGTCGTGGTGCCCTTGGTGTTGGCGCCCGTGTCGATGTCGCGCCACGCGCCCGTCCGGTCTTCGCGCACCGCCGTCACCGAGGCGTCGTCGAGGAGCAGATACCCGCCGACGTTCTCCAGGTGCGCCCAGCGCGGCCGCCGCAGCGCGGAGGCTTTCCCGAGGTCGGTGGCCACGCGCCGGCCGTCGGCCAGCAACGTCCCGCGGCCGCCCTCGCCGAGGTTGCGGTTCTCGATCGTCGTGCGCACCGCGTAGGTAGACGTGCTGGTGATCCCGGCGCCGAGGCAGAGGATGCCGTCCGGGGTGAAGAACCACGACTTCTTCGCGACCAGCGAGCCGTCCCAGTTCTTGAAGCCGAACGCGTACGCGCCGTGCCGCGCGTCCCAGCGGACGCCGCCGGTGTGGGCGTCCGGCCCGACCGGCACCCCGCCGAACTTGGGGTCGACCGGGCCGTCGTGCTCGGTCGTGCCCGGCAGCAGCAGCGGGTCCACCGTCGGCCAGTAGGCGTCGGTGTAATGACCTTTGGCGTTCGGCAGGAAGGTGTAGAGCACGCCGTCGCCGACGTGGTAGCCCTTCATGTTCTGGCCGTTGATCGCTTCGTAGCGGGAGATCCGCGTCGAGCTGACGCCCAGGGACGCCGACCAGTCGTCGGCGACGTGGACCATCCGGTCCTGCTGGCCGAAGATCCGGTGCGTCGCCACGACCCGCGCCGGGCGCGCCCCCGACGCGAGCATGTCCTGCGCGAACTCGATCCCCGGCGTCGCCACCAGGTCCGGGCCGGGCGCGAACCGCTCCGGGTCCGGGATCTTCAGGAACGGCGCGTACTCGCCTTCCTTGATCCACTTCGCGGCCAGCGCGTTGAGGTCGGTCTTCGTCTTGCCCGCCGCCGTCCGGGCCAGCACCAGCGTCGCGACGGTGAGCTGGTGGCCGATGTCGTGGCCGGTCTCCCCCTGGCGCGACAGCATCCGCCCGCGCACCGGCTCCATCAGCGCGCCCGCGTAGACGAAGGGCGCGAAGCTGTCGGCGACGAGCGCGTAGATCTTGTCCTTGAGCGGCTGCGGGAGCGCGTACGCGGTGCCCTGCGTGACGTGGATGGCGCCGGCGAGCGCGGTCAGCAGCACGATGCCGTAGTGCCCGGGGTACGGGATGGTGTCGTGCTGGATGAACGAGCCGTCGACGTGGAAGCCGTCGCCCGCCGCGCGGTCCAGCTTCGCGACGACGCTCGCCGCACCCCCGCCCGCGACGTCGGTGAGCGCGTCGATGCCGGTCTTGATCCACGCGGTGTCGCCGAGCAGCGCGCCCGAGACGATCGAGATGAGGGCCTTGTCCGCGCGGTTGGCGCCGGTTTCGACCACGGACGCGTTGTTGGCGCGCAGGTTCGGGTTGCCGACGAACCGCTTGACCGGCGCCAGGTAGCGGGCCAGCTGCTCCGCGGTGAGCTGGTCGGCGACCACCGACAGCGTGTGCAGCAGGTAGTACGGGATGCCGATTTCGTAGGTGTACCAGTTGCCGATTTCGCCGACGTTTTCGTTGTACTGGCTGGCGTGGATCAGTTCCAGCGCGGCCTTGATGCGGTCGAGCACGACGGGGTCGCCGGACAGCGCCCCGCCCGGGGTGCCCCAGTCGACGGCGATCGCGCGCAGCCGCGCGTACATCGAGGTGGTGTAGTCGCTGCCCGGGCCGAGCGGCAGGTCCGTCCACAGTGGAGCACCACCACCGGCGACGGACAGGCTCGCGTTGTAGGCCTTGGCCACGCGGCCCAGGTTGGCCAGCGCCGCGGCCCGTTCCGGCGACGGACGGTTGATGCCGGTCTGCAACTGCCGGTACGCGGCGACGATCGGTGCGGTCGCGGCGGGCACCGGGCTGGCCGCTTTCGCTGCCGGTGCACCGGCAGCGGCGAAGGCCGGACGGGTGAGGAGCACGGTGGAAGCGGCCGCCAGGGCACCGCCGCGCAGGGCATTTCTCCGGTTCACGGGCATGACAACGCCTCCCAGGATCAAGACATCCTTGGCTTGCGGGGGAACGGGGATTCAGTTGTGCGGCGGCGGATTTTGTTCTGTGAGGGCCACCTTCAGGGCAGTGGACGCCTTGAAGGTGGCCTTTCACGGCGCTCGGCGCCGAAACTGTCGGTGCCGAGCGATAGGCTGGAATCGGGGGGCGCCCCCGCGATCGAGGGCGCCGGATCAACGGAAACTGTCGGTGCCGAACGATAGAGTGGAAACGGGGGGCGCCCCCGCGGGTCGGCGATCCCGGTGGTGCCAGTGGGATCAGTGGTGCCAGTGGTACCAGTGGGTCAGTGGTACCAGTGGGTCAGCGGGAGCCGTCGGTGCGGCGGGGCAGCTGCCAGGGGTTGGCCTCCTGCAGGGGTTCGGGAAGCAGGGCGTCCGGGAAGCCCTGCCAGGCGATCGGGCGCAGGAACCGCTCGATCGCCGCGGTGCCGACGGATGTCGTCGTCGGGGCCGTCGTGGCCGGGTACGGGCCGCCGTGCTGCTGGGCCCAGCTCACCGTCACTCCCGTGGGCCAGTCGTTCCACAGCAGCCGGCCGGCGATGCGGGCCAGCGACGGCAGCACCGGCCGGAGCCAGTCCACATCGGACTCCTCGCCGTGGATCGTGGCAGTGAGCCCCGGTTCGACCACGTCGAGCAGGCGCAGCAGCTCGGCCTGGTCGGCGTAGGTGACGATCAGCGACGCCGGTCCGAAGCACTCCTCGTGCACGGTGTCGCCGCCCTCGAGGAACTGCTTGGCCGTCGTGGCCAGCAGCGTCGGTGTGAACGCGGGCGAAGAAGAATCCGACGAAGACACGACCTCGACACCCGGGACCTCCCGCAGCGCAGACAGCTGCGACGAGAACCCGGAAGCGATCCGGTCGTTGAGCATCGGCTGCGCCGGGGCGCCGTCCAGGGCCGCGCGCAACGTGTCGGTCAGGCCGTGGTCCTCCGGCAGGAACAGCAGGCCCGGCTTGGTGCAGAACTGGCCGGCGCCGAGGGTGAACGACCCGGCGTAGCCCTTCGCCACCGCTTCCCCGCGCGCGGCGATCGCGGCCTCGGTGACCACCACCGGGTTGACGCTGCCCAGCTCGCCGTAGAACGGGATCGGCCGCGGTCGCGCGTTCGCGATGTCGAACAGCGCGCGCCCGCCGGGGATCGAGCCGGTGAACGACGCCGCCGCGATCCGCGGGTCCTTCAGCGCGGTGACGCCTTCCTCCTGGCCGAAGATCACGTTGAACAGAGCGGCCGGGGCGCCTGCCTTGATCAGCGCCTCCCGCACCACCGAACCGGTCTGTGCGGACAGCTCCGGGTGCCCGGGGTGGGCCTTGAGGACCACCGGGCAGCCCGCGGCCAGCGCGGAGGCGGTGTCCCCGCCGGCGACGCTGAACGCGAACGGGAAGTTGCTGGCCGCGAACACCAGCACCGGCCCGATCGCGGTCTTGACGCGGCGGATGTCCGGGCGGGGGCCCATCGGCCAGTCCGGGTCGGCGTGGTCGACGGTGGCGCCGAGGTACTCGCCGTCGGTGAGGACCTCGGCGAACAGGCGCAGCTGGAACGTCGTGCGCTTCAGCTCGCCGGCCAGCCGCGGGGTCTCCGGCAGGTGCGTCTCGGCGTGCGCCAGCGGGACCAGTTCGCCCGCGGCGGCGTCGAGGGCGTCGGCGACGGCGGTCAGCCAGCCGGCGCGTTCGGCCGGGGTCGCCTCGGCGGCGGGACGGGCGGCGTCGGCGGCTCCCGCCAGGATCTTCTCGAGCGTGGCGGCGTCGGTGGCCTGGCTCATGGGTGGAACAGCTCCTCAGTTCTCATGGGCGGCGGCGGTGGCCGTGCCCAGGTCGCCCCAGCGACCCGGACCGGCCAGTCCGAGGTGGTACAGGTGCAGCTCGGCGGCTCCCGCCTTGGCGAGCTCGCCGACGTACGCGGCGATGTCCGGCACCGGCGCGGCCGCGACCGCCGTGATGTAGCTGGCGATCGCGACCCGTTCGGGCAGGGCCTCCCGGGCCGCCGCGACGGCCTCGGCACCCGTCGCGGGGGCCCACCCGAACAATACGACCGCGTCGACGTCGTCGGGCGCCGACGGCGTCAGCCCGGGCAGCGCGCCGGTGACCCACGGGTCGAGCGCGCCGTGCAGCACGATCCGGATGCCCTCCGGCAGCGTCGCCAAAACCGCGGCCCGGAGTTCGTCGGTCGCCCGCTGTCGCCCCCTCAGCAGCAGCTGGGTCAGCTCCGGCGGCAGCCGGTCTCCGGTGATCTGCAGGTCCCCGGTGGCGATCAGCCGCCGGACCTCCTCGACGAGCTGGGCCCGGACGGCGTCCGCGTCGACGTCCCAGGACGCGGCGCAGGCGTCGCAGCAGCAGATCGACAGCAGCCGGGCCACCGCGGGCGCCCACACACCGTCGGTCTTTTCGTGCTGGTGCTGGTGCACCGCGCCGAGCGGGCCGCAGGCCTCGAGGATCACCGAAGCCAGCTCCAGCCCCGCGACGGCCTCCGCGGTCACCTTGGCCGCGTATTCGCGCACGGCAGGCTGCGCAGGGCACAGCGCCCACGGGTAAGCCTCGCCGAAGCAGTTGCGGACCACGACGTCCGGGTGCTCGTAGCCGAGCTGGGAATTGTGGGTCAGCACGATCCAGGCGGCGGCCGGGATCCCGGCCTCGTTGAGCAGCCGGACGGCATCACCGCCGGAGTCCCCGGAGGAGACCCAGTCCGGAGTGGACGGACGCAGCGTGCCCCACTCCCCGGAAACCGGGCGGTAGAACGCCGCGTGCCGCGCCACGACGGCCGTCCGGGACGGCGACCACGGCGTTGCCGCGCGGGCGCTGTGGTACGACAGCGCCACGGCCACCTCGTCGACGCCGAGCGCCTGAACCCGCGAAACGAAATCGGATTCCAGGACGTCCCAGGGGTAGGCGTATCCCGTCACCTTCACCGGCTCACCACCTCGCCGTGTTCGCTTCGAACCCGGGCACGTACTGGCGCATGTAGGTCCCGTCGTCCCGCTTGGTCAGTCCACATCGGACGTAGTTCTCGTGCAGCTTCGCCAGCGCGTCCTCGTCGAGCGTGATCCCGAGCCCCGGCGTCGTCGGCACCGCGACGGCGCCGTCGGCGAACTCCAGCACCCCGGGTTCGATGACGTCCTCGACCTTCCACGGCCAGTGGGTGTCGCAGGCGTAGGTCAGGTGCGGCGTCGCCGCGGCGACCTGCACCATCGCGGCCAGGCTGATCCCGAGGTGGCTGTTCGAGTGCATCGACAGGCCGACGCCGAAGCTCTCGCACGTCACCGACAACGCCTGCGTGGCCCGCAACCCGCCCCAGAAGTGGTGGTCGGACAGCAGCACGCCGATCGCGCGCGCCCGGAAGCCCGGCTCGACGTCGCCGAAGTTGACCACGCACATGTTGGTGGCCAGCGGCATCGACGCCCGCTCGGCCACCCGCGCCATGCCTTCGATGCCCGGCGTCGGGTCCTCCAGGTATTCGAGGACACCGTCGAGCTCTTCGGCGACGCGGATGCTCGTTTCGACCGTCCAGGCGCCGTTCGGGTCGATCCGCAGCGGGTGCCCGGGGAACGCTTCGGCCAGCGCGCGGACGCCCTCGATCTCCTGCGCCGGCTCGTAGACCCCGCCCTTGAGCTTGATCGAGCGGAAGCCGTACTCGTCGAACATCCGCTTCGCCGACCCGACCAGCGTCTCGGGCGTGGTGATCTCGCCCCAGGAGTCTTCGCGGCCGTCGATGTGCTTGCCGTACTTGTAGAACAGGTAGGCGGAGAACTCGACCGCGTCACGGGCCCGGCCGCCGAGCAGGTCGGTCACCGGACGGCCCAGGAGGTGCCCCTGCGCGTCCAGGCAGGCGACCTCGAACAGCGAGTACACGCTCGCGATCGTCTTGCGGATGGAGAACCCGCCGATCAGGCCGTGCGCGTCGGTCAGCACCGTGTCCGACAGTGCTTCCGCGACCAGCCGCTGCAGGCCGGGCAGGTCGAACACGTCGTGGCCGCGCAGCCGCGGCAGCACCTTGCGCACCTCGCCGAGGAAGGCGTCGTCGCCGTAGGACTCGCCGAGCCCGACGATCCCGTCCTCGCACTTGACCTGGACGACGCTGCGCAGCGCGAACGGCTCGTGCACGCCCATGACGTTGAGCAGGGGCGGGTCCGCGAACGCGACCGGGGTGAGCACCACGTCGAGGATCCGCATCAGCCGAGCCCCTTCAGCGTCACGAAGCCGTCCTCCACGACCTTCTCGAGCCGGCGGACCTGCTCCGGCGTCGGTTCGACGAGCGGCGGCCGGACCGGGCCCACCTTGTCGCCGCGCAACCGGGCGGCGGCCTTCACGAGCGAGACGGCGAAGCCGGGCGTTTCGTCCCGCAACGCCACCAGCGGCAGGTAGAACCCGGTGAGCAGGGCGTCCATCACCCGCGTGTCGCCTTCGCCGAGCGCGCGGTGGAAGCGGTGGGCGATCTCCGGCGCGAAGCAGTGCACCGCCGAGGAGTACCGGGCGACACCGATCGCGGCGTACGCCTTGGCCGAGACCTCCGCGGTCGGCAACCCGTTGAAGAACAGGAAGTTCCGCGCCCGCTCGGTGTCCAGCGACCGGATCGTGGTGACGATCCGGGTCATCACCTCGACGTCGCCGTAGCCGTCCTTCAGCCCGACGACCGACGGGATGTCCAGCAGGGAAGCCGCGGCCGGCGCGGAGAACACGCCGGTGCCGCGGTGGTAGACGATCACCGGCACCGACGAGTCGCCGACGGCGTAGCGGACGAAGTCGACCAGCCCGGCCTGCGGCCCGGACACGAGGTACGGTGGCAGCAGCAGGACGCCGTCCGCACCCCCGGCCTGGGCCGCCGCGATGCCGGCCCGCGCCGACGCCGCGCCGCCCCCGGCACCCACCCAGACCGGGACGCGGCCGGCGGCCACCTCCCGGGCCCGGGTGAGCACCGAGGCGTGCTCGGCGGGCGAGAGCGAGCTGAACTCGCCGGTGCCGCACGCGACGAACAGCGCACCGGCGCCCGCCGCGATGTGGCTCTCCACGTTCTCCGCGAGTGCGTCGAGGTTGACCTCGAGGTCCTCGGTGAACGGGGTGAGGGGGAACGCCAGCAGGCCGTCCAGCTCGATCTCGTTCTGTGCCATCAGTCTTCTGCTCTCTCGTCCTTTTTCGGGTTCGGCCGGGTGTGGCCTGCGTCAGGCGGGCACGGTCGTGCCTTCCTTCTTGCGGTCGACGTCGTCGTCGGCGTTCACGGTGTCGACGATCTCATCGGCGGCCGCACTGCGCTCGGGGGCGAGCAGGCCGAGACCGACGTACAGGGCGAGCGAGACCAGGATCGGCGTCGCGACCAGCACGGTCTGGTTCGCCTTGAACACGTAGTACACCAGCGCGTAGTCGAGCAGGCCGCCCGCCCAGGAGATCAGCGCCGCACGGGGGCCGCACTTGCGGAACCACGGCAGCATGCCCAGCAGCAGCGGGATCGAGATCGGGCCCATCAGCGCGGCGACCCAGTTGACGACGATCTGCAGCACGCCGCCGAGGTTCTGCGCCTGGGTGGCCACCAGCATGGTCAGCGCGACGAAGATCACCGTGGTGATCCGCGCGGCCTTGAGGCCCTGGACGTCGGTCCACTGCCGGGTGCGGCGGAACATCGCCGGGATCATGTCGCGGGTGATCACCGCGGAGATCGCGTTGGCGTCGGAGGACACCATCGCCATGGTGTGCGAGAAGATCCCGGCCAGCACCAGGCCGACCAGGCCCGGCGGCAGGAACGTCGTCGTCATGATCGCGTACGACTGCGTGGGGTCCTTGACGCCGGGGATGAGCAGCGGCGCGGCGAACATCGGGAACATCAGCACCAGCGGCCACAACAGGTACAGCGCGGACGAAAGCCGCGCGCCGCGCCGGGCCTCTTGGGTGGTGGGCGCGGCCATGTACCGCTGCGCCAGGTTCCACATGCCTCCGTTGTACTCCAGCGTCTTCACGAGCACGTAGACGAGCAGGAAGATGGTGGTGTACTTGGACGTCACCGGGTCGACGTGGCCTTCGGGCAGCTTGTCCCACATCGTCCAGAGCGCCGAGATCCCGCCCAGCTTGCCCAGCACCACGACGATCATCACGACCGCGGCGATGGCCTGGATGACGAACTGGCCGAAGTCGGTGAGCGCGTCGGCCCACAGGCCGCCGATGGTGCAGTAGACCAGGGTGACCGCGCCGGTGATGAGGATGCCGAGGTTGTAGTCCAGCCCGGCGAAGACGTGCAGCAGCGTCGCCACGGCGAACCACTTGGCCGCGATGTCGAAGATCTTCAGCAGGCTGCCGCTCCACGCGAGGGCCTGCTGGGTCGGCACGTTGTACCGCTTGGCGAGGTACTCCAGCGGGGAGGCGACGCCGAGCTTCGAGCGCAACCGGTTCCAGCGGGCGGCGAACAGCCAGCTGCCGATGCCCACGCCGATGCCGATGCTGGCGAAGCCCCAGAAGTACACGGTGACGCCGCTGGTGTACGCGACGCCCGCGTACGCGACGAAGAGCACGGCGCTGTAGCCGGACATGTGGTGCGAGATGCCCGCCAGCCACCACGGCATCTTGCCGCCGGCCGTGAAGAAGTCCTTGACGTCGCTGACTCTCTTGTGCGACCACCAGCCGATCACGATCATCAGCGCGAAGTACGCGCAGACCATCGCCCAGTCGAGTGCGTGCACCGCAGGCTCCCTTCCGCGTCCACATCGATGTGGTGCCACTGTTCACATCTATGAACGGAGTCTGTTATAGTGATTATGTTCATCCATAAGAACGTTGTTCGGGACGCTAATATGGCCGGGGTCACAAGTCAACGGCCGGACGGAGGCGCACAAATGCCGCAGAAGGTGGACAACCCGGCAGCGGCCGACGGCGCCCCCGCCGAGAGTTCGGGCGTCAAGTCCGCACGGCGGGCCGTCGACCTCATCGAGACCTTCGCGGCGAACGACGTCTGGCTGTCCCTGTCGGACCTGCACGCGCGCACGGGCTTCCCGCGCTCGTCGCTGCACGGCCTGCTGCGGACGCTGCTGGAAGCCGGCTGGCTGGAGGCGGACGCGAACACCGCCCGCTACCGCCTCGGCGTCAGGGCGCTGATCTGCGGCACGGCGTACCTGGACCGCGACGCCGTCGTCCCGTTCGCCACCGAAGCGCTGGAGCGCATCCGGGAGAAGACCGGCTTCACCGCCCACTTCGCGCGCCGCAACGGCACCGAGGTCGTCTACCTGGAGACGCGCGAGTCGCAGCGGTCGACGCACCTCGTCTCCCGCGTCGGGCGCACGCTGCCCGCGCACGCGACCGCGCTGGGCAAGGCGCTGCTGGCCGAGCTGACGCACGACGAGATCGAGGCGCTGATGCCGGCGACGCTGACCGCGCTGACGCCGAACACCATCACCACGCTCGAAGGCCTGCACGCCGAGTTCGCCGCCACCCGCGAACGCGGGTACGCCGCCGAGGTCGAGGAAGGCACGCTGGGCGTCCGGTGCGTCGCCGCGGTGATCCCCTACCGCATCCCGGCCACCGACGCGATCAGCTGCTCGATGCCCATCGCCCAGGTGACCGACGACGACGCCCGCCGCGTCGGCGAACTGCTCGCCGAGACCACCGCCGAGCTCGGGCAGCAGCTGCGCCGGGCCGGCATCCGTTAACCCTTCTGCGTGAGAGGAACCCCATGACGGACCAGCGCGTGCTCATCACCGGGTCGGCGGGAGTCGTCGGCACCCTGATGCGCCCCCGCCTGCGGCGCCCG
This sequence comes from Amycolatopsis sp. NPDC024027, assembly GCF_040638975.1. NCBI lineage: Bacteria > Bacillati > Actinomycetota > Actinomycetes > Pseudonocardiales > Pseudonocardiaceae > Amycolatopsis > Amycolatopsis sp. NPDC024027. The sequence goes on from NZ_JBEZYY010000016.1 coordinate 183,109, forward strand.
GGCCGGGTGCTGCGCCTGCTCGACCTGGCCCCGCAGACGGCGTCCGACGTCTCCGAAGAGGTCGTGACGGCCTCGGTGACCGATCCGGCGGCGATGGCGGAAGCGTGCGAAGGCGTCGACGCGCTGATCCACCTGGGCGGGCACAGCCGCGAGAACTCGTGGGAAGCGACCCTGGACGTCAACATCAACGGAACGCAGACGGTCCTGGAGGCGGCGCGGGCGGCCGGGATCCAGCGGGTGATCCTGGCGTCGAGCAACCACGCGGTGGGCTTCCGCCGCGTCGATTCCGACCTGCCGGCGGACTCATCGCCGCGGCCGGACACGTTCTACGGGGTTTCGAAGGCGGCGATCGAGGCGCTGGGAAGCCTGTACCACTCCCGCTTCGGCATGGACGTGATCGTGATCCGGATCGGTTCGTGCTTCGAGACACCGTTGCCCCTGGGCCCGCGCGGCCTGACGACCTGGCTCTCCCCCGACGACGGCGCGCGGCTGTTCGAGGCGTGCCTTTCGGCGCCTTCGCCGGGCTATCGGCTGATCTGGGGCGTCTCGGACAACACACGCCGCATCTACTCCCTGGCGGAGGCGGAGGCCTTGGGCTACAAGTCCCTGGACGACGCGGAGGTGTACGCGGACCAGCTGGCATCGAAGCCGGCCCCGACGGGCCCCGCGGCCGAGTACGTCGGCGGCCCGTTCTGCACAGCACCACTGGGCGTGTTCAACCCCCTCTGACCTACCAGAGGAGGCCGAAGGAGGCCGAAGGCCTCAGCCCCGAAGGGGCATCCAGACCCCCGCAACCCCGATCCGAAGCCAAAACACGGCCGGCGACACCTTGTCAAGGCACGCTTTCCCGCCTTGACAAGGTGCCGCCGGCCGTAGTCACAATCAGGCTTCGGGGTGGCGGAACCGCCGGCGACAACGCGGTCTTCGCACGAGCGGAATTCCCACCCCGGGAGCGGTTTCACCCGACGACCCTGACACCTTCAGCCCTACCGCTGTCCGATTTCGCCCAATCCGGCCGCATGTCAAACCAGGCCGGAGTGGAGCACCTCAGTGCACCAGGGCGGCCAGCGCCGCCGGGGCAACCGGCGCCCGGCCCGTCGTGCGCTGATAACCGCGCACGATGTCGCGGCAGCGGGCCTGCCGCCCCAGCCGGCGCTCGACCCGCAGCAGCCGGTTACGCCGCGGCGGCGGGTAGGCCGAGGCCAGCCGCGCAAGCAACTCCCGGCGGTCAGCACCGGCCGTGCGCACCGCCCAGTCGGCGCCGGGATCGAGCGCGAACAGCGCCAACGCGACGTGCTCGATCCGGTGCTCACGTTCCCGCCGGGCGAGGGCGAGGCGCAGCGACGCCGCGTAGGCCGCCTGGACGTCCAGGCCGATCGGCGGCTTCGCGCGGGCGCACCGCTGCCGGACCCGGGCGACCCCGAGCGGCAGCAGGGGCTCCTTGACCGGTGGCCGGTCCGCCAGTTCCGCCGGCAGCGGGCCCAGATCGATGCCCAGCACGGTCAGCGCCTCGCGGTCGGCGGCCACGCCGGCGCCGTCCGGGGCCGCCCGCAGGACCGCCCGCTCGATCCCGGCGAGCCCGGTCAGCGGTCCCTCCGTGAGGGCGAGCAGCAGGTGTTCGCTGCCGACGCGGGCGTGCCCGTACTCCCGCGCCAGCTCACCGGCGCGGCGGAACACCCGGCCGACCGCCGGATCGTCACCTCGGAACATCAGCCCTCCCGGCCACGGTGCTTGCGGTGCACGGTCTGCTTGGTGACGCCGAGCCGGTCGGCGATGTCCTGCCACGACCAGCCGGCTCGCCGGGCCGCCGCCACCTGCTCGGTCTCCAGCTGCTCGGCCAAGCGCCGCAACCGCGCGACGGCCCGCAACGCGATGTCCGGGTCGGCGCTGCGCACGGTGTGCTCGAAATCGGTCATCAGGCTCACGTCGTCAGCATATGCTGACTCGATGGGGTCGTCAACATATGCTGACGGGTACTAGTACCTTTGCGGCTTCCCGCGTCGCGGCACCGCCGCCAGGGTGGCGGCATGATCTTGAAATCCCGCCGTGCCCGGAAGTGGACGATCGTCGTGGCGAGCGTGCTGGTCGTCGTGCTCACCGGTGCGGTCGTGCTGTTCGAGGTGTCGAAGTCGCGGACCTTCCAGTTCTTCGGCACCCTGGTGGACCGCGTCGACACCACCGAAAAGCTCGTCGCCCTCACCTTCGACGACGGGCCCGATCCGGCGGGCGCCCACGCGGTCCTGGACACGCTGAACAGCCGTCAGGTGCCCGCGACCTTCTTCCTCATCGGCCGGGACATGGCCGCGCACCCGGACCTCGCCCGCGACATCGCCGCCGCCGGGCACGAGCTCGGCAACCACAGCTTCAGCCACGACCGGATGATCGGCGTGACGCCGTCGTGGGTCGCCGACGAGGTCGAAGCCACCGACGCCCTCATCCGCGCGGCCGGGTACCACGGCGAAATCCTCTTCCGGCCACCGAACGGCAAGAAGCTCTTCGCCCTCCCGCACTACCTGGCCGAACACCACCGCACGACGATCACCTGGGACGTCGCACCGGATTCCGACGGCACCCCGGACGCGGCCACCGTCGAAAGCGCTGTCCTCGGCCAGGTCCGGCCGGGCTCGATCGTGCTGCTGCACGCGATGTACGGCTCCCGCGAGCAGACCCGGCGGGCGATCGGGCCGGTCCTCGACGGGCTCAAGCAGCGCGGCTACCGGTTCGTGACCGTGACGCAGCTGCTGGCAGCTCGACGCTGACCACCCACTCGCCGTCCCGCGGGCCGCGGGTCAGCGCTCCCCCGGCCGCCGCGGCCTGCTCCGCGAGCCCGGCCAGCCCGTGGCCGCCGCCTTCGTGCGAAGTCTTCTTGAGCGTGTTCCGCGCCGTGATCGTCAGCCGCTCACCCGCTTCGACGTCGAGCCGAAGCCGGATGCCGGGACCGTTGTGGCGCAAGGCGTTCACCGCCGTTTCCGCGACGAACCGCTCGGCCAGCTCCCGCACCGGACGCGGCAGCGCGGGCAGCACCGGGTCGCGGTCGAGCACCAGCCCCGCGGTGCGGAGCCGGGCCAGCACCTCGGCGAGGTCCGGGGCGCGTTCGGCGTCGGCACGCAGGTCGTCCAGCGTGCGGCGGACGAGGGTCAGCGCGCCCCGGCCGGCGGCCAGGAGGGTGTCGAGGCGTTCGCGGTCGGCGTCGGTCAGGTCGCCGACCGCGCGCAGCGTCTCGGCCTGCACCAGCATGACGGCCGTGGTCTGGGCGAGCGTGTCGTGCAGTCGCCGGGCCGCGCGCTCGGCCCGGTCGGCGAGCGCGCGGCGGCGTTCGGCGCCGAGCAGCCAGGCCACCGCGGCGATCGTGATCGCGAGGACCGTGCCGTCGAGCGGTCCTTTCGCCGGGAACACGGCGGCGCCGACGACCAGCGCCGAGGCCGCCGCGAGCCACCGCTGCGGCGTGCTGTACAGGGCGAGCAGCACCGGCACGTACATCGTGTTGCGCGGCTGGTCGAGCAGCAGGTGCCCGGCCGTCGCGAGGGTCACCACGACGAGCACGACGGCCGGGGCGCGGCGCGACCACAGCAGCGGGACGAGCTGGGCCGCACTGAGCCCGGCGGCGAGCCACCCCTGCTGCGGCGTCCACGCCCCGCTGGCGAAGAACACCGCGGCGACGGCCGTCGTCGTGACGAGAGACTGGCGCATGCGCCGACACTCTAGAGTGCGGGCATGATCCGGGTTCAGATCGTCGACGACCACGCGCTGGTGCGCGAGGGCATCGCGCTGATTCTGGGCGCGCAGCCGGACCTCGACGTCGTCGCGCAGTACGCGAGCGGCCCGGAACTGCTCGCTTCGGCTGTGGAAGCCGACGTCGTGCTGCTCGATCTGTACCTGCCCGGCATGGACGGCCTCGAAGTCCTGCGCCGGCTGCGCCCTTCGGCGCCACGCGTGCTGATGCTGACGACGGTCGGCCGTCCCCGCGAAATCCGCGAAGCTCTCGGCGCGGGCGCGGCCGGGTTCGTGCTGAAGGAGGCATCGGGCGACGAACTCGCGGCGGCCGTCCGAGCGGCCCACCAGGGCGTGACGGCACTGAGCCCGGCAGCGGCATCGGCCCTGAGCGGCGGCGGTGTGCTGACACCGCGGGAGCGGGATGTGCTGGAGCTGCTGGGTGAGGGACTGTCCAATCGCGACATAGCGGCCCGGCTCCGGCTGGCCGAGCGGACGGTGAAGGTGCACGTCGGCAACGTGCTGGCGAAGCTGGGGGTCACCAGCCGCACGCAGGCGGCCCTCGTGGCGAAGGACCGGTGATCCGGCTTTCGCCCTGGTGCGCGGCGCACCTGGGCGCGGAACCGGTCGAAGTCGTGCGTCGCCGCGCAGACCGGCTGGCGAAGCCCGGGTTCCCGGCCGCTCACGCCCGTGGCGGCCGTCGACGGGCCGGCCGTGCAGGCCGAGGAGTTCCGGCCCGGCAGCGAGGGGCTGCCCGACGACTCGCCTGACGTCAGGTGCGGTGGGACAACCGCGATCCCGGACTGTGGCCCGCGATCGAGACGGCTGCGCGAGTGTTTGCTGGTCGCGAACCTGCCCTGCGTGCTGGGCCACGCGGACTTCGAAGCGCTGGCGGGAGCGGCGTGCGGCGCGTTCGCGAACGTGTCGCCGCCGGCCGCCGTGCGCGCCCAAGCAGCCGAACGCCTGCGCTGCGCCAACGCCTGACTAACGGCCGTACGCGGCCATGAACATGTCCAGCAGGTCGTCGACCGCCTTCTCGTCCACGGCGCGGGTCGAGAGCAGGTGGCGGTAGTAGAGGGTGCCGCACAGCACCTCGGCCGGGAAGGTCAGGTCCACGCCCTCGACGAGTTCGCCCGCCTCCTGGGCGCGGGTGATCCGGTTGAGGGTGCTCTGCTCGACGGTCCGCAGGAACCGGTCGTGCAGCGTGGCGCGCAGGGTTTCGTCGGCCTGCGCCTCGGCGATCACCGCCCGGTAGACCGGCCCGATCGGCGGGGCGGCGAGCGCGGGGGCCGAACGCAGGAACTGCTCGCGCAGGTCCGCGCGGACGTCGCCGGTGTCGTGGTAGTCGAGGTCGGTGGTCCAGGCGCGGCTGAGCGCGTCCAGCAGGAGCGCCGCCATGGACGGCCAGCGCCGGTAGATCGTGTGCTTCCCGACGCCGGCGCGCCGGGCGACCGCCTCGACGTTCAGCCCCGCGTAGCCGACCTCACCGGCGAGCTCGAGCGTCGCGTCGAGGAGTCCGGCGGTCCGGGCGGCGCCTCGACGTCGCGGCGGTGCGGGTTCAGCGGCCATGCCCGGATCTTATCGGCACGCACCGTGCCATTGACAGCCGCCACTTCCAGGCTCCAAAATTGCCGCCAACGGCACGGGTCGTGCCGATAAACTAAGGAGACACCATGGGGACGTTCACGGCCGAAGAACGCGCCGCGATGAAGGAGCACGCCAGGGAACTGAAGACCGCGGCGCGCCGGGCTTCGCAGGCGGACAAGGCGGCCCAGGCGGAGCAGGACGTGCTCGCGAAGATCGCCGAGATGGCGCCGTCGGACCGGGCCCTGGCCGAACGCGTGCACGCCATCGTCAAGGGCCACGCGCCGGTCCTGGAACCGAAGCTGTGGTACGGCATGCCCTCGTACGCCATCGACGGCAAGATCGTCTGCTTCTTCCAGAGCGCGGAGAAGTTCAAGGCGCGCTACGCGACCCTCGGGTTCAGTGACCAGGCGAACCTGGACGACGGGGCGATGTGGGCGGCCGGCTTCGCACTGACCGAAGTGACGCCCGCGGTCGAAAAGAGGATCGCCGCGCTGGTGACGCAAGCGGTGAAGTGAGGCGGAGCCGGGCCTTGTACGTCGCGTGTACCGGCCCGGCTTACCGTCGCGGGCCATGTCGAACCAGTGGAAACTGCTCTCGCTCGGCGTGTTCGCCTCGCTCGTGGCCGGCACAGTCACCGCCCCCGATGCCGCCGCCGCGCCGAACACCTACTACGTCGATCAAAACCTCGGCAACGACAACGCGGCCGGAACCGCGGCCGCCCCCTGGAAGTCGCTCGCCAAGGTCGCCGCGACGGAACTGAAACCCGGCGAAACCGTGCTGCTCCGCCGCGGCCGGACCTGGACCGGCGGGCTCAGCGTCTTCGGCAACGGGTCGGATTCCGCGCCCGTGACCATCGGCGCCTACGGTGACGGCGCGCGCCCGATCGTCCAAGGCAACGAGGAAGCCTGCATCAACCTGCCCGGCGACCACCTCATCGTGCAAGACCTGCAGATCGGCGTCGCGGCCGATGCCGGGCGCTGCTCCTGGGCCGGCGTCGAGATCGGCGGGGACCACGACAAGGTCCTCTCGAACTACATCACCGGCGCCGGCGCGGGCGTCTACATCGCGCCGAGCGCCGACGGGACCGAAGTCACCCAGAACGACCTCGTCGACAACAACCACATGACCGTCGTGACGCCGGGCGGCAACGACGACTCGGGTGCGTTCGCGATCCTGGTGCAGGGCAACGGCTCCGACATCGGCTGGAACCGGATCAGCGGGTCGATCGCCGCGAGCGAGGACTTCGGCGGGCTCGACGGGGCCGCGGTCGAGGTCTTCTACGGTTCCGACAACGTCATCCACCACAACATTTCCGAGGACAACGAGTCCTTCACCGAGCTCGGCACCGACGCGAAGGACCCGGACGGCGTGTCCCGCAACAACGTCTACGAGTACAACGCGGTTTTCGGTGCCAAGACGCGCGGCGGCATCGTGACGCGCGGCGCCCAGGACGGCAACGGGCCGGTGACCGGCACGGTCTTCCGCAACAACTCCGTCCGGCTCAGCCACGCCGAATCCGAAGGCTTCGTCTGCTACGGCGGTTGCACCAACCAGACGCTCCAGCTGACCCAGAACGTCATCCAGGCCGCGATGAAGGTCGGGTACGCCGACCCCGGCTGGACCGCGACCGACCACAACGTCTTCTACGGCGGCCAGCGGCAGTTCACCCCGGGCGCCACGGACAAGGTCGCCGATCCGAAGTTCACCTCCGCGACGAATCTCGTCCTCAAGACCGGCAGCCCGGCCATCGGGCTCGGCGTCAAGAAGTACGCGGGCATCGACGTCGACGGCAACACCGTCGGCACCCGGATCGACGCCGGCGCCTACCAGTTCACCCCTTGACGTACCGCGTCAGCATCGCGACCATCTCGTCCTCGAGCCGCCGGGCGTCGATCGGGTCGGGCTCGGCCAGCAGGTCGTGGACGGCCAGCTCGACCGTCGCGAAGATCAGGCGGGCCGCGGTGGCGGTGTCGGCGACGCGGACCTCGGGGTGACCCGCCAGGAGGGCGCGGGTGTGGTCGACCATGGTCCGCTTCATCCCGTCGAGCCGCTCGATCAGCTCGTCCGACCGCGGGGCCTGCTCCCGCAGCATCCGCAGCAGGTGGGGGTCGTCGAGGTGGGCTTCGACCGCCAGCCGGACGAAGACGCGGAAGACCTCCTCGATCGGGCCGGGCAGCGGGCCGGTCAGGAGCTTCGCCAATGCCGCCGTGCCGTCGTCGAGGTGCCGGGTCAGCAGTTCGGCGAGGATCGCGTCCTTGTTCGGGAAGTACTGGTACAGCGAGCCGATCGAGATGCCGGCGCGCTCGGCGATGCGGTTGGTGGTGCCGGCCGGGTAGCCGTGGTCGGCGAAAACGTGAGCAGCCGCGGTCAGGATCCGTTGCCGGGTCAGCTCGGCGCGCACCTGACGCGGCTGTTTACGTGGCTGGATGCGGCGCTGGTCCGGCGTCACCGAAGCCTCCGGGAAAGCGAGTAGTCAAGATCTGAATGTTTGCTCATAATTGTGCCATGACCAGCACAAATACGCTGCATCGTGTCTCCCCGGCCGACGTGCGGGCCCAGCTGGGCGAGCCGGAGGCGATGATCAAGGCCAAGATCGGCGACCGCATCGACTCCCACGCCCGCCGCTTCATCGCGCACTCGCCGTTCCTGACGCTGGCCACCGCCGACGCCGCGGGCCGCGCCGACTGCTCGCCCCGCGGCGACTACCCCGGCTTCGTCAAAGTTCTCGACGACCGCACGGTCGCGCTGCCCGACCGGGTCGGCAACAAGATCGCCGACTCCTTCCGCAACATCGCCGAGAACGACGGCGTCGGCCTGCTGTTCTTCGTCCCCGGCGTGCGGGAAACCCTGCGGGTCAACGGAAGCGCGTACGTCACCGACGACCCGGACGTGCTCGCCCGGATGCGCACCGAGGCGAAGGCGCCGATGCTGGCGATCGTCGTCGACGTCGCCGAGGTGTACTTCCACTGCGGGCGCGCGCTGATCCGGTCGCGCCTGTGGGACCCGGCGAGCCAGGCGCTGGCGGCGGAACTGCCGTCGGCGGGCGAGATGGCCGCCGAGAAGATGAACGTCGACCCGGTGCTGTTCGAGCAGCTCCTCGAAGACGGCTACCGGAAGCTGTACTGACGTGCCCGACATGCAGAAGACGATCCTGGACCGCGTCGAGCACGTCACCGACGACGTCGTCTCGCTGGTCCTGCGCGGCGACGAAGGTCCCTTGGCCCCGTGGGAGCCGGGCGCGCACATCGACCTGGAGCTGCCGAACTGGCTGACGCGCCAGTACTCGCTGTGCGGCGACCCCGGTGACCTGTCGGCCTACCGCATCGCGGTCCGCCACGACCCGCTGAGCCGCGGTGGCTCCGAGTACGTCCACCTCTTCCTGCGGCCGGGCCGGACGCTGTCGGTTTCGGTGCCCCGCAACCACTTCCCGCTGCTCCCGGCGGCGGAGTACCTGTTCGTGGCGGGCGGGATCGGGATCACGCCGATCATGCCGATGCTGCACTCGGCCGTCGCGTCCGGTGCCGCGGTGACGCTCGTGTACGCGGGCCGGTCCCGGCCGTTCGCCGCGGAACTCTCTTCGCGGTACGGAGATCGCGTGCGGCTCGCGCGTCCCGATTTCGCGGCGCTGGCGGCGGAGTTCCCGGCCGCGGAGGTGTACTGCTGCGGCCCGGCGTCGATGGTGGACGCGGCCGAGGCGGTGGTCCCCGGGGTGCACACCGAGCGGTTCGAGCCCACCCGGCGGACGTTCGGGCCGGACACCGCGTTCGAGGTGGGGTGCGCCCGGTCCGGGGGCACGATCCAGGTCCCGGCGGACGAGTCGCTGCTCGACGCGCTGAACCACGCCGGACGGCCGGTGGCGTCCGCGTGCCGGGAAGGGGTCTGCGGCAGCTGCGAGATCACGGTCCTCGAAGGGGAACCCGAGCACCGCGACGACATCGGTGCCGCTCCGGGCCGGATGTACCCGTGCGTGTCCCGCTCGCTGTCACCCCGGCTCGTGCTGGACGTCTGATGATCCCGAAGGTGCGCCGCCCCCGGACGCGGCGGATGATCACCCTGGAAGTCCGCGCGAACACCGCCCCCAGCCCGGCGTTCCGCACCATCACCCTCGGCGGTCCCGGCTTGGCGGAGTTCGAGCCGGCCGGCGACGACCAGGCCGTGCGGCTGTTCTTCCCGCGCAGCGGCCAGAGCAGGCTCCGCATGCCCACACTGGACAACGAGGGCTGGATGGCGGAGCTGCTCGTACTGCCGAAGTCCCGCCGCCCGTGGGTCCGCAACTACACGATCCGGCGGGCGCGGCCCGGCGAGATCGACATCGAGTTCGCCCTCCACGACGGCGACGCCCCGGCCACCGCCTGGGCGCGGCGGGCGCGTCCCGGCGATCCGGCCGGCGTCTTCGACCTCGGCGTCAGCTACCTGCCGCCGTCCGGGGTGTCCTGGCAGCTGCTGGCCGGGGACGAGAGCGCGCTGCCCGCGATCCTGGCGATCCTCGAGCACGCCCGGGACGACCTCGTGGCGGAGGTGTTCCTGGAGGTGCCTTCGGCGGCGGACGTCCGGCAGGTCGAGGCACCGCCCGGGGTGCGGGTGCACTGGCTGCCGCGCGCGGGGCCCGGCGGGCGTCCGGGCACGCTGGCCCTGGAGACGATCCGCGAAGCCGTCCTGCCGTCCGGTCCCGCCTACGCGTGGGTCGCCGGGGAAGCCGCCCTGGCCACGGGCGTGCGCCGCCACCTGGTGCGCGACCGCGGCTGGACGAAGGCCGGCATCGCGTTCCTCGGCTACTGGCGCCACGGCCGCGCAGCACCCGGCTGAGTCCGAACCCGCGGGCCGATCAGCGGCCACGCGACGACGTACCCGGCCGCCGCGGCCAGACCGCCGCGGACCGCGCCGATCAGCAAGCACCGGACCCAGTCGTAGCCGCTGACCCGGCTCACCGGGTCCGTCAGCCCGAGCAGCGCTCCCACCACCAGCCCCGCGCCGAGGCCGGCCGCCACCACCGCCCGGCCGGTGCGGGGCAGCGCTCGCCACGCCCGCTCGGCCCGCGGTGCCCGGCGGTACCAGCGCACGACCAGCACCGCGAGCAGGACCAGGCCACCGGCCGACGACACGTACCCGATGACGTTGTACAGCCGGTGCGGGCCGGCGACGGAAACCCGCAGCCACCCCCAGTGCCGCACGGCGAAGCCGCCGGTGTGGGTGAAGGCGTCCCAGAGCAGGTGGGTCGCCGCTCCCACCACGACCGAGACCACCGCGCCGAGCCACGGGACCCGGCCGGCCGGGCGCGGCACCCGCTCCCGCCAGCCGGCCGGCCCCAACGCCAGGACCGGCGCGAGGACCGCGTGCCCGACCGCCACCAGGGCCAGCCCGGGCAGCAGGTCCACGCTCACCAGGCCGGCGGGCTCGTGGGTCAGGGCGCCACCCGGGATGGGCACGTAGTAGGCGACGTCGGGCGCGAGCGAACCCGCGACCAGGCCGGGCAGCCACAGCCACCGGGCCAGCGGCACCACGGCGGCCGGGTGCGCGAACGTGAACGGCAACGGACTCCCCCCGGTGTCTGACTGTCCGGCCGCCCAGCTTAGGGCGGGTACCATCGCGCTCAGCCTCGACGTCGAGGAGGCAGCGTGGGCGAACTCGGGCTGGCCGACACCAACGGCATCCTCGCGCTGCCCTGGGTCCGCCCCGACCGGACCAGCGCCGGCCTCGGCTGGGACCGGGTCTACGTCTCCCGCCAGCGGGAACGTCCCTACCGCGCCGAGTTCGGGGCCGCCCGCAGCCACCAGCTGATCCTGCACGTCGACGGCCCGGTCACCGTCCGCCGCGGGGTCGGGACCGCGCGCGAACAGAGCCGGCGGATGCCCGCCGGCGGGCTCTTCCTGCAGCCGTCGCACGCCGAGTTGTCCGTCGAGCTGGGCGGAGCGCTCGACACCGTGCACGTCTACCTCGCCGACGACGCCGTGCAGGACGCCGCCGGGGAGCACGCGCCGGTGCGGCTCGCCGAGGAGCTCGGCAGCCACGATCCGCTGCTCGAACAGCTCGTGCTCGGCCTCGACGGCGTCGTCCGCGACTGGGAGCCGGGCGCCCGCACCTACGCCGACCAGCTCGGCGCCCTCGTCGCCGCGCAGCTCGTGCGCCGGCACCGGGCCGGGCGGGTCCCCGAACCCGAGCCGGCCCACGGCCTCTCCGACCGCCAGTTCGCGCGGGTCCGCGACCTGATGGCCGAACGGCTCGCCGAGCCGGTGCCGCTGGCCGACCTGGCCGCGCTCACCGGGCTGAGCGTCAGCCGGTTCTCCCGCCGGTTCAAGGCCCGCACCGGCTTGCCACCGCACCGCTACCTGCTGCGGCTGCGCGTCGAACAGGCCGGGCTGCTGCTGCGCACGGGCGACGACCCGATCGCCGAGATCGCCGTCCGCTGCGGGTTTTCCCACCAGGAGCACCTCACGCGGGTGCTGCGCGCCCAGCTCGGCACCACACCCGCGGCGCTGCGCCGCGAAGGCTGACGCTGAACAACGCGCGTTTCGTGCCGTCGCGCAGCACGAACGTGCAGGACCGGGCCGGTTTGCGGCTTGATACTGCCTCGCATGACCTCGTTCAGCTACGCCGCGAACCCCGTCCGGGTGGTCTTCGGCTCGCTCGACACCCTCGGCGCGGAGGCGGACCGCCTCGGGCTCGGCCGGGTCCTGCTGATCGGCCGCCCGCGCCACGGCGACCGGGCCGCGGCGGCGCTCGGGCCCCGGCTGGCCGCGCGCTTCGAAGACGCCACCATGCACACCCCGGTCGACGTCACCGAACGCGCGCTCAAGGTCGCCGCGGAGAACGACGTCGACGGCGTCGTCGCGATCGGCGGCGGCTCGGCGACCGGCCTGGCCAAGGCCATCGCGCTGCGGACGGGCCTGCCGCAGCTGATCGTCCCGACGACGTACGCGGGTTCCGAGCTGACGTCCGTCCTCGGCGAGACGGCCGACGGCCGCAAGACCACCCGGCGGACCCCGGCCGTCCGGCCGGAGACCGTCCTCTACGACGTCGGGCTCACCCGTTCGTTGCCGGTCCCCGTGTCGGCGGCGAGCGGGCTCAACGCGCTCGCCCACGCCGTCGAAGCGCGCTACGCCCCGGACGCCAACCCGATGACCGACCTGCTCGCCGCGGAGGCGACGAGGCTGCTCATGGACGCCCTGCCGCGGATCGCCACCGATCCGTCCGATGTGGACGCCCGCACCGACGCGCTGCGTGGGGCGTGGCTCGCGGGGACGTGCCTCGACGCCGTGTCGATGGGCCTGCACCACCGGCTCTGCCACCACGTCGGCGGCAAGTTCGGGCTGCCGCACGCCGAGACGCACGCCGTCCTCCTCCCGTACGTCATGGCGCACCAGGGCCTCGACGACGCCGCGGAGGTGTTCGAACTGGCCGCGTCGCTCCCGATCCCGCATTCGCTGGCCGAGCTGGGGCTCACCGAAGCGGACATCGAGGGCGAGCCGGAAGCGGACCTGCTGCGCGCCGCGTTGCACGGCGTCCGCCCCGCGATGCCGCCGAGCCTCAAGGCGCTCACGAAGCAGGTGGTCGACAGCTTCGCCGGGGCGCCGGACCGAGTCCGCCTGCTCCTGACCGACCTGGTCGAGACGCTGCACGGGTACGCGATCCGCACCGGCCTGACCCAGGACGAGTGGGAGTACGCGATCGGCTTCCTGACCCGCGCCGGGCACATCACCACCGACACGCGGCAGGAGTTCATCCTGCTGTCGGACACCCTCGGCGTGTCGAGCGTGGTCGACGTGCTGACCAACTCGCGCACGCCGGACACGACGCCGTCGGCCGTGCTCGGCCCGTTCTACGTCGACGGCCCGCCGGAGACCCCGCAGGGCGCCGACCTCGCGGACGGTCTGCCCGGCACTCCCCTGTCGGCGGACATCCGCGTGGTCGACACCGCGGACGCGCCGGTCGCGGACGCGATCGTCGACGTCTGGCAGTCCAATGAGGACGGTTTCTACGACGTCCAGCTGCCCGAAGTGGACGGTCCGGTGCTGCGCGCCCGCTTCCGCACCGACGCCGGAGGACGGCTCCGCTTCCGGACGATCGTGCCGAGCGCGTATCCCATCCCGGCCGACGGCCCGGTCGGGCAGCTGCTCGACGCCGTCGGGCGGCACCCCTACCGGGCGCCGCACGTGCACTTCATGATCGCCAAACCCGGCTACCGCACGCTGATCACGCAGCTGTTCGTCGCCGGCGGCGAGTACCTCGACTCGGACACCGTGTTCGGCGTCAAGGACGGCCTGATCGTCGACTTCTCCGAAGGCCGGCTCGACTTCACCTTCCGCATCTCGGGGAGCGACGCATGAGCTACGACACCGACGTCATCGTGGTCGGCAGCGGCCCGGCCGGCGGCGCCGCGGCGCTGCTGCTCGCCACCTACGGCGTGCCCACGGTGCTGGCCACCAAGTACGGCTGGACGGCCAACACGCCCCGCGCCCACATCACCAACCAGCGGACCATGGAGGTGCTGCGCGACCTCGGCGTCGAGGACAAGGCCCTGGCCGCCGGGACACCGCCCGAGCTGATGGGCGACACCGTGCTCTGCACGTCGCTGACCGGGCCGGAGATCGGCCGGATCGCCAGCTGGGGCACCGGCGACCGGTCGGCGTCCGAATACGCCGCCGCCAGCCCGTGTCACATGATCGACCTGCCGCAGACCTACCTGGAGCCGATCCTGGTGAGCGAAGCCGCCGCGCGCGGCGCGAAACTGCGGCTGGACACGGAGTTCCTTTCCTTCGCCCAGGACGATTCCGGGGTCACCGCCCGCTTCCGCGATCGCGTGCGCGGCGACGAGTTCACGTTGCGCGCCAAGTACCTCATCGGCGCGGACGGGGCCCGCAGCCGCGTCGCCGAGCAGGCCGGGCTGCCCATCGCCGGGCAGACCGGCAAGGCGGGCAGCATGAACATCACCTTCACCGCCGACCTCGCGCGGTACGTGGCGCACCGGCCGAGCGTCCTGTACTGGGTGATGCGGCCGGGCGCGCACCTCGGCGGGATCGGGATGGGCCTGGTCCGGATGGTGCGGCCGTGGAACGAATGGCTGCTGACCTGGGGCTACGACATCGCCCAGCCGCCGCCCGCGGTCGACGCCGGGGAAGCGACGCGGCTGGTGCGCGACCTGGTCGGCGATCCTTCGCTGGACGTCGAGATCACCTCGACGTCCCTGTGGACGGTCAACCACAACTACGCGACCGAGTACCGCGCCGGCCGGGTGTTCTGCGCCGGGGACGCCGTGCACCGGCACCCGCCGTCCAACGGGCTGGGCTCGAACACGTCCGTCCAGGACTCCTACAACCTGGCGTGGAAGCTCGCGATGGTGCTGCGCGGCGAGGCGGGCGAGGGACTGCTGGACAGCTACACCGCCGAACGGGCGCCGGTGGGCAAGCAGATCGTCGACCGGGCGAACCTCAGCCGCGACCAGTTCGGGCCGATCTTCGCCGCGCTCGGGATCTCCGGCGGCACCGACGCCGACGGCATCACGGCCGGGCTCGAGACCTGCCTCGCCCCCACGGCCGAGGGGGCGCGGAAACGGCGTGAGCTGGAGCAGGCGATCGAGCTCAAGCACTACGAGTTCAACGCCCACGGCGTCGAGCTGGACCAGCGGTACGTGTCCGGGGCCGTGCTGCCCGACGGCGGTCCAGCTCCTGGTCCCGACCGGGACCCCGAGCTGTTCCACCGGCCGAGCACCGAGCCGGGGGCGAAGCTGCCGCACGCGTGGCTGGTCGGGCCGCACGGCCGTCGCGTGTCCACTTTGGACCTTGTCGGCGGCGGCCGCTGGACGGTCCTGACCGGGCTCACCGGCACGCCGTGGCGCGACGCGGCGGCCAAGACCGGCGCGGAGCTGGGCCTGGACCTGCGGACGGTCCGCATCGGCGACCCGGGCGCCCGCGACGCCTACGGCGACTGGTCCCGCCTGAGCGGCATCGACGAGGACGGCTGCCTCCTGATCCGCCCCGACGGCTACGTCGCCTACCGCCACCCCACGCAGTCCCCCACCCCCGCTCCCACCCTCCTCCAGGCCCTCCGCCACCTCCTCGCCCGTGACTGAAGGGGCATCTCGCGTGCTTGCCGAGGCATCTCGCGTGTCTGGAGAGGCATCTCGTCCGATGCCCCGCCAATCACGCGAGATGCCCGCTCAATCACGCGAGAGGCCTCTTGCCGCACGGTCAAGAGGTGACGTGGGTGAGGGTTACGGGGGTTTTGGGCGGGCCGCTGCCGTCGCCGATGCCGGGCTTGGACTGGTCGATTCCGCCGCGGGCGACCCGGTCCAGGGTCGCCAGGCCGGGGTCGTCGATGCTGCCGAACACCGTGTACTCGGGCGGGATGCCGATCTCGCCGAAGACCAGGAAGAACTGGGAACCACCGGAGTCCGGGGCGGACGTCTTCGCCATCGCGACGACGCCGCGGCCGTAGGTCAGCTCGGGGAACACCTCGTCGCGGATCGTGTAGCCCGGACCGCCGGTGCCGTCGCCGACCGGGTCGCCGCACTGGAGCATCTGAAATCCCGGGGTCACCGACAGCCGGTGGCACGACGTGCCGTCGTAGAAGCCCTGCTTCGCCAGGCTCAGGAAGTTCACCACGGTGCACGGCGCCAGCGCGCGGTCCAGGGTGAGCCCGAGGTCGCCCGCGGTCGTCGCCACCCGCACCTCGGCCGTCCCGGTCGACGGCGCCGGCCCGTCGGGCGGCAGCGCGGCCTTCTTCGGCGCCGGCGAGACCGAGTCGGGGGTGAACGCGCACGTCACCGGGTCGGCCAGCGGCTTCGCCCGCTTCGGCATCGGGGCCCGGCCACCCGGCAGCGTCACCGGAGTACTCGGCCCCGTCGGCGGCGGGGTCACGACCGTCGCCGGAGCGGTGGGCCGGTGCCCCGGCGCGACCTCCGCCTGCCCGTTCAGCTCACGCAGGAACCCGGGATACCCCCAGGCCAGGAAGGCCAGCACCATCAGGACGACGACCCCGGCCGACCCGGCGATCAGCACCACGGCGGCCGGGGACGTCTGCTTCGGCGGCACCGGTGGCCGCCACTGCGGGTAGTGGTACGGCGGCCGGCCCTGCCCGGGTCCGCCGTCCGGCTCGCTCATCCACGCTCCCGTCGTCGGAGAGCACCATTCTGCCGTGCGGGCCGCCGTCCCGGGCGAAAACGCCGATCACGGCAGACCCCAAGGCGCACTCGTCCCGCCCGGCGCGACCGGCCGGACGCCGAAGTCCGGCCGATCCCCCTTCCGGTAGAGGAACGCGTCTTCACCGCACCCGAGTTCGACCTGGACGTCCCCGGTGGCCAGCCGCCACCAGCGCCGGGCCCGGCCCCGCGCGTCCGTCACCGCGAGTTCGCCGTCGATGCCCGGCCGCAGCACGCACGGCGCCCCGGCCTCGCTGTGCACCTTCAGCCAGCGCGTCTTCCCGCCGGTGCGGGACGCGCTGAGCAGGAACGCGCCTTCGGTGCGGAAGTCCCGCAGCGCGACATCGCCCCAGGCCGCGGGCACCGCCGGGAACAGCCGGACCACTCCGCCCCAGCTCTGGACCAGCATGTCCTGCAGGGACTTCGCCGCCGAGAGCGGCGTCTCGATGACCGGCCCGGACTCCTTGTACATCGTGTTCGGCTGGATGTACCGCCGCTGCAGCTCGCCCAGGTAGAACGCGGCCTGGTCGCCGCGCAGCATCTGCGCCGAGATCGACGCGGCCCCGGTGAACGTGTAGCCCTGCAGCGCTCCTTCGAAGCCGACCCAGTGGTTCAGCGACGTCTCGATGATCGCCCGGTGCTCCGGCTGCTCCCAGGTGATGTCGTAGAGCGGGTAGATCTGCAGCAGGTGCGAGTAGTGCCGGTGCGACTTCGCGAACGGCACCCCGGCGCCGATCATGTAGCCGTTGGCGTCGGCCGGGTAGTCCACCAGGGTCGCCAGGACGTTCCGCCACTTCGGCGCCAGTGGGTCGCCGGGCGCGGTCTGGAGCAGCGTCTTGCAGCCCCAGCGGATCAGCGAGAGGTCGTAGTTGCAGTCCGGGGCGTTGACGCCGTACTCGGGCGAGAACGTCGGCGGCAGGTGCAGCTTCCCGTCCGGCCCGGGCGCGAGGAAGTGCAGGTAGTAGTTGATCGCCTTGCACAGCAACGGGAACAGCGTGCCGTGCAGGAGTTTCCGGTCCATCGTGTGCCGGTAGGACAGCCACACGTTGTGCAGCGCCCAGGTCAGGTTGCCGACCTCGGGCGTCGGCGTGTCCTGCCCCGGGATCCCGACCGGGAACCCGCTGGTGGCGTTCGAAAGGCCGTTGAGCAGCGTCATGTCGGTCGTCCGCGGGATCCCCGCCGAATCGGCCTGGTACGGCTGCGCCACCTGGCTGGCGAGGTTGGCGCGATACTTGTCCAGCGCATAACTGACCGCGTCCAGCTCGAGGTGGTTCGAGCCCTGGATGAGCCAGTATTCGAGCTGGACGTTGAGGTTCCACCACGTCGCCGGCCACGGCGTGTTCTCCAGCCACGGCCCCGAGGTCGCCATCACCGGCGCCTCGCGCCGGGCCGCCGAAGCCACCTTGTACAGCTGGATCCAGTAGAAGCTCTGCAGCCGGGTGTCCGGAATGGACAGGAAGCTCGCCCGGTAGTAGTCGTGCCACCAGCGCCGGTGGTCCTGGGTGAGCGCGCCGAACTCCGGCGCCCGGCGGATCGTGCCCAGTGCCCGCGTCACCGACGTCTTCTCGGGGTGCGACCACGCCACCGACGTGTAAAGAGTGCGGGCACCGCCGCGCGTGACTTCACGCCACGCCGTCACGTGCTCGCCACCGGCCAGCAGCGGCTGGACGGCCAGCCGCGCGTCACCGCTCGCCGACAGCTGCACCGGCGGGTTCGCGGTGTACCCCGCCGGCGGCGGCTTGTTCCACACCGGGTCGGCACGCGGGCTGACCGCGACCGCCGGGTGGAACACCCACTCGAACCCGCGTTCGCCTTCGGACGGGCGGATTTCGACGGCGAGCAGCGACTGTCCGGTGTGGACGATCGCGCGCAGGCTCAGGCTGCCCGCCGCGGTCGTGATCGTGCCGGTCAGCTCGGCGTTCCACAGGTCCATCCGCCAGTCGATCGCGGTGATCGCGCCGACCGGCTCGAGCGTGAAGTACCCGATCGGCAGCCGGGCCAGGCCGAACAGCGAGCCGAACTCCGGGCGGTGGTCCTGGACCTGGCTGTGCTGGACGTTGAACCGGAGCGCGTTCTGCCCGGGTTCGGCGTAGATGCCGGAGCCGAGGAACCCGTTGCCCAGGAACGGGCCTTCGTACCAGGTCTTCGGCAGCCGCCGCCAGTACAGGTCCGCGGTGCCCAGGAACCCGGCCCAGCCGAAGTCGTCGCTTCCGGGTGCCGCGGCCGCTTCGGCGAACGCGAACGCGGGGGTCATGCCGGCGGCGGCGAGCCCGGCGAGCGCTCCGCCGAGCACGGTCCTGCGGGGGATGTCCATTCCGACCTCCTTGTCGAAAACGAATGTCGAAAGCGGGTTCAGTTCGGCAGGCCCCACGCCGGCGCGGGGCCGAGCGCGGGAACGTCCCGTGGCGCGAAGTCCGGCCGCCCGCCCCGCGGGGTGACGACGGCGGTGCCGCCGCGGCGCAGCGCGATCGCGATCCGGCCGGGCCCGGCCGGCCGCCACGGCAGCCGGCGGCCGTGCTCGTCGCGGACGTCGACGTCCCCGGCGACACCGTGCTGGAGAACCAGCGGCTCACCGGCTTCGCTGCGCACGCGGACGAACTCGGTCCGGCCGTCGCGGCGGGAGGCGTCCACGAGGAACGCGCCTTCCGCGCGCAGCCCGGCGATCGAGGCGTCGCGCCAGGTCGCCGAGACCGACGGGAAGACCTTGAGCACCCCGCCGGATCCCTGCATCAGCATGTCCACCACGGACTGGGCGGCGGTGATCGGGCTCTCGATCGCGAAATTGGACCCTTCGCGGTACATCGTGTTCGCGGTCAGTTCGGTGTCGGCCACGATGTTCCGGTCGAGGAAGAACTTCAAGTAGCGCAACGCTTCTTCGGGGGCGTCCATCACCGAGTTCATCGACGACGCCGCCGCGTAGCTGTAGCCGTGCCACGCCGTCTGGTCGGCGGCCCAGTGGGTGAAGGTGCGCGTCATGAGGTCGCGGTCGCCGGGTGCGTCCCAGACCTTCTCCCGCAGCGGGTACAGCCAGAGCAGGTGCGAGAAGTGCCGGTGCGAGGCGGCGAGGGGGACGCCGTCGCCGATCAGCACGCCGTTCGCGGGATCCTCGTGGTAGGGCACGAGTTTCGCGCCGATTTCCCGCCAGATCGGCACGCGCGGCTCGTCGAGGCACAGGAGGCGGGCGGACTCGACGAGCGTGCGGGCCGCCCATCGGATCAGCGACAGGTCGTAGGTGCAGTCGGGCGCGTCGGCGTACTCCGGCGACCGGGTCAGCGGCAGGTGCAGCGAGCCGTCCGGGCCGGTGAACAGGAAGTGGCGGTAGAAGTTCAGCGCTTTCGCCAGCGTCGGGTACAGGACATCGCGCAGCACGCGCTTGTCCAGGTGGTGCCGGTAGGACAGCCACACGTTGTGCAGGCCCCACAGCAGGTTCCCGGTCTGGTCGGTCTTGGACGTCGTCCCGGGGACGCCCACCGAGCGCGTGCCGCCGGGGCGCAGCCGCCAGTCGCCCGGGTGCGAGAGGGCGAACGTGTCGCCGTCGCGGTACGCGGGCGGGACGGACACCTCGAGGTTCGCGTGGTCGCGCCGGAAGGTCTCGGTGACGGCGTCGAGTTCGGGGTGGTTGCTGCTGTTGACGATCGGGTAGGTGACCTGGACGTTGAGGTTCCACCAGACCGCGGTCCAGCTGTTGCCGACCTCGGGGAACCACGGCCCCCATTCGGAGACGACCGGCCCGTCCGCGCGGGTGGCGGCCGCGATCTTGTACAGCTGGATCCAGTAGAACCGCTGCACCTGCTTGTCGGGCACCGAAACGAAGCTGCGCCGGTGGTAGTCGTTCCACCAGCGGCGGTGGCGGGCGAGCAGCGCGTCCGGCGGGGCGGCAAGCGCTTTCCGGACGGCCGCGCGGGCGTCGGCGGTGTGCGTGGTGCCCGGGAAGCTGTAGGCGACGGCGGCGGCGAACAGCCGTCGCGTGCCGATCGCGCGTTCCTGCCACGCGGTGGTGTACCCGCCGCCGGCGAGCATGGGCTGGGAGCAGTAGCCGTCACCGGTCTCGGGCGCCGGGTTGGCGACGTACTCGGGCGGCTTGCGGACGGTCCGGGTGGTCGCCGACTCCAGCGGCTGGAACGCCCAGGTGGCGCCGGTTTCGCCCGCGCTCGGCGTCAGCGAAACGAGCAGCACGCTCAGGTCGTTGTGCACGACGGCGGAGAAGGCGACCGAGCCCCGCGTCGTGGTGATGGTGCCGCCGAGTTCCGCGTTGTAGAGGTCGAGGGTCCAGTCGACGGCGGTGATCGCGCCGGCGAGGGTGAGCGTGAGGAAGCCGATGGGCAGCCGCGAGAGCCCGATCCCGGCTTCCCACTGGATCCGCTGGTCCTGCACCTGGGTGTGGCTCAGCATGACCTTGAGTTCTTGCGAGGTCTTGCCGGCGTAGACCTGCGCGCCGAGGTAGCCGTTGGCGAGGAACGGGCCTTCCTGCCAGTTCTTCGGCAGCCGCTGCCAGATCATCCGTGCGTCGGCGGCGACATCGCGGTGGGGATTCCCACCGGTGGCGAGTGCAGGTGGGGCGGCTCGGGCCCACAGGCCCCCGAAGGCGGCAGCCCCGGCCAGGACCGAGGCAGAGCGGAGCACCGTCCGCCGGGACACTGCGTCCATGAAGCATCCTCCGAATTCATACTACGTTTCGGCGAGATCATGCGGCGGCGTGCGGCCATACTTGCAGAGAGGTGCCCAAAAGGCCAGAGGAGTTCACTCGGAAAGCGGCATATACATCCGATGAATGACGGTCAGTCCTCGCTGTCCCGGCGACAGAGCTGGGCTGCCAGGGTGTCGCCCGCCCACTTCTCCCACCGCTCGGACGACCAGCCGCGGTCGCGGACGAACACCTGGTAGAGCTCCGGGCTGAGCAGCCCGAACAGGAGGTCGGCCGCCTGCTCGGCGGTCACCCCCGCGCGGGCGCCGGGCTTGGCGACCAGCGCCCGCGCGGCCTCGAGGTGCACCGTGAAGCGCGGGTCGCCGTCGTCCCACTGCCCGGCGAGCGCCGGATCGGCCGCGGCGGCGGCGCGCAGCATCTCGACGATCGGGGCGACGCGCTCGAGGATCTCCCGCGTGCCCCGGACGTGCAGCCACAGCTGGGATTCGGCGACCGGGGCGGCGAGCGCCTCCCGGAACCACGGCCGGTCCATCGTCGCCACCGGCTCGGCGTCGCCGGCGATCGCCACGTCGACCAGTTCCTTGAGCAGGACCCGCTTGTTGCCGAAGGTGAAGTAGATCGTCTGCACGGCGACGCCGGCCTGTTCGGCGATCTCCTTGAGCGTCGTCGCGCCGTAGCCCTTGCGCACGAACAGCTCGCGCGCCGCGTCCAGCATCCGCCGCCGGGTCTGCGTGGCGTTGCGAGTCCGTTTCGGCCCGTCCTTGCGCTGCTCCATGACTAGAGTGTAACTCTAGAGCTTGACTCTAGTAACGTCGATCCCCGGAGGCACTCATGCACGCGGTCGCCAACGCCGAAGCCGCCGAAGCCTGGAACGGCTGGGAAGGCGTGCACTGGGCACGCCACCGCGCCCGGTACAACGCCATGGTCGGCGCCTTCAACGACAGCCTCTTCCGCACCGCGGCGATCGCCCCCGACGACCACGTCCTCGACGTCGGCTGCGGCACGGGCCACGTCACGCTGCTGGCGGCGCGGCGGGCCGCCAGCGGACACGTCGTCGGCGTCGACCTCTCGGCTCCGATGCTGGAACGCGCCCGCGCCGACGCGGCCGCCGAGGGCATCGGCAACGTCCGGTTCGACCAGGGAGACGCGCAGGTCCACCCCTTCCCCGGCGCCGGCTTCGACGTCGCGATCAGCCGGGGCGGGGTGATGTTCTTCGGGGACCCGGTGGCCGCGTTCGCCAACATCCGGCGCGCACTGCGGCCCGGTGGCCGGCTGGTGTTCCTCGGCCCGCAGGGCGGCGGCCCCGACAGCGACTACGCCCGCGCCACCGCGGCGCTCAAGCCGCTGTTGCGCGCACCGTCGCCCGCGTCGCGCGGCATGGGCTCCCTGGTCGACCCGGAGCGGATCCGCGAGGTGCTGGGAGCGGCCGGGTTCGGCACGGTCGAGGTCGAACCGGTCACCGCACCGATGGACTACGGCCGGGACGCCGCCGATGCGGCCGAGTTCATCCTCGGTCAGGGCCCGGTGCGCGTGAACCTGGCCGGCCTCACCCCGGACGTCGTCGAACGGACGCGGGAACAGCTGCGAGAAGGGCTCGAGGCGTACGAAACTCCCGAAGGCGTCCGGATCACCGGCGCGGTCTGGCTGGTGCGCGCGACCCGCCCCTGACCGGCGGACCGCTTCAGGGAAGCGGCGGCAGCGCCGGCGTCTCCAGCCAGCGGGTGAAGAACGCACTCAGCGAGCGCCCGGCGTGCGCCTCGGCCGCGGCGACGAAAGCCGCCGTCGTGACCAGCCCGTGCCGGTGCTCCTCGGCCCACGACTTCAGCAACGCGAAGAACGCCGGGTCCCCGATCTCGGCCCGCAGCGCGTGCAGCGTCAGCCCGCCGCGCTTGTAGACGCGCTCGTCGAACATCCGGGCCACCCCCGGGTCGGCGATCCGGACGTCCGCCGGCTTGGCCTTGATGCGGGTGTACCAGCTGCGGGCGAGCGCCGCGGCGGACATGCCGCCCGACTCCTCGGACCACAGCCACTCGGCGTACGTCGCGAAGCCCTCGTTCAGCCAGATGTGGCGCCAGTCGGCCACCGTCAGGCTGTTGCCGAACCACTGGTGGGCCAGCTCGTGCAGCACGAGCCGCTCGTGGGTGCGGCGGCCGTCGACGTGGTTGGCGCCGAAGATCGCCATGCCCTGGGCCTCGATCGGGTCGTCGAGGTCGTCGTCGGTGACGACGATGACGTACTCGCCGAACGGGTACGCGCCGAACAGCCGCTGCAGGAACTCCATCATCCGACCCTGCCGCCCGAAGTCGCGGTCGAACGCGCGACGCAGCCGCGGGGGCACGGCGGCCCGCTGCGGCACCGTTTCGAAGATCGACTCGACCTGGCCGGTCGCGCGCCCGATGCCGAGGCTCAGCCGGCGCAGCCCCACGCCCGTGTGCGGGAACCAGCCGCGGCCGGTCAGCTCGACCTCGTCGTAGCGGCCGATCTGGACGCTCATCAGGTACGTCGCCGTCGGCTCGCGCCGCTCGAATACCCACCTCGTGGTGCTGGCCGACGTCGTGCGCTCGACCAGCGTGCCGGTGACCGCGACCAGGTACGGAGACGCCGTCGTCACGCTCACCCGGTAGGCCGCCTTGTCCGACGGGTGGTCGTTGCACGGGAACCACGACGGCGCGCCGACCGGCTGGCTCGCCACCAGTGCGCCGTCGGTCAGCTCGTCCCAGCCGACGTCACCCCAGCGGCTCCCGACCGGGCGCGGGTTGCCGACGTAGTGGACCTCGACGGTGAACAGTGCACCCGCCGGGATCGACTTCGCCGGCTTGACGTGCAGCTTCGCGCCGCGCTTGAGGTACTTCGCGGGCTTGCCGTCGACGAGCACGCGGTTGATCCGGAACTCGCCGAAGTCGAAGCTGACTCGGGACAGCGCCTGCGTCGCTTCCGCGGTGATCACCGCGGACGCCGACAGCCGGTTGGGCGCGACCTTGTAGTCGAGGTTCAGGTCGTAGTGCCGGGTCCGGTAGCCGCCGTTGCCGTGGGCGGGCAGGTAGGGGTCGCCGGAGGTGTCCGCGCCGGGTGCGGGAGCGGGAGCCTTCGAAATCACCCGTGGCGAACCTTTCGTCGTGCGTGCTGGGACCAGGCTCGCACGGACGGGTGAGTCCGGCGCGCCTGGTCCTGCATTCGTTACTTACCCGGCCACGCGGAGATCGGGTTGCCCAGCCAGCGCGTGTCGGCCGGCACCTCGTCGCCGCGGGTCACCAGCGAGCCCGGGCCGACCGTCGTCCGGGCGCCGATGCCCGCGCCCGGCAGCACGATGCCGTGCGGGCCGAGCGTCGCGCCTTCGCCGAGGGTCACCCGGGACATGCTCATGATCCGGTCGTGGAACAGGTGCGTCTGCACGACGCAGCCGCGGTTGATCGTCGCGCCGTCGCCCAGCTCGACGAGGTCGGCCTCGGGCAGCCAGTACGTCTCGAGCCAGACACCGCGGCCGATCTTGACGCCCATCGTGCGCAGCCAGGCGCTCAGCAGCGGCGTGCCGCCGATCGAGCCGATCAGCCACGGCACCGCAAGGGCCTCGACGAAGGTGTCGGCCAGCTCGTTGCGCCAGACGAAGGAGCTCCACAGCGGGTGGTCGACCTCGCGGAACTTGCCGACCAGCAGCCACTTCATGACGGTCGCGGTCAGCGCCGCGACGATCCCGGCGGCCAGCAGCGCGGGCCCGGCCAGCAGCGCGGCGACGCCGAAACCGAACGCCGTCGCCGTCCACAGCAGGCCGAAGGCGACCACGACGGTCAGCGCGACGCCGCACATGACCGGGACGATCCGGCACAGCTCGACCAGCGCCCGCGCCGCCTTGAGGTGCAGCGCCGGGGTGTAGGTGCGGCTCGTGTCGGCGTCGCCGATCGCTCGGCGGACCGGCAGCGGCGGCATCCCGAGGTACGACGAGCCCTTCTTCGCCTTCAGCGGCGTCGAGGACAGGACGCCGACCAGGCCGCGCTTCGGCACCGAACGGCCGGGCGCGGTCATCCCCGAGTTGCCGAGGAAGGCCTGCTTGCCGATCCGCGCCGGGGCGACGTGCAGCCAGCCGTGGCCGAGCTCGTAGGTGGCGACCATGGTGTCGTCGGCCAGGAACGCGCCGCTGTCGACCTTGGTCATCTTCGGCAGGGCCAGCACGGTCGAGGCCTCGACGTTGCGGCCGACCTTCGCGCCGAGCAGCCGCAGCCAGACCGGTGTGAACAGGCTGGCGTACAGCGGGAACAGGCCTTCGCGGGCCATGCTCATCAGGCGTTCGGTGGCCCAGACCTGCCACGCGACGCGGCCGTGCACCGGGTGGTAGCCCTCGACCATGCCGATGCTCAGCGACCGGACGCCGACGAGCACGAGCAGCAGGTACGTCAGGAAGTACGCGGCGGTCGCGACCGGCACGAAGACCAGCGCGCGGGTGAACGCGTCCAGCAGCGTCGGCGCGCCGACGATCGCGTAACCGAGCACGGCGACCCCGGCCAGCGCGGCCACGCCGGGCAGGAAGCCGAGAGCCAGCGAGGTCACGCCGTAGACGACGGCCCAGAAGTGCGACCGCGGCGGGCGGCTCGACGGCCACTTCAGCGCGTCCTTCGCGTCCTTGCCGTCCTTCCCGACGGGCGCCGCGGGCGAACCGGCGAAGTGCTGACCGGCCTTGACCACGCCGCGGACGGTCGACCCGGCCGCGATCTCCGCGCCCTTGCCGACGCGGACACCCGGGAACAGCGTGCTGCGCGCGCCGACACGGGCTTCGGCGCCCACGTGGACCTTGCCGATGTGCACGACGTCGCCGTCGACCCAGTGGCCGGTCAGGTCGACCTCGGGCTCGATCGCGGCACCGCGGCCCAGCTTGAGGAAGCCGGTGACCGGCGGCGGCGAGTGCAGGTCGACGTCCTTGCCGATCCGCGCGCCGAGCGCCTTCGCGTACGTCGTCATCCAGGACGCGCCGGCGACGCTGTCCGCGCCGGAGAACTCCGCGAGCTTCTCGGCCGTCCAGAGTCGCAAGTGGACACTGCCGCCGCGCGGGTACGTACCCGGGCGCACGCCCGAGAGCAGCACGCGCGCGCCGCCCGCGGCGATGGCGATCCGGCCCGCCGGGCTGAACAGCACCACCCAGGCCAGGCCGATCCACGCCCAGCTCAGCGTCGGCGCCCAGGCGAACCCGAGCAGCGACAGGACGTTCGACAGCGCGGCGGCGAGCGTCGCCCAGCGCAGGCCGACGAGGCCCATCAGCGGGACCATCAGCAGCGTCTGGACCACCCCGGCACGGCGCTTCGTCGGCGCGATCTCCCGGCGTTCGGTGGCCTGGCTGCTCAGCGCGTCCAGCATCGTGGCCAGCGCGCCCAGCTTGGGGTGGGCGTAGACGTCGGCCACCGACACCTGCGGGTGCCGGGTGCGGATGCGGGCGACCACCTGGGCGGCGGTCAGGCTGCCGCCGCCGTGGGTGAAGAAGTCCGCCTTCGGGCTGTCGACCGAGACACCGAGGATTTCGGCCCAGCCTTCGGCGAGCCACGTCTCGGTCGGGGTCAGCCCAGAAGCCTCCACTGTGGACAGTGGCCACGGGAGCGCGGCGCGGTCGACCTTGCCGGAGGTGCGGGTCGGCAGGTCCTCGACGACGGCGAGCAGCGGGACCAGCGCGGCGGGCAGGTGCTCACGCAGCCGCGTCGCGGCCTGGTCGAGGTCGAAGCTCTCACTGGCAGGGACGACGTACCCGACGAGGACCTGGTTGCCCGCCTTGGTGCGGCGGACCGCGGCGGCCGCGCCCTGCACGCCCGGCAGGGCCTGCAGCGCGGCGTCGACCTCGCCCAGCTCGATGCGGCGGCCGCCGAGCTTGACCTGCTCGTCGAGCCGGCCGAGGAACAGCAGGCCGTCTTCTTCGGCGCGGACCATGTCGCCGGAGCGGTAGGCCCGCTCCCAGCCCAGCGACGGCAGCGGCGCGAACTTCTCGGCGTCCTTGGCCGCGTCGAGGTAGCGGGCCAGGCCGACGCCACCGATGACGAGCTCGCCGGTCTCGCCCATGGCGACCGGCTCGCCCTCGTCGTTGACCACGGCGAGCTGCCAGCCGGCCAGGGGCAGGCCGATGCGGACCGGGCCCTCGCCGGTCAGCTGCGCGGCGCAGGCGACGACGGTGGCCTCGGTCGGGCCGTAGGTGTTCCAGACTTCGCGGCCTTCGACGGCGACGCGCTCGGCCAGCTCCGGCGGGCACGCCTCGCCGCCGAAGATGAGCAGGCGGACGTCTTCGAGCGCGTCGGCGGGCCACAGCGCGGCCAGCGTCGGCACGGTGGAGACGACGGTGATCCGCTGCGCGACCAGCCACGGGCCGAGGTCGACGCCGGTGCGGACCAGCGCGCGGGGCGCCGGGACCAGGCAGGCGCCGTGCCGCCAGGCCAGCCACATCTCTTCGCAGGAGGCGTCGAAGGCGACGCTCAGCCCGGCCAGGACGCGGTCGCCGGGGCCGATCGGCTCGTCGGTGAGGAAGAGCTCGGCCTCGGCGTCGACGAAGGCGGCGGCACTCGCGTGGGTGACCGCGACGCCCTTGGGCTTGCCGGTGGAGCCGGAGGTGAAGATGATCCACGCGTCGTCGGCCGGGCCGGGGGTGCCTTCGCGGCCACCCGGCGTGCTGTGGACGTTGATGTTGCCGTCGGTGGCGACCGCCGCGACCTGGGCCTCTTCGAAGACCAGCTCGGCGCGCTCGTCCGGGTCGTCCGCGTCGACCGGCACGTACGCGGCGCCGACGGACAGCGTGGCGAGGATGGCGATGTACAGCTCGGCGGTGCCGGAGGAGATCCGGATGCCGACGCGGTCGCCAAGGCCGACGCCGTAGCCCTGGAGGCGACGCCCGTAGGCGTCGATCTCCTCGAGGAGCCGCCGGTAGGTCAGGGTGGTGGTGCCGTCGTCGATCGCGGCGGCGTTCGGGTGCCGCTCGGCGGTGGCGGCGAGGACGTCGAGGAGGGTGCGCTCGCCGGCGCCGGGGCCCGACCAGAACAGGGCCCGGTCGGCGACCGGGGCCAGCGTCACTCGGGCGGCCACTTCGGGGGCGGACTCGGCGGGTTCGATGGTGACGGTCATCGGACGTGCACCTCGACCGTGCTGAAGACGTGCAGGGACGAACCACGGGCGCGCAAGCCCACCACTCACCTTTCGGGAGCCTCCACCGGGCTTGCTCTCCGATTGAGGCGCCCGCAACGACCTTTCACCATACCCGCAGGTGAAGGAAAGATATCCCCTGGATCACGCTAGCGTGTCGGACCTCACCCCGGACCGGACGACTCGCGTACCCAGACGGCGAACACGCGTACCTGGCCGGACGACACGCCGGATCGCCGACGATTCGTCGTGTCGTCCGGCCCGGTACGCGTGTCGTCCATCCAAGTACGCGTGTCGTCCGAAACGGGTCAGGAAATCACCGGGTTCGGGCGGCTTTTCCGCCGACCTTGGGCCTCGCCTTCTTTTCCCGGACCCGCACATTCACCCGGACGGGGCTGCCGGTGAAGCCGAACTGCTCGCGGAACTTGCGCTCGATGAACCGGCGGTAGCCCGCCTCGAGGAAGCCGGTGGTGAACAGCACCAGCGTCGGCGGGCGGATGCCGGCCTGCGTCGCGAACAGCACCTTCGGCTGCTTGCCGGAGCGGACCGGCGGCGGGGTGGCCGCGATCAGGTCGGACAGCCACGCGTTGAGCTGGCCGGTCGGCACCCGCTTGTCCCAGGAGGCCAGCGCCGTGCGCAGCGCCGGCGCCAGCTTGCGCACCGAACGGCCGGTCAGCGCCGAGATGTTGACCTTCTCCGCCCACGGCACCCGGACCAGGCCGCGGTCCAGCTCGCGGACCATCGCGTAGCGGCGGTCCTCGTCGACCAGGTCCCACTTGTTGAACGCCAGCACGCAGGCACGGCCGGCCTCGACGACCATGGTCAGCACCCGCAGGTCCTGCTCGGACAGCGGCTCGGCCGCGTCGAGCAGCACGATCGCGACCTCGGCCGCGTCGATCGCGGTCTTGGTGCGCAGCGAGGCGTAGTACTCGGCACCGGCGGCGAAGTTGACGCGCTTGCGCAGGCCCGCCGTGTCGACGAACCGCCAGGTGTCACCGTCCAGCTCGACCAGCGAGTCGACCGGGTCGACGGTGGTGCCCGCCACCGAGTCGACGACCGAACGCTCCTCTCCGGAGAGCTTGTTGAGCAGGCTCGACTTGCCGACGTTCGGCTTGCCGACCAGCGCGACGCGCCGCGGCCCCGACGTCGCGGCGCCACCCTCGCGCGGCGACTCGGGCAGGGCCTTGAGGATGGCGTCGAGCAGGTCGCCGGAGCTGCGGCCGTGCAACGCGCTGACCGGGTGCGGCTCGCCGAGGCCGAGCGACCACAGCGACGCGGTGTCCGCGAGCAGGCGGTCGTCGTCGACCTTGTTGGCGGCCAGCAGCACCGGCTTCTTCGAGCGGCGCAGCACCCTGGAGACGGCCTCGTCGGTGGCCGTGGCGCCGACCGAGGCGTCGATGACCAGCAGGACCGCGTCCGCGGTCTGCATGGCCAGCTCGGCCTGGGCGGCGACGGACGCCTGCAGCCCGGTCGCGTCCGGTTCCCAGCCGCCCGTGTCGACCAGGGTGAACTTCCGGCCACCCCAGTAGGCGTCGTAGGCGACGCGGTCGCGGGTCACGCCCGGCACGTCCTGCACGACAGCTTCGCGCCGGCCGAGGATGCGGTTGACCAGCGTCGACTTGCCCACGTTCGGGCGGCCGACGACGGCGAGCACCGGCTGCGCGAGCGCGGCCTCCTCGGCCAGCTCGGCTGCCTCGATCTGCGCGTCGAGCGCGGCGAACTCGGTCTCTTCCGACCAGGTGCCGTCGACTTCGCCGACGCTGTCCAACTCCGCCGACGTACTCTTTCCCGCGGAGGCGGGATCATACACTGCCATCAGAACCCAATTTCCCTTATGGCGAGCCGAATCCGTTTTCGGAACGCCAATCGTCCAAAGTCTTCACGAGCGCCGCGAGCTCACCGCGCAGCTCTTCGGTGCCCTGGTCGAGCCCGGTCTTCCCGGGACCGACCTTCAGCGAGAACGGCTCGCCCACGAGGATGTCCACTCGCGGCCGGAACCGTCGTTTGCCGTCGGCCGGCTTGAGCGTGCCCCGCGTCGCGACCGGGAGCACGGTCGCGCCGGAGGCCCGGACCAGCCAGGCCGCGCCGCGTTCGGCCGCGCCGACGTCCCCGGTACCGCGGGTGCCTTCGGGGAAGATCCCGACGACTCCGCCGTCCTTCAGGACGCCGACCGCGGTCAGCAGCGGCTTGCGGTCGATCTCGCCGCGCTTGAGCGGGATCTGCCCGATCGCCAGCATGAACTTGCCGACGATCCCACCGAACATCTCGGCTTTGACCAGGAACGCCGAACGCCGCGGAAGCATTCCGAAGATCAGTTGCGGCTCGATCATGGAGCTGTGGTTGGCGATCACGAGCAGCGACCCGGTGGCGGGGACGCGCTCGCGGCCGTGCACCCGGATGCGGAAGGCCGAGCGCAGATAGTACCGGGCGAAGACCCGCCCGGCGTCGTGGAGCCTGCCGACGGATCCCTGCGGGAGTCCGTCAGCGGTCATCGCACGACCTCGGCGTTGCACCCCGCCAGCAGACCGCGATGGCTGGCCAGCTCACTGAGAGCGACGATCACCTGGTCGATCGACAGCTCGGAGGTGTCGACGGGCACGGCGTCCTCGGCCGCGCGCAGCGGCGAGGCGGCGCGGGTCGAGTCGAGGTGGTCGCGGCGCTCGACGCTCGCCCGGGCGTCGGCGACCGACGACTGCCGCCCGGCCGCGGTGTCCTGGGTGCTGCGGCGCGACGCGCGGACATCGGCCGAGGCGGTCAGGAAGACCTTGAGCGGCGAGTCCGGCGCGACGACGGTGCCGATGTCCCGGCCCTCGACGACGATCCCGCCGCGGTGCGCCACGACGTCGTCGATGATCTGCCGCTGCCGCGCGACGAGCAGGTCCCGCACGTGCGGGACGGCGGAAACGGGCGAGACGGCCTTGGTGACCTCGGGCCCGCGGATGTCGGCGGCGACGTCCGCGCCGGCCAGGCGGATCTCGGGCCGGTCGGGGCTGGTGCCGATGGTGAACTCGGCCCGGTCGGCCAGTGCGGCGACGGCGTTCGCATCGGCCGGGTCGACGCCGGCGCGCAGCACGGCGAGGGTGACCATCCGGTACATCGCACCGGTGTCGAGGTAGCCGGCCCCGAGGCGCTGGGCGAGCTTGCGGGCGACGGTGGTCTTCCCGGTCCCCGACGGGCCGTCCAGCGCGACCACACCACGTAGGGCTCCCGTCACCAGCACTCTCCTTGCGTTCTCGTCTCGGTCGGCTCGGCGTCCATTCTGCCGGTCGGGCCCCGGAGGAGATCAGTCGCCCCGCGTGCCGAAGCGCGCCACCACCAGCGCGAGGCGCTCGTCACGGTTCTCCGGTGACAGCCGACGGCCGCGATCCAGCGTCACCAGGCCGTGCAGCGTGCTCCAGAACACCTCGGTCAGCACACCGGCGTCCTGCTCCCCCGCCACCGGCTCGATGACCGCGAGCAGCTCCGCGAAGTTCGCCTTCATCACCTCCGGGGTGTCGTCCTGGGCGAACCGCAGCTCCGACGCGAGGGTGAACATCGCGTCGTAGAGCGCCGGTTTCGCCTCGGCGTACTCGATGTACGCGCCCGCGATTCCGGCCAGCCCACCCTCGCGCGCTCCGGCCAGTGCCGCGGCCAGCTCGGCGAAGCCCTCCAACGCGGCCGCGGTCATGATCGCGTCCTTGCCGCCCGGGAAGTGGCTGTAGAGCACCGGCTGGCTGTACTCGATCAGGCCCGCGAGCCGCCGGGTGGTGACCGCGTCCCAGCCCTCCGCCTCGGCGAGCTCCCGGGCCGCGGCGACGATCCGCTGCCCCCGCTCGGTCCGGTCGCGCACACGCCGTTGTCGCTGGGTCATACGTCACATGCTAGCACTGCTAGACAAACTAGCGCCGCTAGGTTAGCGTTGCTAGCAATCCTAGCAACGCTAGAAAACTGGAGGGAACACCATGCTCGTCACCGGCTACATCCTCGTCGGGATCGTCTCGCTCGGGATCATCTACGTCGGCCTCAACTACCTCTTCGCGCCGCGGAAGATCGCCCCCGGCTTCGGCTTCACCGAGGTCCCCGAGAACGCCGACACGTTCTTGAACGTCAAGGGCGGCCGCGACATCGGGGCCGGCCTGGTCCCGCTGACCCTGATGATCTACGGCGACCCGCACGCGCTGGGCTGGGTCATCCTCGTCGCGGCCCTCTGGCCCGTCTTCGACATGCTGATCGTCCTGCGCCACCGCGGGAAGAAGGCCATCGCCTTCGGCGTCCACGGCCTGACCGCCGCCGTGATGGCCGTCGCGGGCCTGCTTCTGCTGCTCGGCTGAAATCCCGCGAATCGGACACCTGGGTTACGGTGGTTGGGTGAACGTCGAAGTAACTCCCCTGCCCGGCATCGGGGTCCGGAAGGACTTCGCCACCCGTACCGGCCGCCGCATCGGCGTCGTCACCCAGCGGGACGGCCACATCGAGCTGATCGTGTCCAAATCGGACGATCCCGATGCCTGCGCCGCCTCGATCCCGCTCACCGCGGACGAGGCCGGCGCGCTGGCCAACCTGCTCGGCGCGCCGCAGCTGGTCGCCCAGCTGACGGAGGAGCACCGGGACCTGCCCGGGATCAGCACCCGGCAGCTGCCGATCAAGCCGTCCGGCCCGTTCGACGGCCGGACGCTCGGCGACACCGCGATGCGCACCCGCACCGGCGTCTCGGTGGTCGCGGTGGCGCGGGCCGGCCAGGTGCACCCGTCGCCGACGCCGGACTTCACGTTCACCGGGGGCGATCTGCTGGTCGCGGTCGGCACGAGCGAAGGCCTCGAAGCCGCCGCCAAGATCCTCAAGTACGGCTGAGCGGCCGATGGACCACACCGCGCTGTCCCTGATCGAACTGGGGGCGGTCTTCTTCGTGCTGGGCGTCCTCGGCCGCCTGGCCGGCAAGATCGGCCTTTCCCCCATCCCGCTCTACCTGCTCGGCGGCCTCTGCTTCGGGCAAGGCGGGCTGATCCCGCTGACCGACATCGGCGGCTTCACCCACCTGGCCGGCGAAATCGGCGTCGTGCTGCTGCTCCTGCTGCTCGGCCTGGAGTACTCCGCGGCCGAGCTGTTCACCGGGCTGCGCCGCTCGTGGACGGCGGGCCTGCTCGACATCGTCCTCAACGCCGCCCCCGGCGCGGCCGTCGCGCTGCTGCTGGGCTGGGGCCCGGTCGGCGCGATGGTGATGGCGGGCGTCACGTACATCTCGTCGTCGGGGATCGTCGCCAAGGTGCTCGGCGACCTCGGCCGGCTCGGCAACCGCGAGACGCCGGTGGTGCTCTCGATCCTCGTGTTCGAGGACCTCGCGATGGCGCTCTACCTGCCGATCCTCACCGCGGTGCTGGGCGGCGTCTCCCTGCTCGGCGGCTTGGAAGCCGTCGGCATCTCGCTGCTGGTGATCACCGTGGTGCTGGTGGTCGCGCTCAAGTTCGGCCGGTACGTCTCGGCGGCCGTCGACAGCCCGGACCGCGAGGTGTTCCTCCTCAAGGTCCTCGGCGCGGCGCTGCTGGTGGCCGGGCTGGCCTCGGCGATGCAGGTGTCGGCGGCGGTCGGGGCGTTCCTGCTCGGCATCGCGATCTCCGGCTCCACGGCGGAGAACGCGACGCGCATGCTGGAACCCCTGCGCGACCTGTTCGCCGCGGTGTTCTTCGTGGTCTTCGGGCTCAACACGAACCCGGCGTCGATCCCGCCGGTGCTCGGCTGGGCGATCGTGCTGGCGGTGGTGACGACGCTGACCAAGGTCGGCACCGGCTGGTGGGCGGCGCGCCGCCAAGGCATCGGCCGCCTGGGCCGCGCACGGGCCGGCGCGGCCCTGGTCGCGAGGGGCGAGTTCTCGATCGTGATCGCCGGCCTGGCGGTGGCGGCGGGCGCGGTGACCGGCGAACTGGCGGCCTTGGCCACGGCGTACGTCCTGCTGATGGCGATCCTCGGCCCCACGGCGGCCCGGGTCGTCGAGCCGATCGCCCGCGCCCTGCAACGGAAAACGACCCCTAAGAGGGCGCCGGCCGAGGCGAACTAGCGCAGCTCCGCCCGGGCCGCCGACGGCACGTGTTCGCCGCCGGTGACGACCGGGTGGGTCGTCGCCGCGGGCGGGATGCCCACCAACGGCACCGATGCCGAGGTCTTCGCCAGGTCCAGCGTCACCCGGCCCGGCTGGGCCGGACCGCGGATGAAGCTGCCGTCCGTGCCGCCGATGATCAGCGCCAGTGCGTGGCCGCGGGGCACGATGTGGTCCGTCGACGCCAGCCGGAACGTCATCGTGTACGCCGTCCCCGGCGTCAGCGGTCGTTCCTGGGACAGGGACGCGTAGTTCGCCAGGTCCGCCCAGCCGCGGCTGAGGATCGTGTAGCTCACCTTCTTCACGTCCGCCGTCGCCACGCGGTAACAAGCGTCGTCCCCGGACGTCGACGCGCCCCAGCAGGTCTCCGACGTTCCCGTCTTGATCCCCTCGCCGGTGCCCGCGAAGTTGCGGATCGTCGCCGGGCCGAGGTCCACGAGCAGGGCCGACAGCCGCGCCGACGACGTGCTCGGCGTCGCCGTCACGGTCACCGACGAAGTTCCCGAGACCTGCAGGTCGGCCGCGAGCGTCCCGGTCGAGTAGGTCAGCGCCGCACTGCCCGGATCGGTCACCCAGGTGTCCTCGCCGATGCCCGGGTTGTCGGTGAACGACGCCGTGCCGGACGCCGCTCCCGTGCCGAGCGAGCCGGAAGCGTGCGGCCGCAGGGTCGTCCCCACCGCCCCGGCCGCCGGGTACGCGCTCTGGTCCGCCCACTGGTCCGGCTGCCGCTCGACACTGGCCGCCGGCCCGTTCTGGACGCCGTTGTCGATGCCGAGCAGGTAGTGGTCGAACCACCGGTGCAGCAGGTCGGCCCAGTCCGCGCGCCGGTAGTCGAACGGGTCGACGTGCCCGGTCTGCGACAGCCAGATCTTCTTCTCGACGTTCAGCCCGGCCCACCACTGTCCGAAGTGGATGGTCTTGACGTTGAGGTCGTTGACGCCGTGGGACAGCAGCACGCTGGCGCGCACGTTCCGCGCGTTCGTGACGTAGTCCCGCGCCGCCCACAGCGGCCCGTAGTCGCCGTTCGCCGTCGCGCCCTGCCGGAGGAGCTGGTTCTGCGCCGCGCAGTTCTGCCCGCTGTTGCGCGCTTCGACCGTCTGGGCCAGCCCGTCCGGGTTGAAGCCGAACGTCGCGCCGTCGGAGCGGTAGTAGTCGTACCAGGAGCTGATCGCCGAGATCGGGACGATGGTCTTCAGCCCGGCGACGCCGGTCGCCGCGACGCCGTTGGCGATCGTGCCGTCGTAGGACTTGCCGATCATCCCGACGTTCCCGGTGCTCCAGCCCGCGGTGACCGCGCTGCCGCCGGTCTTCGCGGTGTAGCCGGTCGCGCGGCCGTTCAGCCAGTCGACGACCTTGCGGGCCGAATCGACGTCCGAGGCGCCGCCGATGTCCGTGCAGCCGGCCGACCGGTTCGTCCCGGCCAGGTCGACCAGCACCGCGGCGTAGCCCCGCGGCACGAAGTAGTTGTCGTAGAACAGCGGGAACTTCACCGGTTTCCCGGCGCTGTCGTAGGACTTCAGCTCGCTCTCGTTGCCGCGCCCGCAGCAGGAGTAGTACGGGCTGGCGTCCATGATCACCGGAACGCGTGACGCCGCTGCTTCACCCGGCCGGACGATGTCGGCGGCGACGCGGTCCGAACGGCCGTCGCCGTCGCCGTCGCGGCCGATGTCGACCCAGACGGTTTCGCGGACCGCCTTCGCGTAGTCGTAGACCGGTTCGCTCGCAGACGGCGCCGCCGCGGCGGCCGGGGCCACCGCGCCGGACAGGAGCACCGCGAGGACGCCGCACACCACACCGAGTCGCATACCGGTCACGCTAGCGAGCCGGGGCCGGAGCCTGCTACGGCGGAAAGTCGGGCGTACGTTGGAAATCGTGACCGAGTTCCTGCCCGCGGTGAGCCGTACGGCCATCGGCGTCGCCGCGTTGCGCGCCTACGAAAGCCGCCGCCCGGACCGCCTGTTCGACGACCCGTACGCGGCCGCGTTCTTCGAAGCGGGCCGCTCGGCGCTGCCCGGCACCTCACCCGAGGGACCGCAGGCCGGGCTCGGCGCGATGTTCTACCCGCAGGTCGTGATCCGCACCCGCTTCTACGACGACCACCTGCTCGGCAGCGGCTGCCCGCAGGTCGTGCTGCTCGCGGCCGGGCTGGACGCGCGGGCGTTCCGGCTGGCCTGGCCGGTCGGCACCCGGCTGTTCGAGCTGGACCTGCCGGAAGTGCTGGCCTTCAAGGACGACGTGCTCGACGAGCAGGGCGCCGAACCTTCGTGCGAACGCGTCGTCGTGCCCGCGGACCTGCGCGAAGACTGGGCGGCCCAGCTGCGCGGCGCCGGGTTCGACCCGGCCGCGCCGACCGCGTGGCTCGCCGAAGGCCTGCTGATGTACCTGACGCGCGAGGAGGCCGAGCGGCTGCTGACCACCGTCGGCGAGCTGTCCGCGCCGGGCAGCCGGCTCGCGTTCGAGCACCGGCCGGGCACCCCGCCGGACAGCCTGATCGCCCGCGCGAAGGCGGCCGCGGGCGGCGAGCACGTCACCTCGCTGTGGCGGGGCGGGCTCGGCGGCCGGGCACCGGAGTGGCTGGCCGCCCACGGCTGGGCGCCGTCGACGGTCACCCGCGCCGAGCTGGCCACTGCCTACGGCCGGCCCTCGGACGACGACGCGACCGCCGGTGGCTTCGTCACCGCGGTGCGGTGACGCCCGCGAAAAGCGGGTCAGAGTTCGACGTTGCGGTAAAGCGCGCCGACCTCGCCCTTCGTCAGCCGCCGGATCGAGCCGACGCGCTGGTTGCCGAGCTGGACGTCGCCGACCGCGGTGCGGACCAGCTTGAGCACCGGGTGGCCGGTGTCCTTGAGCAGGCGGCGCACGATGTGCTTCTTGCCCTCGTGGATCACCAGCTCCACCAGCGACTTGCCGGAGTGCATGTCCTTGACGCGGAACTGGTCGACCTTGACGATGCCGTCCGGCAGCTCCCAGCCCTTGCGCAGCTCCTTGCCGAGCCCGCGCGGGACGAGGCCGTCGACCTCGGCCAGGTAGGTCTTGAGCACCCGGTACGACGGGTGCATCAGCCGGTGCCCGAGGTCGCCGTCGTTGGTCAGCAGCAGCAGGCCCTCGGTGTTCTCGTCGAGCCGGCCGACGTGCACGACGCCGGGGGTCTCCTCGTAGCGGCCGCGCAGGTAGTCGCCGACGCACGGGCGGCCACGGTCGTCCGACATCGTCGAGTGCACGCCCTTGGGCTTGTTCAGGGCGAGGTAGATCAGGTCGTCGCGCAGGTTCACGCGGGTGCCGTCGACGTGGATGATCGCGGCGTCCGGGTCGACGCGGCGGCCCAGTTCGGTGACGACCTCGCCGTCCACCTCGACCCGGCCGGCGACGATCAGGTCCTCCGCCGCGCGCCGGGAGGCGACCCCGGCCTGCGACAGCACCTTCTGCAGCCGGACGCCGTCGGGGTGTTCACTGGATGTCATCGATGGTGTCCACTTCGGGTAGCAACGGAGCGATGGCGGGCAGGTCGTTCAGTGACGACAGCCCCAGTCGCTCCAGGAACAGCTCGGTCGTCACGTACAGCGTGCCGGTCGTCTCGGGATCGGTCCCCATCTCTTCGATGAGGCCGCGCGCGAGCAGCGTCCGGATCACGCCGTCCACGTTCACGCCGCGCACCGCGGCGACCCTGGCGCGGGTCACCGGCTGCCGGTACGCGATCACGGCGAGGCTCTCCAGCGCGGCCCGGGTCAGCTTCGACCGCTGGCCGTCCAGCAGGAGCTTCTCCACGAACGGGGCATAGACGTCCCTAGTGTAGAACCGCCACCCTTCGCCGACGCGCCGCAGGTCGATCCCGGACGCCCGGTCGGTGAACTTCTGCGCCATGGTCCGCAGCGCGACGACGATCCGCGACTTGGGCTGGCCGAGGGTGTCGGCCAGGAGTTCTTCGCCGGCGGGCGAGTCGACGATCAGGAGCAGCGCTTCGAGGGCGGCTTCGAGGGCCTCGTCGGAGGTGACGTCCGGCAGGGCATCGGCATCCCCGGCGGCGACCAAGCCGGACTCGGGATCGGCCGGGCCGGGCTCGGCCGCGGCTCCCTCGACAGGCACTTCCGCCTCGGCGGCGGCTTCCTCGACAGGCACTTCCGCCTCGGCGGCGGCCTCCTCGACAGGCTCCTCCAGCGCAGCGGTGGCCTCCTCGGCAGGCTCCTCCGGCGCAGCAGCGGCTTCCGGCTCAGCCGGCGCAGGCTGGTCCGGGTCGGCAACGGCTTCAGGCTCGGCGGGCGCATCCTCGCCCAACCCAGCAGCAGCTTCCGGCTCAGCGGGCGCATCCCGCTCAGCGGCAGCGTCGTCCTCGACCAGCGGCTCCACCGGGTCGCCGTCCTCGGTCACCGGCTCGCCGGAGAGTGCCTCGTCCAGGGCCAGCTCCGCCGCGGCCTCCTCCGGCTCGCCCGTGGGCGGCTCCGGTGCCCGCGGCGCCTCGGCCACTTCGTCGTTCTCGGGATTCACCCGTACTCCTCTTCGTCTCCGGCGGTGCGGTCCAGCTCGGCCGCCGCGGAGGCTTCTTCCTTCGAGCCGCCCGTCCAGCGGACGTGCAGCTCGGCCAGTGCCTCGCTCTGCTCGAACTGCACCGTCGCTTCGCGGTAGAGCTCCAGCAGCGCCAGAAAGCGTGCCACGATCTCCACCGTGTGCTCGCAGTCGTCGACCAGCTCGCCGAACGTCGCCTGGCCGCGTTCGGCCAGCATCACCCGCAGGATCGCCGCGTGCTCGCGCACCGAGATGCGGCCCATGTGGATGTGGGCGATCGACACCGTCGGCGGCGGCTTCGGCCGGAACACGGCCACCGCGATGTCGGCGAACTTCTGCGGCGTCACGCCCAGCATCACCTCGGGCAGCAACCCGATGAACCGCTCCTCCAGCGCCACCGACCGCGGGTAGCGCCGCAGCGCGTTCTGTTCCAGCTCGCCGAACAGGGCCGCCACCTGCTTGTACGCGCGGTACTGCAGGATCCGCGCGAACAGCAGGTCGCGGGCCTCGAGCAGGGCGAGGTCGTCCTCGTTCTCCACCTCGGCCGACGGCAGCAGCCGCGCCGCCTTGAGGTCGAGCAGGGTCGCCGCGATGACCAGGAACTCCGTGGTCTCGTCGAGGTTCCAGTCGGTGCCCAGCGCGCGGGTGTACGCGATGAAGTCGTCGGTGACCCGGTGCAACGCCACTTCGGTGACGTCGAGCTGGTGCTGCGAGATCAGCTGCAGCAGCAGGTCGAACGGTCCTTCGAAGTTGGCCAGCCGCACCTTGAACTTCGACGTGCTCAGTTCTTCGGTGTTGACGCCTTCGGGGATCATCCCGCCGTGCACTGTCTGGTGCTCTTCGGGGACCTCCGGAGCCGGTGCCGGCTCGTCCATCAGTCCTCGGTTTCGCCGCCGTCTGAGCCGACCACCCGCAGCCGCTGCACCAGCACCGATTCCTCGCCGTTCTGGTCGAAGTCGGCCAGCAGCACCGCCACCGCTTCACGCACCAGCCGGCCGCGGTCGACGACCAGGTCGTGCTTCGCGCGCAGCGTCAGCCGGGCCTGCTCCATGGCGACGAGCTCGTCGCCGGAGACGTACACGGTGATCTTCGCGTCGTGCTTGGTCCGGCCCGAGCCGTGCGGGGCCGCGCTGCGCGCGAGCTGGTCGGGCCGGACGTTGCCCGCGGGCTTCGGCTGGGGCTTCTCGACGGGCTCGGGCGGTGCCTGGGGAGGGAGATCGAGGGCGGGGCTGGCGGTGCTGGTCGTAATCCTGAAGAGTTCCGACGCTCCGGGCAGGGAAGCGCGCCTGCTCACCGAGCGATCACCTCGCGGGCCAGTTGGCGGTACGCCGCCGCGCCGGCCGACTTGGGCGCCCAGGTCGTGATCGGCTCACCCGCGACCGTCGTCTCGGGGAACCGCACCGTGCGGTTGATGACCGTGTCGAACACGGTCTCGCCGAATGCCTCCACCACGCGAGCCATGACCTCCTTCGAATGCAGGGTTCTCGGGTCGTACATGGTGGCGAGAATCCCGACTATGTCCAGTTTGGGGTTGAGGCGTTCCTGGACCTTCTCGATGGTGTCGATCAGGAGGGCGACGCCTCGCAGACTGAAGAACTCGCACTCCAGCGGGATGATCACGCCGTCCGCGGCGGTCAGCGCGTTCACCGTGAGCAAGCCGAGCGAGGGCTGGCAGTCGACAAGAACATAGTCGTAGTCGTTCATGACCGGACGCAGGACCCGTAACAACGTGTGCTCGCGCCCTACCTCCGCGACGAGCTGGACCTCCGCCGCGGACAGGTCGATGTTGCTCGGCAGCAGGTCAACGCCGTCGACGCGGGTTTTCATCAGCACGTCGGTGGCACTGACCGAGCGCTCCATGATGGCGTTGTAGACCGTCTGGTCCAGCTCGTGCGGCTGGATGCCGAGGCCGACGGCGAGCGCGCCCTGCGGGTCGAAGTCGACGAGCAGCACCTTGCGGCCGTACTCGGCGAGGGCGGCACCCAGGTTGATGGTCGACGTCGTCTTGCCGACGCCGCCCTTCTGGTTGCACATCGCCATGATCTTGGCCGGGCCGTGCTTGTCGAGCGGCGCCGGATCGGGGTGCTCGCGGATCGGGCGGCCGGTCGGGCCGATGCCCTCGAGCTTCACCTTCTTGCCGTTGCGCTCCGGCTGCTCGTCGCCGTCGTGGATCGCGGGCGTGGCGATGGTGACCTGGCTGAGGTTCGCCGCCGCCGACCCGGCGGACTCGGCCGGTACGGCCGGCTGGTTCGGTGTCGACATGGCGCGAAAGCTCCTTGTTCGTCAGCGTCGCCGCAGCCTATGTCCGGAGTCGGAGCCCCGGCAAAGCAACGCGCCGGACTCGACGGGTCAATGTCACTCGACCGTCAGTGCAGGCTGGCAAGGCTGTTCGCCGTTTACAGGGCCGTCTAGCCCAACGCTCGCGGGTGCGCCGTGGCGTACACCTCGCGCAAAGTGTTGACCGTGACCAGCGTGTACACCTGGGTCGTCGTCACCGACGCGTGGCCGAGAAGTTCTTGGACGACCCGGACATCGGCGCCGCCTTCGAGCAGGTGCGTGGCGAAGGAGTGGCGGAGGGTGTGCGGCGACACGACGGCGGTGATGCCCGCCCGCCCGGCGGTGTCCTTGAGGACCTGCCACGCGCTCTGCCGCGACAGCCGGCTGCCGCGGGCGTTGAGGAACAGCGCCGCCGTGCCCCGGCCGTGAGCCGCGAGCGCCGGCCGCGCGCGGACGGTGTAGGCGCTCAGCGCGGCGAGCGCCGGACGGCCGATCGGCACCAGCCGCTGCTTGCCGCCCTTGCCGTCGAGCAGCACGGTGCGCTCGGTGTCGTCGACGTCGTCGACGTCCAGGCCGACCGCCTCGGAGATCCGCGCCCCGGTGGAGTAGAGCAGTTCCAGCAGCGCCCGGTCCCGAAGCGGGCGCTCGCCGTCGGGCGGCGGGGTCTCGAGCAGCCGCAGCACGTCGTCGACCGGCAGCGCCTTGGGCAGCCGCTTCGCCGGCGTCGGCGGCCGGACTTCGCGGGCCGGGTTGTGCTCGGTGAGGCCCTCGGCGTGCGCGAACTTGTGCAGGCCCCGCACGGCGACCAGGGCCCGGGCGGCCGACGACGCGGCCAGGGGCTGGTGCTCGTCGTCGCCTTCACGCAGGGCGGCACCGAAGGCCGTGACGTGCGCGGACGTGACGTCGGCGATCTTCGCGACGCCCAGGCCGTCCAGGTGCGCGGCGTACCGGCGCAGGTCGCGGGCGTAGCTGTCCAGGGTGTTGCGCGCGGTCCCGCGTTCGACGACCAGGTGGTCGAGGTACGCGGCGATCACGCCGTCGGTGCTGCCCGCGGCTACCACGCCGTCACCTTAGGCCGCGCGGCGGTCGTGACCCGGGAGAAACCCCGTTCCCGGCGGCACGCGGTTACCGTGGAGCCATGGGGTCCGACGAACTCCGCATCGGGACGGCCGAGCGCGAAGAAGCCGCGAGGCTGCTCGCCGACCACTTCGGCATGGGCCGCATCACGCCGGACGAGTACGAGACGCGGGTGACCGACGCCTACGCGGCCACCACCCTGGGCGACCTGCGGCCGCTGTTCCGCGACCTCCCACAGCCGCACCCGGGGTTCTTCGGGGCGCCGCCGGCACCGCTGTACCCGCAGGCCACCGCGCAGCTGCCGGTGTACGGGCCGGACCCGTATGCGCCACCGGCCCCGGTGCCGTACGCGCCGTCGATGCCCCTGCCGTACTCGCCCCGGTCGAAGACGGTGGCCGGCGTGCTGCAGATCGTGCTGCCCTTCGGCGTCGGCCGGTTCTACACCGGCCAGACCGCGCTGGGCGTGGCTCAGCTCTTCGCCACGTTCTGCACCGGCGTCGGCGTGCTGTGGCCGATCATCGACGGCATCGTGCTCCTGGTCAACGGCGGCTCGGACGCCGAGGGCCGCCCGCTGCGTCCCTGAGCTCGCCGAATGCAGTGAATGACTCATTCCTGTCGTCCGATGACAGGAATGAGTCATTCACTGCGGCGAAGCCCGGGGTCAGGCTTGCTTGCGCTTGGCGAACGCGGTCGGGCGGTCCTCCCACGGAGCGTCCGCCGGACGCGGCGAGGCCACGCCGGTGAGCACCGCGTGGGTGGCCAGCACGCCGGAGACGGTGGCGCCGTTGAGCAGCTCGCCCGCCAGGGCCATCCGGACCGCCTCGGCGAGCGGGAACTTGCGGATGACCAGGTCCGCCTCCTCCTCGCCGAGCACCTCGCGGTCCACATCGGACAGCCCACGGGCCAGGAACACCCGCACGACCTCGTCGGTGAAGCCCGGCGACGCCGCGACGTCGACCAGGGTCACCCAGTCCGACGCGGCCAGGCCGACCTCCTCGACCAGCTCGCGCTTGGCCGTGCCGACCGGGTCCTCGCCGAGGTGGTCGATCAGGCCCGCGGGCAGCTCCCACAGCCGGTGCCCGATCGGGTGCCGGTACTGGTGGATGAGCGTGACCTGCTCCTCCTCGTCCAGCGCGACGATCGCCACCGCGCCGAGGTGCTCGATCACCTCGCGGACCGCGGTGTCCCCGCCCGGCATCACGACGTCGTCGATCCGCAGGCCGACGACGCGTCCGATGTGGACGTCCCGGCTGGCCGCGACGCTGAACTCGTGCTCGCCCGGCGCGGTCATCGGGCCGCCACCGGGGCTTCGGGCAGCTCGACCGGCAGCCGCTCGGCGACCTTGCGGTCGACGACGGCCTTGACGAACGCGCTGAACAGCGGGTGCGGCCGGGTCGGGCGGCTCTTGAGCTCGGGGTGCGCCTGGGTGCCGACGAAGAACGGGTGCTTGTCGGCGGGCAGCTCGACGAACTCGACCAGGCGGTCGTCCGGCGACGTGCCGGAGAAGACCAGGCCCGCGTCCGCGAGCTGCTTGCGGTAGGCGTTGTTCACCTCGTAGCGGTGCCGGTGCCGTTCGGAGACCTCGGTGGTGCCGTAGGCCTTCGCGACCTGCGAACCCGCCTTGAGCTTCGCCGGGTAGGCGCCGAGCCGCATGGTGCCGC
Source organism: Amycolatopsis sp. NPDC024027 (assembly GCF_040638975.1). Lineage (NCBI taxonomy): Bacteria > Bacillati > Actinomycetota > Actinomycetes > Pseudonocardiales > Pseudonocardiaceae > Amycolatopsis > Amycolatopsis sp. NPDC024027. The sequence continues at coordinate 226,872 of NZ_JBEZYY010000016.1, forward strand.
CCATGTCCCGCTCGCCCGCGACGACGTCGCGCTGGTCGGCCATGGTCGAGATCACCGGGTGCTTGGTGTTCTCGTCGAACTCCGACGAGCCCGCGTCCTCGATGCCGGCCAGGTGCCGGGCGGCCTCGATGACCATGCACTGCAGGCCGAGACACAGGCCGAGCAGCGGGACGCCGCGGGTGCGCGCGTACTCGATCGCGCCGACCTTGCCCTCGATGCCGCGGATGCCGAACCCGCCCGGGATCAGCACACCGTCCACATCGGACAGCACGGAAGCCGCCCCGGACGCGGTCTGCGCGTCGTCGGAGGCGACCCAGACGATCTCGACCTTCGCGCGGTGGGCGAACCCGCCCGCGCGCAGGGCCTCGGTGACCGACAGGTAGGCGTCCGGCAGGTCGATGTACTTGCCGACGACCGCGATCCGCACGATCTCGCTGGGGTTGTGCACCCGGTCGAGCAGGTCGCCCCACACCGTCCAGTCGACGTCGCGGAACGGCAGCCCGAGGCGGCGGACGACGTAGGCGTCGAGCGCCTCGCCGTGCAGCACCTTCGGGATGTCGTAGATCGACCGCGCGTCCGGGCAGGCGATGACGGCCTCGGTGTCGACGTCGCACATCAGGCCGATCTTGCGCTTGAGGTCCTCGGGGATCTCCCGGTCGGCCCGGCAGACCAGCGCGTCGGGCTGGATGCCGATGTTGCGCAGCGCGGCGACCGAGTGCTGGGTCGGCTTCGTCTTGAGCTCGCCCGACGGCGCCAGGTACGGCACCAGCGAGACGTGCAGGAAGAAGCAGTGGTCCCGGCCGACGTCGTGGCGGACCTGGCGGCAGGCCTCCAGGAACGGCAGCGACTCGATGTCGCCGACCGTGCCGCCGACCTCGGTGATGACGACGTCCGGCGACTGGCCGTTTTCGTCCGGCTCGGCCGCGGCGGTGATCCGGGCCTTGATCTCGTCGGTGATGTGCGGGATGACCTGCACGGTGTCGCCGAGGTACTCGCCGCGGCGCTCCTTGGCGATCACCTCGGAGTAGACCTGGCCGGTGGTGACGTTGGCCTTGCCGTCGAGATCGCGGTCGAGGAACCGCTCGTAGTGGCCGATGTCGAGGTCGGTCTCGGCGCCGTCGTCGGTGACGAACACCTCACCGTGCTGGAACGGGTTCATCGTCCCGGGGTCGACGTTGAGATAGGGGTCGAGCTTCTGCATCGTGACGCGAAGCCCGCGTGCGGTAAGGAGCTGACCCAGGCTGGAAGCCGTGAGTCCCTTACCCAGAGAGGAGGCAACGCCTCCGGTGACAAAAACGTACTTGGTTGCCCGTGACTGAAGTCCCACGGGCCGCCAGCATATCCCACCGCTGCGGATCCGCGCGTTCAGACATGCCCGAACCTTCCGATATGACCTGAGCCACCCACCCGGGTGACTTAAGCCGCAACCTTCACCGGACGCAGCCGCGGCCGGCCGGTGAGCGCCCGGCTCCCGGGCAGCCGCCGCAGGACCTCCACGATCAGGACGGTCAGGGCGATCGTCCCCGCGTAGATGATCACGCTCAGCCACGGTGCGCCGAACCGCTCCGCGACGTGCGGGATCGCCGGCCCGAGCAGCGCCAGGGCGAGCGGGTGCACGAGGAAGATGCTGAACGACCGGTTCGCCGCCCACGAGACCACCCGGGCCCCGCGGCTGCCTTCCCGGCGGCGCGCCGCCCACCTCGTCGCCAGCGCGTAGATCGCCGCGATCACGGTGAGGAACCACGGGATCAGGTACGGCTGGAACGGGTCGCTGGCCACCTGCGGGAAAGTTCCACTGTGGACGGTCCGGAAGTAGTACCACTCGGTGCCGGCCAGCACCGCCACCACCGCGCCGCCGAGCAGCAGCCGGTGCCGCCCGGCCCAGGCGTGCACGGTCTCGAAGTGCATGGCCACCACCGCGCCGAACAGCGTGTAGAACTGGTACGGCACGATCGTGCCGTACAGGTGGGTGATCGTCTCGTAGCTCACGCCGAGCGGCTGGTAGGTCATGAACAGCGTCACGCCGACCTGCAGCAGCCCACTGCCGAGCAGCAGCCACTTGTGCTTGCCCTCGGTCGCCCGAAGCAGCTTCATCAGCGCCGGGAACAGCAGGTAGACCTGCATCGTCACGAGCAGGAAGTACAGGTGGTACCAGGCACCGCCGGTGACGAGGTCCTTGAGCAGCAGGCGCATCGACGCCTCGAGCGAGCCCGGCTGCTGCTCGCCGGTCACCAGGCCGTACGCCCAGAAGAACATCGACCACGCGAGGTACGGCGTGGCGACCAGCGGGAGCCGCCGCCGCCAGAAGTCACCCGCGGTGAACTCGCGGCGGCGGTTCTGGAACACCAGCACGAACCCGGTGAGCGCGAAGAAGGCTTCCCGGGTGAAGTGCAGCGGCGTCTCGACGGCGTTGGCCCCGACGTCCTGCGCGAAGTTCGTCGCGCCCACCACGTGGATGAGGATGACGCAGGCGAAGGTGACCAACCGGAAGAGGTCGATCTGGTGGAGGTAGGGCGCTTTGCCGCCCGGTCTCGTAGCGGGGGCGGGGGCCTCGAGCGTGGCCTGGGCAGTCGTCATCGTGCCGCCGATCCGGCACCGTCGTCGGCGTGGTTCACGTTGTCAGACTTGCCACCCATTCTGTGAATTTCCCATGAAGCCGCTGGGAAGCGCCTGTTGGCCGGGCTGTTCCGCACTGTCGGATATGCCACTGCCGCTCAAGGAGCGAGGGCCCCGCGATCATGTTAACGCGTGAGTTGTCAGGTACGCAGCGTGACCTTCGTCATCAAGCTGTGACCTGGGGAAAGAGCGACCTCAGCGTGACGTCCCGATTGACCCGCACGTGCTCCACCGCGGACGCCTTGGCGCGCTCGGCGTCCCCCGACGCGATCGCCTCGTAGAGCCGCCGGTGTTCGTCGAGCAGCTCCGCCCAGTGCTCGTTCTGGCTCGTGAGCCAGCGGAGCCGGCCTTCGAGGGGCTGGAGCATGGTCGTGAGCAGCGCGTTGCCCGCGATGGCGACGATCTCGTCGTGGAAGCGCGAGTTCAGCACGGTGATCCGGGCGGCGTCACCGCGGGCCGTCGCGCGGGCGGCGTCGGCGAGCACGCGGTCGAGCCGCTTCAGCTCCGCCGCGCCCGCGCGGGCCGCCGCCAGCCCGGCGGCCAGCCCTTCGAGGGCCTCCCGGACGTCGAACAGCTCCTCGACGTCGACCCGGGCCAGCTGCCGGACGACGACCCGGCGCGGCGACTGGACGACGAGGAACCCTTCGGCCTCCAGGCTGCGGATGGCCTCACGGACCGGGACGCGGGAGACGCCGAGGTCCTCGGCCAGCTCGCGCTCCACCAGCCGGTCACCCGGGCGGAGCCGGCCGGTCAGGATCCGTTCGCGCAGCTCCTCGCGCACCCGCTGCCGGGTGGCCGCGAGGGGTTGCCGCTCGTTCACCGCGCCCCTCCTTCAACACCGCCGTAACCGGCCGTTACACGAGTTTATCGGCCGGAGGGTTGACTCGGGCGGACGCCGGGGTGATATTTGGGATTCCAAAGTTTGGTATCCCAAATCGCCGTCCCTGCACGTCGATCGGAGGACCATCATGACCGCCGCCCCGCTCACCGAACCCTCGCAAGAAACCACCCCGCCGCCCGATCCCCGCCTCTGGAACGAAGACCTGGGCCCCGCGAAGGAACGCCGGTGGAAGGTCTACGACATCTTCGCGCTGTGGATGTCCGACGTGCACAACCTCGGCAACTACACCTTCGCGGCCGGCCTGTTCGTGCTCGGCCTGTCGGCGTGGCAGGTGTTCACCGCGCTGCTGTTCGGGTTCGTCATCATCTACGCCGGCATGAACCTGATGGGCCGGATCGGCCAGCGCACCGGCGTGCCGTTCCCGGTCGTGGCGCGGATCAGCTTCGGCACGTTCGGCGCCAACCTGCCCGCGCTGATCCGGGCGGTCATCGCGATCTTCTGGTATGGCATCCAGACCTACCTCGCGAGCGTCGCCATCACGCTGCTCGTGCTCGCCATCGACCCGGGCCTGAAACCCCTGACCGAACACGGCTTCCTCGGCCTGCACGCCCTCGGCTGGATCTGCTTCGTCGCGCTGTGGGCGGTCCAGGCGCTGATCCTGACCCGCGGTATGGAGTCGGTGCGCAAGTTCCAGGACTGGTGCGGCCCGGCGATCTGGGTCGTGATGATCGCGCTCGCCGGCTGGATCCTCGCCGCCGGGCACTGGAACATCTCCTTCACCAGCAGCCCGAAGCAGCTGTCCACCGGCGAGCAGATCCGGCAGTGGTTCGGCGCGGCCGGGCTCATCCTGGCCACCTACGGCACGCTCATGCTCAACTTCTGCGACTTCTCCCGCTTCGCCCCGGACCAGAAGACCGTGCGGCGCGGCAACTTCTGGGGCCTGCCGATCAACTCGACGGCGTTCGCGCTGCTGTCGGTGGTCGTCACCGCGGGCAGCATGCAGGTGTTCGGCGAGGCGATCACCGACCCGGCCGAGCTGCTGTCCAAGGTGCACAACACGCCGGTGCTCATCGTCGGCGCGCTGACGTTCGCGGTGGCGACCATGGGCGTCAACATCGTCGCGAACTTCGTCTCCCCCGCCTACGACCTGGCCAACATCTGGCCCAAGCGGATCAGCTTCACCGTCGGCGGGATGATCAGCGCGGTCGCGGCCCTGTGCGTGCTGCCGTGGAAGCTGTACTCCTCGCCGGCGGTGGTCAACTACTTCCTCGGCGGCCTCGGCGCGTTCCTCGGCCCGCTGTTCGGCATCATGATCGTCGACTACTACCTGATCCGCCGCGGCGAGGTCGACGTCGCGCAACTGTTCGTCGACGGCGGGATGTACCCGCGGGTGAACCCGCGCGCGCTGGTGACGTTCTTCCCGACCGCCGCGCTGGCCGCGGTGATCGCGCTGGTGCCGTACTTCGCGCCGGCCGCGCCGTACTCGTGGTTCATCGGCACGGCGTCGTCGGCTGCCCTGTACTACGCGGTTTCCAGGAAGCATCGATGAGGATCGTCGTCACCAACTGCAACACCACCGAGGCGATGACGAAGGAGATCGAAGCCGGGGCCCGCGCGGCCGCGAGCCCCGGCACCGAGATCCTCGCCCGGACGCCACGCTGGGGTCCGGAGTCGGCCGAGGGCTGGCTGGACAGCTTCCTGTCCGCCGCGGCCGTGCTGGACCTGTTGCGGGGCCTGGACGAGCCGTTCGACGCCGTGGTGCTCGCCGGGTTCGGCGAGCACGGCCGCGAGGGCGCGCGCGAGCTGCTGGACGTCCCGGTCGTCGACATCACCGAGGCCGCCGCGCACCTGGCCTGCCTGCTCGGCCGCCGCTACGGCGTGGTGACCACTTTGGACCGGACGTGCGGGCTGATCGAGGACAGCCTGCACGCCGCCGGCGTCGCGCAGAACTGCGTCGCGGTCACCGGCGCCGGGCTCGGCGTGCTGGAGCTGACCGACGGCCGCCGGACCGAGTCGGCGTTGCTCACCGCGGGCCGCCGGGCGCGGGACGCCGGGGCCGAGGTGCTGGTGCTCGGCTGCGCGGGGATGACCGGGCTGGACCGGAAGATCGCGACGATGCTGGACATTCCCGTCATCGACGGCGTCGCGGCCGCCGTCCGGCTCGCGGAGTCGCTGGTGGCGCTGGGACTCAAGACGAGCCGCGCGGGGTCGTACGCGAAGCCGCTGGACAAGCGCCGTACCTGGCCTGATTGACACCCGCCGCTTCGCCCGGTCAGAATCCCCGCAGCCGTACCGCCGCCCGGTGACGAGTGGGGATTTGACGTCCCCGAAAAGGCGGTCGAAGTGCGAAGGGTTTTGGGCGCACTGGCGTTGTCGGTGAGCGTGGTCCTGGTGCCGGTGAGCGGGACGGCGGTGGCCGCGTCGCCACCGCACACCACGGATTCTTTCGGGGGTCCGGGTGGCGGAGCCCCCGGCCGGGGCGGGGCCCCGCACACCATCGTCACCGACGGCGCCAAGCTCGCGAACGTCAAGCAAGCGATCCGCGGTGGCCACGCGACCAAGGCCCAGCGCGACGCGCTGAAGGCGGTGCTGGCCAAGGCGGACACCGCGCTCACGGCCGGACCGTGGTCGGTCATGGACAAGCCGTCCGCGCCGCCGAGCGGCGACAAGCACGACTACACGAGCCAAGCGCCCTACTGGTGGGCGAGCCAGCCGAAGACACCGGAGAACCCGCAGGGCTGCCCGTACGTCAGCAAGGACGGCCAGCGCAACCCGGAGGCCGACGCGATCACCGACCACACCTACCGGATGTGGGCCTGGGACGCGATGTACTACCTCTCGCTGGCCTGGTACTACACCGGGGACGCGAAGTACGCGAAGCGGGCGGCGCTGGACATCCGGACGTGGTTCCTCGACCCGGCCACCCGGATGAACCCGAACATGGCGTATTCGCAGATCGTGCCGTGCCGCAACACCGTGAGCGGCACGGGGATCATCGACTCCACCCAGTCGTTCAGCCAGCTGATGGACGCGTTCGCGCTCCTCGACGGCGGCGCGCCGGGCTGGACCGGGACGGACCGCTCCGGGATCAAGGCCTGGCTGACGCAGTACCTGAGCTGGATGCAGACCAGCCCGCAGGCCAAGCTGGAACTGGCCGCCACCAACAACCACGGCACGTTCCTCGACATGCAGAACGCGACGATCTCGGCCTACCTGGGGAAGCGTTCCGAAGCGAAGAAGATCGTGGTGGACGCGGAGCAGAGGCGGTTCCCGGTGCAGTTCGCCGCGGACGGCAGCCAGCCGCTCGAGCTCTCGCGCACGATGTCGTGGCACTACGTCAACTTCAACCTGACGGCGTGGGGCCGGCTGGCGGAGGTCGGCAGGAACCTGGGCGTCGACGTCTGGAAGTACCGGGCGGCGAACGGCGTGACGTTGCGGAAGGTCGTCGACCAGCTGATCCCGGCCGCGCTGCACGGCGCGGAAGTCTGGCCCCACCAGCAGATCGGCGTGTTCGACCAGTCGATCGCGGCGGACATCTTCCACGCGGCGGCCGAGGAAGCCCACGACACGGACACGGCGAAGGCACTCAAGCAGATGCCGTTGCCGGCGGGTGGCGACACGTGGCCGGTGCGGGTGTCCTGCTTCCCGCTCGACCCGCCCCTGAAGTGAACCGGCCGATCGGGTGATCGTCCCCGCCGGCCCTCAACCGGGAGACCGGCCGAGGCGTGGTCACGGCAAGGCGCACCCGCGCCACCAGCGACTCGGGAGGTCACTTTGGGAACCACCGGCAAACGTCTGTTCCGGGCGGTGCTCGCCACCGGCGGAGCCGTCGTTCTGCTCGCCGCGGCCGCGCCCGCGGCGAGCGCGGCGACGGCCCGCAACGGAATCTGTGAAACGGGCGAGTTCTGCTTGTACTACGGCCCCGACGAAACCGGCTCGGTCTCGGACTTCAGCGGGCCGATCCCGAACTACGGCAGCACCCAGCCGGGCTGCTACGAGTTCAAAGGACCGGGCTCCGGCCACGGGCTGTGCGTGAAGAACCACGCCAAATCAGCGCGGAACAACACCCGGAGCTACGTGGTGAAGATCTACTACAACAGCTATTACGGCGGCAGGCACGTCAGCTACAACCCCGGCGGCGAAGGGGGTCTCGAATACATCACCAACGAAAACGCCTCACACGATTTCGAGCTCGTCAGCTGAAGCGGGAAAACGCGCCGGCCGGGTCAGTTCCCGGCCGGTGCGGTGACGCCCGGCGCCGGGGCCTGCGCGTTGCCCGCCACGCCGTAGCGGCCCGCGCCGCCGTCGAGCTGTTCCTTCAACGCCAGCACCGTGCTCACCCGGCCCGCCGACGTGTCCGCGTTGTCCACTGTGGACAGGATCGACGTCGCCGACGTGTCCGCCCGGACCACGCCCAGCGCGCCGGTGCCGTCCGCGGAACCGGCGTCGCCCGCCAGGACCGCGCCCGCGCCACTGCGGTCGAGCTGCGTCGCGACCCGGGCGATCGTCGCCGCGCGGTCGCCCGCCCCGTCGCCGGTCGCCTGGGCGCCGGTGAGCACGATCGCCAGCTGCGCCGGCTTGACGTCCTGGCTCGCCTTGACGAAGCCGCCATCGGTGAGGCCGCTCAGCGCGGCCGCCAGCTCCTCCGGCGAGGACTGCGGTTTCGCCGTCGTCTTGTCCAGCAGCAGCACCGAACCGAGCAGCGCGCCGGCCAGCGTGCCGGAGTCGCCCGCGGTCGGGAACTTCGAACCGGCCGGCTGCAGCCGCGTGACGACGTCGCGGAGCTGGTCGGCCTTCCGGGGGTCGGGGAACGCCGCCGTCAGCTGCACCTCACCGGTCACCGAAGCCCCGGCCTGGCCGATCAGCTGCTTGACCGCGTCCCGGTCGGCCGGGCGCGCGTCTTCGGTGGTCACCAGCACGACCGACCGCTTGTCGAGCACGCCGGCGACGACCTTCGGGCCCATCGAGCCGGCGAAGGCGTCGGCGTCGGCCAGCCGGGCGTTGAGCGCGTTGCGCTGCGCCTCCAGGTCGGCGACCTGGCTGCCGAGGTCCTTCTTCTCCCCCGCCAGCCCGGACAGCAGCGAGCCGTTGAGCGCCGTCGAGCCGAGCACGACGCCGACGGCCAGCGCGAGGAAGCAGGCGGCGATGGAAACTACGTGGTAGCGGAGCGAAATCACGTGAACAATCCCTTGGCCCAGGCGAAGAACGAATTCCAGGTGTGCCGGAGCCAGTCGAGGTAGACCGAGCCCACGTCGGACACCAGCAGCGCCGCGGCGACCACCACCACGGCGGCGAGGACGAGCAGGACGACCGCGCCGATCGACACCCGGTTGCGGTGCAGCGTCGCCACCGCCTTGCCGTCGACGAGCTTCGTGCCCAGCTTCAGCCGGGTCAGGAACGTCGACGGGTTCGAACCGGACCGGCCGTGGTCGAGGAATTCGCGCAGCGTGGCCTGGAAGCCGACGGTGACGACCAGGGTCGCGCCGTGCGCGTCGGCCAGCAGCAGGGCGAGGTCTTCGGCGTTGCCGGACGCGGGGAACGTCACCGCGCCGATGCCGAGGTCCTGGATGCGCTCGACACCCGGCGCGTGCCCGTCGGGCTGGGCGGGCACGACGACCTCGCCGCCGCCGCGCAGGGTCGCGGTGCCGATGCCGGTGGGGTCGCCGACGATGACGTCCGGCTGGTAGCCCTGCACGCGCAGGGTGTCGGCGCCGGCGTCGACGCCGATCAGCACCGGGCGGTGCTCGACGATGTACTTCTTGAGCTTCTTCAGGTCCTCGGCGTGCCCGTTGCCGCCCGCGACGACCAGGACGTGCCGGTCCCGCAGCGGCACCTTCAGCTCGGGGACGCCGACGCCGTCGAGGATCAGGGTGCGCTCGCGGCGCAGGAATTCGATGGTGTTGGCCGAGAACGCCTCCAGCTGCGTCGACATCCCCGCCTTCGCCTCGATCATCTGGTCGGCGACGCTCTCGGTGGTCTGCTCGATGCCGGAGGCGACCTGCCGTTCGCCGATGTAGACGACGCCGTCGAGCAGCCGCAGCTTCGTGCCGTCCTTGATCGAGCGCAGCAGCTCGCCGCCGACCGAATCGACGAGCGGGATGCCGGCCGCGACGAGGATCTCCGGGCCCATGTTGGGGAACCGGCCGGAGATCGACGGCGACGCGTTGACCACGCCCGCGACCTCGGCCTCGACCAGGGCGTCGGCCGTCGCGCGGTCGAGGTCCAGCTGGTCGAGCACGACGATGTCGCCGGGACTGATCCGGCGCAGCAGCTCCCGGGTGCGGCGGTCGACCCGGGCGACCCCGGTGATCCCCGGCAGGGGTTCTTGATTCCGCGTGAGCAGACCCGTGAGCTTCATGTGGCCGATGGTGACAAATTTGCTCGTGGGACGAGGTACGCCACGCCGTAGCCGGGGTGACTCATTGTGGTGACCTCCCCCGCACGGGTCAGGCCTCGGACTCCTCCGACAGCGAGCCGAAATCGAGGTTCAGCCAGGGGCTGGCCGGATCCTGAAGGAGCTGGTGGTGGACGCGCACGGCCGCCGGGTACCACTCGCCGAACTCGTCCTCGCCGGCGTCCAGCACCCGGCCCATGACGTACCCCGCCGACAGGTCGGCCCATGACTGGTGGTAGCGGCGCGCGAGGGAACCGGCTTCGAGCACCATCAGCTCGGCGCTCAGCGCGTCGCAGTAGCCGGCCGCCAAGCCCCCGCGGGCGATGGTGACCGCCCGGCCGACGTCCCAGGACAGCGCCGTCGTCACGCAGCCGTCCGGGTCGACCAGACCGTCGGCGCGCAGCCGCCGCTCGTACCGGGACACCCGGCGGACGGTGTCCCGCAGCTCGTCGGCCTGGTCCGCGGCGTCGTTCTCCGCGCACCACCGGTCCACCAGCTGCGCCCAGGTCAGCGGGTCGAACTCGGCACCCGGCAGCCCGTACTCGGCGGCGAACCGCAGGCGCAGCATGAGGACCAGGTTGCCGGGCGTCAGCGCGTAGCCGTCGCCGACCAGGTCGGTCATGGTCGCGCGCCAGCCGGCCGGGTCGGGCACGCCCCACCAGTCCCGCAGGCTGCGCACCTCGGCGACGTAGTCGTGGTAGCGGCCGTCGAGGAGGTTCCAGGGCGCCGCGTTGAGCACGGCCAAGTGGGCGCCGCAGGCCAGCGCGTGCGCGATCGGCCCCTCGAGGTGCCCGTACGGCGCGGTGATCAGCCGCTCGACCTGCTCCTCGAGCGGCGTGACGTCGCCCGCGTGCGCGTCGAGCCACGGCTGCAGCGTCGCCCCCGACAGCCGCCACTCCGCGCGGGTGCCACGGTTGAACACCACGCGCTCGTGCCGCCCGACGCCGTCGACCGCCCAGTCGAGCGCGCCGCTCATGGCGACGACGTCCGAGCCGAAGTCCGGCAGCGCGCCGCGGCTGAAGACCTGGAGGAACTCGTCGCCGCCGGTCTCGAAGTAGACGTTCGGGAAGGTCTCCGCCCGCTCGTCGAGGATGCTGCGGGCGTCCACCCGCCGGATCGGCACGAACAGCTCCTCGCCCGCGAGCAGGCCGAGGTAGCGGTCGAGGTCGCCGTCCCGCCGCGCGGCGGCGAGCTGGGCTTCGACATCGGCGGGCGGCGGCAGGATCACGGGGCGGCTCCCTCCGCTCGGCCGGTCAGCACGACGAGCTTGCCCGCCGTCCGGTTGTGCTCCAAGTCGTCGTGCGCCTGCCGGATCTCGTCCATGGCGTACACCTTGGCCGGGCCGAGGGTCGCTTCGCCGTCGGCGATCCGGTCGAGGTGGCGCTGGAGGACGGAGGCCGGCAGGTCGTCCGCCTCACCACCATAAGCGGTCAACCGCACGCCGGTGGGAAGGTAGCCGATCGGATAGAAGTTCGAGATCGTCCACTGGTTGGACAGCATGCCGCTGAAGCAGACGGTCCCGTGCACGCGGGTGGCGTTCAGGGTGTCCGGCAGGGTCGGGGTGCCGACGAGTTCGAGCGCGGCGTCGACGCCGCCGGGCACGATCTTACGGACCTGTTCGGCGACATTCCCGTCGTCCAGCAGGGGGTGGTCGACGCCGTGTTCGCGCAGGGTTTCGATGCGTCCGGGCTGCCGCGTGGTCGCGAAGACGGTGGCGCCGAAGTCTTTCGCCAGGGTCGCGGTGGCGAACCCGAGCGCGGACGTGCCCCCGCGGATCAGCAGCGTCTGGCCGTCCTTCAGGTCGAGGCCGGTGGTGAGCGAGCCGTACGCGGTCTGCAGCGTCTCCGGGACCTGGCCGAGGACCGCCCAGGGCAGGCCGGAGCGGAACGGGATGACCTGATTTTCGGGCACCAGCGTGTATTCGGCGTAGCCGCCGTCGAAGGTGCGGCCCATGCCGCCCATCATGGTGGCGACCTGCTGGCCGGGCGTGAAGCCACCGCCGGCGTCGACGATCCCGACAGCCTCGATCCCGGGCACGCGCGGGAAGGTGACGCCTTCGGCCAGCCCGAGCCGGGTGTGCAGCTCGGACCGGTTGAGACCGAACGCCTTGACGGCGATCCGGACCCAGCCGGGTTTGACCTCGGGCAGCGGGAGGTCGGTGAGTTCGAGGTTTTCGACGGGACCGGGTTCCCGGAGTACTACCGCGCGCATCCTGGGTCCTTTCTTCGCAAGCGAACAGTCCGCACAACAACTGTTCGCGCGAGTAGTATTCCCGGGTGAGCCTTTCCCCAGAGCACGATGCGGCCTGGCGAGGATTCCTGCGGTCTTCGGCGCTGCTGCTGCGGGTGCTGGACGCCGAGCTGCGCGCCGCACACGGGATGTCGCACCGCACGTACGACGCACTGGTGCAGCTGTCGGAGGCCCCGGACCGGCGGCTGCACATGAAGGACCTGGCCGCGGCCTTGGTGCACAGCGCGAGCGGCCTGACCCGGATCGTCGACGGCCTCGAGTCGTCGGGTTACGCGCGCCGCGAGCCGGACCCGGCGAACCGCCGGTCGACGCTGGTGGTGCTGACCGGCGAAGGCCTGGCGGCGCTGGAGCGAGCGTGGCCGACCCACGTGCGCGGAGTCCAGCGGCACTTCGCGGACCGGATGACCGGTGAGCAGGCGCGCGTGCTGGCGAAGGTGTTCGGCGGCATCAACACCGACCTCGAAGACCGCTGACCTGTCCGCAGCGTCGCGAATGACTCATTCGGGACGTCCGAGGTCGCGAATGAGTCATTCGCGACCTTTCCCGGCGACCCACCACCCCGGCCGGGCGGTGAGCTACTTCTTTTTGGCCCGCTTCTTCTTCGGCTCGAACTCCGTCTTGTCCTTCTCCGCCGTGGCCAGCAGTTCCTCCGCGTGGGCCCGGCCCGTCTCGTTGTCCATGCCCGCGAGCATCCGGGCCAGCTCACTGACCCGCTCGGTCTGGCTCAGGTTCTTCACACCGCTTCGGGTCACCCCGCCGGTGTGGCCCTTGTCCACCACCAGGTGCTGGTCCGCGAACGCCGCGACCTGCGGCAGGTGCGTCACCACCAGAACCTGGTGGGTCCGGGCCAGCCGGGCCAGCCGGCGGCCGATCTCGACCGCCGCGCGGCCGCCGACACCCGCGTCGACCTCGTCGAACACCAGTGTCTGGACCGTGTCCGCGTGCGCGAGGACCACTTCGATCGCCAGCATCACCCGCGACAGCTCGCCACCCGAGGCGGCCTTGTGGACCGGCAGCGGCGGCGCGCCGTCGTGCGCGCGCAGCAGCAACTCGACGTCGTCGACGCCGTCCGGGCCCGCGTGCACCGCGCGGCCGTCGATGGTCAGCGCGTGCGTGTCGCCGTGCTCGGCCGGGCGCTGCTCGACCGTCACCTCGATCGCCGCCTGGCCCATCGCCAGCCCGGACAGCTCGCTGGTGATTTCCGCCGCCAGCGCCGCGGCGGCGTCGACTCGCGCCGCCGACACTTCGGACGCGTGCGCGGCCAGCTGGATCGCGAGCTGGTCGCGCCGCAGCGCCAGCTCGGCGAGCGCCTCCTCCGACGTGTCCATGGTTTCCAGCCGGCGCCGGGCGTCGTCGGCCCAGGCGAGCACGCCGTCGACGTCCGCCGCGTACTTGCGCGTCAGCCGCTTGAGGTCGGCCTGGCGGGCCAGCACCTTCTCCAGCAGTGCCGGGTCGGCGTCCAGCGTCTCGACGTAGTTGCCCAGCTCGGCCCCGACGTCGGTGAGCAGCACCGACGCCTCTTCCAGCCGCGGCGCCAGCTCCCGCAGCGCGGCGTCCTCCGCCGTCGAAAGGCGCCGCAGCGCCTCCGAAACCAGGCCCATCGCGCCCGGTGCGTCCGGGTCGCCGTCCGGGGAGCCGGACACCGCGACGTGCGCTTCGGTCGCCGTCGCGCGCAGCTCGTCGACCGCCGCGAGCCGCTTGATCTGGTCGGTGAGCTCGACGTCCTCGCCCGGCTGCGGTGCGACGGCGTCGATCTCGGTCAGCCCGTGCTTGAGCAGGTCGGCCTGCTGGGCCATCTCCCGCGAGCGCGTCGACCGCTCGGTCAGCTCCGCGATCACCGCCAGCCACTCCGACCGGATCTCCTGGTACGTGCGCAACGGCTTCGCCACCGAATCGCCGGCGAACCGGTCGATCACCGCGCGCTGCTCGGCCGGCCGCAGCAGCCGCAGCTGGTCGTTCTGCCCGTGCACCGCGATCAGCTGTTCCGACAGCTCCGCGAGCACGCCGACCGGCACGGACCGGCCCCCGAGGTGGGCGCGGGACCGCCCGTCGACAGCGACCGCGCGCAGCGCGATCACGCTGCCGTCCTCGTCCACGTCCGCGCCCGAATCGACGACGATCCGCTCGGCGCCTTCGACGCCGGCGTAGGTGAACCGCCCTTCGACGAACGCTTTGAGCATTCCCGTCCGGACCTTGGACACCTCGGCTCGGCCCCCGGACAGCAGGTGCAGTCCGGTGACGACCATGGTCTTGCCCGCACCCGTCTCACCGGTCACGACGGTGAAGCCCGCGTGCAGTTCCAGCAGGGCGTCCTCGATGACTCCGAGGCCCTGGATGCGCATCTCGGCCAGCACGCCGCCTACGGTAGCGGCCACCACCGACACTCTGCGCGCCCGCCACCCCGGCGCGTCGCCGATATGTTCGAATATTGCGCCGAGCGGGTCAGTCGCAGGGACGCGCGTGCCGCTCGCGCCAGCTCTTCACCGGCAGGGAGAACTTCTGCACCAGGCGGTCGGTGAACGGGCCGTCCCAGAGCCGGACCAGCCGCACCGGGGTCTTGCCGCAGGTCACGCGCACCCGCGCGCCCGGCAGCAGATCGATGGGCCGGGTCCCGTCGCAGGTCAGCACCGCGGACGAGCCGTCCGGGTCGATCCCGACGGTGATCACGGAGTCGCGGGAGACGACCAGCGGGCGCGCGAACATCGCGTGCGCGTTGCTCGGCACCACCAGCAGCGCCTGGACGTCCGGCCAGATGATCGGGCCGCCCGCCGAAAACGCGTACGCGGTCGAGCCGGTCGGTGTGGCGCACAGCACACCGTCGCAGCCGAAGGCGGACACCGGGCGGCCGTCGACCTCGATCAGCGCGTCCAGCACCCGCTCCCGGGTGCTCTTCTCCACGCTGGCTTCGTTGAGCGCCCAGGTGCGGGCGACCTCTTCGCCGTCGTGGGTGACCGAGACGTCGATGGTCATCCGCTCTTCGACCTGGTAGTCGCCGTCGACCACCCGCTGGACGGTGTCGGCCAGCGCGTCGGAGTCGGCTTCGGCGAGGAAGCCGACGCGCCCGAGGTTCACGCCCAGCACCGGCACGCCGGCCGGCCGGGCCAGCTCGGCCGCGCGCAGCAGCGTGCCGTCGCCGCCGAGGACGAAGACCAGCTCGACGCCGTCGGCGGGGTTGTCGTCCGGGTCGACGACCGTGCAGGTCGCGCCGAGGCCGTGCTCCTCGGGGCTGATCAGCGCGCAGACGTCGTGCTCGGTCACCCGGATCCGGATGCCGGCCTTGGCGAAGCGCGCCGAAACCTCGCGCGCGGCTTCGCCCGTCGCTTCGCGATCGGGGTGCACCAACAGGAGCACTTCACGTTCGGTGGTCATGCGGGCCCTTCCTCGACGGCGGTCCGGACGAGCCGCTCGGCCTCAGACCTGTCTACTGTGTCCACAGTGGACTCGGCCACGTTGGTTTTCGTCAGCCACACGAAGTACTCGACGTTCCCGGACGGCCCGGGCAGCGGGCTGGCGGTCACCCCGCGCAGCGCGAGCCCGAGTTTCGCGGCCTCGTCGATGACGGTGAGCACCGATCCGGCGCGCAGCTCGGGGTCCCGGACCACGCCGCCGCTGCCGAGGCGGTCCTTGCCCACCTCGAACTGCGGCTTCACCATCGGCACCAGATCGGCGCCTTCGCGCGCGCAGGCCGCGAGCGCGGGCAGCACGAGCTTGAGCGAGATGAAGCTCAGGTCCCCGACGATCAGGTCGACCTGGCCGCCGAGGTCTTCAGGGGTGAGGTTGCGGACGTTGGTGCGATCCATGACCACGACACGTTCGTCGGTGCGGATCCGCCAGTCGAGCAGCCCCCGGCCGACGTCGGCGGCGATGACGGTCGCGGCACCGTTGCGGAGCAGGACGTCGGTGAAGCCGCCGGTGGACGCGCCGGCGTCGAGGCAGCGCTTGCCCTCGGCGCTCAGGTCCGTGAACGCCGCCAGCGCGCCGAGGAGCTTGTGCGCGCCGCGCGAGGCCCAGCCGGGGTCGTCTTCGTCCTTGACGACGATCGGCGCGCCGGATTCCACGCCGGTGGCGGGCTTGGTCGCGACCATGCCGCGGACGGTGACCTTGCCGCCGGCGATCAGGGCGGAGGCCTGCTCGCGCGAGCGGGCGAGGCCGCGCCGAACCAGTTCCGCGTCGAGGCGGGCCCGCTTGGGCACGCTGATCAGACCTTGTCGATGCTGGACAGGGCGACCGTCAGCTCGGTGTGCACGGCGTCGAAGCGCTCGACGTGCTCCGCGAGCGGCAGCGCGTCCAGGTCGGCCAGCCCGGCGACGGCTTCGTCGATGCCGGCCCGCGGGTCGGTCTGCTGCGAGAACGAACCGGGCGGCGGGCCCGGGACGGGAGAGGGATGGTCCTGCACGGTGCAAACGGTATCAGTCAGCGGTCGCCCAGCCGCGCCTCGGCGTCGCCGCCGAGCTCCGTGACGCCGGTTTCCCAGGCCGTGTGGCAGAGAGCTCGGAGCAGGTCCAGGTCGTCGCCGTCACCCGTCGCGGTGAGGACGCCGCCCTCGGTGCTGACGGTCCAGCCCGGCCGGGGACCGATCTTGAGGTCTTCGGCCGGCTGGGTGAGCGCCGTGAGGTCGTGGGCGAGGTAGGTGGCCCGCTCGGCCGGGACCGCCTCGATCAGCTGCTTCGGCGTCGCCACGCCGGACAGGACGACCAGGGAGTCGATGCCCGCGGCGACCGCGCCGGCGATGTCGGTGTCGAGCCGGTCGCCGACGACCAGCGGCCGCTCCGCGCCGGCCGACCGCGCGGCGGTGTCGAACAGCAGCGGCTGCGGCTTCCCCGCGACCAGCGGTTCGACATCGGTGGCGGTGCGCAGCGCGGCGACCATCGAGCCGTTGCCGGGCAGCAGGCCGCGCTCGCTGGGCAGCGTCGCGTCGACGTTGCAGGCCACCCACAACGCGCCGGCGCGGATGGCCAGGCAGGCCTCGGCCAGCGCGGCCCAGGTGTTGTCCGGCGAGTGCCCCTGGACGACGGCCCGGACACCGTCGCCGTTCTCCCGCACCGGCGTCAGGCCGGCCCCGGAGACTTCGGCGGCGAGCGACTCGGTCCCGACGACGAGGACCTCGGCGCCGGGCTCGAGCCGTTCCTTCAGCAACTGGACGCCGGCCTGGGCGCTGGTGTGCACCTCGCCGGTCTCGGCGGGCATGCCGAGACCGGTGAGGTGCGCGACGACCTCGTCCGGCGCCTTCGAGGCGTTGTTCGTGACGAACCGGACGGGCGTGCCGTGCTCCCGCGCGGCCCGCACCGTCTCCGGGGCACCCGGGATCACCCGGGTGCCGTGGTAGACGGTGCCGTCGAGGTCGAAGAGGACCGCGTCGTAGGCCGCGAGGAGAGCGTCACTCATCGGTCGCTTCGGTGTCCTTTTCCTCGGCGGCCTTTTCCACGGTGTTCTTTTCCTTGGTGGCCTTTTCGTCGGCGTTCTCGTTCGACAGGTCGGCGGCGCGCTCCGCGGCGTCGGTCTCGTCCTCGGCGTCGGCCTCGGCGGCGTTGAGGAACCACCGGATGGCCTCGTCCTTGCGCCCGGCGGCCGCGAGGTTGTCGGCGTAGGCGTAGAAGAGCCGCGCGCTCCACGGGTCGCGCTTCTCGGCCTTGAGGTCGTCACCCTGCAGCGAGACGACGGCGGCGTCCAGCTGCCCGAGGTCCCGCCGCGCCCCGGCCGCGACGATCGCGAGCTCGACCTGGATGGCCTTGCCCAGCTTCGTCGTGTCGGCTTCCTTCGCGAGGTCGAGCGCCCGCTCCGGACGGCCGAGCGCCCGCTCGGCGTCGGCGATGATGGCGATGTGGTCGTCGCTGCGGGTCATCCGGCGGACGGCCCGCAGTTCGGAGAGGGCTTCGGACCAGTTGCCGGCGTGGTAGGCGACCAGGCCGAGGGCTTCGCGCACGATCGGCACGCGCGAGGCCTTGGCCTTGGCGTACTTGGCGTGCTCGAGGGCGGCCTCGGGATCGCTGTCGATCAGGCCACCGGCGGCGACGAGGTGCTTCCCGACGGTCTCGGCCAAGCCCTTCGGCAGCGTCCGCAGCTCGCGGCGGGCTTCCTCGTCGAGGTCGGAGAACTCGATGTCCTCGGGAAGCTCGGGCGCTTCGAGGAGTTCCCTGGCGAGCGCCTCGTCGTCGAGCGGGGCGCCGACCTTCGGCCGCGGGTCCCGGCGGGGCCGGTCACTCTGGCCGCGGCTGTCGCGGAAGCCACCGCCGGTGCGCTCGCCACGGTTGTCCCGGCTGTCGCTGCGGGAGTCGTCGCGCCGCTGGTAGCTGCTGCGCTCACCACGCGAGTCGTCGCGGCGGTCGCTGCCACCACGCCCGCGGTCGTCCGAACGGGCAGCACCCGTCCGGGTACCACGGTCATCGTCGCGACGCTGGTAACTGCCACGCTCACCGCGCGAATCATCGCGCCGGTCATCGGAGCGTGGGCCACCGGTGCTGCCACCGCGGTCATCACGGCGCTGGTAGCTGCCACGCGAGTCTTCGCGACGGTCGCTGCCACCACGGCCCCGGTCATCCGAACGGAAACCGCCGGTGCTGCTGCCGCGGTCATCACGGCGCTGGTAGCCGCCACTTGAACTGTCACGCCGGTCGCTGCCACCCGAGCGGGAGCCACCGGTGCTGCCACCGCGATCGTCGCGGCGCTGGTAGCTGCCACGCGAATCGTCGCGACGGTCGCTGCCACCACGGCCCCGATCGTCCGAGCGGAAACCGCCGGTGCTGCCACCGCGGTCATCCGAGCGCGATCCGCTGGTACTGCCACCGCGGTCGTCGCGACGCTGGTAACCACCACTCGAACTGTCACGACGGTCGCTGCCACCTGAGCGGAAACCACCGGTGCCGCTACCGCGATCGTCGCGGCGCTGGTAGCTGCCACGCGAATCGTCGCGACGGTCGCTGCCACCCGAGCGGAAGCCACCGGTGCTGCCACCGCGGTCATCGCGACGCTGGTAACCACCACTCGAACTGTCACGACGGTCGCTGCCACCCGAACGGAAGCCACCGGTCCGGGCGCCGCGCGAATCGTCGCGGTCTTGGCCGCCGCGGCCGCGGTCGTCCGAACGGAAGCCTCCCGGGCGGCTGCCGCGGTCGTCGTCGCGGCGGGCGGAACCGCCGCGGTCTTCCCAGCGGGGCTTGCGGTCGCCGTAGGACGACTTGCCCTGCGGCCGGCCGCCCCGGTCTTCGTAGCCGCGGCCCGAGCTGTCGTTGCGGGTACCCGAACGGCTGTTGCCCCGGTCCTCGTACCGGCTCCCCGGCCGGCCGGTGCCACGGTCGTCGGAGCGGGCGCCGCCGGAGCGGCTCGGGCCATCGGAGAAGCGGCTGCCACCCGGGCGGCCGCCGGACGGGCGGCCGGCGGAGTCGCGCTTGCCGTAGCCGCCCTTGCGATCGTCGCGGTCGCTGAAGCTGCGGCCGCCGCTGCGGCTCTGACCTGCGGATCCTCCGCGCTGATCGCGGTCACGGGGACCGTCGCCGCCGCGGAAGGGCTTGCCGCCGCCGCGGACGCCGTGGTCGTCACGGCGCGGGCGCCCCTGGTGCGTGCTGTCGCGGCCGCCGCGGTCCTGCCGCGCGCCGCGCCGGTCTCCCCCGGATCCGTCCGATCGGCCCCGGGAGCCTTCGTCCCGGCGTGCCGACCGGCCGGACCCATCATCGCTTGAGTCTCGTCGACCGAACTCGGACACCTGGCCTCCTGCCATGGAAAAAATCTTGTTCTGGACATACGCGTACGGCCCGTCAGGGCAGCCAACTGGCTATCCTAACGGGCCGTACGGAAGGTAAGTTCGGCGGTGTCCTACTCTCCCACAACCCTTCGGTTGCAGTACCATCGGCGCTGTCAGGCTTAGCTTCCGGGTTCGGAATGGGACCGGGCG
>NZ_JBEZYY010000017.1:0-68114 GCF_040638975.1 Amycolatopsis sp. NPDC024027
CAGCCTCGGCTACCTCAGTCCCAACACCTACGAAGCCACCCGCCAGGTAGCCTGACCACCTCAACGACCCTGTCCGTCAAACCGGGTCAGCCCCAGGAGGCATCTCGCGAGATGCCCCTCCAGTCACGCGAGATGCCCCTTCAATCACGCGAAATGCCTCTCCGAGCACGGGTGATGGGGGTTACCTGTGGGGAAAACCACCCGGGTCGTGGCTATGGTTCGTGGTTGCTTAGGCGATACAAGTAGTGGGGACGGCAGCGTGGGCGTCCTGCGCCCCGAATCGCCCAACCCTGGAGGAACTTGTGCCCGCCACCGGCCGTGCCACCGCCCGGTCCTGGCTGATCTGGCTCGCCGCCGTCACCGTCTACCTCCTCGCCGTCTTCCACCGGACCTCCTTCGGGGTCGCCGGGCTGCAGGCCGCCGAGCGCTTCGGCGTCGGCGCGGCCGCGCTCGGCACCTTCACCGTCCTGCAGGTCGGCGTCTACGCCGCGATGCAGATCCCGACCGGCGTCCTGGTCGACCGCTACGGCCCCCGCCGCGTCCTCACCGTCGCCGTGCTGGTCCTCGGGGCCGGTCAGCTCCTGCTCGGCGTCGCCCATTCCTACGGCCTCGGCCTGCTCGCCCGCGGGGTGCTCGGCCTCGGCGACGCGCTCACCTTCGTCAGCGTCCTGCGCCTGGTCGCGGCCCACTTCCCGGGCCGCCAGTACGCGCTGCTGACGTCGTTCACCGCGGCCGTCGGCTACATCGGCAACCTCGCCGCCACCGTCCCGCTCTCGCTGGTGCTCGACAGCGCCGGCTGGACCCCCACCTTCCTGGCCGCCGGCGCCGTCACCGTCCTCTACACCGTCGTCGTGGCCCTCCGGGTCCGCGACGTCCCGGCGGGCGAACAGCCGCCCGTCCGAGAAGACGTCCGCCCGCGCGAGCTGGCCGGCCGGGTCGCCGAAGCCTGGCGGACGCCGGGGACGCGCCTGGGCTTCTGGGTCCACTTCAGCACGATGTTCGCCCCGAACGCCCTGACGCTGCTGTGGGGCGTCCCCTGGCTGGTCCAGGGCCAAGGGCAGTCGAAGGCGACGGCGAGCGCGCTGCTCACCGTGTTCGTCTTCGGCTCGATGGCGGGCGGCCCGCTGCTGGGCGGGCTGATCGGACGCCGCCCGTCGCTGCGGATGCCGCTGGTCGGCGGCTACATCGGCGGGGCCGCGCTGGTCTGGGCGGTGCTGCTGGGCTGGCCGGGCCCGGTGCCGCTGCCGGTGCTGGTACCCGCGTTCGCCTTCCTCGCCCTCGGCGGCCCGGCGTCGATGATCGGGTTCGCCCTCGCCCGCGACTACAACCCGCTCAGCCGCGTCGGCACGGCCACCGGCGTGGTCAACGTCGGCGGCTTCGTGGCGACGACGATCGCCGCCCTCGCCGTCGGCGTGCTGCTGCAGGTCACCGGCGGGAACTTCCGGCTGTCGCTGCTGGCATTGGTCGCGGTGCTGGCCTTCGGCACGGTCCGGATGCTCGTGTGGTGGCGCCGGACCCGCACCCACCTGTTCCTCGCCGAGGCCCGTGGCGAGGAGCTGCCGGTGCGGATCACCCGCCGCCGCTGGGACGCCGCTCTCCCCGAGACGCCGATCGTCGCGGCCTGATCACCCGCGCCGGGGGACCAGCCAGCACAGGCAGAAGGGGTGCCCAGCCGCGGCTTTCAGCACCGTGGCGCCGAGTGCCATCACCTCTTCGTGTGCTTCGGCGAAGTCTTCGACCCACAGGTCGAGGTGCACCTGCTGCTGCGACGGGCCGTCCGGCCACTGCGGCGGCGTGTGGTCGGGCGCGAGCTGGACGCCGATCCGCGGCGCGCCGTCCACCGGGACCATTTGCCAGTCCCCGTCCGCGCTCACCTCCCCGCCGAGGACCCCGGCCCGGAAGCGGCTTTTGGCGGCGAGATCGGCGCCTGCAGCAGCTGCGGCGCGACCGCGAACCCGCGCCGCCGGTAGGCGGGCACGGCCCGCGACGACGAGTGCACGGTGACCCGTTCCAGCCCCAGCTCCCCGGCCAGCCGCAGGACGCCGTCGATCAGCCGGCCGCCGAGGCCGCCGTCGCGGGCCTCCGGGACGACGTACACGCTCTGCACGTCACCGCAGGCCCGCGAGAACGCCGCCGGGGTCGGCACGCGCGCGGTGACCGCCAGGAACGCCATCCCGAGCACCCGCCCGTCGCGCACGGCGACGAGGCAGTGGTGGGTGGCCGCGTGCTCCCGCACCCAGGCGGCGAACTCGCGCACGAACGCGGCGCGGCCGTCGGCGGGGAGGCCGTCCTGCTCGGCCACCCAGCGCCACCGGAGTCCGGCGACCGTTTCCAGTTCGGCGGGCCGGGCGGCCCGGACTTCGATCTCCGTCACGCCTCCATCGTGGCGCCCGAGGCGTCCTCGGTTCCACGGGGAGCGGCCGCTAGGGTTTGCCGCGTGTCCAGCCCGAAACCGCCCCGCCGTCCCGCCCCGCCTCCCGGCCTCGTCATCGTCGACAAGCCCGCCGGCATGACGTCGCACGACGTCGTCGCGCGCGCCCGCCGGATCATGGGCACCCGCAAGGTCGGGCACGCCGGCACGCTCGACCCGATGGCGACCGGCGTGCTGGTGCTCGGCATCGAGCGCGCCACCAAGCTGCTCGGCCACCTGGCCCTGGACCGCAAGACCTACCTGGCCACCCTCAGCCTCGGCAGCAGCACCACGACCGACGACGCCGAGGGCGAAATCCTCACGCAGGCCGAGACCGCGAACGTAAAAGACGAAGACATCGCAAAAGGCATCGAAAAGCTCACCGGCGACATCCAGCAGGTGCCCAGCGCGGTCAGCGCGGTCAAGATCGACGGCAAGCGCGCCTACGCCCGCGTCCGCGCCGGCGAGGACGTCGTCATCCCGGCCCGCCCGGTCACCGTCTACCGCTTCGACGTCCTCGCCGTCCGCCACGAGGAGGACCACGTCGAGGTCGACGCCGTCGTCGAGTGCTCCTCCGGCACCTACGTCCGGGCGCTGGCCCGCGACCTGGGCGCGGACCTCGGCGTCGGCGGCCACCTGAAGGCCCTCCGGCGCACCACGGTCGGCCCCTTCACCCTCGCCAAGGCGAGGACCCTCGACCAGCTCGAAGAACAGCCCGAACTGAGCCTCGACCTCGACGCCGCCGTCGCCGCCGCCTTCCCGCGGCACGACCTCGACGCCGCCACGGCGAAAGCGGTCCGCCACGGCCAGCGCATCCCGGCGGCCGGCGTCGAAGGCACCTACGGGCTCTTCGGTCCCGACGGCCGGGTGCTCGCCCTGGCCGCCGACGAACAGGGTGTGTCCCGCGCGGTGGTCGTGTTGCTGCCCGCCTAGGGTGGGCTCGAGAGACGGGAGTGTGACGTGCTGCGGTGGCGTGGACTGGGGGACCTTCCCGGCAGCTGGGGCCGGTGCGTGGTCACCATCGGCGTGTTCGACGGTGTCCACCGCGGGCACCAGGAGCTGATCAGCCGGACGGTGGCGGCGGCGGCCGAGCGCGGCCTGCCGAGCGTCATGCTGACGTTCGACCCGCACCCGTCGGAGGTGCTGCGCCCGGGCAGTCACCCGGCGCAGCTGACGACGTTGCGGCGCAAGGCCGAGATCGTCGAGGGCCTCGGTGTCGACGTCTTCTGCGTGCTGCCGTTCACCCTCGAGCTGTCCCGGCTGCGGCCGGAGGAGTTCGTGCACGAGGTGCTGGTCGACCGGCTGCACGCGGCCGCGGTGATCGTCGGCGACAACTTCACCTTCGGGGCCAAGGCGGCCGGCGACGTCGCACTGCTGCGCACCCTGGGCCGCCGGTTCGGCTTCGCCGCGTTCGGCGCCGAGCTGCAGGGCAAGGAACTGTCCGAAGAGGACCAGTCGGCGATCACGTTCTCGAGCACCTACGTCCGGTCCTGCATCGACGCCGGTGACGTGGTCGCCGCCGCCGAGGCACTCGGCCGCCCGCACCGCCTGGAGGGGATCGTCGTCCGCGGCGACGGCCGGGGCCACGAGCTCGGTTACCCGACGGCGAACCTGTCGACCCCGCGCTTCGCCGCCGTCCCGGCCGACGGCGTGTACAGCGCGTGGTTCACCCGTTCGGCCGACCCGGCGCGCCGGCTGCGGGCCGCGGTCTCGGTGGGCACCAACCCGACGTTCTCCGGGCGCGAGCGGACCGTGGAGGCGTTCGTCCTCGACGTCGACGAGGATTTCTACGGCCAGCACGTGGCCATAGATTTCGTGACGCGGCTGCGTGATCAGGTGCGGTTCGCCGACTCGGCCGGGCTGGTCGCGCAGATCGACGACGACGTGGTCGAGACGAGAAAGGCACTCGAACTGCCCCCGGGCGCCCTGACCGGGGACGAATAGGGGATTTCCGCATCCGCGCACGTGACCGCGATGGCAAGATGCTCACGGACGGTGTGCGCGCAGAGAAAAAGGGGAGCGGGAGACTGGTGGAGGACCACAAGATCGTCCAGCGGAACATCGCGTTGCAGCGCGAGTGGTACGGGGAGCCGCTCGGTGACCGCGTGCGCCGGCTCGTGGTCGCGTTCGACGTTTCGCAGGCGTTCCTGGCCGAGGTCCTCGGGATCAGCGCCCCCATGCTCAGCCAGGTGATGAGCGGGCGGCGGGCGAAGATCGGCAACCCGGTCGTGCTGGCCAGGATGATCATGCTCGAGCGCAAGATCCTGGTGCCCGAGGTCGCCGCCGGCAACCGCGACGCGATGCTGGCCGCGATGGAGGACGTCCGCGACTCCCGCCCCACCGTCGGGCGCGACAACATCCCGGTGGTCAACGAGGACCAGAAGCTCCTGGCCTACCTGCGCGACCTGGCCGAGGACGAGGACCTCGGCGAAGCCGCCAAGCGCCTCGACGACGACTTCCCGGCCATCGCCGACCTGCTCCGCCGGGCGGGCCACGGCGCCTGATGCCGGTCCTGTTCAGCGCGCTGCTCCCGCCGGACGACGTCGTCGAGGCGATCGCCGAGATGCTCGGGGAACCCGGCGACGGCCTGCGCTGGGAGCCGCCGGAGCGCTGGCACATCACCCTCGCCTACTACGGGGAGGACGACGTCGAAACCCGCGCCGCCTGGCTGGGCGAGCGGCTGGCCGGGCGCCCGGCGGTCGACGTCCGGCTGGAAAAGGCCGCGACGTTCCCCGGGGTGCTGTGGTTGACTGCCGCCGGATCGGAGCTGGAGCCGCTCGCGCACGCCGCGGGCGCCGGCGCCGAACCGAGGCCCTACCGGGCCCACCTGACGCTCGCGCGGTTCCCCCGGGAAGAACCCGGGCGCGCCGCGCGTTGGACCAGAAGCCTCGGTGGTTTCACGAGCCGGCGGTGGCAGGCCGCGGAAGTGGCCTTGATGACCAGCGAGCGCGAGCCGGGTGGTCCCCGGTACCGCGTGGCCCGTGCGTTCGAGCTGGGCCGCGGCTGAACGCACGCACCTGAAGGCGCTGTTCAGCGGGCTGGTAACCTCACGAGCGGGTCCGGCTGCAGTCCGTGGCGGCCGTGACCGTCTTCCCGGCGTGCATCCACGCCCGGGGCCGCACGGCACTGATTATTTCGAGGAGCAACACAAGTGGCGCTGTCCACCGAAGAGAAGAAGTCGATCCTGGCCGAGTACGGCGTGCACGACTCGGACACGGGATCCCCCGAGGCCCAGGTCGCGCTGCTGACCAAGCGGATCGTCGGCCTCACCGAGCACCTCAAGGCTCACAAGCACGACCACCACTCGCGTCGCGGGCTCCTGCTGCTGGTCGGCCGCCGCCGCCGGCTGCTGAACTACGTGATGAAGGTGGACATCGAGCGTTACCGTGCGCTGATCCAGCGCCTCGGCCTGCGCCGATAGCTTGACCGCGAGGGGGAGTGACCACCGGTCGCTCCCCCTCGTTGCAAAGCTTCAAAAGAAGAACGGCGCGAGCGCGCACGAGGGTCCGTCCGCCGGTCCTCGGTAGTGGTTCCCGGGAAGCGTCCCGGGGGCTTCGATCGAAGACCGGCCTCATTCCTCGAGCGTCCTCAGGCGAAATGGGTCCCAGGGTGGGAGACTCGCGTCGTACGAAGGAACCAAAGAGGAGAACAATCTATGACCGACTCCACCGGAGTCACCGTGCACGAGACCGAAGCCGTGATCGACAACGGCCGGTTCGGCACCCGCACCGTCCGCTTCGAGACGGGCCGCCTGGCCAAGCAGGCCGCCGGCGCCGTCGTCGCGTACCTCGACGAAGAGACCATGCTGCTCTCGGCGACGACCGCGTCGAAGCACCCGAAGGACCACTTCGACTTCTTCCCCCTGACGGTGGACGTCGAGGAGCGCATGTACGCGGCGGGCCGCATCCCCGGCGCGTTCTTCCGCCGCGAGGGCCGCCCGTCGACCGACGCGATCCTGACCTGCCGCCTGATCGACCGGCCGCTGCGCCCGTCGTTCACCGACGGTCTCCGCAACGAGATCCAGGTCGTCATCACCGTCCAGAGCCTCAACCCGGACGACCCGTACGACGTGCTGGCCATCAACGCCGCTTCGGCGTCGACCCAGATCGCCGGCCTGCCGTTCTCGGGCCCGGTCGGCGGCGTGCGCGTCGCGCTGGTCGAGGACCAGTGGGTCGCGTTCCCGACCTGGTCGCAGCTGGAGAAGGCGACCTTCAACATGGTCGTCGCCGGCCGCATCGTCGGTGACGACGTCGCGATCATGATGGTCGAGGCCGAGGGCACCGAGCACACGCTCGACCTGATCGCCGCCGGCGGCAAGGCACCGGACGAGGCCGCGGTCGCCGCGGGCCTCGAGGCTGCGAAGCCGTTCATCAAGGTCCTGTGCGAGGCCCAGCAGAAGCTGGCCGACGTCGCCGCCAAGCCGACCGGCGAGTTCCCGGTCTTCCTGGCTTACGAGCAGGACGTCTACGAGGCCGTCGCGGCGATCGCCACCGACGACCTGGCCCGCGCGCTGCAGATCCCGGGCAAGCAGGACCGCGACGCCGCGACCGACGAGGTCAAGGCCGCCGTCCTGGAGAAGATCGGCCTGGGTGAAGGCGAAGCCTTCGAGGGCCGTGACAAGGAGATCGGCGGGGCGTTCAAGGCCCTGACGAAGAAGATCATGCGCCAGCGCGTCCTCACGGAGAAGATCCGCATGGACGGCCGTGGCCTCACCGACATCCGGTCGCTCTCGGCCGAGGTCGCCGTGATCCCGCGGGCGCACGGTTCGGCGCTGTTCGAGCGCGGCGAAACCCAGATCCTGGGCGTCACCACGCTGAACATGCTGCGCCTGGAGCAGCAGATCGACTCGCTGTCGCCGGAGACGCACAAGCGCTACATGCACCACTACAACTTCCCGCCGTTCTCCACCGGCGAGACCGGGCGCGTCGGTTCGCCGAAGCGCCGCGAGATCGGCCACGGCATGCTCGCCGAGCGCGCCCTGGTGCCGGTGCTGCCGAAGCGGGACGAGTTCCCGTACGCGATCCGCCAGGTCTCCGAGGCGCTGGGCTCCAACGGCTCGACCTCGATGGGCTCGGTCTGCGCGTCCACCATGGCGCTGTACAACGCCGGTGTGCCGCTGAAGGCGCCGGTCGCGGGCATCGCGATGGGCCTGGTTTCCGATGAGGTGGACGGCGAGACGCGTTATGTCGCGCTCACCGACATCCTCGGTGCCGAGGACGCCCTGGGCGACATGGACTTCAAGGTCGCCGGCACCAAGGACATCATCACCGCGCTGCAGCTGGACACGAAGCTCGACGGCATCCCGTCGGAGGTCCTCGCGGCCGCGCTGAAGCAGGCGAAGGACGCCCGGCTCACCATCCTGGAGGTCATCGCCGAGGCGATCGACAGCCCGGACGAGATGAGCCCGTACTCGCCGCGCGTCACCTCGGTGAAGATCCCGGTCGACAAGATCGGCGAGGTCATCGGCCCGAAGGGCAAGATGATCAACTCGATCACCGAGCAGACCGGTGCCGACATCTCCATCGAGGACGACGGCACGATCTACGTGGGCGCGGCCGACGGCCCGTCGGCGGAGGCGGCGATCGACCTGATCAACGCCATCGCCAACCCGCAGCTGCCCAAGGTCGGCGAGCGCTTCCTCGGCACCGTGGTGAAGACGGCCGCGTTCGGCGCGTTCGTCTCGCTGCTGCCGGGCAAGGACGGCCTGGTGCACATCTCCAAGCTGGGCAACGGCAAGCGGATCAACAAGGTCGAGGACGTGGTCAACGTGGGCGACAAGCTCCGCGTCGAGATCGCCGACATCGACAACCGCGGCAAGATCAGCCTGATCGTGGTCAAGGAGGACGAGGCTCCGGCCGCGGCCGCCGAGGGTGACGCGCCCGTCGCCGACGCCGAGAAGGCCGACGCCTAGTAACCCGGCTCGTCCGGTTCAAAACAGTTCCGTCGAAGGCCTCCTCGCCGCTCCCGGTGGGGAGGCCTTCGCGGCATCGTGAGTAAGGAACCCATGGCACGGCAGGTTTCCGGGCACGAGCAGCCCGTCGGCACCACCCGCACGCTCGAGTCCACTCCGGACGGTGCGGTCGTCAAGCGCAGCGTCCTGCCCGGCGGCCTGCGCGTGATCACCGAGCACGTTCCCGCGTCCCGCTCGGCCACGGTCGGGCTGTGGGTCGGCATCGGCTCCCGCGACGAGCCCGCTGCCGTCGCCGGCGCCGCGCACTACCTCGAGCACCTGCTGTTCAAGGGCACCAAGCACCGCGACGCCACGCAGATCGCCGAGGAGATCGACGCCGTCGGCGGTGAGTTCAACGCCTTCACGGCGAAGGAGCACACCTGCTACTACGCGCAGGTGCTCGACGCCGACCTCCCGCTCGCCATGGACCTGGTCACCGACGTCGTGTTCGAGGCGCTGTGCACCGACCGCGACATGGACATGGAGCGCAGCGTCGTCCTCGAAGAGATCTCGATGCGCGACGACGACCCCGAGGACCTGCTGCACGAGACGTTCGTGACGGCGATCCTCGGCGAGCACCCGCTCGGCCGCCCGGTGCTCGGCACCGAGCAGTCGATCGTGGAAATGTCGCCCGCCGCGCTGCGGAACTTCTACAAGCGCCGGTACACGCTGCCGCGGATGGTCCTCTCCGTGGCCGGGAACATCGACCACAACCAGGTGCTGCGGCTGGTGCGCAAGGCCCTCGGCGAGCGCCTGAACGGGACCGCGTCGCCGATCGCGCCGCGTGAGGGCCGCGCCCGGATCAAGACCGTGCCGAAGCTGGCCCTGCACACCGACGACACCGAGCAGGCGCACGTCATGCTGGGCCTGCGGTCGCTGTCGCGCCACGACGACCGTCGCTTCGCGCTGTCGGTGCTCAACGCGGCCCTCGGCGGCGGGATGTCCTCGCGGCTGTTCCAGGAGATCCGGGAGCAGCGCGGCTTGGCTTACCAGGTGTACTCGTCGGTCGCGAGCTACGCCGACACCGGGCACATGGCTGTGTACGCGGGTTGCCAGCCGGAGAAGCTCGGCGACGTCGCCGGCGTCATCCGCGAGGTGCTCGACAAGGTCGGCGTCGACGGCCTCACCGGCGCCGAGGTGGCCCGCGCCAAGGGCCAGCTGCGCGGCGGCCTGGTGCTGGGCCTGGAGGACACGTCGTCGCGGATGTCGCGGATCGGCAAGAACGAGCTGAACTACGGCCACTACCTGGGCGTCGACGACACGATCGCCCGCATCGACGCGGTGACCACCGAGGACGTGTGTGCGCTCGCTCGCACTTTGTTCGCGCGGCCGGGCGGGGTCTCGGCGGCGGCGGTCGTCGGGCCGTACGCTCACGCCGACGACCTTCCGGACGACCTGCACGAGGTGATCGCTTCATGACCATCAACGTCGGTGTGCTCGGCGCGCGTGGCCGGATGGGGGCGACGGTGGTGAACGCCGTCGAAGGCGCTGCGGACATGAAGCTCGTGGCCGCGCTGGACGCGGGCGACGACTTCGCCCCGCTGGCCGACGCCCAGGTGGTCGTCGACTTCACCCACCCCGACGCCGTCATGGGCAACCTGGAGTACCTGGTCGCGCACGACATCCACGCGGTCGTCGGCACCACCGGCTTCAGCGAGTCCCGGTTGGCCGACCTGCGCGCGTTGCTGGAACCGAAGCCTGCTCTGGGTGTGCTGATCGCGCCGAACTTCGCTCTCGGCGCGGTTCTGGCCATGCGGTTCGCGGCCCAGGCGGCGAAGTTCTACGCCTCGGCCGAGATCATCGAGCTGCACCACAACCGCAAGGCCGACGCCCCTTCGGGCACCGCGGCGCACACCGCCCGGATGATCGCCGCGGCCCGCGCGGAAGCGGGCGTGACGCCGGGCCCGGACGCGACGACGTCGGAGCTGGACGGCGCCCGCGGCGCCTCGGTCGAGGAGGTCCGGGTGCACTCGGTCCGCCTGCCGGGCCTGGTCGCGCACGAGGAGATCCTGTTCGGCGGCGAGGGGGAGACCCTGACGATCCGGCACGACTCCCTCGACCGGACGTCGTTCATGCCGGGCGTGCTGCTCGGCGTGCGTGAGGTGCTGAACCGCCCCGGCCTGACGGTCGGCCTGGAAAACGTCCTCGACCTGTGACGGCCCGCTCGTGAAAGCTCGCAATGTGGCGCTGCTGCTGACGGCGGCGCTGATCGTGTACCTGTTCCTGCTGGCGGACCGGGCGTTCGCGCTGTTCAAGACGGGCACGGGCGTCGGCATCGCGCTCGGGGCGGGCGTGCTGCTGCTGCCGGTCCTGGGTGTCTGGGTGGTGGTGATGACCTGGCGCAACGGCCTGCAGGTCCAGCGCCTGTCCCGGCGGCTGGACGCCGAGGGCGAGCTCCCGGACGTCTCGGACCTCCCGCGCCGGCCTTCGGGCCGGGTCGATCGTGAGGCGGCCGACGCGTGGTTCGAGCAGCGCCGCGCGGAGGTCGAGGCCGACCAGGAGAACTGGCGGGCCTGGTACAAGCTCGCGTACGCGTACGACATCGCGGGCGACCGCCGCCGGGCGCGCGAGACGATGAAGAAGGCCGTGGAACTGGAAGCCGCCGACCGCTCAGGTGCCGAGTAGGTCCGGCGCGAAGATCTCGTCGATCTGCCACCTGCGTGACGACAAGCCCTGCTCGTGGTGGTACCGCAGGTACGTGTCCAAAGTGGCGCGGTTGGCGGAAATCCCGTAGGGCCACCAGTCCTCGCCGAACTCGTCGAGTGTTTCGTCGACCAGTGCGTTCGTCCACGGCAGCATGGTCTGGACCTGGTAGAGCCGCCGGCCGCGGCGGTAGCGCTCGGCGGCGGCGTCCTTCGCGGCTTCGAACATCGTGTAGACGCGGCCGGCCAGGCCGGGATCGTCTCGCAGGAGGTCCCGCCGGGCGACGACGGTGTGCATGATCGGGAAGATCCCGGTGCGGCGGTGGTAGTCGCGTTCCCGCGCGACGAAGTCCGGGAAGAGCCGGGCGACGTCCGGGTGCCCGTCGAGCACGCACTGCGGGACGTTGGCGGAGAACAGCGCGTCGATCTCGCCGGTGGCGAGCATGTCGTTCAGCGTCTTGCCCGGGCCGGCCGGGGTGACGTCGACGGCGCCGGGGTGCGGGTGCGGGATGAAGCCGAAGGGCGCTGACGGGTGCTCGAGGCCGCCGATCACCCAGCGGTTCGTCTCGGGCTCGAACCCGTACTCGTCCATCAGGATGCCCTTGGCCCAGACACCGGAGTCCTGCCCGTAGGTCCCGAACTCGCCGATCGTCCGGCCGGTGAGGTCGCCGGGACCGGTGATCCCGGAGCGGGTGTTGACGAAGACGCACGAGTGCCGGAACACCCGGTTCGGGAAGATCGGCAGCGCCACGTACGGCGTGCCTTCCTCCAGCAGGCGCAGGTGGAACGTCAGGCCGAGTTCGGCCACGTCGAACTCGCCGCGGACCGTCCGTTCGAAGATCTCGGGCAGCGTGGCGGCGGTTTCGACGCCGGCGCTTTCGATCAGCGGCCGGGTCGTGTCGTAGGGGAAGCATCCGATTTTCATGATTCCGATCATCGGTGCGGACCGCCCGGGGCGTCCAAGACCGGTTCGGCCGACTCGATACTCTGGCGGTATGGACCTGCGGGTGCTCCGGTACTTCGTCGCGGTGGCCGAGGAGCGGCACGTCGGCCGCGCGGCGAGCCGCCTGCACATGGCGCAGCCGCCGCTGAGCCGGGCGGTGCGCGGGCTGGAGGACGAGCTGGGCGCGACACTGTTCGAACGCACGCCCAAGGGAGTCGCGCTCACCGCCGCGGGTACCGCCCTGTACGACGAGGCCGTCGCGCTGCTGGCCCGGGCGGGCCGCATCCGCGACCGGGTGACCGCGGCGGCGGGCGCGGCGACCCTGACGGTCGGCACCTTGGCGGACGCGGCGGAGCAGGTCGGCGCCCGGCTGGTCCCGCTGTTCCGCGAGCAGTACCCGCACGTGGACGTCCGGGTGCACGAAACGGACCTCGCCGACCCGACCGCGGGCCTGCGCGCCGGCCTGGTCGACGTGGCGTTGACCCGGACGCCGTTCGAACGCGCGGGACTCGGCGTCCACGTGCTGCGCCCGGTGCGCGTGGGCGTGGTGCTGCGCGACGACGACCCCCTGGCCGACCGGCCCGAGGTGGCGACGGCCGACCTGTCCGGCCGCCGCTGGGTCCGGCTCCCGGACGGCGCCGACGCCCGCTGGACGGCCTACTGGACGGGCGGCCCGCCCGCCGCCGACGCCCCGGTCCTGCGGACGATCCAGGAGTGCCTGCAGGCGGTGCTGTGGAACGCCGTCGCGGCGCTCGCCCCGGTGGACCAGCCGCTGGCGGCGGGATTGCGGGTCGTTCCCGTGTCCGACCGCCCGCCGAGCGAGCTGGTGGTGGCGTGGCCGAAGGCGTCGAGCAGCCCGCTGGTCCGCGGTTTCGTGCGCATCGCGGCGGCGGCGAACCGGTGACGCTGCTGCTCAAGCTCGTCCTGGCGCCGCTGCTGGTGGTGGGGTCGTCCCTGGCCGGACGGCGCTGGGGCCCGGGCCTGACGGGCCTGCTGGTCGCCATGCCGGTCGTCGCGGGGCCGATCCTGCTGATCACGTACCTGGAGCACGGATCGGCGTTCGTCGCGCGGGCGGCATCGGCGTCGCTGCTGGGGCTCGTGTCGCTGGCCGCGTTCGCGGTGGTCTTCGCGCGGGTGTCCCGGGCGCGCGGCTGGGTCGGCACTCTGCTGGTCGGTTGGCTGGTGTGCCTGTCGCTGGATCTGGCGTTGTCGTTCGCACCGGTGCCCGTGTGGGTGGCACTCGGGTTGGCCCTGGCGGCGGCTTGGGCGGGCATCCGGTTGCTGCCGGAGCCGGGGGAGGCCGGGCCGGTGACGCTGCCGTGGTGGGATTTGCCCGCTCGCGCGGTCGCGACGGCGGCGCTCGTGGTGGCCCTGACGGCCGCGGCCGGGCGGCTCGGCCCGGACCTGACGGGCGTGCTGGCGCCGTTCCCGACGGGGACGAGCGTCGTGGCGGTGTTCGCCCTGGCGCAAGGGGGCCCCGCGGCGGCCGCCGCGACCACCCGCGGCGTGCTGCGCGGGCTCGGCGGGTTTTCGGCGTTTTGTTTTCTGGTGGCGGTGCTCGCCGAGCCGATCGGCGGGTGGGCTTTCGTGGTTGCGGTCTTGGGGACCGGGGTGTGGCAATTCGCTGACAGTTGTCGTTCATTCGGGAAATGACGCGGTTTCGTAGCATCGCCCGCATGAAACCGACTTCGTCTTCTCCCGGTTCACGGGCGTTGTCCGCGTCGCTGCGCGAGGTGCGTGAAGCGCGGAAGTTCGGGTTGCGCGAGCTGGCTCGGGCCCTGGAAGTGGATCCGCGGTTGCTGTCGCAGTGGGAGCTGGGGATCCGGGTGCCGCCGGTCGAGGAGGTTGCGCGGATTCTCGGGTACCTGCGGGTGGATCGGGCCGTGACCAACCGGATTCTGGCCTTGGTGCAGCACGTGAAGGATCCCAACTGGCTGGACTCCAACCCGGCCGACCTGCCTGCCGCGCTCACCGGGGTGATGCAGTGCGAGCGGTCGGCGAGCTTGATCACCAACTGGTCCCCGCAGATCATTCCCGGGCTCCTGCAGACTCCCGACTATGCCCGCACTCTTCTCTCCGCCTCCGAGACCAAGACGGAGGTGGTCGATGCGCGGCTGGTGGCCCGGCTGAAACGCCAGCGGATCCTCTCGGGATATGAGCCGGTTCGACTCAAGGCCATCATCTCCGAACTGGCGATTCGTGAGGTGGTCGGAGAAGCAGGCACCATGTCCGATCAGATCGACCACCTCCTCGCCTTAGCTGTTACATCTAACATTTCAGTGCGCATCGTGCCCGCGGATGTGGGTTACCACCCCGGCAAGATCGGCATGTTCGCTCTCTACGACTTCCCCAGCGATCCGTCGATCGTGTTCCTCGAGCACCACCACGCCAGCGCCTTCGTCAACGGGTTGGAGGCTATCGCGAGCTACCGCAAGCTCGTTAAAGTCTTGCTGGACAAGGCATTGTCCGAAGATGTCTCGCGAGAACTGCTTCGGGAGGCAGCGCGATAGGTCGGAGGCAGCGTGTCGACGTGGCGGAAGTCGAGCTATACGGCAAACATCGAATGCGTCGAGGTTCTCCTCGCCGAGACTGTTGGTGTGCGCGACACGAAAGCCCGTCACCTGGGCCAGCTCACCGTCTCGCGCGCCGCGTGGACCGCGTTGATCTCGGCGTGCTCAGTGGTGCAGCCACCCCGCGAACACCGCGGGTGAAGCCGCGATCAAACTGAAGCGGATCCACCTTCCGGCGAGCCCCGTCGTCAGGAAGGTCGCGAGCCGCATCCGCACCAGGCCGGCCAGCACGCTCGTCGCCATGAACGGGGGCAGGCCGACCAGGGAGCTCACTCCATACGTCCCGGCCATCCAGTGCGGGTGCCGGTGGCAGCGCTCACGCAGCCCGTCGACCCACCCGCGGATCCGCTTGGTCCGCAGCTGCCAGCGCACGCGCCGGGGCGTCATCGGGCGCTCCCTGTGCAGCCGGTCGTGCAGCGGCTTCGGCAGCTTGATCGTCCCGCGCGCGGCCAGGTAGTACAGGGTCTTCCCGGCGATCTGCCCGACGGCCACCGCCGCCCCGAGCCACAGCCAGTGCAGTCCGGGCTGGCTCGCGCACAACCCGAGCAGGAAGACCTCGGCGTTGATCAGCGGCACGATGGCCGAACCGAACGCGACGCCCAGCGTCAGCAGGATCCAGCTCATCGTGTCACCTCCTGAAAATCGCTCGCGTTCTTCCAAGTTATCAGTTCGAAATCTCCGTGCACTGGTGTTGGCCCCACCTTTCGGCCGGTGGTCCGCACCAGAAGATCACCTGCCGGACGGCTTCCCGTCACTCTCCGCCGGAACACTGACGGGGTGGCCGCCGAGCAACCCCGTACGCCCGCTGACCGGTTCGGCGCCCTGTGCCGCGCCGTCGTGCGCGTGCTGCCCCTGGGTCTGTCGCGGATCGTGGCGCCGACTTTTCTCGGGTTCTGCCTGATCAACGGGTTCACGTTCGGTGTCGACCTCACGCTGCTGACCGTCTTCCACGGCGTGCTCGGCTGGCCGGTGTGGCTGGCGATCACGCTGGCGTACGTCTGTGCGTTCGGGCTGAGCTTCGCGCTGAACCGGACGTTCAACTTCCATTCCCACGCCGCCGTCGGAACCCAGCTGGCGCTTTACATAGGTGCGATTGCTGTCAATTACGCGGCGTTCCTGCTGGGTGTGGGCGCGGGGCTGACGGCGCTGGGCGTCGAATACCACGTCTCGCGGGTGCTCGCGGGCGTGGGCGAGGGCGTGTTCATGTACGCCGTGATGCGGTGGGTGATCTTCCGCGACTCAGGCCAGGGACAGGTCGAGGGTGCCGGTGAGCCGGACCTCGCGGAGGGTGCGCTCGCCGGTGTCGAGGGTGCGGACGGTGCCGTCGGGGTTCCAGCCGGCCCGGCGGTAGAAGCCGAGGGTGGCGTGGTCGCCCTGGGCGACCCAGGCGATGCCCCGGGAGGCGCCGTCGGCCCGCAGGCCCGCGGCGGCCGTCGCGAGTAGCCGTCCGGCGTGCCCGCGGCGCCCCCAGCGCGGCTCGACGAGCAGGGTGGCGATCAGCCCGGTGGTCGCGGCGTCCTCGGGCAGGCTGCCGTCCGCGGCGGCGACCTCGTCTTCGGGGGCCTGGCCGGCGACGCAGAAGCCGACGGTGAACTCGCCCTCGGTGGCTACGTAGACGAGGCTGCCGGGGTAGTCGATGGTCTCGGTCCAGGTGCCGGCGAGGTCGGTGGCGTCCAGCTGCGCGAGGGCCTGCTTGCCGAGCAGGTCCTCGTAGGCGGCGTGCCAGGTTTCGCGCTGGATGCGGGCGATCTCCGCGGCGTCGGACAGATCGGCGGGACGGACGGCGGCGTCGCTCATGCCGCAGAAATTAGCGCAGCTCCTCCGCCAGGTGCGGTGGTGGGGCACGGATGGTGCCGGTTTTTGTCGGTGGTGGGTGGCACCATGAGCTCACCATGCAAACGATCAGCGTCTCGACGGCCCGGAAGACGTTCCTGGCCGCACAGGGCTTCACCGACCCGCGTCCGTCCGGCGTCCCTTCGCGGCAGCACCTGAAACGGGTGTTGTCGCGGGTCCAGCTGCTGCAGCTGGATTCCGTGAACGTCGCGGTCCGGGCGCACTACATGCCGGTGTTCTCGCGGCTGGGCGCGTACGACCCGGCGCTGCTCGACGAAGCGGCGTGGGCACACTCGGCGCGTCGCCCGCGGATGCTGGTGGAGACGTGGGCGCACGAGGCGAGCCTGCTCCCGATCGAGGACTGGCCCTTGATCCGCTCGGGCGCCAAGCGCGACGGCTGGTGGCGGCACTACGGGCCGTTGATCGAGAAGTCGCCGGGCCTGGTCGAGGAGATCCTGTCGGTGGTGAAGGAGCTGGGCCCGATCGGGGCGGGCGGCATCGAGCGGGCGGTGGAGGCGGACGCCCAGCGGCGCGGCCCGGGCTCGTGGTGGGAGCGCTCGGAGGTCAAGCGCGTCTGCGAGTACCTGTTCGGCATCGGCCAGCTGACCACGGGCACGCGGCGGTCGTTCGAGCGGCTCTACGACCTGACCGAGCGGGTGGTCCCGCCGGAGATCCTGGCCCGCTCGGTGTCCGCGGAGGAGGGCGCGCGGGGCTTGATCTCGCGTTCGGCGCGGGCGCTGGGGGTGGCGACGGAGACGGACCTGCGCGACTACTACCGCCTCGGCCCGGCCCCGGCCCGCCAGGCGGTGGCGGAGCTGGTGGAGGCGGGAGAGCTGGAGCCGGTAGCGGTCCGCGGCTGGAAGCAGGTGGCGTATCGGCATGCGTCGGCCCGGACGCCGCGGAACGTGGTGGGCCGGGCGTTGCTGTGCCCGTTCGACCCGCTGATCTGGGAGCGGGCCCGGACCGAGCGGTTGTTCGGGTTCCACTACCGGATCGAGATCTACGTCCCGGAGCCGAAGAGGGTGTACGGGTACTACGTGTTCCCGTTCCTCCTGGACGGCTCGCTCGTCGCCCGGGTGGACCTGAAGGCCGACCGCGCGGCGGGGGTGCTGCGGGTCCAGGGAGCATTCGCGGAGGAGGACGCCGACGTGGCCAGGGTGCTGCCCGAGCTGGCGGCGGAGCTGCGGCACATGGCGGAGTGGCTGGGTTTGTCGGGCGTGACGGTCGGCGCACGCGGAGACCTGGCCCCGGCGCTGAGGAACCTGCTCCGCTAGACCCCGCCCCAAGGTCGCGACCTTCAGTGCGGCGGCGCACCACCTGATTCGAGGCGGGCTGGATCGAGCCCCGCGCTCGGCGTAGTGGCCGGGGCCGGCGTCGTCCGGTCGATCCGCGGATCTGGCGAACACCCGTGCGCGAACAACCGCGAACCGGCCACCGCCCCCGCCAGTGCCGCGCCCGCCAGCGCCGCCGCCACCCGGGCCCGGCCGCGCCGTCGCGAATCCCTGACCGCCCGCACCAATCCCGGCACCAGCGAGGCCCGCGGCGAAACCGGCTCCAGCAGCTCCACCGAAGTCTCCCGCGGCACCACCGAAAGGATCCCCGGCATCCCCGCGAACGAAGCCACCGCCGCCGCGCAGGCGACGCAACACCCCAAGTGCCCTTCGTACTCCCGGCGCTCGGCGGGGGACAGGGCGCCGAGGACGTACGCCGCGTCCCAGTCGCGGTACGGATCGCTCAACGCCTCGTCAACCCCCTCTCCTGCAACGCCAGCCGCAACGCGCGCAAGCCGTAGAACAACCTGGAGCGCACCGTTCCCTCCGGCACCTCCAGCTCCACCGCCAGCTCGGCGACCGACTGCCCCATGTAGTACGCGCGGACGATCACCGTCCGGTGGTCCGGGGTCAGCTGCGTCAGCACGTCCGTGATCACCCACGCGTCCAGGGCCGAGTCGATCGGGTCGGTGCGGGACTCCTCCGGGACGCACGGCGACCGCACCTCCCGGCGCGAGCGCGCACTCCGGCGCTCGTCGATCACGACGTTGCGCGCCACCGTGAACAGCCACGCGCGCGACGCCGGCTCGCCCTGCTCGAGGATCTCCGGGCTGTTCCACAGGCGCAGCAAGGATTCCTGGACGACGTCCTGGGCGAGCTGGTCGTCGCCGGTCAGGCGCAGGGCGTACCGCCACAGGGCCGGGGCGTGCTCGTCGTGCAGCGCCCGCAGCAGCGCCGTGTGCGTCTCGTTGATGGCGCACCGACCCCGGTCAGCGCCCGAACACCGGTTCGCGTTTCGCGAGGAACGCCCCGGTGCCTTCGCGCATATCGGGACTCGTGAACGCCGCACGGAACGCCGAGAGCTCCAGCTCCAGGGCGTCCTCCACCGGCCGCCCGCGGCCGGCGTTCACCGCCTCCTTCGCCAGCGCCACCGCGTCGCGCGAGTTGCGCGACACCGCCGTGATCGTCGCGCGGGCCCCGGCGAGCATGGCTTCGCGGCTGTCGAACAGCTCGGTGACCAGCCCGATCCGCTGCGCCTCGGCCGCGTCGACGTGCCGGCCGGTGAAGATCAGCTCGCGGGCGCGGCCCGGCCCCACCAGACGGGGCAGCCGGACGCAGCCGCCGAACCCGGGGATCAGCCCGAGCAGGACCTCCGGCTGGCCGAAGACCGCCTTCGGGGTCGCGTAGACGAAGTCGCACGCGAGTGCGAGTTCGCAGCCGCCGCCCAGCGCATAGCCGTCCACGCAGGCGATCACCGGCACCGGCAGCTCCTCCAACGCCCGGGTGACCTCCTGGCCGAGCGCGCCGAACCGCGCGCCCTCGTCGGGATCCAGCGCCGCCATCTCGCGGATGTCGGCCCCCGCGACGAACGCCGGCCCCGGCGCGCCGGTGAGCACGACCCCCGCGACCGCCGGGTCTTCCCCCAGCGACGAGCACACCGCGAGCAGTTCGGTGAGCACCTGGGACGACAGCGCGTTGCGGGCCCGCGGCCGGTCCACGGTCACGGTCGCGACGGGTGCCTGCAGGTCGACTACGACGGTCCGGTCCACAGCTGTCTCCCTCACGAGTCCCAGATCGCGCCGAAGGCCGGAATCCCGCGGGCTTCCAGCGCCTCGACGACGTGCCACGTTGTCTTCTTGTTCGAAATGCAGATCACGGCTTCCGCGTCGAAGTCCCGGTGCGCGCTCAGGGCGAGTTCGACCAGATCGGGTTTGCCGGCGCCGTCGGTGTCCCACACGACGGCGTCCGGCTGGACGGCGAGGATTTCGTCGACGAGCTCGTCGCCGTAGGTGCGCCGGGGGTGGCGGGTCGACCAGACGAGCCGAGCGGGCGTCTCGCCGGAGAGCAGGTGCGGCAGGCACGGGCCGATCCCGCTGCCGGTCGCCACCCAGACCACCCGGCGGAACAGCTTGTCGATGTTGCCCACCCCGGCGGTCGGGATGCCCTTCACCCACAGGTGCGAGGGCAGGTCGTCGATCAGGGCGCCGGTCCAGTCGCCGGCCCGGGACACGGTCAGCCGGAACCCGGCGCGCCCGGGCGCGGGCACGTTGGCGAAGGAATGCCACTCCAGCAACGGGTTCCGGCTCAGCGCCGTCGACGAGCCGGCGAACGGCGTCACGCCGTAGTCGAACGACAGCAGCGCCACGTGCGGCGAGGGCCGGGAAATCCGCACCGGTACCCGCCGCAGCCGCAGCCACGGCAGCGCCACGCTCGTGACGACGACCAGCAGCACCCAGAACGGGCCCGAGCCCACGAAGTCCGGGCCGCCCAGCAGCGCCGAGTGGACGGTGAACAGCACCAGCAGCGTCCAGCCGCCGAACCGGTGGGAGCGCTCGAACAGGTCGTGCCGGCGCGCCCGCACCCGGGGCAGCGCGAACACGACCACGACGGCGAGGACCCCCGCGATCGCCCAGCTGGTCAGCAGCAGGGCCACCGGCCCGCCGCGGGCGGTCAGCACGCCGGTGAGCACGAGGAACCAGCCGGTGGCGCAGAGCGTGCCGCCGACGTGCAGCCCGGCGAAGTGGTAGACCTTGCCCAGCGTCCAGCGCAGCCGCAGCGACCGCCGCACCGGCGCGGCGGTGGCCAGCCGGAACAGCAGGTTGATCACCAGCTGCTGGCGGATCAGCACGGCCAGTGCCAGGTTCCCGAGCACCAGCCAAGGGAGGACGGCAATGTCGAGCGGACCGGCGGTGGCGGCGACGGCGTTGCCCACGACCACCGCCCCGGCCAGCCGGTTGTGGTGGGTCCACGGCCGGCGCTTCAGCCGGGCCCGCACGGATTCCGGCGTGGCGGGGAGCGTGGCGGTCATGCCACCGTCTCCGCCGGCTCGCAGCTGTCCAACCGCGACAACAGGGCCCGCCGGTCGACCTTGCCGCGTTCGGTGAGCGGCAGGTGGTCCACCGGGACGATCATCGCGGGCACGCTGTAGTACGGCAACGCGGCTTCGGCCGAACGCCGGATGAGCTCCGGCTCGGCGGTCGAGGGGGTCACGAAGCCGACGAGCCCGCCGTCGTAGAGCACGGTGGCCGCCCGGTCGCAGCCCGGGGCGCGTTCCAGCGTCGCGGTGACCGCGTCCAGTTCGACGCGGAAGCCGCGCACCTTGACCTGGTCGTCGGTCCGCCCGTGGTGCTCCAGCTGGCCGTCGGGGGTCCACCGGACGAGGTCCCGGGTGCGGAACATCCGGTGCGCGCCGCCGAGGAACGGGTCCGGCCGGTAGCGCTCGGCGGTGAGGACGTCGTTTCCGGCGTAGCCCGCGGTGACGCACGCGCCGCCCGCCCACATCTCGCCGGCCTCCCCGATCGCGCACGGTCTCAGCTCGTCGTCGAGCACGTACACCGTGGTGTTCGGCACCGGACGGCCGATCGTCAGCTCGCCGAGCCGGGGATCGTAGCGCTGCACGGTGTTGACGATGGTCACTTCGGTGGGGCCGCACGCGTTGTGGAAACTCGCCCGCCGCGCCCAGGCCTCGGCCAGCGCGGCCGGGCACCGCTCGCCCGCCACGGCGACGGTCCGCACCCGCGGGCACGCCCTCGGATCCACTGTGGACAGTACGCCGGGGGTGGCGATGAGG
Source organism: Amycolatopsis sp. NPDC024027 (assembly GCF_040638975.1). Taxonomy (NCBI): domain Bacteria; kingdom Bacillati; phylum Actinomycetota; class Actinomycetes; order Pseudonocardiales; family Pseudonocardiaceae; genus Amycolatopsis; species Amycolatopsis sp. NPDC024027. The sequence goes on from NZ_JBEZYY010000017.1 coordinate 21,410, forward strand.
ACGTCGGCCGCGCGGGCGGTCTCCTCGATGTCCTTGCCGCGGATCACCAGGCAGCCGCCGTGGGAAAGGGTACCGAGGATTTCCCAGGCGGCCATGTCGAAGGCGATGTTCAGCAGCTGCGCCACCCGGTCGCCGGGCCGGATGCCGAGCGAGCCCGGGGCGGTCAGCAGAACGTTGCCGAGGTTTGCGTGGGTGACCCGCACGCCGTTGGGCCGTCCGGTCGTGCCGGACGTGAAGATCACCATCGCGGTGCCGCCGCCCTCCGGCGGGGGCGGGGCGCACCGGTCGTGCGGGGGGTGTTCGCCGTCGATGGCGACGACCCGGCCGAGGCCCGCGGGCAGCGCGCCGGCGTGCTCGCGCGTGGTCAGGACGACGTCGATGCCCGCGGTGGCCACGATGTGCCGCAGCTGCGTCGCGGGCGTGATCCGGATGTCCTGCGGCACGTACGCCGCGCCGGCGCGCAGCACGGCGAGGATGCCGACCACCATCGGGATCGACCGGGTGAGGAACAGGCCGACGTGGTGCCCGGGCCGCACGCCGAGCCCGGCGAGCGCGGCCGCGAGTGATGCCGACCGCCGATCGAGTTCGGCGTAGGTGAGCGATGCACCCGAGTGCAGCACGGCCGGTGCGTCCGGACGGGCCCGCGCCTGCGCCGATATGGCGTCATGAATGCGGCGGAACGGGACTCCGGCGGCCTTTCCGGTGCCGAACCGCTGGAACAGCGTGCGGTCGGCGGTGGTCAGTCCGTGCAGCGAGGAGGGTCGGATCAGCGCGGTCACTCGGTCACCTTTCGCCAGGCCGGCGCGGTCAACCGATGGGAACGAGACAGCCTGCCGATTTGTTCAAGGCCGATCCGAGAAAATCAGCGGTTCTCCGGGTGTAACCAGGCGAAACGGTTTTTCGACGGATTCATCCATCGTTCGCCGGATTTCTGTGAGGCACTTTCTCTGGTATTTCGCGCGAACGGGCCGTCCCCGGCACCCCCGCCGGGAACGGCCCGTTCATCCCCCTGTTCAGCCCGCCGCGCGCGTCACCACGGCGTTGCCGGTGCCGGTGCGGGCTCGGACCTTCAGTTTCACGCCGCCCTCGGGGGCGCTGTCGGCGACGTCCAGCTCGCTGGAGACGCGGCCGCCGCTGGAGGTCAGGTCGACCTCGGCGGAGGTCCCGCCGCGGATGCCGATCCGGACCTCGCCCGAGCCGGTGATCAGGTCGAGCGAGCCCGAGGCGGCGTCGGCCACCGACAGGTCGCCGCTGCCGGTGCGGGCCATCACCTCGCCGGAGACCGCGCCCAGCCAGACGTCGCCGGTGCCGGTGGCCAGCGTCGCGGACCCGCTGATCGACGACGCCTCGACGGGGCCGCTGCCGCTGCGCAGCTGCAGCCCGCCCAGCGTCGGGCCGAGCTTGACGGCGCCGCTGCCGGTGCGGATGGTGGCCGAGCCGTCGGCGCGGTCGAGCTTGACCTCGCCGGAGCCGGTCAGCAGGTCGACGCGGCCGGCCGAGCCGGTGACGGTGACGTCCGCCGCGCCCGCCCGCACCTCGACGTGCGAGCCCGCCGGCGCGTGGACCTTCACCGCGAGCGCGACGTTGCGCAGCTGCCACGCCTTCGGTGCCTGGACGACCAGGCGGTTGCCGAGCTTCTCGATCCGGCTCTGCCGCACGGCTTCGGCGGGGGAGGCGCCCGGGTCGACGCCCAGCTGGTCGCCGAAGCGCTCGCCGACCCAGGACAGCAGGCTGTTGACCCCCGCCACCCACGGCTGCTGCTCGCCCTGGTCGTGCCGCAGCTCCACGCGGGCGCCGGAGTCGCCTTCGAGGACGACCTCGACGCGGCCGATCGTCACGCTGACGTCGAGCTCCAGCGGGACGTCGGTCTCGAACTCGTCGATCCGGACCAGTTCGTCGTTCGGCTCTTCGGCCGGTGTGGTCTGTTCTTCACTCATCGTCTCGTCCCCTCAGCCTTCGACCCAGCCGTGCAGGTGTGACCCGCTCCCGCCGCGGTCGCCTTTACCCTGGTGCTTGTGGCCCCCGCCGCCGAGCGCGCCGTGGCCCAGTGCGCCCTGCACCGCCTGCGAAACGAAGGTGTTCAGCGAGACGCCCTGGGCGGCAGCCGCGCGTTCGGCCTGGCCCTTGATCTGCTCGACCAGCCGGAGGGTGATCCGGCTGATGTCACCGCCGTCGATCGGCGGCGGTGGTGTGGTGTCACGTGGTGTCGCGCGTGACGTCGTCTCCTCGGCGGCGCCGGTGACGACCACCCGCACGTCCCGGCCGTCGAGCCGGACGTCCACCACCTGGCCCGGCAACGCGGCCGTGACCTCGGCGGCGAGGTCGGCGAGGGCGTTCATCAGCGTCAGGCGGACGGCGGGTTCGAGCGCGGAGGACAGCAGCGCGGCCGCCCGCCGGGTGTGCTCGTCCCCGGCGGCAGCCGTGTTCGCGAGGTCCTCGCGAAGGTTGGCGATGTACGGCGTCAAGTCCATGACACCACTATGACGTCATATCTGGTGTCAGTCAAGGCGGCCGGTGGTGTCACGTGTCCCCCGGGAGTGACCGCCCTCACGCGGTTAGGCTGCGCGGGAGCCGGAGAAGGAGTGCTGACGTGACCGCAACCGTGTCACCCAGAGTGCAGCTGATCGCGAAAACGGAGTTCTTCCCGCCCGGGGACGTGCCGTGGTCGACCGACGCGGACGGCGGGGAAGCGCTCGCCGAGTTCGCCGGCCGCGCCTGCTACCAGTCGTGGAAGAAGCCGAACCCGGCCACCGCGACCAACGCCGGCTACCTCGAGCACATCATCGACGTCGGCCACCTTTCGGTGCTGGAGCACGGTTCGGTGACCTTCTACATCACCGGCATCTCCCGGTCCCTGACCCACGAGCTGATCCGGCACCGCCACTTCTCCTACTCCCAGCTTTCGCAGCGGTACGTCCCGGAGCGCGATGCCGAGTTCGTCGAGCCGGAGATCATCGCGAACGACCCGGTGCTGCACGAGAAGTTCCTCGCCGCGACCCGGGCGAGCGTCGACGCCTACACCGAGCTGCTGGCCGGGCTCGAGGAGAAGTTCGCCGACGTCCCGAGCGCGACCCTGCGCCGCAAGCAGGCCCGCCAGGCCGCCCGCGCGGTGCTGCCGAACGCGACCGAAACCCGCATCGTCGTCACCGGGAACTACCGCGCCTGGCGGCACTTCGTCGCGATGCGCGCGACCGAGCACGCCGACGTCGAAATCCGCGAGCTGGCCGTGGAATGCCTGCGGCAGCTGCAGAAGGCCGCGGCGAACGTGTTCGCGGACTTCACCATCTCGACGTTGCCGGACGGCACCGAGATCGCCACGAGCCCGAAGGTGCTGGAAGGCTGATGAAACGACTTGCGATCGACGTCCGGCCCGGCGAGTACGCCGTCGTGCGGCTGCCCGCGGACGCCGCGGTGCCCGCCGAGCTCTTCGCGCCCGGCGAAGCGTTCGTCTCGGTGACCAGGACGCCCGAAGAACTGTCGGTGATCTGCCCGGCCGGCCGCGAACCGGCCGGGTCCACGGCCGCAGAGGACGGTTGGCGGCTGCTGTCGGTCCGCGGCCCGCTGGAGTTCACGCTCACCGGCATCATCGCCGCGCTGGCCTCGGAGCTGGCCGCGGCCGGGGTCACGCTGTTCTCGATGTCGACGTTCGACACCGACCACATCCTGGTCCGCGCCGGCGACCTCGACGACGCGGTCACGGCGCTGCGCGACTCCGGCCACGAGGTCGCCCACGCCTGACTCCCACCCTGCCGCCGATGCCGCGAATGACTCATTCGGGACCTCAGAGGTCCCGAATGAGTCATTCGCGACGCTTTTCGCCGCCGCCGATCGGGGTATCCAGGGTCGTGGGTGGGCGTGGTCACCCTTGAAAAACAAAGTTCGGCATGCCTAAACTTCGGTTTTGGGTTCCCGACATCCGGTTTTCGAGAGGTGGGCGTCATGGCTGTGACCGAGGCTGTCCGGCCGGGACTGGTGACCCGCCTGCGCACCGGGTCGGCCCTGCTCGGGCCGGCGTTCGTCGCCGCCATCGCCTACGTCGACCCGGGGAACGTCGCCTCGAACATCAGCGCCGGCGCCCGCTACGGTTACCTGCTGGTCTGGGTGATCGTCGCGGCGAACCTGATGGCCGTGCTGGTGCAGTACCTGTCGGCGAAGCTCGGGCTGATCAGCGGCATGTCGCTGCCGGAGGCCCTCCGCGCCCGCCTGTCCCGCCGAGCGCGGCTGGCCTACTGGGCGCAGGCGGAGATCGTCGCCATCGCCACCGACCTGGCCGAGGTGGTCGGCGGCGCGATCGCGCTCAACCTGCTGTTCGACCTCCCGCTCGTCGTCGGCGGCCTGATCACCGGCGCGGTCTCGCTGACGCTGCTGGCGGTCCAGGACCGCGGCGGCCAGCGCACGTTCGAGCGGGTCGTCACCGGCCTGCTGGCGGTGATCGCGGTCGGTTTCCTGGCCAGCCTGTTCGTCGAACCGCCGTCGCCCACGGAAACCCTCGGCGGCCTGCTCCCGAGGTTCGACGGCGCGGGCAGCATCCTCATCGCGGCGGCCATGCTCGGCGCGACCGTGATGCCGCACGCGGTCTACCTGCACTCGGGCCTGGTCCGCGACCGCCACGGCCGTCCCGAGGGCCTGCAACGCCGCCGCCTGTTGCGCGCGACGCGCGCCGACGTCGGCTTGGCGATGCTCCTGGCGGGCGCGGTGAACCTGGGCATGCTGCTGCTGGCCGCGACGAACCTCCAGGGCCAGGCGGGCGTCGACAGCATCGAGGGCGCGCACGGCGCGGTCTCCTCGGCACTCGGCCCGGGCATCGCGCTGCTGTTCGCGATCGGCCTGCTGGCGTCGGGCCTGGCCTCGACGTCGGTGGGCGCGTACGCGGGCGCGATGATCATGCAGGGGTTGCTGCACAAGCGAATTCCGCTGGTCCTGCGTCGTCTGGTGACCCTGACGCCGGCGATCGTGGTGCTCGCGCTGGGCGCCGACCCGAGCACCGCACTGGTGGTGTCCCAGGTGGTGTTGTCGTTCGGGATCCCGTTCGCGCTGGTGCCGTTGATTCGCCTGACGGCCGACCGTGATCTGATGGGGGAGGACACGAACCGCCGCTCGACGACGGTCGCGGCCTCGGTGATCGCGGCGATCATCATCGCTCTCAACCTGGTGCTCATCTACCTCACGGTCACCGGTTGACCCACGGAACGGGGAAACGCGGCCATGGCCTGGACCTTCGCCCTCAACGCCGAATGCGGGGATCGCGAGACCCACGCCCGCGACCTGGCGCGGCACTTCGACGGCTGGCCGGCGGGTGTCTTCAGCCGTGACAACGCCTGGTGGTGCGGGATCGCGCCGGACGGCCTCAGCCGCACCGGCGCGCACACCGACGAGGAAGCGGTGGCGATGACCGCGGCCGGACGCCGGCTCTACTGGCTGCTCCGGATCGCGCCGCCGGTCTACCGCTACGCGCTCGCCGGCATCGAGACCGCCCGGTTCCGCAGCTACGACGAGCTGATGGCGGAGAAGGACCTGACGATCTTCCCGGGCCTCGTCGTCGCCGAGGACATCTGGATCCGGACGGGCAAGCGCGCCGAGTTCAGCGACTTCGCCCCCGGCTACCGCTGGCTCCCCTACCACGGCGAAACCCGCCGCTGACCAACCGCCCGACAACCCTAGGAGTAACTGCCTCATCGATGTGTCAGTTATCGCTAGGGTTGGAGAGCGAGAGTCGGCGCCACACGCAATCTCGAACTGCTGCTGACACGAGTACCCGGGTCCGGGGCACGGCCGCGGGATGTCCCGGTCGGCGAGCCGACCGTCAGGTACGCGAGTCGGCCCTTCAAACACGCGTGTCGTCCCTCCAATTACGCGTGTCGTCCCTCCAGGCACGTGAGTCGACCTTTCAGGCACGCGTGCCGGCCGTTCGGCGGCACGAATTCCGCGGAACCCGCGGCGCCCCGCGACGGTCGGACTAGCATCTGCGCGACCGCCGCCCGAAGGAGCACCGTGACCGACGAACAGACCCGGCCCTACCCGCCGCAGGCGCCCAGCACGCCTGGTCAGCGGGTCGTCGCGGGCCGCTACCTCCTGCTCGGCGAACTCGGCCGGGGCGGCATGGGCGTCGTGTGGCGGGCGCAGGACCAGGTCATCGGGCGGCAGGTCGCGGTCAAGGAACTGCGGCTGCCCGACGCCGAGTCCGCCGCCGTCTTCTCCGAACGCGCCCTGCGCGAGGTGCGCACCGGCGGCCGGCTCAACGACCCCGCCATCGTCACCGTCTACGACGTCGTCACCGACGGCGGCACCACCTTCATCGTGATGGAGCTCGTCGAAGCGCCCAGCCTCGCCGACCTCGTGCGGCAGCGGGGCCCGATGCCCGCCGCGCAGGCCGCCCAGCTGGGGGAGCGGGTGCTCGCCGCGCTGCAGGCCGCCCACGCGGCCGGGATCGTGCACCGGGACGTCAAGCCCGCGAACATCCTCGTCGCGCCGGACGGCCGCGTGAAGCTCACCGACTTCGGCATCGCCCACGCCGTCGACGACCCGCGGCTGACCACCAGCGGCATGATCGTCGGCTCACCGGCCTTCATGGCGCCGGAGCGCGTCGAAGGCCGGGAAGCGATGCCCGCCTCCGACCTGTGGTCCCTCGGGGCGACGCTGTTCTACGCCGTCGAAGGCTCGATCCCGTTCGAGCGCGCGACCACCGCCGCGACGCTGCACGCGATCATGACCGAGATCCCGTACCTCACCCGCGGCCAGGGCCCGATCGCCGCGGCCATCCTCGGCCTCCTCGTCACCAACCCGGACGTGCGGCTGACCGCGGCCCAGGCCCAGAACCTGCTGACCACGGCGCAGGGCGTCCGGCCGACCCCGCCGCGCGGCACCGCGATGCTCGGCGCCGCCGCGCCGCAGCCGCCGAAGAAGACCCACCGCGCCCTGTGGCTCACGGCTGCGGCCGTCCTGGTCGTGGCGGCCCTGGTCGGCGGCTTCTTCGCGGGCAAGGCGTACGAGACGCCCGTCGTCGACAAGCAGAAGCAGCCGACCATGACCTACGGCGTCGGCGGGCAGATCCGCGTGAACATCAACGACTACTACCGCTGCTACAACGGGCCCGTCCAAGACGGCGCGATCATCAGCAAGGACGACAACCAGGCCGAATGCGGCAACGCGCACACCTTGGAGGTCTACGAGATCGGTGGCCTGCTGTCGGTCGAGAACTGGACCTCCGACGACGCCAAGGTCGCGGCCTACCCCGGCCTGCCCGCGGTGACGGCGAGCGCCGAGGCGGCGTGCGCGACCGCGTTCCGGTCGTCGATCGTGCCCGAGGTCAAGCGGCCGGACCTCACCTACCGAGCGCTCGTGCCCACCGAAACCGAGTGGCGCAGGGTCCCGGAGAAGCCCGGTGAAGAGCCCAGCCGCGCGTTCTACTGCGTGCTCGCCCGCGCCGACGGCGGTCCCGTCACCGCGCCGATCGTGACCAAGGTCAAGTAGAAGTTCCGCGACGAGCGGCCGACCCCGGGAAATCCTCCTGGTGACCAGGTCGGCGCGGTTTTCGTCGGACCGGCGAGGTACCGTCTCCCCATGTCCAACCCACCTACCGCAGCGCCCGGACGGCCGTTCGGGCGCGTGCTCACCGCGATGGCCACCCCGTTCGACGCCGACGGCGCGCTGGACCTGAAGCGGGCGCAGGAGCTGGCCGAGCACCTCGTGGAGCTGGGGAACGACGGCCTCGTGGTCAACGGCACCACCGGCGAGAGCCCGACCACGAGCGACGCGGAGAAGCAGCAGCTCATCCGCGCCGTGGTCGAGGCCGTCGGCGACCGCGCGACCGTCGTGGCCGGCGCGGGTACCAACAACACCGCGCACAGCATCGAGCAGGCCAAGCAGGCCGAAGAAGCCGGAGCGCACGGCCTGCTGGTCGTCACGCCGTACTACTCGCGGCCCAGCCAGGCCGGGCTGTACGCGCACTTCACCACCGTCGCCGAAAGCACCGGGCTGCCCGTGCTGCTCTACGACATCCCGCCGCGCTCGGTCGTCCCGATCGAGGTCGACACGCTCCTGCGGCTGGCCGAGCACCCCCGGATCGTCGCGGTCAAGGACGCCAAGGGCGACCTCATCGCCGGCTCCGAGGTGATCGCCAACACCCACCTCGCCTACTACTCCGGCGACGACGGCCTGAACCTGCCGTGGATCTCCGTCGGCGGCGTCGGCGTGGTGAGTGTGATCGGTCACGTCGTCGCGGGCCGGATCCGCGCCATGATCGACGCCTACGAGAACGGCGACACCTCCACCGCGCGCACCAACCACCGCGGCATGCTTCCGGTGCTGCGCGCGATGTCGCGGGTCGGCGGGGTCGCCTTCAGCAAGGCGGCGCTGCGGCTGCGCGGCTTCGACATCGGCGACCCGCGGCTGCCGATCGTCGCGCCGACCACCGAGCAGACGGCCCTGATCGCCGCTGATCTTGCCCAGGGCGGCGTGCCGCTGGGCGACAGGGCGGCTCAGGACTGGCATGGTGAGCGGGTGGCACATGCAGATTCGCGAGCGGCCTACATCGCGCCGACCTCGCACACCAGCGTTGGGACCCTGCCTCGGTGAGCTCACTTCCCCAAGGTCCAGGCCCCACCAACGCCCCGCCCGCACTGCCCGCCGGAGCTCTGCGCGTCGTCGCGCTGGGCGGTATCGGCGAGGTCGGGCGCAACATGACCGTCTTCGAGTACGGCGGCCGGCTGCTCATCGTCGACTGCGGGGTGCTCTTCCCCGAGGACGACCAGCCCGGCGTCGACCTGATCCTGCCCGACTTCCGCGCGATCGAGGACCGCCTGGACGACATCGAGGGTCTGGTGCTCACCCACGGGCACGAAGACCACATCGGTGCCGTCCCGTTCCTCCTGCGCCTGCGGCCGGACCTGCCGATCTACGGCTCGAAGTTCACCAACGCGCTGCTCGCGGCCAAGGCCAAGGAACACCGGCAGCGGCCGAAGCTGATCGAGGTCCGCGAGGGCGAGCGCCGTGACGTCGGCGTCTTCAACCTCGAGTTCTTCGCCGTCAACCACTCCATCCCGGACGCGCTGGCCGTGGCCATCCGCACCCCGGCGGGCGTGGTCCTGCACACCGGCGACATCAAGCTCGACCAGCTCCCGCTCGACGGGCGCCTCACCGACCTGGCCGGCTTCTCCCGGCTCGGCGACGAGGGCGTCGACCTGTTCTGCGTCGACTCGACCAACGCCGAGGTGCCCGGGTTCGTCATGCCCGAGCGCGACATCGGCCCGGTCCTCGACGACGTCATCCGCAAGGTCGACCAGCGCGTGATCGTGGCCTGCTTCGCCAGCCACGTCCACCGCGTCCAGCAGGTTCTCGACGCCGCCCAGCGGCACGGCCGCCGGATCGCCTTCGTCGGCCGGTCGATGGTCCGCAACATGGGCATCGCCGCCGACCTGGGCCTGCTCAACGTGCCGGACGGCCTGCTGGTCGACCTCGACCAGGCGAGCACCCTGCCGGAGAGCAAGGTCCTGTTCGTCTCGACGGGTTCGCAGGGCGAGCCGCTCTCGGCGCTGTCGCGGATGGCGCGCGGCGAGCACCGGCAGATCTCGATCCGCGCGGGCGACACCGTGGTGCTGGCCAGCTCGATGATCCCGGGCAACGAGACCGCGGTGTTCGGCGTGGTCAACGGCCTGACCCGGCTCGGCGCGAACGTCGTCCACCAGGGCAACGCCAAGGTGCACGTGTCCGGGCACGCGTCGGCGGGGGAGCTGCTCTACCTGTACAACGCGGTGCGCCCGAGCAACGTGATGCCGGTCCACGGCGAGTGGAAGCACCTGCGCGCGAACGGCGAGCTGGCCATCCGCACCGGCGTCGCGCCGGACAACGTGGTGATCGCCGAGGACGGCGTGGTCGTCGACCTGGTCGACGGCAAGGCGTCCCGCACCGGCCGCGTCGAGGTCGGGCACGTCTACGTCGACGGCCTTTCGGTCGGCGACGTCGGCGAGTCGACCCTGTCCGACCGCCTGGTGCTGGGCGAGGGCGGGTTCATCTCGATCAGCGTCGCGGTGGATTCGAGCACCGGCCGCCCGGTCAGCGCCCCGACGGTGTCCGGCCGCGGCTTCTCCGACGACCCGAAGGCGCTCGCCGCCGTCGTGCCGCTGGTGGAGATGGAGCTGGCGCGCACGGAGGCCGAGGGCATCACCGACACGCACCGGATCGCGCAGGCGGTCCGCCGGGTGGTCGGCCGCTGGGTGGCCGACACCTACCGCCGCCGCCCGATGATCGTCCCGACGGTCATCCCGGTCTAGCCCTACTCCGAGGCGGTCTTCGGTGCGTTCAACGCACCGAAGGCCGCCTTCGGCGTGAGTTCGCCCGCCTGTTAGGCCGTCCGGCGCACATGCGGTGGGTTTGTTGCGGGCTAACCTTGATCCCCACCCGCCTCGCGCAGAGAGGCCGCGCCGATGGGACGTCATTCGGACGGTAGACGACGCCGGCTGCTCGTGCCTGCCCTGGCGACCGGTCTCGTGCTCGTCCTCGGCGCCGCCGCGTGGGTGACGGTGACGGTCGTGCGGGCCCGGCCGGCGTGCGAGCAGCCCGCGAAGGTTCTCGTCACCGCGTCCGCGGACATCGCGCCCGCGCTGTCACTCGTCGCGCACGGCCTGGACCTGGGGTGCGGCAGCATCGAGATCCAGACGCGGGAGGCGACGCAGGCGGCCGAGCGCTTGGCCCTCTCGGACGGCAGCCCGCGGCCGCAGGTCTGGGTGCCGGATTCCACGCTCGCGCTGCGCCGCGCCCACCAGCTCGGCGCCTCCGACGTCCCCGAAAGCGGGGCGTCGGTGGCGAGCTCGCCGGTGGTGCTCGCGGTCGCCGCGGACGTCGTCAAGGGCCTCGGCTGGCCCGACCACGTGCCCTCCTGGACGGAGGTGCTGGCTGCGCCCGGCGTCGTCCCGGGGATGTCCGACCCGGCGCGCGACGCGGTCGGCGCGATGGCGCTGCTCGGCCTGCGCGACAGCGTCAAGGCGGCGCCCGAGCCTTCGGCCGCGTATGTGGCGACGCTGCGGCGGTTCTCGGCCAACACGCTCGGCGCGGAGACGGAGCTGATCGCGCGGCTGCCGGGCTCGAGCGACAGCGGCGGCACGGCCGCGGTGACGGCGTTCCCCGCGTCGGAGAACGCCTTGCTGCGCCACAACGTCGAGGACCCGAAGTCCCCGCTGGTCGCCGTCTATTCGACGGCGGTGCCCACCTTGGACTACCCGTTCACGGAGCTGGGCGGGATCACCCCGCAGCAGCGCCCCATCGTCGAGGCGCTGCGCAACGCGGTGCTCGGCGACGCGGGAGCGGACGCGATCGCCCGGACGGGCCTGCGCGCGGCGGGCGGCCAGGCGCTGCGCGACCACCCCGACGACCCGAGGGTGCTGCCCGAGGGCATCCGGGTGGAGAGCCTGCCGCCCGAGCCGCTGGTCGACGAGCTGCTCAACCAGTGGGCGGGCGTCAACCTGAGCGCGCGGGTCCAGGTGCTGATCGACGTGTCGGGGTCGATGAACGCGCAGGTCCCGGGGACGAACCTGAACCGCATGCAGGTGACGATGGAGGCGGCGGCGAAGGCGATGCACCTGTTCAAGCCGGCGACCCAGCTGCGCATGCTGGCCTTCTCGACCCGTTTGGACGGCGACAAGGACTACCGCGAGCTGCTCCCGATGGCCTCGGTCGCCCAGCACCTGGCGAGCGGAGCCCTGGACAAGCTGGGCCAGGTGAAGGCCACCCCGGACGGCGGAACGGGCCTGTACGACAGCGTCCTGGACACTTACCGCACGGCCCGCCGTGAATGGGAGCCGGGGCGGTTGAACCTGGTGATCGTGATGACGGACGGCCGCAACGAGGACCCGCACGGGATTTCCCGCGCCGACCTGCTGGCCGAGCTGGCGAAGCTCCAGGACGCCCGCCGTCCGATCCCGCTGATCGGCGTGGGCATCGGCCCGGACGCGGACAAGGCGGAACTGGACCAGCTGACCGCGGCGACCGGGGGGCAGGCGTTCCTGGCCCCGGACCCGGCGAAGATCACGGACGTGTTTTTCGGGGCGCTGTCCCGGCTCGCCGGCGGATGAGGCCGTGATCCGGCGGGCATCACGCGTGTCCCGAGGGGCATCGCCCGTGATCAGCGGGGCATCACCGCGATGCCCCGCCAATCACGCATGATGCCTCCCCAATCACGCGTGATGCCCCTTCAATCACGCGTGATGCCCGCCGGCGCACGGTCGGATCGCCGGCGGATGAGGGCGTAGACGCCGAGGATCACCGCCAAGCTGATCAAGCTCAGGTACAGCTGTGCCCGCGCGTCGGAGTCCACGAACAGCATCGAGGCCACCACGACGAGCGTCAGCACCAGCGTCACCCAGCTCAGCCACGGATAGCCCCACATCCGCAGCTTCAGCGTCTCCGGCGCCGTTTCCTCCAGCCGCCGCCTCATCCGGATCTGTGAGCCGCAGATGATCGCGTACACGAACAGGGCCACCGCGCCCGCCGAATTGATGATGAAGTAGAAGATCTTGTCCGGGGACACGTAGCTCATCACCACCGCCACGTACCCGAACGACGTCGACGCCAGAATCGCCTTCCACGGGACACCCCGCCCGTTCGTGTCCGACACCCACGCCGGGGCCCAGCCGTGGCGGCGCAGCGCGAACAGCATCCGGGATGCCGTGTACAGCCCCGAATTCAGCACCGACAACGCTGCCGTCAGGACCACCGCCGAGACGATGGTCGACGCCGCCGGGACGCCGAAGCGGCCGAACGCCGCCGCGAACGGGCTCGTCTCGCTCGGGATCTCGCGCCACGGGGTGATCATCACCAGCAACGCCACCGAACCCACGTAGAACACGATCACCCGCCAGACGATCGTCGAGGTCGCCTTGCGGACCGCCGTCTCCGGCTGGTCGGACTCCGCCGCCGCGATCGTGACGATCTCCGCGCCGAAGTACGAGAAGATCACGATGACCACGCCGTGCACCACCGAAAACGGCCCGTTCGCGACGAAGCCGTCGAGGCCGATGTTGCCCACCGAGAAGTGCGCGTCCGGCCAGAGCCCGAGCACGAACAGCGTCCCGAGCAGCAGGAAGACGACGATGGTGGCGACCTTGATCGACGCCAGCCAGAACTCCGTCTCGCCGAAGGACCGCGCCGACGCGAGGTTCGTCGCCGTCAGCAGCAGCATCAGCGCCAGCGAAAACACCCACTGCGGCACGCCGGGGATCCAGCCCTGCAGGATCTTCGCGCCCGCGACCGCTTCGAACGCGACCACGCCGACCCAGAAGTACCAGTACAGCCAGCCGATCGTGAAACCCGCCCAGCCGCCGAGGGAGTCACGCGCGTATTCCATGAACGAGCCCAGCGCCGGCGACGCGGTCGCCATCTCGCCGAGCATCCGCATCACCAGCACGACGAGCAGGCCGCCGACGGCGTAGGACAGCACGGCGGCCGGGCCCACGGTGTGGATCACCGCGCCGCTGCCGATGAACAGGCTCGCGCCGATGATGCCGCCGAGGGCGATCATCCGGACGTGCCGCTGCCGCAGGTCGGGCCGCAGCCCGGACTTGGTCGTCAAGGTGCTTCCTCCCCGGATGGGCATCGATCGCGGGAATTCTGCACCCGGGCGAGGTCAGGCGCAGAATTTGCGCAACTTCAGCCGGTGAGGATCGCCGAGTTCCGCTGCACGACGTACGCGCCGCCCAGCAGGATCGCCGACCCGAGCAGCTGCGGCCAGGCGAGCTGCTCGCCCAGCAGCACCCACGCCGCGACCGTCGTGATCACCGGTTCGACGAGCCCGAGCACGCTCGCCACCGACGCCGGCAGGTGCCGCAGCGACGAGATGCCGCAGACGTAGGCGAGGACCGTCGCGACCAGCACCAGCAGGGTCAGCAGCAGCCATACCGGCGGGTGCCAGGTCCCGAACCGGACCTCCGCACCGAGCAGCCCGGCCGGCCACGTCCACGGCGGCGCGACGAAGCTGATCGCGACCGCGCCGATCACCATGCCCCAGGTGACCAGGCCCAGCGGGTCGATGCCGGCCACCGCGCGTTCGCCGAGCAGGAAGTACCCGGCCGAGCACAGCGCCGCGCCGAAGCCGGCCAGCAGGCCGAGCCCGTCGAGGGTGACGCCTTCCCAGACCTGGGCGACCAGCGCGAGCCCGGCCATGGCCAGCGCGATGCCGCCCCACACCGCCCGCGGCAGCCGGTGCCGCCGCACGAACCGCACCCACAGCGCGATGAGCACCGGCGAGACGAACTCCAGCAGGATGGCGATCCCGACCGGGATCCGGCCGGCGGCGACGAAGTAGAGCAGCTGCACACCCGCCACGCCGAGCAGGCCGTACCCGGCCAGGACGGGCAGCTCCGCCCGGCGCACCCGCAGCTTCCGCGGCGCCACCAGCGCCACTCCGGTGAGCAGCACGACGCCCGCCAGTGAGATCCGCGCCGCGGCCACCTGCTCCGGGGTGATCCCGGCGGCCATCACGGACTTGCCCAGGGTGCCCGACGTGCTGAAGAACAGCGCGGCGAGCAGGACGTAGGTGGTCCCGCGGCCCGGGTGGGCGACCCGGGGCGGCGCGAGGACGGGAAGTTCGGTGGTCACCGTCGCGACTGTAGGTGGCCCGGTGTCACCGCCGAAACGATTATCCCGGTTACCCGGGGTTGCGGGTGCCGAGTCTGTTTCGTTACGTCCGGGTCGCAACCGGGCATGGGGGCAGACGTCTTCCGGATGTCGCAAGAAACAGGGGGCCCCGCGATTGTTCGGCGGGGAGTGAGTTTCTTTCTTGATTCGCACACGTATTCGTCGTGCGAAGAATCCTGGAGGGGAAAATGATGGGGAGAATTGCTGCTGCCGTGGGCGTGGCCGCCGGGTTGGCGCTGCTGTCGCCGGGCGTGGCTTCGGCGGCGGACCCGACATCCATGAAGATCACCGTGTCGGGGAGCACGGTGACCATCACGGCGACGTGCGCCACCAGCGGCGTCAAGGCTGAAGTGGGTATCGGTGTGTCCGGCGGGCAGGAGCGGATCGATTACCACGTCATGACGGTTGACGGGAAGAAGCAGTCGTTCACGTTCAAAGGGGTGCGGCCGGGAAACTACGACGCCAACATTTCCTGCATCGAGCACACGGAAGGCTTCGGCGGCCTCATGCGGGCCTTCACTGTCGGGAAGCCCGTCAAGCCCGCCCCGTCGACCCAGCCCGCCAAGCCGGCGGCGAAGCCCGCGCCGCAGGTCGCGGTGAAGCCGCAGGGCGCGCCGCAGACCGGTGGTGGCCCGGCCGACGACGAATCCGCCGCCACGCCGCTCCTCGCGGGCGGGGCGATCGCCCTCGTGGGTGCGGCCGGCGCCGGCGCCTGGGCGCTGCGCCGCCGCGCGGCCCGGCGCTGACCCGACGTCCGGGTGCCGCCGCTTCGGTGGCACCCGGACGCCTCACCCGGCGCGCTTCAGCCCGGTCGCCACGTGCGTGGTGATGGTGGCCAGCCGCCGGCCCTGCAGGCGCAGGGCGTCGAGCGCGACGTCGTCCGGCGCGGCGGACTTCCGGGACACGAACGAGCCGCCGTACGGGTTGCCGGATTCCTTCAGGTGCGGGTCGGTGTAGCCGAGCGGGACGACGATCGCGCCCCAGTGGTAGAAGACGTTGTTGATCGCCAGCAGCGTCGACTCGAGGCCGCCGTGCGCGGTGGACGCCGTCGTGAACGACGTCGCCACCTTGTCCGCCAGCTTTCCCCGCGCCCACAGGCCACCCGTGCTGTCCAAATAGGACTTGAGCTGGGCCGCGGGGCCGCCGAACCGGGTCGGGCTGCCAACGGCCAGCCCGTCGGCCCACTCCAGGTCGCCGAGGGTGGCGAGCTCGTGGTGCGGGCCGGTGTCCACCCAGGCCTGCCAGCGCGGGTTCTGCGCGATCGCTTCGGCGGGCACGGTTTCCGGCACGGTCCGCACCCGCACGTCCGCGCCGGTCTCGCGCGCCCCGGCGGCCAGCGATTCGGCGAGGGCGGCGGTGTTCCCGGTCGAGCTGTAGTAGACGACGAGTATCCGTGTGCTCACGTCCACCGACTCTAGGGCCGCTCGCCCGCGCGTCTCACAATACGGACGGCGGCTTCCAGGGGCTGACCGTGTCGGTCGGCCGGGTCGGGTCGTGGAACTTGGGCCGGTCCAGCTCGTCGCGGCGCAGCGGGACGAGGCCGTCGGTGATGGCCTGCATGATCTTCGCGTGCGCGCGCACCCCGGCGCCGGGCCGCTGGGTGTCGATGTCCGAAAGGTCGACGGGGTCGCCGAAGTGCACGCGGAACCGCGGGCGGCGCAGCGGGGCGCTGAGCCCCGAGCGGGCCAGCGGGACCAGGTCCGCCGGGCCGTTGACGGTCTCGGTGCCCCAGTAGACGGCCTCGTGCGCGCCCCACTGGCTGATCGGGATCACCGGCACGCCCGCCGCCAGCGCCAGCCGCGCCGCGCCGGTCTTGCCGCGCTCCGGCCACAGGCCGGGGTCGTGGCTGATCCGGCCCTCGGGGTAGACGACGATCGGCTCGCGCGTGGTCTTCATCGCCTCGACGGCCTCGGCGAACTGCCCGACGGCGGTCCCGGCGTGCTTGCGGTCGACCCGCAGGTGCCCGCTGACCCGCAGCGCCGGCCCGATCACGGGCGCGTCGAGGATGCCGCCGGCCAGCATGAACCGCGGGTTGATGCCGATCCGCTTGCACGCCGCCATCAGCACGAAGGCGTCGAACACGCCGATGTGGTTCGCGGCCATGAGCAGCGGCTTGCCCCGCAGCTGCGCGGGCACCCGGCCGCTGACGGTCAGCCGCCCGACGAGGTTCACCAGCCCGCGGTCGATGTTCAGCATGGTCCGCCAGATGGCGGGAGCACGGCGGGGCGGTTCGTCGGTGCGCAGCGCGAGCATGGGGCAGAGCATGGCAGACGCCGATTTCACCCGTTTGCGCTACCACGGTCCTGAACGCAGTGAATGACTCATTCCTGTCATCCGACGACAGGAATGAGTCATTCACTGCGTCGGGCGGACCTCCCCATCACCCGGATGGCCGATCGACCGGCGGTGTGAGGCAGAAGTTCACCTTGGGCCGAGAGTGGCACACGGGGCTAAGCAGCAATGCGAGTTACCGTTGGAGCCATGGCTGGGTCGGCGACGAGGAAGAGAAGCACGGGAAGCGGCGCGAAGGGGGCAGCGGCGCGTAAGCCGCGTACACCCGCGAAGCCTCGTACGTCGTCCACTCGCAAGCCTCCACCACGCTCGCGCCGCAAGACGCCCGGAATCTTCGGCAAGGGCGTCCGGGGGACCTGGAACCTGCTGGCCAAGGGCCTGGGCACGCTGGCCCGCACGGTCGGCCGCACCCGGGAGCTCGAGCCGGAACACCGCCGCGACGGGCTCGCGCTGGGCCTGATCGGCCTCGGCATCGTCGCGGCCGTCGGCGTCTGGTGGCGGGCGGCCGGGCCGATCGGCACCGGGGTGGAGATCGCCACCCGGACCGTCCTCGGCGCCGGAGCGGTCACGTTGCCGCTGGTCCTGGGCGTCGTCGCCGTCGCGCTGATGCGGTCCGAACCGCACCCGGAGACGCGGCCGCGGATGGTGGTCGGCACGATCATGGTCGTCCTGTCCGTGCTCGGGATGCTGCACATCTTCACCGCGCTGCCCGACACCAACGACGACCGGATGTACGCCGGCGGCATCGTCGGCGCCTTCTCCGGCGGCCTGCTCACCATGGGCGTCACCACCTGGGTCGCCGTGCCGCTGCTGATCCTCGCGCTGTTCTTCGGCGTGCTCGTGTTCACCGGCACGCCGGTCCGCGAGATCCCGCACCGGCTGCGCCACTGGGGCCTCGACGAAGAGGAGCTCGCCGAAGCCGAGGCCCAGCGCCCGGGCTTCGCGACCGACGAGGACGCCGTCACCGAGACCGACCCGAAGTCCGCGCGGCTGCGCAAGCCGTCGCGGCGCCGCCAAGCCGCCGAGGCCGCCGGGCAGCTCGACCTCGACGCCGCCCTCGCCGAGGTGCCGACGCCGATCAAGCCGCCGAAGGCCCTGCCCAAGCCGCCCGCCGAGGTCCCGGAGAAGAAGCCGAAGAAGACCCCGGAACCGCCGCTCGCGGTCACCCGCACGGTCGAGGGCGACTACCAGCTCCCGCCACCCGACCTGCTGAAGCTCGGCGACGCACCGAAGTCCCGCAGCAAGGCCAACGACGCCATGATCGAGGCGATCACCGGCGTGCTGGAGCAGTTCAACGTCGACGCGCAGGTCACCGGTTTCACCCGCGGCCCGACGGTCACGCGCTACGAGGTCGAGCTCGGCCCGGGCGTGAAGGTCGAGAAGATCACCGCGCTGACCAAGAACATCGCCTACGCGGTGGCCACCGACAACGTCCGGCTGCTGGCGCCGATCCCGGGCAAGTCCGCGGTCGGCATCGAGGTGCCCAACTCCGACCGCGAGATGGTCCGCCTGGGTGACGTCCTGCGCGCGCCGTCCACGGTCAAGGACAACCACCCGATGGTGATCGGCCTCGGCAAGGACATCGAGGGCCACTTCGTCACCGCGAACCTGACGAAGATGCCCCACCTGCTGGTCGCCGGTTCCACCGGTTCCGGTAAGTCGAGCTTCGTCAACTCGATGCTGGTGTCGCTGCTCGCGCGGGCGACGCCGGACGAGTGCCGGATGATCCTGATCGACCCGAAGATGGTCGAGCTGACGCCGTACGAGGGCATCCCGCACCTGATCACGCCTATCATCACCCAGCCGAAGAAGGCCGCCGCCGCGCTGGCCTGGCTGGTGGAGGAGATGGAGCAGCGCTACCAGGACATGCAGGTCAACAAGGTCCGGCACATCGACGACTACAACAAGAAGGTGCGTTCGGGCGAGATCACCGCGCCGCCGGGGTCCGAGCGCGAGTACCGGCCGTACCCGTACATCATGGCGATCGTCGACGAGCTCGCCGACCTGATGATGACCGCCCCGCGCGACGTCGAGGACGCGATCGTCCGGATCACCCAGAAGGCCCGCGCGGCCGGTATCCACCTGGTCCTGGCCACCCAGCGGCCGTCGGTCGACGTCGTCACCGGCCTGATCAAGACCAACGTGCCTTCGCGGCTGGCCTTCGCGACGTCGTCGCTGACCGACTCGCGGGTGATTTTGGATCAGCCGGGCGCGGAGAAGCTGATCGGCATGGGCGACGCCCTGTACCTGCCGATGGGCGCCGGGAAACCGGTCCGCATCCAGGGCGCGTTCGTCGGCGACGAAGAGATTTCCGCGGTCGTCAACTACGCCAAGGAGCAGGCGCAGCCGGACTACCAGGACGGCGTCACCGCGCAGAAGGCCGGCGAGAAGAAGGAGATCGACCCGGACATCGGCGACGACCTCGACGTCCTGCTGCAGGCGGCGGAGCTGATCGTGACGTCCCAGTTCGGCTCGACGTCGATGCTGCAGCGCAAGCTGCGGGTCGGGTTCGCGAAGGCGGGCCGCCTGATGGACCTGCTGGAGAGCCGCGGCGTGGTGGGCCCGTCGGAGGGCTCGAAGGCCCGCGACGTGCTGATCAAGCCGGAGGAACTGGAGTCGGTCCTGTTCATGATCCGCGGCGGCGGCCCGGTGGACGCCGACGCGAGTGACGACGACGAGTAGCGCGTGCAACCCGGGCTCGGTCCGTTCCGTCCACAGCACGTGGACCTACAGCGATTCGTAGCCGGACTGTTCGCCTTCGCCGTCGTCACGGTGGGCGCCGGGAGCTCGGTCGCCGCGGGGCGGCCCGCCGCCGCCGGGCCCGCCCCGGCGCCGTCGACCGTGAGTGCCCCGGCCGGGCCCGACGTCACCCTGCGGCTCGGGCAGGAGGCCGCCGTGCAGGGGAAGGACCTCACCGTGCGCTACACGCGGGTTGTCGCCGACTCACGGTGCCGGCCCGGCATGCAGTGCATCTGGCAGGGCGAGGCGACCCTCGCGTTCCTGCTGAAGCAGCCCGGCCGCGGCGAGAGCACCACGGCCGAGCTGCACAGCGGCTTGCGCACCGGCCCGCAGGCGACGTCGTTCGCCGGCAGCCGGGTCGAGCTGGTGTCCGTCAGCGAGGACGGCGGGGAGGCCACCGTCCGGATCAGCTGAGCGGCGTGCCCCAGTGGTCGAGGAAGGCCACTTCGGACAGCGGCGTGCGCGGCGCCGGCTTGAAGTCCGGCACCGTCGTGTACGCCACCGGCAGCAGCCCGGCCTGCGTGTGGCCGTCCGGGATACCGAGGATCTCCGCGGCTTCGGCCTCCCGCGCCAGGTGGTACGTCGTGAGCGTCGAGCCCAGCCCTCGCGAGCGCAGCGCCAGCTGGAAGCTCCACACCGCCGGGAAGATGCCTCCGTAGAAGGCCGCGTCGACGGCGTTGTCTCCGGCCGGGCGGCCGGCCAGGACCGGGATCACGAAGACCGGGACGCGCTCGATCACGTCGATCAGGTGCCGTCCGGAGGCCTGCGCCCGCGACGGCGCGGCACTCGCCCGTTCCGCCAGGTAGGCCTCGCCGACTTCGCGGAAGATCGCGCCGAGCCGGTTCTTCACGTCCTGGTCGCGCACCACGAGCCAGCGCCAGGCCTGGACGTTGCCGGGCGTCGGCGCCTGCAGCGCCAGGTTCAGGCACTCCTCGACGACCTCGGGTTCCACCGGCCGGTCGAGGTCGAGCTTCCGGCGGATCGCGCGGGTGGTGCTCAGAAGATGATCTGTGTCCATGAGCCCATCCTGACGGGCCCGGGCCTAGGACGCGGCCCGGGCCGCCGGGGCTCAGCCGCCGAACTTGCGGACCGCCTGGTAGTACGTCCAAGCCGCGCCCTTGCAGGCGATGTTGGACCCGCAGACGCTCTTCAGGTCGGTGTAGAGGTTGTCGTCGATCTTCAGCCGGTTCGCCGAGGTGAACCGGCCCTGCTTCTTGTAGTTGCGGTAGCCGAAGTCGTGCCGGTGGCAGCCCGGCAGGAACTGCCAGCCGAACGGGGTGTCCGGCGACCACGAACAGCCGTCGGACGACCAGTCGAGCTGGCCGGAGTACGGCGCGGAGTTCCGGATCGTTTCGAAGCCGGACAGGGACGTCGAGAAGAGGTACTGGTCGGTGACCGCCGGAATGTCGACGGCGGCCGCGGTGCCGGTGCCCAGCAGGGCACCCGCGCCGACAGAAACGGCCACCGTCAAGGTGGCCCCCAGGTTCCGCAGTGTCGTGCGCATCGCGTGCTTCCCTTGCCGATCGGAGGACAAGTGCCCGATCAGCTTCGGGCAGGCGGGTGGCGCACGTCACCGCCCGAAAGGAGGTTTTCACGCAGAGTCGAGGTTTTCCCTCAGAGTTCGAGCAACATGCGCGAATTGCCCAGGGTGTTCGGCTTGACGTAGGGGAGGTCGAGGAATTCGGCGACGCCGGTGTCGTGCGACCGCCGCATCTCCTCGTAGACCTCGTGCGACACCGGCGTGCCGTCGATCTCCACGAACCCGTGCCCGGTGAAGAAGCGGGTCTCGAACGTCAGCACGAACAGCCGTTTGAGACCGAGCTCACGTGCTTCGTCGACCAAGCGGGCCACGAGCACCCGCCCGACCCCCTGGCCGCGGACGGCCTTGTCGACCACGACGGTGCGCAGCTCGGCGATGTCCTCCCAGAGCACGTGCAGCGCGGCCGCCCCGACCACTTCGTCACCCACTTCGGCGACCCAGAACTCCTGGACCGCTTCGTACAGCGTGACCAGGTCTTTCTCCAGCAGGACGCGGCCCGCGTCCGAGTCGACCAGGGCCTTGATCTTGCGCACGTCGGCGATCCGGGCGCGGCGGACGGTCGGGCGGAGGGAGTCGGACGGCACGATCGTCCACCCTGCCACATCCTCCGGCGCGCGCGGCGACACAGCTTGCTTTTCGGGGGTCCGGGTGGCGGAGCCCCCGGCCCGGGGCGAAGCCCCGGTTGTCACGACCGGGCTACGCCGTCGTCGGGCCGCCCGGGACCGGCGGCTACCCTGAACTTCGTGCCTTCCCCTGCCACGGACCCAGCCGCCACCCGACGCGTCTCCCTGCTGACCCTGGGCTGCGCCCGCAACGAGGTCGACTCGGAGGAGCTGGCGGGCCGGCTCGCGGCCGGCGGCTGGGAGCTGGCGGCCGACCCCGAAGAGTCCGACGTCGTGGTGGTCAACACCTGCGGCTTCGTCGAGTCGGCCAAGAAGGACTCCGTCGACACGCTGCTCGCCGCGTCCGACACGGGCAAGAAGGTCGTCGCCGTCGGCTGCATGGCCGAGCGCTACGGCCACGAGCTCGCCGACAGCCTCCCGGAGGCCGACGCGGTGCTGGGCTTCGACCACTACGCCGACCTCTCGGCCCGGCTCGACGACGTCGTCGCCGGCCGCAAGATCGCCTCGCACACGCCGGGCGACCGCCGCAAGCTGCTCCCGATCAGCCCGGTCGAGCGGCCCGCCGCCGCGGAGAAGGTCGAGGTCCCGGGCCACGGCTGGGGTCCGCGGGTGCTGCGCACGCGCCTCGACGACTCGCCGGTGGCCGCGCTGAAGATCGCTTCCGGCTGCGACCGGCGCTGCTCGTTCTGCGCGATCCCGTCGTTCCGCGGCTCGTTCGTGTCGCGGCAGCCGGACGAGATCGTCGCCGAGGCGATGTGGCTGGCCGAGCACGGCGTCAAGGAGCTGTTCCTGGTCAGCGAGAACTCGACGTCCTACGGCAAGGACTTCGGCCGCGACGGCGCCACCGCGCTGGAGCGCCTGCTGCCGCGGCTGGCGGAGATCGACGGCATCGAGCGCGTCCGCGTGTCCTACCTGCAGCCGGCCGAAACGCGCCCGCAGCTGGTCAAGGCCATCGCGACCACGCCGGGTGTCGCGGAGTACTTCGACCTGTCGTTCCAGCACTCCAGCGAGCAGGTGCTGCGCCGGATGCGCCGGTTCGGCTCGACGGACTCGTTCCTGGCGCTGTGCGAGCAGATCCGCG
Source organism: Amycolatopsis sp. NPDC024027 (assembly GCF_040638975.1). NCBI lineage: Bacteria > Bacillati > Actinomycetota > Actinomycetes > Pseudonocardiales > Pseudonocardiaceae > Amycolatopsis > Amycolatopsis sp. NPDC024027. The sequence goes on from NZ_JBEZYY010000017.1 coordinate 44,310, forward strand.
AGTACGCGCCCGAGGCGGGCATCCGGACCAACGTGATCGTCGGGTTCCCCGGCGAGACCGAGCACGACCTGGCCGAGCTCGAGCGGTTCCTGACGGGCGCGCGCCTCGACGCCGTCGGCGTCTTCGGCTACTCGGACGAGGACGGCACCGAGGCCGAGACGTTCGACGGCAAGCTCGATCCCCAGGACGTCGCCGAGCGCGTCACCCGGATCTCGGCGCTGGTCGAGGAGCTGACCACCCAGCGTGCGGAGGACCGGATCGGCACCTTCGTCGACGTCCTGGTGGAGCTGGACGACGACGGCGAGCTCACCGGCCGCGCGGCGCACCAGGCCCCCGAGGTCGACGGCGAGTGCATCATCCTCGACGCGCCGGAGAAGGTGCAGGTCGGTGACTTCCTGCGCTGCGAGGTCGTGGACTCGGCGGGCGTGGACCTGATCGTCCGCGCGGTACCGGACGCCGTCCGGTGAGTGCGCTCCCCAGCGACGCCGCCGACGAGGGCCTGGCCCGCGATGCCCCCGCCCAGGTCCCGGAGCCGACCCCGGTCCCGACGCTCAACCTCGCGAACCTCCTGACGCTGTCGCGGCTGGTCCTGGTGCCGTTGTTCGTCGCCGCGCTGTTCGTCGGCGACGGTCACGACACGACCTGGCGCGCGCTCGCCACCGGGCTGTTCGCGATCGCCTCGGCCACCGACCAGCTGGACGGCTGGGTGGCCCGCAAGTACGGCCTGATCACCGACTTCGGCAAGATCGCCGACCCGATCGCGGACAAGGCGCTGACCGGCGCCGCGCTGGTCGGGCTGAGCGTGCTGGGCGAGCTCGGCTGGTGGGTCACGATCGTCATCGCGGTCCGCGAAATCGGCGTGACGCTGCTGCGGTTCTGGGTGATCCGGCACGGCGTGATCCCGGCCAGCCGGGGCGGGAAGGCCAAGACGATGGCGCAGATCGCCGCGATCACGGCGTACCTGCTGCCGCTGCCGGCGGGGGCGGACCCGGTGCGGTGGGCGTTGATGGGGCTGGCACTGGTGCTGACCGTGGTCACCGGCGTCGACTACCTGGTGCGGGCGGTCCGGCTGCGGGCCGCCGGGCGCCGGGTCACCGGTAGCTGAAGGTGGCCGACGTGCCGCGAATGACTCATTCGGGACCTCCAGCGTCGCGAATGACTCATTCGCGACCTCCGGCGGGCCGGGCTGCGCGCGGGGTGGCGGGGTGCGGCGCTGCCGGGGCTTTCCGGCACCTGCTCCTCCTACCTGGGCCGAGGTGCCGCGAATGACTCATTCGCGGCCTCCGGCGTCCCGAATGAGTCATTCGCGACCTCCGGCGGATGAGCAGGCTGCCGGGCTCGTCGGCGCGCTCACCGCGCGGGGCGAGACGGTCGCGGCGGCCGAGTCGCTGACCGCCGGGCTCGTCTGCGCCACCCTCGCGCGCGTGCCCGGGGCGAGCGCGGCGCTGCGCGGCGGCCTGGTCGTCTACGCGACCGAGCTGAAGACCGCCCTGGCCGGCGTCGACCCCGGGCTGCTGGCCGAGCACGGCGCCGTCCACCCCGAGGTGGCCGCCCAGCTGGCCGAGGGCGCCCGAGACCGGTGCGGCGCCACCTGGGGCCTCGGGCTCACCGGCGTGGCCGGTCCGTCGGCGCAGGACGGCGTCGAACCGGGCACCGTGCACGTCGGGCTCGCCGGGCCGGGAACACGTACAGTCCGAACCCTGGCCTTGAGCGGCGATCGCGACTTGATCAGGACCGAGTCGGTCTTGGCCGCGTTTGCCCTGCTCGGGGAACATTTGGGGTGAAATACGCGTTCGCCCTTGGCGTACGTGCACACCAACTCCTGCGCCCGGGGTGCCGCTCTGGGTAACGTAGGGGGTACTTGTTCGGAAGGGAGGCGCGTGATGACCGTGCTGTTGCGTGAGGCGATCGGTGATCGGCTCCGTCATGCCCGCACCAACCAGCGTCGTACGCTGCGCGACATCTCCCGCGCCGCCAGGGTCAGCCTCGGCTACCTCTCGGAGGTCGAGCGGGGCCAGAAGGAGGCGTCGAGCGAACTGCTCGCGTCCATCTGCCAGGCCCTGGACCTTCCGCTCGGCGAGCTGCTGCACCACGTGGCGGCGGATGTTTCGGCTCTCGACAACGTCGAGGTCCCACCGGTCGACGAGCGGATCGTGGAAGGCACGCCCCGGGAGAAGCGGGGCGCCGAAGCCTCGGCGGCCGGCATCGAAGGCGGCCGCCTGATGTCGGAACTGATCGGCAACGACCTCGCCGACCTGCGGATTTCGCCCGCGCCGAGGATGAACACGACGTTGCGGACGACGATCGGGCAGCCGAAGCTGGCGTCCACGATCGCCGCGTGAGGTGTGGCGGGGGCGAGGCCTGCTCGCCGCCGCCAGCGGTGGCTTCGAGCACCGTTTCACCCCTGATTTCGGCCGACGGCCCCGGGCAACCCGCCCGGGGCCGTCGGCGTTACCTCCAGGGGTGATCAGGGACGAACCCTGAAATCCCCCGGGGTCGCCTGGAACGGACGTGGCCGACCTGACACGATGGAACCCGACGCCGGGGTCGGTGCGTTGCAGATGCAGGGGAGTGACGCCCCACCCCGAGTACCAAGGCCCGTGGGACGCAAGAAGGCAGGCGGAGGAGATGGCCAACCCGTTCGTGAAGTTCTGGAAGTACATGATGGCGGCGTTCTCGTCGAAGATCGACGAGCACGCCGACCCGAAGGTACAGATCCAGCAGGCCATCGAGGAGGCGCAGCGCAACCACCAGGCGCTGACGCAGCAGGCCGCCTCCGTGATCGGCAACCAGCGGCAGCTGGAGATGAAGCTCAACCGGCAGCTCGGCGAGGTCGAGAAGCTCCAGGCTTCCACCCGGCAGGCGCTCGTCCTCGCGGACGAGGCGCGCGGCAAGGGTGACGAGCAGAAGGCCACCGAGTTCGAGAACGCCGCGGAGAGCTTCGCGACGCAGCTCGTCACGGCCGAGCAGAGCATCGAGGACCTGAAGACGCTGCACGACCAGTCGCTGCAGGCCGCGGCCCAGGCCAAGAAGGCCGTGGAGCGCAACTCGCAGATGCTGCAGCAGAAGCTGGCCGAGCGCACCAAGCTGCTCTCGCAGCTGGAGCAGGCGAAGATGCAGGAGCAGGTCTCCGCTTCGCTGAACCAGATGAGCCAGCTGGCCGCGCCGGGCAACACGCCGTCGCTGGAAGAGGTCCGCGACAAGATCGAGAAGCGCTACACCACGGCGCTGGGCTCGGCCGAACTGGCGCAGAACTCGGTCCAAGGGCGCATGATGGAGGTCCAGGCCTCCACCACGCAGATGGCCGGCCAGTCGCGGCTGCAGCAGATCCGCGCGTCGATGCACGGTGACTCGGTCGCCCAGGTGACCGACGGCGGCAAGGCGGCTCCGGCGGCGAGCAGCCAGGCCGACATCCAGCGTGAGATCCAGGCACGGGTACAGGCCGAGCAGGGCAAGAACCCGGCCTGACGACACCGAGGGGGCGAGCACCATGGGGCAGCAGGGCAGGCGGCGTGACTTCAGTGAGCTGAGCGCGAAGCTGGAGAAGCACATCGAGAAGCTGCCCGACTACGCGGTGCGCGCCCAGGAACACCTCCAGAAGGTGCAGAAGTACTTCCCGCCGGCCGAGCAGGCCGGCGGGAAGCCCGCCCCGCGGCGCCCGAACCCGCTGCAGCGGCCGCCGGTCCGGCGGCCCGACATGACGTCCTCGCTGTCGTCCATGGCGAGCCAGGTCCCGGCGTTCGCCGAGGCCCGGGCCAAGTGGGACCGCTGGAACCACCCGGCCGCGAAGCTCGAACGCCGCAAGCGCCGGACGTCGAAGGCGCTGACGTTGTGGATCATCCTGACGATCCTGTGCGCGGTCGTGACGGTGGCCGCCGCGGTGGGCTGGATCAGCCCGACCCACGCCGCGATGATGCCGCAGGCGATCACGGCGTTCGCGGGAGCCGTCATCTTCGGCACGTTCAGCGTCCGCTCCGGCCTCAAGCTGCGTGAACTCAAGCGCACCCCGATCCCGGCGGCGCCGGCCGGACCGCCGCCGCTGCCGCCCGCCCGCTCGGCGGCCCGTGAGCCGATGGAGCGTCTCGCCGAGTGCGAGGCCTCGCTGACGGAGCTGCTGCGCCAGCTCTCGGTGCCGACTTCGCTGGGGACGCTTCAGGTCTCGGAGGTGTCCGTCGCCGACGCCCGCCAGACGGCCACCGAAGCGGCGGCCGCCTTGCGCGGCCTGGCGGCCCGCATCCAGGCGATCGAGCGCGGCCGCGACTCGGCACCCGCCCGCGAGAAGGCGGCCCTGGACGCGGCGGTGGCCAAGCTCCGCGAGCAGCTCGACGACGGCCTCGAGGGCTACCGCGGCCTGGTCGCCGCGGCTGGCCACACGGTCGCCGCGGCCGGCGACGGCCTGGTGACGTCCAAGCAGGCCCTCACCGACGCCACCGACCGCCTGGCCGGCCTCGCAATGGCCCTCCGCGAACTCTCCTGACCCCGCGCAACCCGCGTGACGGAAGGGGCATCACGCGTGTGCCAACAGGCATCTCGCGTGATCCGAGGGGCATCACGGCGATGCCTCTCCAATCACGCGAGATGCCCCCTCAGACACGCGAGATGCCCCTCCAGACACGCGTGATGCCCCTCCAGACACGCGAGTTCCGGCTCCGGTCACGCGAGTTCTCGCCTCGTCACGTCAGTTTCGGGCATCATCACGCGGATCGGGCCGGTATTGGGCCATTGGGATCTGAAACTCGGCCGTTCGGGGGCCGCCGACCGGGGGTACCGGCTGGTCGTCACGCGGTGTGCGTGATCGTGCGTTTCACCCCGGCGTCGTGCCCTGTTCACCTTCCGGTGCCGAAACCCGGGCGTAATCGGAATCTGATGGCTACGGAAACGTCCACGCCCTAACGTTTCTGTCATGCATGAAGAGGTGTCACTCGCCGGGAGGCCCGCCGTGCACTGAGGACCGCCGGCGCCGACCGTACACAGTGGACTTTCTGGACCGCCGAGGAAAGGACGCCCCGTGAACACGCTCCCGCCGGACCCGGATCCCGTGCCGATCACCCCACCCACCGCCTCCCAGCGCGTCATCGCGGCCTTCGAACGCCTCACCGAGGCCGGCCGCCCCGAACTCTGGACCACCCTCCGCGCCGTCGAAGACGTCCTCGTCGACGCCAAGGCCGTCGACGAACGCGTCAAGGCCGGCGAGGTCCTCCCGCTGGCCGGCACGGTCATCGCCGTCCAGGACCTGATCGACGTCGCGGCCCAGCCCTCCGGCCACGGCGTCCCGGAAACCAGCGCCGCGGTCGTCACCCGGCTCACCGCCGCCGGTGCCGTCGTGCTCGGCAAGACCGGCGCCGCCCCGATCTCCGGCGCCTGGGACCGCACCAAGACCGGTGGCAACGGCGCGGCGGTCGCCGTCGCGCTCGGCGTCGTCGACCTGGCGCTGAGCACCGGCGGTGCCGTCCCGGCGGCGTTGAACGCCGTCGTCGCGGTGAAGCCGACGCGCGGCCTGCTGCCCGCCGCCGACACCGTGTCCGTGTACGCGAACGGCCTGATCGCGGCCCATCGCGCCCTCACGCTGATGACCGGTGGCGACCGCAGCTGGCCCGCCGACGTCCGCCTCGGCGCCGGTGAGCACCCGCGGATCGCCTACCCCGCCGACCTCCCCCTCGGCGAGGCGGCGAGCCTCGCGCTCAAGACCGTCGTCACCCGGCTGACCGCGGCCGGCGCCGTGCTCACCCCGATCTCCGGGCCCGAGCAGGGGTTCGACGGCTTCGACGCCCTCCTCGTGCCGACCGTGCCGGAGCACCCCGGGATCGCCGAAGCGCTGGCCGACCCGGCCGGCGTGGGCCACCGCCTCGCCTCCTGCACGGCCTTCGCGAACCTCCTCGACGTGGCCTCGGTGACCGTCCCGGTGCTGCCGGGCGATCGCCGTCCCTTCGGCGTCACCTTCCTGACACGCGCGTTCGAAGACCAGATCGCCCTCGACCTGGCGACCGTCTGCACGGACGAGCCGATGACGCCCTACCCCGAGCCGGGGGAGGACGTCGTCGTGTTCGGCGCGCACCTGCGCGGCCAGCCGCTCAACGCCGACCTCACCGCGCTCGGCGCCCGGTTCACCGGACCGGTCCGGACCACCGACGGCTACCGGATGGTGCTCCTGGACACCGAACCACCGCAGCCCGGCGTCCTCGACGGCGGCACCGGCCTCGACGGCGAGCGCTGGCGGCTGTCCCCGGCCGCGTTCGAGCGCTTCGCGGCGACGCTGAAGCCGCCGTTCGTCCTGGAGCGCGTCGAACTGGCCGACGGCACCACCCCGCTGGCGGTGCGCTGCGACCCGGCCGCGGAGGGCCCCGGCCTGGAGCGCTACGAGTCCTGGCGCGGCTACGTGCGCTTCGCGTCTACCGCCGGGCTGCGAGACCCCGGCTGACGCGGCGCACCAAACCCGGCCCGTGCAGCGCGAAGCCCGTGTAGAGCTGCACGAGCGAAGCGCCGGCGTCGACGAGCCGGATCGCGTCGTCCGGGCCCATGATCCCGCCGACGCCGATGATCGGCAGGCTCCCGCCGGTGTGGTCGTGCACGAACCGCACGACCTCGGCCGCGCGGGCGGTCAGCGGCCGGCCGGACAGTCCTCCCGCCTGTCCGGCCAGGCCGCTTTCCGCGGACGCGATGCCGTCGCGCGCCAGCGTCGTGTTCGTGGCGATGATCCCGGCGACGCCGTGTTCGAGCGCGACCTCCAGCAGCTCGGCCAGCGCGTCGTCGGTCAGGTCGGGCGCGACCTTCACCAGCACCGGCGTCGGCGAACCGCCGCCGGCGAGCTCCAGCGACGTCGAGCGCAGCTCGCCGAGCAGTTCGGCGAGCGCGGTGCGGTCCTGCAGCTGCCGCAGTCCCGGCGTGTTCGGCGAGCTGACGTTGATCGCGAAGTAGTCCGCGTACGGGTGCAGCGCCCGCAGCGAAAACCGGTAGTCCTCGACGGCGTCCTCGAGCGGCGTCACCTTCGACTTGCCGATGCTGACCCCCAGCGGGACGCCCGGCTTGCCGTCGCGGGCGAGCTTGGCCGCGAGGGCTTCGGCGCCGTCGTTGTTGAAGCCCATGCGGTTGATCACCGCGTCGCTCGCCGGGAGGCTGAACAGCCGCGGCTTCGGGTTGCCCGGCTGCGCCAGCCGCGTCACCGTGCCGACCTCGACGAACCCGAAGCCGAGTGCGGCCCACGCGGGCAGCGCGCGGCCGTTCTTGTCCATCCCGGCGGCCAGGCCGACGCGGTTGGGGAACCGCAGGCCCAGCACCGTCACCGGGTCGTCGACGCGGAGTGCGCCACCCAGCGCGGGCGCGGCTTTCCCGAGCCGGGCCAGGACGCCGATCGTGCGCTCGTGCACCAGCTCGGGGTCGTGGGAGGACAGCCGGTACAGCGCCGGGCGGACGATCTTGTCGAAGAACACGCCCCTATGCTGCCAAATCGCCTGGGGCCCGCTACCCGAGCGTCACGCCGGAGTGAAGGCGGCCACTAATCGCGGTCCTTCCACTCGTCCTCGAGCATCGCGTAGATCAGCTCGTCGGTCCACTCGCCCTTGACGATCTCGTTTTCCTTCAGGTGCGCTTCGCGGCGCATGCCGAGGCGTTCCATCAGCGCGGCGGACGCGGTGTTCCGGCCGTCGCAGCGGCCGATGATGCGGTGCAGCCCCAGGTCTTCGAAGCCCAGCCGCAGCAGCTCGGTGGCCGCTTCGGCGGCCAGGCCCTTGCCGTGGTGGTCCGGGTGGAAGACGAACCCGATCTCGCCCTGGCGGTGTTCGCTGCTCAGCCACTCCAGGTTCAGGTCGCCGATGAGCTGCCCCGTCGCGGCCAGCTCGACCGCCACGGCCAGCAGCTGCCCTTCCTTCGTCAACGTCGAGCTGTGCACCCGTTTGGCGAGCGCGGCGGCCGACTCGGCGCGGCTGCGCGGGCCCCAGTACAGGTAGCGGGCGACGTCGGCGCGGGACTGGAAGGAGTTCAGCGCGTCGAGGTCCTCGGGCGTGAACGGGCGCAGGAGCAGGCGTCCCGTGGTGATCGGGTAGTCGGGCCTGAGCATGCTTCCAGGCTAGCGAGCATCAGCCGTCCGGGGGACGATGCGGCGAAATGCTGATCGCCGGACGGTCATCCTGCGACGCCGGGTGGCATGACCTGCCCAAATGAGCGCATGAAGGAACCCCCGGGGTGCCTCTCGAGCGCCGTCAAACGCTTGAGTCCGAGCCGGACTGGTGCTCGGAAACCCCGGGGGCACGGTGACTGCCTGGTATTCGCTATCAGGCATCACGTGGAGCAGGCGATGAGCCGAAGGTGGCTCAGCTGTAGCGCTGCTCAAAGTCCTCCACGTGCCATCCGCTAGCGGACAGCCACCTCACGAGTCCTGTCGATATACAACTTTGGACCACCTCCTCTCTCGTGTACTTCCAAGCTAGGCGAAGTCGGTGGTGCGCGGCAACGTCATTTCTGTGATCTCGGTCCGCAGGACGGCTTTCCGCCGCTCGTCGAGGAAGGAAGCGTCGACGGCGTTCTCCGCCAAGCGCACCAGTTCGGCCGTGGTGAGCCCGAGCGCCTCGGCGACGGCGACGTACTCGCCGGTGAGCGTGGCGCCGAACATCGGCGGGTCGTCGGTGTTGAGCGTCACGACGACGCCGTGGTCGAGCATGCGCCGCACCGGGTGCGCGGCGATGTCCGCGACCTGGCCGGTCCGCACGTTCGACGTCGGGCAGACCTCGAGCGGAATCCGATGGGCCGCAAGGTGTTCCAGCAGCGCGGGATCGGCCGCGCAGCTCGTGCCGTGCCCGATCCGCTCGGCGCCGAGGTCGTGCAGCGCGGACCAGATCGTGGCCGGCCCGGTGGTCTCCCCGGCGTGCGGGACGCTGTGCAGCCCGGCTTCCCGCGCCCGCGTGAAGTACGGCTCGAACTGCGCCCGCCCGACGCCCAGTTCCGGTCCGCCGAGCCCGAACGACACCAGGCCTCCGGGACGTTCGCGCAGCGCGAACACCAGCGTCTCCCGCCCGGCCCGGATGCCCTTTTCGCCCGGGACGTCGAAGCACCAGGACAGTTCCACGCCCAGTTCGGCGGCGTGGGCGCGGCCGGTTTCGAGCCCGGCCAGCAGGTCGTCGCCGGACATCCCGTCGAGCAGGTGGTTGTACGGGGTCACGGTGACTTCGGCGTAGCGGCAGTTGTGCGCGGCGAGATCCGCCGCCAAGCCCGTCACGAGGGTGTGGACGTCGTGGCGGTCGCGCACGAGCGAGGTGACCGCGAGGTACACGGTGAGGAAGTGAGCGAAGTTGCGGAAGGTGAAGAACTGCGCGAGCTCGCGTTCCCCGGTGGGGACGCCGGCGGCGGGGCGCCGCCGGGCCAGTTCCAGCACCGTCGGCAGGCTCGCCGAGCCGACCAGGTGGACGTGCAGTTCGACCTTGGGCAGGGCGTGCGCGAACGCGCGCAGCGCCGGCCCGGTCAGGATTTCGGGCATGACGAAGCTCCCTGGGTTTTCAAACGGGTGACGGACGGAGCGCGCGGCGCTCAGGGAGCGAGGTCGCCGCGTTCGGTGTCGGCCCCGTAGAGCGGGAGCTTGAACGTCGTCACGTGGGCCAGCTTACTGCGCCGGGTACGGCCCCGGCTGGTCCTTCGGGCAGAACCACGTCGGCCGTCGCTGGACGTCGTGGCCCTGCGTGCGGACCAGGAGCTTGCCGCCGCAGCGGAAGCAGCCCTGGCGGGTGCGCTCGTACACCCAGTTCTTGCGGTTGCGGTCGAGGTGGCCGGTGGTGCTCTGGTCGAAGCGCCCGGCGAGGGCGTTGGCCAGCAGCAGCTTGCGGGCCAGCGCGACCGTGCGCTCGGCGTCCACTTCGGACACCGGCGTCCACGGGGTCACGCCGAGCAGGAAGGCGATCTCGCACTTGTAGAGGTTCCCGACGCCCGCCATCACGCGCTGGTCGAGCAGGGCGAGCCCGAGCTCGCGCGCCGGAGCGGCGGTCAGGTTCGCGATCGCCTGCTTCAGGTGCTCGTCCGTCCACTTCGGATCCAGCAGGTCCGGGCCGAGGTGGGCGACGAGGTCGCGTTCCTTGCCGGTGGCCACGAGTTTCAGGTCGTGGACGCGGAAGCCGATCACCTGGACGCCGGCCGCGGTGAAGATCACGCGGGCGTGGTGGCCGGGCCGGCGCCACTTCGCGCCGGCGGGGTAGACGTCCCACATCCCGTCCATCATCAGGTGCGAGTGCAGGGTCAGGTCGCCGGAGAAGCGGGTGAACAGGTGCTTGCCCACCGTCCCGACGCCGAGCACCTCGCGGCCGGACAGGTCCACAGTGGCCAGTTGGGGCACGCGGAATTCGCCGCGCAGCAACGTCTTCCCGGTCATCGCGTTCGCGAAGCGCTTGGCGACCAGGAAGACGGTGTCACCTTCGGGCACGGCTCACCCCGCGGATTCGGACACCTCGGCGGGCGCGTCGGGGGCCTCGGGGGTCTCCGGGGCCGGGCCTTCGGGCCAGTCCGGGCCTTCGGGTTCTTCGCCGGCGATGCGGTGCCGGCCCGCCCGGTTCGAGCGGAGGATCTTCGCCAGCACCATGTTGAACGTCAGCGCGATCTCCTGGGCACCCGGCGAGTGCCACTCGTGGATCGGGCTGCACGCGCCCTGGGCCTGCTGCACCGCGAGCCGGTCGGTGATCGCCGTCGGCATCACCAGGGAGCCGAAGTTCTCGCGCAGCTCGGCGATCCGGAACTGGTGCTCGTAGGAGCGCACCCGCAGCTTGTTGACCAGGACGCCGATCGGGCGCAGGTCAGGGTTGAGCTCCTTGCGGATCTTCTCGATCGCCTCCAGGGCCCGGGACGCGCCGGCGACGGCGTACATCGTCGGCTCGGTGACGATGAGCGCGCTGTCCGCGGCGACCAGCGCCGACTTCGTCAGCCGGCCCAGCGACGGCGGGCAGTCCAGGACCACCAGCTCGTACGGCGTTTCGCGCAGCGGCGTGCGGTGCAGCTCGTCCAGCGCGCGGGAGAAGTTGGCCAGGCGCTCGCTGTCGGCGTCCGGGTCGTTGAGCAGCTCCAGCTCTTCGGTGCCGACGAGGACGTCGACGTCCTCGCTCCACACGCTCGGGGCGATCGCGCGTTCCAGCATCTCCCGGGTCGGGGTTTCGAGCACGTCCGCGAGGGTGGCGTCGGTGAAGGGCGGGTCGAGCGAGGTGGTGGCGTTGCCCTGCGGGTCGAGGTCGACCACCAGCGTCCGCGTGCCCCTACGCAAGGCGGCGGACGCGATACCGAGAGCGACCGTCGTCTTGCCGACGCCTCCCTTGAGGCTGAGTACGGCGACCGTGTGCACGAAGTCCAGCCTACGGGTGCGGGCGGGAGGCGCCGCCGGGCAAGGGCCGTTCACTCGAAGGGAGGAGCTCGGGAGGCGGGCGGTGGCGGGCACTACCCTGTGCGACATGAAGACGGAGACCGTGGCCGCCCGGGGTTCGGGCGCCGTCCGCCGGGTGCTCGAGGCCGAGATCGAGGCCGCCCGCGCCCGGGGCGCCGAGCACCCCCGCGTCGTCGACGTCGGCGGCGGCAGCGGCGGCTGGGCGGTGCCGTTCGCGGCGGCGGGCTGCCGGGTGACCGTCGTCGAGCCGAGCCCGAACGCCCTGGCCACGCTGCAGCGCCGGGCCGAGGAGGAAGGCGTCTCCGAGCTGATCACGGTGGTCGCGGACGACTCGGACGCGCTGGGCCGGTACGTCGAGGCCGGCTCGGCCGACCTGGTGCTGGCGCACGGGCTGCTGGAGATCGTCGACGACCCTTCGGCGGTGCTCACGGCCCTCGCGACGGCGGTGGCGCCGGGCGGCGCGGTGTCGGTGCTGGTGGCGAACCGCCACGCGGCCGTGCTCCACCGCGCACTGGCGGGCCGGGTCGGCGAGGCCCGGCAGCTGCTCGAAAGCGCCGGCGGCGTCGCCCCGGGCGACACCGTGCTGCGGCGCTTCTCCGCCGCCGGCCTGCGTGCCGACCTGGAGGCCGCAGGCCTCGAAGTGACGCTGCTGCAGGGCGACCGGGTGATCTCGGACCTGGTCACCGGCGACGTCACCGGCGACGAGCTGGCGGAGTTCGAGCGGGTGGCGGCGAGCACGCCGGCGCTGCGGGACATCGCCGGCCGGCTGCACGCGGTGGCGCGCCCGGCCTGAGCCCGTTCCGCGGGTTTTCCGCCCTCGCGCTCCCCGGTGATCCGAAACCGGCAATGACCTCTGGGGGCTCCGCCACCCGAACCCTCGAAAAATGGCAATGTCCTCTGGGGCTTCGCCCCAGGTCGGGGGCTCCGCCACCCGAACCCCCGAAGAATGGCAATGTCCTCTGGGGCTTCGCCCCAGGTCGGGGGCTCCGCCACCCGAACCCCCGAAGAATGTCGGTGGTGGCCGGTAGCGTCCCCGGGGTGGGGCGAAATGCTGAGTTGCCGGGCGGGATGGGCCGGTTCCGCGTCCGGCCGGGGGAGCCGGTGCCGGACGACACCGGGTGCGGGCTGCTGCACGTCGACATGGACGCGTTCTTCGTGTCGGTCGAGCTGCGGACCCGGCCCGAGCTCGCGGACAAGCCGGTCGTGGTGTCCGGGGGCGGCCCGCGGGCCGTCGTGGCCGCGGCGAACTACCCGGCGCGCAAGTTCGGCGTGCGCTCGGCCATGCCGTTCTCGACGGCGAAGCGGCTGTGCCCGCACCTGATCAACATCCCACCGACGTCGGGGCTCTACGGCGAGGTCTCCCGCGGTGTGATGGGTATCTTCCGCGAGCTGACGCCGCTGGTCGAACCGCTCAGCCTGGACGAGGCGTTCCTGGACGTCAGCGGGGCGCTGCGGCGCTTGGGCGCCACCCCGGCTTCGCTGGGCGCGCAGCTCCGCTCGCGGGTCGCGGCCGAGCACGGGATCACCTGCTCGGTGGGGGTGGCGAAGGTCAAGTTCGTCGCGAAGCTGGCGTCGGGGATGGCGAAGCCGGACGGGATGGTCGTGGTGCCCGCGGCGGAGACCCTGGCGTTCCTGCACCCGCTGCCGGTGTCGGCGCTGTGGGGCGTCGGCGCGCGGACCGAGGAGCACCTGCGGCGCCTGGGCCTGGCCACCATCGCCGACGTCGCCGCGTTCCCGCCGGAGCGGCTGAAGAAGTCGCTGGGCACCGCGGCCGGCGAGCACCTGTACCGGCTGGCGCACGGGGTGGACGAGCGGTCGGTGGAGGTCGAGTCGCCGGAGAAGTCGATCGGCGCGGAGCACACCTTCGACGTCGACCGGCACGACCGGGCCGCGCTGGGGCTGGAGCTGCTGCGGCTCGCGGAGCGGGTCGGCGCGACGCTGCGGGGGCGGGGGCTGCGCGGCCGGACGGTCTCGATCAAGGTGCGGTTCGCGGACTTCCGGACGATCACCCGGGCTCGCACGCTGGTCTCGGCGACGGACGTGGCGCGCGAGATCCACGCGGTCGCCGTCGCGCTGCTGGCCGAGCACGCGCCGACCGGGCCCGTGCGGCTGATCGGCGTCCGCGTCGAAGGGCTCGACACCGGGGAGGCGGGGGAGCAGCTGGTGTTCGATTCGCCGGCCCCGCGCTGGCGCGACGCGGAGGTGGCGGCCGACGTCGCGCGGTCGAAGTTCGGTTCGGCGGCGGTGCGGCCCGCGTCCTTGCTGAGGCCTCGGGAGGGGTGACGGCACGGACGGTGATCTTCGGCCCGGTGGCCTTCCCCCACAACGGCGGACGGGCGGCAAAACGGTCACGATCGGCCACGGTGACCGTCCGCAACGCCCCTTCGGCGGGATTTAGCCCAATTCGATCCCTCTTGGATGCGGGATCGGGTAGTCGTGCGGGCGCGGGCCTCGTATCCTGGACAGTGCCACCCCGCCTGGGGTTGGCTGTTGGGTCCAGGACGTTGCGCGGCCCGGCGCCCGCGACAGCTGTGCCGGAGGAGGAAAGATGCCACTCTCCGAGCATGAGCAGCGGCTGCTCGATCAAATCGAGCGCGAGCTCTATGCCGAGGACCCCAAGTTCGCATCCACGGTGCGTGGCACCCGGTTGCGTCGCCCCGCTCGCCGACGGCGTATTCAGGGCATCGCCCTGTTCGTAGTGGGCGTGGCCCTGCTGGTGCTGGGCGTGGTGGTGCCGCAGTTCCGGGTGGCCGACATCCCGCTGATCAGCGTGCTCGGGTTCCTCGTGATGTTCTTCGGAGTCATGATGGCCGTCACATCCATTCGGCACGGCGCCGACGGAGACGGCAAGGCCGGTGGACCAGCCACCCGCGGCGGCAAGCCATCGGGTCGCCGGAGTTCCTTCACCCAGAGGATGGAGGAGCGCTTCCGCCAGCGCTTCGAGGAGCAGTAGCGCCGCAAGACGACGAGGTCCGCGTCCGCCGAACGGGGGGACGCGGATCTTTTTGTGTGCTCACCTGCCCGCGGCGGGCCGTCCCGCTGCGGTGACAGTGGGTGACCCCCACCCGGGTGACCCGGCGGCGCGCCTGGTCACCCGTGATCAGCGGGGCCACCCGCTGATGCCCCGCTGGTCACGTGAGATGCCCCTTCAAGCACGGGTGATGCCCCGCTGGTCACGGGAGATGCCCCTTCAAGCACGGGTGATACCCCGCTGATCACGCGAGATACCCCGCCAGGCACAGGTGATGCCCGAGGGCCGCGTGGCGTCAGTCGCGGTTGCGGAAGACCGAGCGGGGGAACAGCTTTCCCTTCCACGACAGCGGCGCGTTGCGGCGGAGGCTCCGCCGCAGTCCCTCGAAGGCCGGCGGGAGCGCCGGCTGAGCTGTGTCGTCCCCTCCGTACCACGACCTCTCCAGGACGCCGATGACCGTCCGGAGGCTTTCGCGGCCGTCGTCGTCGAGGTGGTGCTTGGCCGCCAGCTTCTGGCCCGCCACGCGGACCGTGTCGCTGCTCGGGATCGGCAGGCCGCGGTCCGCGCACTCCGCGCGCAGCTCCGCCCAGGCCGCGTCGGCCGCGCCCGGCTGCTGCTGGACGATGCGCTGCAAGCGCCGTCGGCGGACGACCTCGCGGACCAGCGCCGGGCCGGCCGCCGCGAGCTGCAGGACCACCACCAGCACGCCGAGCCACCAGACCACCGTCGCCGCGAGCAGGCCCAGCGCGGTGATCCACAACCCCGCCGCCAGCAGGGGCAGCCAGCCGAGCAGTGCCTGGAGCCGGGACGGTGCCGCCACCGGCGCCGGCGCTCGCACGAGCAGTGCGCCCTCGCTCCGGTCGTCGTCCGCCGGCCCCGGTGGTGGAGCGCCGTCCCCCGGCCGCGTGCGCCCGCGGCCCAGCGACCGCCGCAGCACCGCCGCGACGAGCAGTGCGGCCGCGCCGAGCGCGGCGAGCACCAGGGCGAGGTCGAACAGCCAGCCGTCGCCGCTCGAAGCGTCCTTGGCCGTCTGCGCCGGGACGTTCGGTTCGTTGTCGCGCGGGACGCCGGTCGGTGCCGCGCTCGACTGGACCGTGCTCGGCGCCACCTGGGTGTCGTCCGGCTGGTTGCCGTTCTGCGGGCCGGCCTGCAGGTACGACGGCGTGATGCCGCGGCCGTCGGACAGCGGCGTCGGGTCGAACGTCACCCAGCCCTTGTCGCCGAAGTACGCCTCGACCCACGCGTGCGCGTCCTGGGTGGTGATCGTCAGGTAGTCGTTGACCTGCACGCCCGGCGTGAAGCCGATCGCCACGCGCGACGGGATGCCCGCCACCCGCAGCATCACGCCCATGGCCGACGCGAACTGCTCGCAGAAGCCGCGCTTGCCGTTGAGGATGAAGTCGGTGAGCGCGTCGGCGTCGGTCGCCGGCGCGGTCTTCGTGTCGTAGACGAACCCGTTCTGCGCCGTGAAGTAGCGCCAGATCGCCGAGGCCCGGTCGAAGTCGTTGGTCGCGCCGGCGATCAGCTGCTGGGTCTTCGCGCGGACGCGGTCGTCGACCCGGTCGATCTGGGTGTAGCGCGGTGGCAGGTCGTCGACCCGCGAGGTCACGCGCAGCTCGGCGGCCGTCGGTTCCTTCAGCGACGCGTATTCGGTGTACGCCGGCGGGGCTTCGCTGCGGGTGGTGAACACCGTGCCGCTGATCTGGTCGTAGAGGTAGCTGTTGGCCGTGCCGTCGATCACCCGCGGCGCGCCGTAGACCGGCAGCCAGTTGTCCCGCCAGCTGGTCGGCTCGACGTCGATCCGGCGCGCGGTGCCGGTGCCGTCGTCGCCCGGGGCGGGCGGCAGCTGCGGCCCGACCGGGACGCCCTGCTGCGAACGGCCTTCGTCGTGCAGGCCCCAGCCCTTGTTGGGGTAGTAGGTGTCGAGCGTCATCGCGCGCATCAGCCGGCGGTCGGTGCCGAGGCCGCGGACCTTGAACAGCTCGCGGTTGGACCCTTGGTCGAGCATGCCGCGCAGCTCGGTGAACGGCTGGATGCCGAAACCGCCGGAGCCCGCCCCGGGGCCGTTGCCACCCTCGCCGAACGGCATCCGCCCGATCGTGCCGACCCAGGTGATCGCGCCGCCCAGCAGGCCGAGCACGATCGCCGCGCAGACAACCGCGACCGGCGCGGACAGCACGCCCGGCTTGCCGCTGCGCCCCGGGGCCTCCCGGGTGCGCCAGCGCTGGTGCCGGTGGTTGCCGTCGACGGCGAGCAGGCCGGCGAACGCGGCCCCGCCGAGCAGGAACGTCCACCACGGCAGCATTTCCTCGCTCAGCGCGGCCGGCACGGCGTAGACGCAGAGCAGCACGAGCCCGGTCGCCGCGGGTGCTGCGGCGGCGACGGTCAGGGTGTCGACGAGGACGGCGACCAGGCCGATCAGGATGGTGACGAGGCACAGGATCGGCTGGCTGCCTTCGACCGGCGGCAACCCGACACGGATCTGCTCGGCGGCGCTCGACAGCGTGGTCCCGATTTCGGAGAACGCTTCCGGGCCCGGGATGATCTGCAGGACGCCGTGCGTGGTGAAGGCACCGGTGATCAGGAAGAGCAGGACGAGCAGCTGCCCGCACCCGACCAGGACGGTCGGCACCTGCAGCGAGCGCAGGGCCAGCCCGGAAGCCCCGATGAGCAGGACGGCGACGAACAGGTACCCGAACCAGGCCAGCCCGGCGACGACGCTGGTGACCGAGGTCGCGGCACAGAGGGTGGCCACCCCGGCGGCGACGGGCGCGAGAACGCTGCTGCGCCAGGCGGAAAGCGGCCGTTCCGGCCGCGGTGCGGGCCGATCGAACTTCCGCGGCGGTGCGGCGGTGCTCATCGCGACCCTCCGATCGAGGTGCTGCGGCGGGCCGCGGTGCGCCGCGGGGCGGTGGTGCTCATCGCGATTCCTCGATCGAGGTGCTGCGGCGGGATGCGGTGCGCTTCGGCGTGTTTGTGCTCATCGCAGCTCCCCAGCCGAGGTGCTGCGGCGGGTTGCGGTAGCGCCGCGGGGCGGTGGTGCTCATCGCAGCTCCCCAGCCGAGGTGCTGCGGTCGGTTGCGGGGGCGCTGTGGTGCTCATCGCGGCCCCGATCAGCAAGCTGCGGTGGGTCGCGGTGCGCTGTGGTGCGGTGCGGTTCATCGCAGCCCGCCGATCAGCGTGCCGCGGCGGGCTCCGCTGCGGCACAGCTCGGCCCACACCTGCGGCATCGGCGACCCAGGCCCCGCCACGATCACGCCCCAGCCGGCCGCGCGCAGCAGCGCCGCCGAGTCCTCCGTCGCCGCGGCCCTCTGCTCGGGCGCCGAAACCCCCGCCGACCACGTCGGCGTGTCCAGCAGGACCGCCAGGCTTCTGATGCCGCGGGGGCGGTACTGGGTCAGCTCGTGCACCGCCTCCGTGCTCACCGTGCCGAGCACCGCGATCAGCTCCTGGCCCTCGGCCGGGTCGCCGGCCAGCGTGATGTCGCGCTGGTGGGCCGGCTGCAGGGCCGCCAGCGCGTCGAGCACGACGTGGTCGTAGTGGTCGCCGCCGTCGCCCGGGATGTCCGCCAGCGTGACGCCGTGCTCGCTCACCAGCCGGACGCGGTGGCCGGACCGGCGCAGGTGCAGGGCCGCCGACGCCGCGAACGCCACCGCCCACTCCAGGCTCGCCGCCGGGCCGGCGCCGTGGTGCGCGGCCGCGCGGTGGTCCAGCAGCACCGTCGTGCCGCCGCGCCAGGGACGTTCCTCGACGCGGACCATGATCTCGTCGCGGCGGGCCGTCGAGCGCCAGTGCACCTTCCGCAGGTCGTCGCCCTGGCGGTACTGCCGGACGATCACGTCGGCCTCACCCTGCCCGGCGTGCAGCCGGACCGTGCCGTCGTCGCCGACGCCGATGCCCGCGCCGCTCGGCAGGCCCCACAGCGGGACCACGCGGGGCACGACGACCAGCCGGGAGTGCCCGATCAGCTCGCGCTCGAACTCGCACAGCCCGAACGGGTCGGTGATCGTCGCGCGCAGCGGCCCGACCTGCTGGATCCCGCGCAGCACCGGCTGCAGCGGGTAGCGCAGCGCGACGCGCCTGTCGTGCGGGAGCCGTTCGACGACGAACCGCGGCCGCGAACCCAGCGCGTACGGCACGCCGTCCTCGAGGAGGATCTCGCCGGCGGGCAGCCGCCCGCTGCGCCACAGCTCCAGCTGCACCTCGCCGTTGCCGCCGACGGCGACCCGTTGCGGGCGCAGCGTGCGGGTGGCGCCGATGCGCAGCCGCGTCGCCGAGATGAACACGGCGACCAGCAGCGGCAGCGCCACCACGAACACCGCGACCCGCAGCAGGTCGCGTTCGTTGAGCACGAACGAGCACACCGCGGCGGCGATCCCCGCGGCCAGGAGGCAACGGCCGCGGGTGGTCAGGCCGGACAGGGCACGCAGCATGCCGTTCTCTTCCCCTTCGGCGGCAGAACAGTCTTTCGGGGGTTCGGGTGGCGGACCCCCGACCTGGGGCGAAGCCCCAGGTGTCACCGCTAGGGCCGGGTGCCCTGCGGCACCGGCACCCGGTGCAGCACCGCGCGCACGACGTCGGTCGCCGACCGGCGGGCCGCGTGGGCCTCCGTGGTCAGCATCAGGCGGTGCGCGAGGACCGGGACCGCCACCGTGTGCAGGTCGTCCGGCACGACGTAGTCGCGGCCCGACAGCGCGGCCTGCGCCCGCGCCGCGCGGACGAGGTGCAGCGTGGCCCGCGGGGACGCGCCGAGCCGGACCTCCGGGACTCCCCGGGTGGCCGCGACGACGTCGACGGCGTACCGGCGGACCTCGGGGGCCATGTGCACGCTGCGGACCGTCTCGATCAGCCGGTGCACGGTCTCGCCGTCGGACACCGGCTGCAGGTCCTCGATCGGGTTGTGCCCGGCGTGCTCGTCGACCATGGCGAGCTCGGCCTGCTGGTCGGGGTAGCCGATGGAAACCCGCGCGGTGAAGCGGTCGCGCTGGGCTTCGGGCAGCGCGTACGTGCCTTCCATCTCGATCGGGTTCTGCGTCGCGATCACCATGAACGGCTCTTCGAGCCGGTAGGTCGTGGTGTCGACGGTGACCTGGTGCTCTTCCATGCACTCCAGCAGCGCCGACTGCGTCTTCGGCGAGGCGCGGTTGATCTCGTCGCCCACCACGATGTTCGCGAACACCGGGCCGGGGCGGAAGTCGAACTCGCCGGACTGGCGGTTGTAGATGGAGACGCCGGTGACGTCGCTCGGCAGCAGGTCGGGGGTGAACTGGATGCGGCTGACCGTGCAGTCGATCGACCGGGCGAGCGCCTTGGCCAGCGACGTCTTCCCGACGCCGGGCACGTCCTCGACCAGGAGGTGGCCTTCGGCGAGCAGGGTGACCAGCGCGATCCGGATGACGTCGGGCTTGCCGACCAGCACGCGTTCCACGTTGGCGGCGATCCGCCGCGCGGTGTCGTGCAGTTCGTCCAGCGGCACTCTGCCGGCGTGGCCGGGGGCCCGCCCGTTGCCCGAGGGCTCCGCCGGGTAAGGCGGCCGCCCGGATGCCTGCTCGCCCGATCCGGGCGCGGCAGACTGGATTCTCGACGTCACTCGACCTCCTGGTGGCGCATGGCCGCGCGCAGTGTGCGCACCGCCGGGCCGAACGGCCCCCTCGCTGCTGTCCGCGCGCAGCGACCAGCCTTCCACCCAGTGTGTCAAACCCGGGCGAACCGGGGGGCGGAACCCCGCGAAGGCCGGAGGAACACCTCCGGCCTCTCGGGCTGGGACAGTGCCGATGACACTGCGCAAGCAGGCACGATACCCCGAACGGGTGGGTATTCACCCGATTCTGGGTGCTCCCGCTGACACCCTGCTCTGTCGTATGCTGCGGTTCGAGGTCGCCCGGCTACGGAGAGGCGTAACCGCTTATGAGCGAGCTGCGAACCCAGCCGCCCTTCGACGTCCGCGGCTTCGCGGTCGCGCCCGAGCTGGCCACGGACGCCTACGCGAAGCTCGGCCGGCTGCAGGACGTCGTCGGCGAGATGGTCCGCGAAGCCAAGGTGCTCGGCCGGAGCGTGCCGCTGGGCGGCGGGTACGCCGGCGAGATCGGCGAGTTCATGGCCGAGTACGGGATCGGCGGCCAGGGCTCGGCGGTGCAGCAGCTGACCGCGTTCGGCAAGGAGCTGGAGACGCTCAAGCGGCGGATCGGCGAGGCGCTGGCGAAGTACCAGCACGCGGACGAGCAGGCGGCCGAAGGGGTGGACTGCACCGGTGGGTGAGCTGGTGCGTGCCGAGCGGGCGGAGGCGCGAGGCCCCGGGGTGGCGGGCGCGCCGGGGGAGCCGGCTGGTGTCTGGGGCCGCGGGCGAGGCGTGCGCAGTTTTGTCCTTGCCGCCGCTCTCCTTCTTCTCCTCACCGCGTGCGGGCAGCAGACCGCCCCACCGGCCGCCATCGGGCACACCTTCGCGGTGGCCTCCGCGACCGCCGTCCCTGCGCCGTCCGCTTCGCCGATCGGCCTCGCCGCACTCGACCCCTGCGCCTTGCTCTCCCCGCAGGACCGGTCGGCCGCCGGCGTCACCGTGCTCGGGAAGCCCAAGGCCATCGCCGGGGCCCGGGCGTGTGACTGGACCGTGCCTGCCACCTTCGGCGTCACCGTCACTTTCGACGAGCAACACGGCCTGGCCGACCTCGACGTCGCCAAGAAGAACGCCACGAAGACGACGGTCGGCCACCACCCCGGGCTGAAGGTCGCCGACAAGAAGGCCGCCGACGGCACCTGCGCCGTGCTGCTCGGCGTGGGCGACCGCGCCAGCGTGCAGATCGACGTCAGCAACACCGGCTTCTCGGACACCCCGCTCGCGTGCCGCCGCGCGGGCACGGTGGCCGGGCTCGTCGAACCCAAGCTGCCCTGACCTGGAGGTGCGCCGTGCCCGAACCCCCCGTCGCCACCGCGCGGTACGAGGCCTACAGCCACGAGGCGATGGCCGTGGAGGTCGTGCGCGGCAACGACCCGGTCGCCGCGGGCGAAGTCGGGGCGCGCTGGGACGGGCTCGCCAAGCGGCTGCAGGAGTCCACCGCCGACGTCGCCGCGCTCGTCGCCTCCTCGGAGGAGCACTGGCGTGGCCAGGCCGGGGACGCGGCGCGCGCGGCGCTGGGCCGGGCCGCGCAGTGGCTTTCGCACTCCGCCGCCGTCTCGGCGTCGGTCGGCCAGGCGGTCGGTGCGCAGGCCGAGGTGGCCGCGCGGGCCCGGGCCGACATGCCGCCGCCGGTGACCTACGACCCGGCGTCGATGATCCGCGACGCGGCGTCCAGCGGGAACGTGCTGGTGCTGGCCGGGCTGGCCGGGGAGATGGCCGCCCGCCGGGCCGAGGCGGAAGCCGCGCGGCAGAAGGCCATCGACGTCCTCCGGACGCGGGACACCGCGCTGCGCGGCCACGCGCCCGCCGAGACGTTCCCCGCCCCGCCGGCGCTGGGGCGGGCTTGATCCGGGTTTCGGCGTCGGCGTTCGACATCCTCTGGACCGACCTCGGCCACGACCGCCCGCCGGAGCCGCTGAGCGTCCGCAGCGTCGGCGTGACCGACGCCGAACGGGCCGAGGTGCGGAAGGCCGTCTACGCCAACCTCGCCGAGCGCGGTCTCCACGACGGGTCCCGGCTCGAGCCGGTCCTGGCCGCGCGCCTGAACCTGTTAGCGGACGCGGACGTGTTCGTCGCGTGCGAGGCGTTGGCGGACATGACGGCGGCGACGCCGTTCCGCGCGGTGACCGCGGCCCGCGGCCGCCGCGGCGTCCTGGCGACCCAGCCGGAGCAGACGATCGGCCTGGACTCGATCCGCGACGGCGAGCTCGGCACGGCGATCGTCGACGTCCTGCCGGAGCTGTCGGCGGGTCCCGGCTACGGCATCAGCCTCCCGGCGTCGACACTCTCGGGTGCCTCGGACGCGGGTTCGGGGCCGGCGGCGGCGCAGCTCGAGGAGGTCCGGGCGATCCAGGCGCGGCCGGTGTACGCGGCGGGACAGTTCAGCGTGAGCCGCCGCTCGGGGCCGGGCCGGGTGACGCGGGTCGGCGGCTTGACGTGGTTCGACACCGACGTCGGCGCTTATTGCGCGACGAAGACCCCGGGCCGGGGTGGGCAGGAGTGGGTGACGGTCAGCCCGGTCGACAGCACCCGCCTCGCGGCCCGCGTCACGGCTCTGCTCACCCCGGAAGCCTGACCCCGGCCCCAACGTCGCGGATGTGTAAATAGGGGGCTCCCGCGGGCCCAAAGACTCAATGGCGAACGGCCGCGAATGACTCATTCGGGACCTCCGAGGTCCCGAATGAGTCATTCGCGACGTCCGGCGAGGACTACTGGCGGACGCGGACGGTTCGCCGCCGCGCGGTACGCCAGCACGAGCTCGCCGGCGACGGCTCGCGGTTCGCTGCGCAAGCGGCTGGGCACTGTCTGCACGACCGCGACTCCTGCGGCGGCATACCGGTTGTTGCGTTCGAGCGTTGCCGCGTAGCCCGGTTGCCCGAAGTGGAATTCGTAGGAGTCGATCTCCCAAGCCAACGCGACCTCGTCGCACCAGGCGTCCGGGGTGGCGATGTACCGGCCACGCTCGTCGCAGACCTGGAAGTTCCAGACCGGATCCGGCAAGCCGGTGCGCCGCCAGACGGCCATGGCCTCGGCCTCGGCGGGCGACCGGGCGCCTCTGCCGATCTCCCGGAGCACATCGCGGGGTAGAGCGCTACCTCGGTCGCTTCCTTTCTCCAGCTCCGTGGACAAATCTGCCGGGTCGGTCTTCAGCTGCTGCACCACTTCGGCGAGCAACGCCCTGATCGGCGCGCGTTCGGTCAGCCGCCGGCACTCGTCCAGTACCGCCTGGACCACGGGTGCCAAGGGCAGCTTGTCGACCTCGATCGGCGTGGGCATCCGCGTGGTCCGCTCGACGAGAACGTAGCCACTGCTGGTGGTCTTGAGGTGGGCCGGGAGCAAGAGGTGGACCGGTTCGCCCGGCCGGGCGGCACGCTTCAGGCCCTGGCGACGGCACGACTCCAGGCCGGTGACGACGGCTTCGCCGCCGCCGTAGAGCAAGGCACCTTCGAGCAGTTGCCGTCGAGTCGGCGTTCCCGTGCGAAGCAGGACGACACCAGGGAGGAGCCGTTGCCACGGATGGCCGGGGCGGCATCGCCGATAGCTGGTCCGCGACGGGACGCCCAGTTCTTCCAGCTGCGCCACCGTGATGACGCCGCGTCGGCTGGCGGTGAAGAGCTCCTCGGCGTGTCCGGCCCACGATCTTCTGGTCACGGATCGATCGTCCGTCAGGCGACGAAGCAGAACCATGGGTTTACGTAATCTGTGGACTACTAACGGTCACCGGAAGGGGCCTGTGGACAACTCTGGGCGCCGCAAAGGTCGCGAATGACTCATTCGGGACGTCGGCGGGGCCCAAAGAATGAATAGGGACCGTCGGGGGGCAAACGGGTTCCCCCACAAGACCCCCCCACCCGCCCCACCGGGCCCCCCACGAGC